>JBBQJC010000067.1:0-18244 GCA_038325515.1 Gemmatimonadales bacterium | reverse complement strand
AACAGCATTGAACCGCGGAGGACACGGAGGAACAGCGCCGTCCTCAGTGTCCTCCGTGCTCCTCCGTGGTGACGGCAGTTCGAGCCGGGGGAGTTCCCGCCGAGCGGGGTTCCTCGATCCCGTTCAATGGGCCGGGTTCCTTGATCGCTGAAGAGAAGCTCGAGAGTGCTCGGATCGCAGGCCCAAAGGAATACGCAGCCCGGGCGTGAAACAACCGATTCGTCCGCGCCTCAGTCGCCCGCTCCTGCCAGCACCCGATGCACTCGCACGGCACAAAACGGCGCATCGCGCGTTCGACTGGTCGTGCTGAAAGTGCTGCGGACGGCGCAGCAGCAAGATGTGGCTGTTCCTCCGTGTCCTCCGCGCCCTCCGTGGTGAATGCTGTTTCGACGGGCAAACCCGCCTCCTACCGCTCCACCGCCTCGAGCCGCCCCTTCGCGATCCTGATCGGCAGCACCGTCGCCACCACGCAGAGCACGAACGCCGCGCCGAAGCCGATCCACATCTCGACAGGCGACGAGGGCGTGCCGTAGAACTGCCCCGACAGGTAGCTGTACACGGGCCGCGCCTCGAGCACGATCACCGCGGCGATGAAACCCACCGACGTGATCATGAACAGCAGCCCGCCGAACGAGGTGGGGATCTGCGCGGCGTTCTCGGTCTCGTACTGGGGAAACACCGTCCCGAAGCCGAGCGCCATCCCGCACAGCGCCAGCGTCATCATCGTGATGGTCATGATCGAGACGGCGAACATGAAGTCGCTCACCTGCAGCAGCGCGTTCGTCACGCCGACGATCCCCAGCGCGAGCAGCAGCAGCGGCATCGTCCCCACCCAGTACTTCGCCCAGAGCAGGTCGCGCACGGGCATCGGGCTCGAGCGCAGCAGCCACAGCGTGCGCCCCTCCAGGCTGACGCTGGGAAAGATGAACCGCGCCGCGATCGACGCGAGCACGAAGCCGGCGAGGACGAGGTTCAGGAAGGGCACCACGTTCACGAGGAAGAAGGTGATCCCCTCGCCCTTCAGCGGCAGGTACTTGATGTTGAAGACATACACGACCACCAGCACCGCGAGCAGGATGAGCTGCGACCACTGCGTCGTGTCGCGGAAGAAGAGGCGGATCTCCTTCAGCAGCAGCTCGCGCTTGAGGATCCCGAACGGCGAGAAGAGGCGGTTGCCGAGCGTCCGGGCGCCGGTGCCGCGCGCGAACCGCTGCGCGCTCTCCTGCGCCTTGCTGAAGCCGGCCATGTACAGCCCGCGGTGCAGCAGCGCGCCGAGCACGAATGCCGCCGCCGCGGTGCTCCACAGCAGATAGAGCGGAAGGAAGTCCGGCCGGCGGCTCAGCCACCCGAGGATGAACCGCTCCACCCACTCGCTCGGCAGGAAGGGCGACGTCGGCGTGCGGAGGATGCTCACGAACTCCACGAGCGACCGGAACCCTTCCGGCCGCGCGAGCCGTTCGGGACGCACCACGCGGAAGAGCAGCACGACCCCGCCGGCGGCGAGCACGGCGATCACGCTCAGGATGTCCCGCGTGCGGCGCGCGGGGAAGATGTTCACGAGCAGCAGCGTGATCGCGCTGCCGATCACCGTCGGCACGACGAGGAAGGGAAGGAATGCCCCCGCCACCACGAGCGGGAAGAGCGGCCCGCCGTGATACGCCACGCCGAACGCCGCGAACATCGGCACCGCCATCAGCATCACCATCCAGCTCGAGTTCACCCCGGTCTCGAGCAGCTTCGCGCCGTACACCGTGAGCCAGTCGACGGGCGCCGCCACGAGCAGGTCGAGGTCGCGCGCCAGGAAGAAGCTCGACAGCGCCGTGATGATGTTGGAGAGCAGGAGGATCGAGAAGAAGCCGACGAGGATGATCCCCAGCAGCTTGCCGGCGAGGAAGGGACCCAGGTCGGGGACGTTGCGGAAATAGACGAGCAGCTTGTAGAGCACCGTGTACGCGAAGGCCCAGAACAGCAGCCCCATCCCGCCCAGCACGGAGAACCGCGCGGCGCGCCCGCGCTCGTTCGACATCGCCCGCGCGCGCACCGTCAGCAGCTTGGGTCGGAGCAGCAGCCCCAGCGAGGGGTCGGGCCGCCGCCCCTCCGTCTCAGGCATTCAGCACCTCGACGAGCTCGCGCGCCGCGTTCTCGCCCGTGAGCCGCAGGAAGATCTGCTCCAGCCCGTCGCTCGCCCCCGCCGCGGTCGCCGTGCGCCGCAGCTCCTCCATCGTCCCGCAGGCGCGGATCGTCCCCTTCGCGATGATCGCCACCCTGTCGCACAGCGTCTCCGCCACCTCGAGCGTGTGCGTGCTCATCATGATCGTGTGGCCCCGCCGCGCGTACTCGCGGAACAGGTCCTTGAGGATCTTCGCCGCCTTCGGATCGAGCCCCACCATCGGCTCGTCGACGACGATGACGTCGGGGCGGTGCACGAAGGCGCTGGAGATGATGAGCTTCTGCCGCATCCCGTGGCTGTAGCTCTCCACGAGCTCGTCCCGCCACTCCTCCAGGTCGAACAGCGCCATCAGCTCGCGCGCGCGGTGCTCCACCTCCGCCCCCTCCTGCTCGTACAGCCCCGCAACGAAGCGGAGGAACTCCGAGCCGGTGAGCTTCTCGTAGATGAAAGGCCGGTCGGGAATGAAGCCGAGCCGCATCTTGGCGCCGGTCGGATCCTTCGCGAGATCGACGTCGGCGATGGCGATCGAGCCGGCCGTGGGGCGGAGGATCCCCGCGATCATCCGCAGCGTCGTCGTCTTGCCGGCGCCGTTCGGGCCCAGGAAGCCGAACAGCTCTCCCCGCGGCACCTCCAGGTCGATCGCGTCCACGGCGGTGAAGCTGCCGTATCGCTTCGTGAGCCCCTTCAGGCTGATCATGCGCGGTGGGTGAGAGGGGAGACGGCGGCTCGCGTCAGCGCGCCGAGAGGACGTCGATCTTCAGTGCGCCCATCAGGCGCAGCAGCTCGGTCTGGCGCGCCAGCCCGCCCACCGTGAAGCGGAGGTGCGACGCGTCGGCGGGGAACTGCCCGAACGTCGGGTCCACCGCCACCCATCGCTCCAGCCAGATCTCCGGCCACGCGTGGTAGTAGAACTTGCCCTCCACGAGCGCGAGACCGGCCGCGACGCGCGCCGGGATCCCCGCCGCGCGCGCGAGCGCGACGTACAGCTGCGTGTGCTCGTTGCAGTCTCCGGTGCGCGTGCGCAGCGTGCGCAGAGCGCTCGGCACCCCGATCGAGATCTTCGCCTCCACCGAGTCGTACACCCACCGCTCGATCCGCTCGGCGACGACACGCGGATCGCGCTCGGCGCCGCGCAACCGCCGCGCGAGCACGATGATCTCCGGATTGTCGACCTCGAGCAAGGGCTCCGGGTCGAGGAACACCGACATCACGGTGGCCCTCGCCCCGTTGGGCAGCTCGTACCGCGCCTGCAGCGCCTCCGGCGCCTCGCGCGTGATCGTCAGGGTGTCGCCGGTGAGCCGCTGGCGGTAGCCCTTCACGTCGTAGGTCGAGAGGTCGATGCCGGTGAGCCGCACCTTCACCTGTGCGCTCTCCTCCTTCATCCGCTTGTTCGCGGCGATCGCCGTCGTCTCGAAGATGTCGCGGTCCGCCGTCACCGAGCCGCCGCGGGCGAGCTTGTCGGCGCGCCAGTTCTCGAACGCCACCTCGTACGGGCGCTGCTCCAGCGTCAGTCCCAGGAGCTGCGTCGACCGGAGCACGCGTCCCTGCTCGTCCACCCATCCGGAGAAGCCGCCGGATCCGCTCGCGCTGTCCGTCTGCAGCCGCCACGCGCGGACGGTGTCCGGCCGCGCCCCGCGCCACCGCCCCTTCGCTGCGTCGAACACGCTGCTGTCCTGCACCACGAACACGCTCTCCGCCTGCACGACGACATGCGCCTCGCGCACCTTCATGGCGAGCGGATCGAACATCGGGAGCGGATAGCTCTTCCCGACCTTCGGATGCTCCGCCAATGCGATGGCGAGCGGCACGAGCGTCGGGAGGAGGATCGGACCGCTCAGCTTCACGCGCTGCGTATCGGCCGGTTGTCCCGTCACGCCGTCGGTGGTGATGAGGAGCAGGCTGTCTCCCAGCACGCGGCCCCTGGCCTTGATCGGCGCGAGGTCGGCGTCGACGTCGAGGGTGAAGCCGCTCACGCGCAGCGCACGGGTCAGGGTCACCGTGGTGCGCGCCGTCGCGCGGTGGAGCGCCCCCCCCACCGGCAGGTCGGCGACGAGGTAGTCGTGGACGGTGATCCCCGCGTCCGCCGTATCCACGGTCGTGGAGGCGAAGCCGATCTGCTCTCCCTTCTGCAGCACGGCGAAGAAGGTCGCGCCCGGCGTGACGCGGAGCCCCGCCTCGGCGAGGCGCTCCAGGTGCGGGCGGAACAGCTCCCGATGCACGAGCGCGCCGAGCCCGGCGAGCCAGAGCGCGAGGACGGTTCCCCCGAGCAGCGCGCGCCGGCTCGGGCGGGCCGTCATGCCCGAGCCGCTCCCTGCGCCACCATCGCTACCGGCGTTGCGCGTCGCGCGCCCGCCGGTACGCCGCGGCCGCTTCGGTCGGGCGGCCCAGTCGGTCGAGGACGATCCCGACCCCCTTCAGCGCCCGTGTGTTGCTCGGCTGCAGCGCCGCTGCCGCCTCGTACGCGGCGAGCGCCGCCGGCAGGTCGTCGATGTGGTTGTACGCCTCGCCCAGATGATAGTGGGCATCGGCGCGCTCCGGCTCGGCCTCCACCGCCGCGCGCAGGGGCTCGATCGCCTCGCGCCACCGCGCCCGCTTGCTGAACAGGACGCCGAGCTGCACCTGCACGTCGGCGCTCCCCTCCTGCGTCTTCGCGGCGCGGCGCAGATCGAGCTCCGCCTGGTCGTACCGGCCACGCGCCGTGAACAGCGCGGCGCGCGCGCAGAGGATGCCGACGTCTTCCGGCGCCGATTCCAGCGCGCGCCCGAGCTCGCCCAGCGCCCCTTCCAGGTCACCGCGCTTCTCGAGCAGCCCCGCCAGGGCGGCGCGCGCGTGCGCGTTCGCCGGCTCACGCGCGACGAGGGCGCGGAGCGTGGTCAGCGCCGCGCTCAGCTCGCCCGACGCCACGAGGTCGCGCGCCTGCTGCAGCGCATCGAGCGGACGCTCGACCGGTCGCTCGTCCGCCAGCGCGGGGGCGCGCTCCTCGTCGGGCTGTGGCGTCGCGGCCATGTCGGCCGCCTCCGCCGCGCCGGCCGGCGCGGGCGGCGGCGCATCGCTGGCGCCCTGGATCTCGGGTTGGGTCATACGTCGCCTCTTCTCCACCGTCGGCTGCTCAGGCAAGGGCGAGAGTCGTTTCGCCGTTGATCCACTCCAGATACTTCGCGTTTCCCGCCGTCACCGGCAAGGCCAGCAGCTCCGGCACCTTGTACGGATGCAGCTCGGCGAAAGCGAGCTGCAGCGTCTCCAGCCGCGCCGAACGCGTCTTCAACAGCACGATCGCCTCCTGCTCGTCGGCGATCTTCCCCTGCCAGCGGTACAGCGACCGCGCCCCCGGCAGCACGGAGCCGCAGGCGATCAGTCGCCGCTCCAGCAGCGCCCGTACGAGCTTCACCGCGTCGTCGGTCGAGGCGAGCGTCGTCATGACAACGATGGCGTCGGTGTGCGGCATGATTGGCGCGGAACGGTGGGGAAGAAGGGGACGAATGGCGCGCGTCGGGATGCGTCCGCTGCGCCGGTGGAGGTAATCTAACGCGCACCGCAGGAGTCTTGTCTCCCCCCGGTCCGCGAGCGAGCTTTCCCTGGTTATGGCAGAAGAATCTTTGATCGTCCGCGGCGCACGCGAGCACAACCTGCGCAACGTGGACGTAACCATCCCGCGTGATCGCCTCACGGTCATCACGGGGCTGTCAGGCTCGGGGAAGTCCTCGCTGGCCTTCGATACCATCTACGCCGAAGGACAGCGCCGTTACGTGGAGTCGCTGTCCGCGTACGCGCGCCAGTTCCTCGGGTTGATGGAGAAGCCCGACGTCGACGCCATCGAGGGCCTCTCCCCGGCCATCTCCATCGAGCAGAAGACCGCCGGCCACAATCCCCGCTCCACCGTCGGCACGGTCACGGAGATCTACGACTATCTCCGCCTCCTCTACGCCCGCGCCGGCACGCCGCACTGCCCGAACTGCGGCCGCCCGGTGCAGCGGCAGAGCCCGGCGCAGATCTCGGAGTCCGTGCTGGCGTGGCCCGAGGGGACGAAGATCGAGGTGCGCGCCCCCCTCATCCAGGGACGAAAGGGCGAGTTCCGCGAGCTGTTCGAGACCGTGCGCAAGCAGGGCTTCATCCGCGCCTACGTGGACGGCGACCTGATCGAGCTGGCCGATCCGCCCAAGCTCAACCGCCGGCAGAACCACAACGTCTCCGTCGTCGTCGACCGGCTCGCCGTCCGCGCCGACGATCGCGGCCGCCTCACCGATTCCGTCGAGACCGCGCTCAAGCTGGCCGAGGGGGTCGTCGAGATCGCCAACGCCGACACGACCGAAGTCAGCACGTATTCGGAAAAATACGGCTGCCCGACGTGCGGCATCTCCATGCCCGAGCTGGAGCCGCGCCAGTTCTCCTTCAACTCCCCCTTCGGCGCCTGTCCCTCCTGCGGCGGGCTCGGCACGCGCCGCCGCGTCAGCGAGGAGCTCGTCCTCGGCGACCCGCGGATCTCCATCCTCGAAGGGGTGGTGCTCCCTTGGGGCGAGCCGAGCGGCTACCTGCGCAAGGTCGTCCTCCCGACCCTCGCGCGGCAGTTCAAGTTCGACCTCAACACCGCGTGGGGGCAGCTCGATCCCGCGGTGCGCCAGCTGCTGCTGCACGGCGACGCCGGCGGCAGGAAGTCGAAGAAGGGCGACGGCACGTGGGAAGGGATCATCGCCAACGTCGAGCGACGGTACGAGGAGAGCGACTCCGACATGGTGCGCGTCGACCTCGAGCAGTACATGCTCGCCGTCCCCTGCACGGTCTGCAACGGCCAGCGGCTCAAGCCCGAATCGCTCGCCGTCACCGTGGGCGGGCGCAACATCGGCTACGTCGTCGATCTCGCCATCACCGAATCGCTCGAGTTCTTCGACACCCTCCCCGTGCGCGGCAATGGCCGCGTCACGGGGCTCGACGCCGAGATCGCCGGCCCCATCCTCAAGGAAGTGCGCGAGCGGCTGCGCTTTCTCGTCGACGTCGGCCTCGACTACCTCACCCTCGGCCGCTCGGCCGAATCGCTGTCCGGCGGCGAGGCGCAGCGCATCCGGCTCGCCACGCAGATCGGCTCGCGGCTCGTCGGCGTGCTCTACATCCTCGACGAGCCATCCATCGGCCTGCACCAGCGCGACAACTCGCGCCTGCTCGCCACCCTCGAGCAGCTCCGCGACCTCGGCAATACGGTCATCGTCGTCGAGCACGACGAGGAGACGATGCGCGCCGCCGACTTCCTCATCGATATGGGACCGGGCGCCGGCAAGCACGGCGGCGAGATCATCGGCGCGGGCACCGTGGCCGAGCTCATCGCCAACCCCCGCTCCATCACGGGGAAGTACCTCAGCGGCGAGGTGGAGATCGCCGTGCCGGCCACCCGTCGCCCCCCCGACGACAAGCGAGCCATCAGGATCCAGAACGCGCGCGCGCACAACCTGCGCAACGTGAACGTCGAGATCCCCCTCGGTCTCTTCGTCGCCGTCACCGGCGTGTCGGGTTCCGGCAAGTCCACGCTCATCGAGGACATCCTGCACCAGTCGCTCGCGCGGCACTTCTATCGCGCGCGCGTCATTCCCGGCCTGCACGATCGCATCACCGGGCTGGAGCACATCGACAAGGTCATCGACGTCGACCAGAGTCCCATCGGCCGCACGCCCCGCTCCAACCCCGCGACGTACACCGGGCTCTTCACCCCGATCCGCGAGCTCTTCTCCGAGCTCCCCGAGGCGAAGATCCGCGGCTACGGGCCCGGCCGCTTCTCCTTCAACGTGAAGGGGGGACGCTGCGAGGCCTGCCAGGGCGACGGGCTCGTGAAGATCGAGATGCATTTCCTCCCCGACGTCTACGTCCCCTGCGAGGTCTGCAAGGGGAAGCGCTACAACCGCGAGACGCTGGAGGTCCGCTTCCGCGGCTCGTCCATTGCGGACGTGCTGGACATGACCGTGGAAGACGCCAGCGCGTTCTTCGAGAACCAGCCGCGCGTGCGGCAGAAGCTCGAGGCGCTGAACGACGTCGGGCTCGGCTACATCCACCTCGGCCAGAGCGCCACGACCCTCTCCGGCGGCGAGGCACAGCGGATCAAGCTCGCCACCGAGCTCTCCAAGCGCGACACGGGACGCACGCTCTACATCCTCGACGAGCCCACCACCGGGCTGCACTTCGAGGACGTGCGCGTCCTGCTCCACGTCCTGCATCGTCTCGTGGACCGCGGCAACACGGTGCTCGTGATCGAGCACAACCTCGACGTGATCAAGACCGCCGACTGGGTCATCGACCTCGGCCCCGAGGGCGGCACGCGCGGCGGCACCGTCGTCGCCGCCGGCACGCCGGAAGACGTCGCGGCGGTGGAAGCCTCGCATACGGGGCGCTATCTGGCGCCGATGTTGACGAGGATTCTGCCGAAGCGGAAGAGGAAGGCTGGCTGAGGACTGACACGGTTGTTCGGTTCTTCCGTTTTTCGGTTCACCGCCTTCCTCGGGACGCCAGGAGCCAACCGAGGTAGGCCGTGAACCGAGAAACCGAAGCACCGTAAACGGTAGCGCGAACGGCCGTATCCGGCGGTACACACTTCAACGCCTCGCATTCCCCCCATGGTCTCCCTGCTCGACATCATCGGTCCCGTCATGGTCGGGCCCTCCTCCTCGCACACGGCGGGCGCCTGCCGGCTCGGCCTGCTCGCGCGCGGGCTCGTCGGCGGCACGCCGCAGTCGGCGCGCATGGAGCTGCACGGCTCGTTCGCGCGCACCGGTGAAGGACACGGCACCGACAAGGCGATCGTCGGCGGACTGATGGGCTTTCGTCCCGACGACGAGCGCCTGCGCACCGCGCTCGAGATCGCCGACCAGGAAGGGCTCGACTACCGCTTCGAGAAGACGACGCTGAACGACGAGGCGCATCCCAACACCGTGCGCATCACGCTCGAGCGCGGCGATCGCCGCGCCGTCCTCACCGGCTCGTCGCTCGGCGCCGGCCGCGTCGTCGTCACCGAGATCGACGGCTACCCCGTCGAGGTGACGGGGAACTACCACACCATCGTCCTCGTCGCCGAGGACGTGAAGGGCTCCGTGGCGCGCATCGCCACGCTCCTCTCGGAGTACTCGCTCAACATCGCCACGCTCCGGCTCACCAGAAAGTCGCGCGGTGGCGATGCATTCATGGTCATCGAGATCGACGAGCTGCCCGGTGAGGAGGTGCGCGACGAGATCCGTGCGCTGCCCTGGGTCCGCTGGGCCTTCCGCCTCGACAAGGTGAGTGCCTGATGTACAAGTCCCTCGCCGACGCCATCCGCGACGCCGAGTCGCAGCAGATCTCCCTCGCCCGGCTCGCCCTCGAGACCGAGGCTGCCGACCAGGGGCGCACGGTCGACGATATCCGCGCCGCGCTCCATCGCGCCCTCGTCATCATGCGCCAGGCGGTAGGGCAGGGGATGACCGGTGACCTCTACTCGGCTTCCGGGCTGGTGGGGGGCGACGCGGCCAAGCTGCGCACCGGGCCCGATGGCCCGCTGGCGGGCACCCCCTTCCGCGACATCCTCGCGCGAGCCCTCGCCGTGCAGGAGGTCAACGCGGCCATGGGAGTCATCGTCGCCGCGCCCACCGCCGGTGGCGCCGGCGTGCTCCCCGCCGTCCTCACCGGCCTCGCGCACGCCCGCGGCATCGGCGACGACGAGGTCGTGAGCGCCCTCGCCGTGGCTGGGCTCATCGGTGCCGTCATCGCCGAGCGTGCCTCGCTCTCGGGCGCCGAGTGGGGCTGCCAAGCCGAGACGGGTTCCGCCGCGGCGATGGCCGCCGGCGCCGCCACCGAGATGCTGGGCGGGTCGCCGTCGCAGGCGGGACATGCGACAGCCCTCGCCATGCAGGGGACGCTCGGCCTGGTCTGCGATCCCCTCGGCGGCCTCGTCGAGCTCCCGTGCGTGTTCCGCAATGCCACCGGCTCGGCGATCGCCCTGGCGGCGATCGAGATGGCGATGGCCGGCATCACCTTCGCCATTCCGGTGGACGAGGTGATCGACGTGATGGGGGAGATCGGCCGGACGATGGACGTCCGCTACCGCGAGACGGCGGGCGGCGGCCTCGCGGCGACCCCGACGGGGCGCCGGCTCGCGAAGGAGCGGCTGGTGCAGATCAAGCGGGCGTAAGCCGCTACCGGGTTACCCGACTACCCGGTACGAGTCCCACAGCCGTCAGTCTTCCGCCGTCAGGAACGCCGTTCCGGAACCGGATACCCTCCGAAGATCGGTGCCCGCGCGACACGAGCGCTCGGCGATGGAGTCCACGGAGCCGGCCCATCGGTCCAGGTACGTTGGTATGCAACCCCGTACGAAGTACGCGCAGTGGCCGTCGAAGTACGCGCAGTTGCATGTGGAAGCATCCTCGGTTCGCCTTCCCCCGGACCCGTCGGACCCGTACCTTCCTGCCGCATGCGCCGCGCCCCGCTGAAACGAGCGGCGCCCGGATCCCGTAGGAAGGGGCAACCCAGAGCTCGCCAGGTGGTTTGCCGATGCTTTCCAGAGACGACATCGAGAGCTTCATCATCCAGCTCAGTTCCACCGGCGCGACCTATTCGGAGGTCGAGCCGGGCTTCTGGATCGTTCGCCCCAGTCCCGACAGCGACCTCTCGGTCGCCATCAACTACTCACCGCCGGTCCTGCTGCTGCGCGTGGACGTCATGACCCTGCCGGCCGATGCCGCCCAGACCGCGACGCTCACCCGCCGCCTGCTCGAGCTCAACGCCAGCGACCTGCTGCACGGGTCGTACGGCATCCAGGAGGAGCAGGTCGTCCTCACGGAAGCGCTCGAGCTCTCGGCCCTCGACTTCGAGGAATTCCTCGCGAGCTACGAGAGCATGACGCTCGCGCTCGCGTCGCACCTGCGCGAGCTCGGCTCGTACCGCGAGGCACGCTGACCCATGGGCATCTTCGACCGCTTCTCCGCGCTCCTCAAGAGCAACATCAACGACCTCATCTCCCGGGCCGAAGATCCCGAGAAGATGTTGACGCAGATCCTCGTCGACATGCGCGGCCAGCTCGTCAAGGCCAAGCAGCAGGTGGCCTCGGCCATCGCCGACGAGAAGCGCCTCCGCGACCAGACCGACGCCGAGTACAAGCAGGCGCAGGACTGGGAGCGCCGCGCGATGCTCGCCGTGCAGGAGAGCCGCGACGACCTCGCCACCCAGGCCCTCGTCCGCATGGGCGAGCACCAGTCGCACGGGCAGCAGCTCGAGCAGACCTGGGAGCAGCACCGCATGGAGACGGAGAAGCTCAAGAACTCCCTCCGCGACCTGAACGACAAGATCGAGGAGGCCAAGCGCAAGAAGAACCTCCTCGTCGCGCGCCAGCGCCGCGCCCAGGCGCAGCAGCGCATCGCCGAGACGATGTCGTCGCTGTCCGAGAAGAGCGCCTTCGAGGCCTTCGCCCGGATGGAGGAGCGCATCGAGACCAACGAACGGCAGATCAAGGCCGCCGCCGAGATCGACGACGAGTTCACCGGCGACACCCTGCAGCGGGACTTCAAGGCGCTGGAGCGCGGGAGCGCCGGCGTCTCCGTCGACAACCAGCTCCTCGCGCTCAAGCAGAAGATGGGGATGCTCGGCGCCGGCACGACCGTCAACAAGGCGATCGGCGCCGGGCAGAAGGCCGAGACCGCCGACGTGGAGATCGAGCCCGCCTCCCGCGACGAGAAGGCTCGGTGACGACACGGGCGCAGGCGTCGTTCAAGTTCGCGCCGATCCTCACCGCCACCGTCTTCACCATCCTCCTCCTCTGGCTCTCGGGCCGGGTGGCGGAGGTCTTCCTCCTGCTCTTCCTCGGCATCATCATCTCGCTGTACCTGGGCGCGCTGGCCGGCACGCTGCGGCGCCACGCCCGCGTGCCCGACCGATTCAGCCTGCTGCTCGCCATCATCATCTCCTTCGGCGCGCTCGCCCTCCTGTTCTGGGTCCTCGTCCCTCCGCTCATCGCGCAGACGCAGGAGCTCGTGAAGGTCCTCCCCGCCTACATCGGCGGATGGGAGGCGGCGATCGACCGCATGGTGGCCAAGGTTCCCGCGCTCAAGCAGGTCTACGCGCCCGGCGAGCACCGGATCCTCGCCGCCCTGTACGAACAGGTGTCGGGTCAGTTCGGCAACGTCGTGCCCAAGGTGCTGTCGTTCGTCGAGGTGCTGGTGAGCCTCTTCTCGGTGATCGTGATGGGGCTCTACCTGTCGCTGCACCCGGCGCTGTACCGCGAGTGGCTGATCGCGCTCTTCCCGCCCATCCATCGCGACCTCGTCCGCGACGTCCTCTCCGACTGCGCCAGCTCCCTGCGCGCGTACATCGTGGGTCTCCTGCTCACGATGACCTTCCTCGGCACGCTGACGGCGGTCTTTCTCTACCTGCTGCACGTCCCCTACGCGCTCACCTTCGGCGTGTTCACCGGGCTGGCCTGCATCATCCCCTTCTTCGGGACGCTGCTCGCCACCACGCTCCCCGCGCTCTTCGTCCTCACCGGGCCGGAGGGAGGGGCACGTGCGCTCTGGGTCATCGGCGTCGGCGTCCTCGTCCACCTGATCGAGGGGAATCTGGTCTCTCCCTACATCATGCAGAAGCAGGTGGACCTGCCCCCGGTGCTCACCATCGTCTTCGTGCTCATCGTCGGCAAGCTGCTCGGCCCACTCGGCCTGCTCGTCGCCGTGCCGGGCCTCGTGGTGATCATGGTGGTGGTGCGGCGCATCCTCCTCTCGCGTCTCTATGAGGGACAGGGCTTCCGGCGCACCACGCGCGAGCGTCCCCTCCTGCTGCGGCTTCCCGCCTCCGAAGGGGGCGTCATCGTGCCAGCCCTGACGGTGGACATCGTCGCCCTGCTGGAGCGTCGTGTGAGCGCGGTGGCGGTGTAGATTTCCGGAGCCCGATCCACGCGCCACGCCTCCGCACCGCACACGATCTCCACACGTCCCGCATGTCCAGAGACCTGCGCTACCTGATCCTCGCCGACGGCTCCTTCGGGCCGGAGACTTCCAAGACCGCGAACGCCTGCATCCGCTACACGCCCGAACGCGTGGTCGCCGTGCTGGACGCGAGCCGCGCGGGCGCCACCGCGCAGCAGGTCCTCGGCTACGGCGGCGACATCCCCGTGGTCGCCACGCTCGAGGAGGGACTTCGGCGCGGGCCGAACGCGCTGCTCATCGGCATCGCGCCGCCGGGAGGACAGCTCCCCGCCCCCTGGATCGCCCTGCTCGGCACCGCCATCCGCAACGGCCTCGAGATCTGGAGCGGCCTGCACAGCTTCGTGTCCGACATTCCGGAGCTCGCCGCCGAAGCCCGCGAGCATGGCGTGCCGATCCACGACCTCCGGCGTCCCCCGGCGAAGCTGAGCGTCTCCAACGGCCGCGTGCGCAACGTGGACGCGACGGTGGTGCTCACCGTCGGCACCGACTGCAACATCGGCAAGATGACTACCCAGCTCCAGCTCCTCGGCGGGCTGCGCGCACAGGGGATCCGCACGAGCTTCGCCGCGACGGGACAGACCGGGATCCTCATCGAGGGGCGCGGCATCGGCGTCGACGCCGTGGTCGCCGACTTCATCGGGGGCGCGGCGGAACAGCTCGTGATCGAGTGCGCGAAGGACGCCGACCTCGTCCTGGTCGAAGGGCAGGGCTCCATCATCCACCCGAGCTACTCCGGCGTGACGTACGGGCTGCTCCACGGCGCGCTGCCGCACGCCCAGGTCATGTGCGCGCAGCCGTCGCGCACGGCGATCAATCGCTGCGAGTGGGTGAAGATCCCCCCGCTCGTGGAGTTCATCCGCCTGAGCGAGCAGGCGATCTCCCCCCTGCGTCCGGCGCCGGTGATCGCCGTCGCGCTCAACACGTACGACATGGACGAGGACTCCGCGCGCCGCGCGATCGAGACCGTTCAGCGCGAGACCGGGCTGCCGGCGACCGACACCGTGCGCTTCGATCCTTCTCCCATCGTCGACGCGATCGCCACCTTCCATCGTTCGCGCCCCCGCCCGGAGCGGAGCGCCGAGCTCGTCCCCGCCGCGAGCGAGCAGGACCGCCTGCTGAGCTGAATAGACGGCCCGCGGGGGCGCCGCCACTGCGCGGTGCTGTCATCCCGCGGGAGCGACCGGCTGCCGCGCCAGACTGTCATCCCGCGGGAGCGAAGCGAGCGTCGGGATCTACCGTCCCGGCCCGTGAATGATGATGGCGCGAGCGTAAGGTGGATCCCGACACAGCCTCGCTTCGCTCGCTCGTGCGGGATGACAGCCTCGCTTCGCTCGCTCGTGCGCGATGACCCTTCGCTCGCTCGTGCGCGATGACATGCGCAGCGATGCCATGCGCCGCCCAGCGCGAATCCGGTGACGGCGCACGGGCACCGCACGCCTATCGTGCGCCAATGCCAGCCGCCCTCGTGGTGCAAGACCTCTGGAAGAGCTACGCCGCCGGCGTGCGCGGCTGCTCGGCACGCATCTGGGTGCTGCGCGGCTGCACGATCGAGATCGCCGAAGGAGAACGGGTCGCGGTGCTCGGCGAGCGCGGCAGCGGCAAGACGACGCTGATCCGCTGCGTCGCCGGCCTCCTGCGCGCCGACCACGGGACCATCACCGCTCGCCCTGGCCTGCGGCTCGTGGACGGCGCCGCTCTCGCCGCCGTCGGCGCCGCGCCCACCCTGCTCGTGACGGCGCGCCGCGAGGACGAGCTTCGCGGGCCCGTGGACCGGCTGCTCCGGCTCCACGACGGACGGCTCGTGGCGGCGGACCGCACGCGCCGCCGCCGGGTTGCCGAGCCCGATGGGCGCGCGCTCCGTTGACCGTTGCCTCGCGCCTCGTAGCTTGCGCGGATGCCCCAACGCCTCCCCCAGTTCCCGTTCTCCCCCAGGGAAGTCGCGCAGCGTCCGCGCACCATCGCCGAGTGGCGCGCCAACGGCGTCGACTACGCCATCGACCGCGGGATCGACGTCGGCGGCGTGCTCATCGGCCTGCTTGCCGCCTGGTTCTTCATCCGATTCGTCGCCAAGCGCATCGAGCGGTGGGGCGATGACGGACGCCCCGGTCTCCACAGCGCCCGCGAGCAGCGCGCCCTGACCGCGGCGAAGCTCGTGCGGAACGTCGGCCGCGGCGTGCTCTTCATCATCGGCGCCCTGATGGTGCTCAATCAGCTCGGCTTCAACATCTCCCCCCTCCTCGCCAGCGCGGGAGTCGTGGGGCTCGCCATCTCGTTCGGGTCGCAGAGCCTCGTGCGCGATTACGTCACCGGCTTCTTCCTGCAGCTCGAGCACCAGTTCGCCCTCGGCGACGTCATCCGCATCGGCGGCGTCGAGGGGTCCGTCGAGAACATCACCCTGCGCCTCGTCTACCTGCGCGACAGCTCCGGGGCCCTTCACATCATTCCCAATGGCCAGATCGCGCAGGTCACCAACCTGACGCGCTCGTGGGGCCGAGTGGCGGTGGACGTCGACGTTGCCTGGGCCGACGCGGACGCGGCGACGAAGGCGGTGTCACGCGCTGCCGAGTCGCTCGGCGCCGACCCGGCGTGGGCCGATGCCCTGCTCGACCCGCCGCGCGTCATGGGGCTCGAGAAGATGAGCGGGGGGACCGTGACGCTGCGCACCGTCGCCCGCGTCGATCCCTACCGGCGCGACGACGTCGCCCGCGACCTGCGCGGGCGCATCAAGCGCGAGCTCGACGCCGCCCGCATCACGACGGCCGCTCCCCCCGCGGCCGTGCCGGCCATGTAACTTCCGGCTCGCCCCCCCCTCTCCCCGCACGACACCGGACATGCCCGACTTCCGCCTGTACAACACGCTCACCCGACAGGTCGAGCCGTTCGTCCCCGCCGATGGCCAGACGGTGCGGATGTACACCTGCGGGCCCACCGTGTACAACCCCGCGCACCTCGGGAACTTCCGCACCTTTCTCTTCGAGGACCTGATGCGGCGGGTGCTGGCCCTGCGCGGGTGGACCGTCCATCAGGTGATGAATCTCACCGACGTCGACGACAAGATCATCAAGCGGGCGCTGGAGCAGGGGAAGACCATCACACAGGTCACCGAGCCGGTGATCGAGATCTTCCATCGCGATCGCGAGTACATGCGCATCCAGCCGGCGGAGCACTATCCCCGGGCGACCGAGTACATCCCGCAGATGGTGGCGCTCGTGGAGCGGCTCGTGGAGCGCGGTGTGGCGTACCAGGCAGAGGATGGCTCCGTCTACTTCGCCATCGGCAAGTTTCCCGGCTACGGAAAGCTCTCGCGCCTCGACACCCGCGAGGTGAAGAGCGGCGCGCGCGTCCTGCAGGACGACTACACCAAGGAGAACGCGCAGGACTTCGCGCTCTGGAAGGCGGCCAGGGAAGAGGACGAGGCCACCGGCGCCGCGTGGGATTCCCCCTGGGGGCGCGGCCGGCCGGGCTGGCACCTCGAGTGCTCGGCGATGGCGATGGACATCCTCGGCGAGACCCTGGACCTGCACTGCGGCGGGATCGACCTCATCTTTCCGCATCACGAGGACGAGATCGCGCAGAGCGAGGCGGCCACCGGCAAGACCTTCGCGCGCGTCTGGTCGCACGGCGCCTTCCTGCTGACGGATGGCGCCAAGATGGCCAAGCGGGTGGGGAACGTCAGCACCGTGCAGGGGCTGCGCGAGGCGAGCTTCTCGTCGGCCGCGCTGCGCCATTTCGTGTTCAACACGCACTACCGCAAGGAGCTGAACCTCTCGGTGGAGGCGCTCGATGCCTCCACGGAGGCGGTGCGCCGGGTCGGCGACTTTCGCGCGCGCCTGTTCGGCGAGGATGCGCTCCTGGCGGGCGGGACGCCGGAGCTCGTGACGGCGGCGGACGAGGCGGTCGCGGCGGCGGAGGGGGCGCTGTTCGACGATCTGAATGGCCCGGAGGCGCTGGCGGCGCTGTTCAACTTCATCCGTCGGGCGAATGCCGAGCTCGACCGCCGCGGTGGCGTCGCCGGCGCGGTGGAGCGTGCCCGGAGGGCCTTCGAGCGGATCGATGGCGTGCTGGACATCGTCCCCGACGCGGTCAAGGCGGACTCGGCACTCGAGGAGTGGATCGTCGAGCGCATCGCCGCGCGGAAGGAGGCCCGGGCCAGGCGCGACTTCGCCGAGGCTGACCGGATCCGGGAGGAGCTCGCGGGGCGGGGGGTGGCGATCGAGGATGGCGGGGGGGAGACGCGGTGGAAGCTGGGGTGACGCGGTTCGGGGTTCGGGGTGAGGCGTTCGGGCATTCATTTCCACAGCCAACCCCTCCCCCCGAACCCCCTACGCCGCGAGCGGCTGCGGGGCTCGGTGCCGCGCTGCTAAGTCGCGCAACCTGGCCGCCTTGACTCCCCCCCTTCGTCCCGCTATCCTGAGAGTCTCGCGCAAAAACGGCTGTCTGCTGGCGTAGCTCAGTTGGTAGAGCACCTGATTTGTAATCAGGCGGTCGCGAGTTCGAGTCTCGCCGCCAGCTCTGCTGGGGTCTGGAGAGGCGGGCTCGGGAGTCTGATGCGAGAACCGGGGTGGGGTTCCCGAGTGGCCAAAGGGATCAGACTGTAAATCTGACGGCTCACGCCTTCGAAGGTTCGAATCCTTCCCCCACCATGACGTCTGGTGTGCAGTGCGTTGGAGGGACACGCGGGAGTAGCTCAGCTGGTAGAGCGCAAGCCTTCCAAGCTTGATGTCGCGGGTTCGAGCCCCGTCTCCCGCTCTGGTGTGCTGTTGGGTGCAGGTGGTACGCACGCGTAGCTCAGTTGGTAGAGCACACCCTTGGTAAGGGTGAGGTCACCGGTTCAATCCCGGTCGCGTGCTCTTGAAGGAGAAGTGCACTTGAAGCGTCGTAGCTGATCCTGTCGTTACCGTGGCCGCTGGGGGACGAAATCGCCTCCGGGGGCTACTGGCTGTCCAACCCTCTTGCGTTTCGGATCTTCGTCATGGGCAAAGCAAAGTTCGAGCGGACCAAGCCGCATGTGAACGTCGGCACGATCGGCCACGTCGATCACGGCAAGACCACGCTGACCGCGGCGATCACGGCGATCCAGGCGGTGCAGGGGTTGGCGTCGGCGGTGGCGTTCGACCAGATCGACAAGGCGCCGGAGGAGCGCGAGCGT
>JBBQJC010000066.1:0-19100 GCA_038325515.1 Gemmatimonadales bacterium | reverse complement strand
CGCCCATGACCATCCCGCCCACTCCCCCCGACTCCTGGGATCCCGGCCGCCGCAAGGACGCCGCCCGCGAGCGCACGGACCGGCGACGCTCGGGGTGGCGCGAGTTCCGGCACAGCTACCCGGGCCTCGTCGCCACGATGAGCATCGCCGTCGTCATCTTCCTCGCGGCCGACGGCTGGCTCGCGGCGAAGTACTTCCGCTACCGGCGCGAGACGGCCCAGCTTCGCGGCTCGATGTCCCAGGTGGAGCGGGACCGCACCGACGCCGTCCTGGCGCAGGAGCAGAACCGCCTCAAGGTCATGGTCGAGCTGTTCAAGCGGCAGGCGAACGTGGACCCCACCCTGCACCTGAACGTCTCGCTCGACAGCGGCGTCATGTACCTCCAGCGCGATGGCGCCCTCCTCCGCGCCATGCCCGTGACGATCGGCCCGGAGAAGCGCGTGGGGATCTCACCCGATACGGTGCACATCGCCGCTCCGCGGGGTAAGCGTACTGTGGACCGGCTGGTCGGGGAGGGGGACGCCTGGACACCGCCGGCCTGGCTCTACGCCGACCGCGGCGTCGCTCCGTCGCGCGGGCCGCTGGCGGGCGCCCTCGGCCCCGCCGCGCTCGTGCTCGACGGAGGGACTGTCATCTACTCGCTGCCAAGTGCGGGACCGCTCGACGATTCCGCGTACGTGCTCCCCGGCGCCATCAGGGCCAGGGCCGAGGACCTCAAGGCGATCGCGCCGAACCTGAAGCGCGGCATGCCCGTGTATTTCTACTGATTCAGCAGGAGGACCCGGTGGGATTCATCAGCTACATCCGGAGTGGCGGCAAGATCGCCTTCGGCCTCGTGGGGGCGGTATTCCTCCTCATGTTCGCGAGCACCACCCTGTTCGGGCGCACCGCTCTGATGCGCCACGAGCGCGACGTCAGCCGCATGGTCTTCAACGACAACCTCCAGCTCCTGGACGAGGTCAAGAAGAGCAGCGGCGCGCTTGACGACAGCCTCGCCCGGGCTGGCACCGCCGCCGACACCGCCGGAAAGCCCTACCTCGTCGTCAGCATCGAGGATCACCGGCTCTGGTTCAAGCAGCGCGACAGCGTCCTCTTCACCGCCCCGGTGGCCACGGGAAGCGGGAAGGTGCTCGACGGCTCCAATGGGAGCTGGAAGTTCGAGACCCCCCGCGGACGGCTCGTCGTGCAGGCGAAGGACGCCGATCCCGCGTGGACACCCCCTGATTGGCACTTCGTCGAGATGGCGCGCAAGCGCGGGCTCGGGATCGTCCGTCTCAACCGCGGCCAGAGCGTCCCGGCCAGCGACGGCTCCTCGATCGAGGTCGAAGGGACTGACGTCGTGCGCCGCTACCCGGACGGACGAGTAGAGCCGGTGGGGGAGGGGAAGGAGGGCCACGAGCTCGTCGCCGGAGGCAACATCATCATCCCCCCCTTCGGCACCAACCAGCGGAAGTACAAAGGGGTGCTCGGCACCCACCGCCTGGAGATGGGGGACGGCTACGGGATCCACGGCACCGACGCTCCCTCGAGCATTGGCCGTTCGGCCAGTCACGGCTGCGTGCGCCTGCGGAACGAGGACATCGACAAGCTCTACGACATGGTGCCCATCGGCACCCCGGTCTTCATCTACTAGCGAGCTCGTCTAAAAATCGTTGCGGCACAAGCGGTTATGGATTGTTGGCCGTTCGGCCAGTAGCCCTTTCCGTTCGTTACCTCGACGGTTCCGGCGCGTCTCTCCCACGGTTAGGTTGCGCTCGTCGCATCGATCCCGCGTCGCCCACAGCCGGCGCGGGACATCACGTATCCCGCCCTCTCGCCGGTCCACGAGGGCTGGCAGCAGCGAGAACGGATCGCGCGTCCCGTCCGTTCTCCAGCCCGGAGGCAGTCCAGTCGTGAAGAAGCTCGTGCCACGCGCCCGGCAGGCCGGTCGCGCCGTCGTCCTGTTCATGCTCGATCTCGCCGACTCGCGCGGGCTTCGCTCGCTCGCGGGCACCCTGACGCTCTTCGTGCTCTCCGTCGTGGCGGTCGTCCAGTTCCTCCGGCCCGGCGCCTCGCTCACCGCGGTCCCCCTCGCGAACCTGTCGGCGGCGGTCGGAAGCGGGGGAGTGCCGGCGGCGTCGGCGAGCGCCGAGGCCTTCGGGCGCAGCGGCAACGTCAAGCTGCGCTTCGCCCTGCCGGGCGACACCCTCCAGTTCCCCCTCTCGCTCGGCGCCGACGCCGGCGAGCTGCGCTACCAGTGGGTGACGCTCGCCGATTCGACCGCCGGCGAGCCCTCGCGCCCGCTCACGACGGCCCCCACCGTCGCCCCGTCGCGCCCGGGCTTCTACCATCTCGCCGTGCTGCGCAACGGCGCGCGCGAGATCCTCGCCGAGCCGACCCTCGCCGTGATCGTCCCCTTCGAGCAGAAGCAGGGGGGGCGCGTCAACGGCTACCGCATCGGCACCTATCTGGCGGAACGGATCGGGGGGGCCCGGAAGGAGCGTCCCGAGGGATTCGTGGAGGTGACGCCGCAGCTCCTCGACCTGCAGATCACGAAGCACCTGAAGCTCGCCGACTTCGTCACGCACGACGACCAGGGCGACGTCTGGCCCAAGTACGTCGCGCTCAACCCGCGCCTGCTCGACAAGCTGGAGCTGGTCTTCGCCGACCTGGGGAAGAGCCTGCGTCCCGAGCTCGCCGTGGATGTGCACTCGGGGTTCCGGTCACCGTCGCACAATGCGCGCGTGCAGCGGTCGGCGCGCGACAGCCGGCACCAGTATGGCGACGCCGCGGACGTCGCGATCGATGCCGATGGTGACGGGAAGATCACCCTCACCGACGAGCTGCTGATCCAGCTCGCCGTGGAGCGCGTCGAGGACGCCCATCCCGACCTCGTCGGGGGGCTCGGGCTGTACATGAGCCGCCGCTACCGCACGCCGTACGTGCACATCGACGCCCGCGGCCGCAAGTCGCGCTGGCACGGCTGACCGGGAGCGCTATCTTTCGCGCATGAATCCCTATCTGCGCGACAAGCTGCTCCAGAAGCTGGAATCACTCTCGGACGAGCGCGGCTACCAGGTGCTCGACTACGTGGACTTCCTCGAGTCGAAGTACGCGGAGCGCCAGGCGGCATCCGCGGGGGCGAATCCGCTCACCCGCTTCGCCGACGCAGTCGAGGAGAAGCTCCGCGCCGGCAAGGTGAGCGCGTCGGCGATCGCCGAGACGATGGGGCTGATGAACCGCGCGGTGGGGGTGCTGAGCGGTGCCGCCGCGGCGGGCAAGTCGGTGGCGACCGATCTCATGAGCGCCGGCTCGCGTGTGATGGACGCGGCGACGGAGGCCGCCAACAGCGCGGCCGCGTCGGTCTCCCGGCCCCCGGCCGGCGGGCAGGCGGGCGCGAGCGGCACGAGTGGTGCGACTGGAGGGGAGGTCCCGCCCGCGGGGGGACCGGCCCAGGGCGGCACGACGCCGCCGGGCGCCTGACCGACACACCATCGAGCAAGGGAGCGGACGCGTGAGCACGACCACCGGAGGGCAGGCCCGCCGCAAGAGTGCCGGCGCGAGCGCGACGCAGACGAGGGGGGGCGCACGCCGTCCCGCCGGCGCGGCGACGGCACCGCGCACCGGCGCGAAGCGCACGGTGATGTACTACATGAAGCAGCTCCCCAACTACCTGCGGCTGCTCGGCGGGCTCCTCACCGACCGCCGCGTCGCGACGGTGGACAAGCTGCTCGTCGCCGGCGCCATGGCGTACATCGCGATGCCGATGGACCTGATCCCCGACTTCATCCCCTTCATCGGGGAGGTCGACGACGTGTTCGTGCTGGTGCTCGCGCTGCAGCGCCTCATCGCGAACGCCGGACGGCCGGTGCTGCTGGCGCACTGGTCGGGGGCGATGGAGGACCTCGCCGATCTGAACCTGCGCGAGGTGCTCGCGGCGGCGGCCTTCTTCCTGCCCCGCGGGATCCGGCGACGGCTGAAGGTCATCGGGCGGTAGGGGGCGGGGCCTCCCCCGACGAGCTACCATGCGGGGCCCGCCCTTGTTACATTTGGCCATGGCGACATCAACCCGCTCCGAATCGACTCCAAGGCCCGCATCCCGTCCCGGTGACGAGAGCGGGCCTTCGCGTTCCATGACCCAGAACGGCGCCTCCCGCGTGCGCGACAACGTCGCGCTCACCTTCGACGACGTGCTCCTCGCGCCGCGGCATTCGGTGGCGCATCCGAAGGACGTCTCCACCCGCTCATGGTTCTCGCGCGGGATCGAGCTGAACGTCCCGCTCGTCTCGGCGGCGATGGACACCGTGACCGAGGCCGAGATGGCCATCGCGATGGCGCGGTCGGGGGGGATCGGGGTGCTGCACAAGAACATGTCCATCGACCGGCAGGCGATGCAGGTGGACATCGTGAAGCGCAGCGAGAGCGGGATGATCATCAACCCGTACACCCTCCCCGAGTCGGCGACCTTGCGCGAGGCCGCCAATCTCATGGGCCGATTCAAGGTGTCCGGTGTGCCGATCGTCGACCTCGACGGGCGCCTGGTCGGCATCATCACCAACCGCGACCTGCAATTCGAGCGCAGCCTCGACCGCCCCGTGGCCGAGGCGATGACGAAGGACCGGCTCGTCACCGCCCCCGAGGGGACGACGCTCGACGAGGCCGAGCGGATCCTCGGTAAGCACCGCATCGAGAAGCTCCCCGTGGTGGACGCCGACTTCAAGCTCCGCGGGCTGATCACCGTGAAGGACATCCACAAGCGCCGGCTCTACCCCACTGCCAACAAGGACCAGCACGGCCGGCTGCGCGTCGCCGCGGCGATCGGTGCCGGGGGCGACTACATGGTGCGCGCCCGCGCGCTGATCGACGCGGGAGTGGACGCGCTGATCATCGACACGGCACACGGCCATGCCGAGGCGGTGCTGCAGGCGACGGAGAGCGTGCGGCAGGGCTTCCCCGACATCCAGCTCGTCGTCGGCAACGTGGCGACGCGCGAGGGCGCTCGCGCCCTCGTCGAGCGCGGGGTGGACGCCGTGAAGGTCGGTGTGGGGCCGGGCTCCATCTGCACGACGCGCGTCGTGACCGGGGTCGGCGTTCCGCAGCTCACCGCGGTGTTCGATGCGGTGGAGGGAGCGGGCGACGTGCCGGTCATCGCCGACGGCGGGATCAAGTACTCGGGTGACGCCGTGAAGGCGCTCGCCGCGGGGGCGAGCAGCGTGATGATGGGGAGCATGCTCGCCGGCACCGAGGAGAGCCCGGGAGAGACCTTCCTGCTCGAGGGGCGCCGCTTCAAGATGGTGCGCGGCATGGGCTCGTTGAGCGCGATGCAGGACGGCAGCGCCGACCGCTACTTCCAGGAGGGGGAGCTGTCGCCGAAGAAGCTCGTCCCCGAGGGGATCGAGGGGCGGGTGCCCTACCGCGGGCCCGTGGCCGACGTCCTGTTCCAGATGGTGGGCGGCCTGCGCAGCGGGATGGGCTACGTCGGCTGCGGCGACATCGAGGAGCTTCGCACGCAGACCGATTTCGTGCGGATCACCGCGGCCGGGCTGCGCGAGTCGCATCCGCACGACGTGACGATCACGCGGGAAGCGCCGAACTATTCGCTCTAGGGTGCCCGGGGCGGCGCGGCACGGTGCCCCGTCGCCTTGACAACCCTCTGGCGCGCGACGAAGTTGTCGCCTTCTGTATACAGAATCCCGCCCCGTGTCGGCCCTACCCACCTCCCCGGGGCCGCTCTCAGCCAATCTCCGGAGACTTCCAGATGGGTTTGTGGTCGAGAAAGAGTGTCGCCGTTCTCCAGCGCGAGGCAGCACAGGAAGGTGAGGGCGGTCTGAACCGGACGCTGACCGCGTCCAACCTCATGCTGCTCGGCATCGGCGCGATCATCGGCGCCGGCATCTTCGTCCTCACCGGAAACGCCGCGGCGCAGTACGCCGGACCCGCCGTGGTGCTGTCCATGGTGCTGGCGGGCGTCGCCTGCGGCTTCGCCGGGCTCTGCTACGCGGAGTTCGCAAGCATGATCCCGATTGCCGGCTCGGCCTACACGTACGGCTACGCCACCATGGGCGAGTTCATCGCCTGGATCATCGGGTGGGATCTGATGCTCGAGTACCTCTTCGGCGCCGCGACGGTGGCCGTGGGGTGGTCGGGGAACTTCGTGCCCTTCCTCAAGGAATTCGGCATCGTCTTTCCCGCCGCCTACTCGAACGCGCCCTTCGCGGTGGACGTGGCCAATCACTTCTCCCGCACGGGGGCGGTGCTGAACGTTCCCGCCATGGTGCTCGTTGCGCTGATGACCTGGATTCTGGTGATCGGCATCCGGGAGTCGGCGCGGTTCAACAACGTCATCGTCTTCGTGAAGCTGGCGGTCATCTTCCTGGTGATCGGCGTCGGCTTCATGTACGTGAACACCGCCAACTGGCATCCGTTCATTCCCCCCAACACCGGCACGTTCGGCCAGTTCGGCTGGAGCGGCGTGGTGCGCGGGGCCGGCGTCATCTTCTTCGCGTACATCGGCTTTGACGCGGTGAGCACGGCGGCGCAGGAAGCGCGGAACCCGCAGCGCGACATGCCCATCGGCATTCTCGGCTCGCTGGCCGTGTGCACCGTGCTGTACATCCTGATGGCGCTCGTCATGACGGGCATGGTCCATTACTCCAAGCTGAATGATCCGGCGCCGATCCTCGTGGCCGTGCAGGCTGCCGGTACCTCGCTCGCCTGGCTGCGCTACGCCGTGGAGATCGGATCGCTCGCCGGCCTGGCGTCAGTGGTGCTCGTGATGCTCATGGGCCAGCCGCGCGTCTTCTTCTCCATGTCGCGCGACGGGCTGCTGCCGCCGGTGTTCGGCAAGGTGCACCCCAAGTACCAGACGCCGTACATCACGACCATCCTGACGGGAACGATCGCGGCGATCGTTGCCGGTCTCTTCCCGATCGGTCTGCTCGGCCAGCTCGTCAGCATCGGCACGCTGCTCGCCTTCGTGATCGTCTGCGCCGGCGTCTGGATCCTGCGCGTCCGGTCGCCCGAGATCCCGCGCTCCTTCAAGACGCCGCTCGTGCCGCTCGTCCCGATCCTCGGCATCGTGAGCTGCTTCGGTCTCATGGCCGGTCTGCCCAAGGACACCTGGTATCGGCTGTTGGTCTGGCTGCTCATCGGCTTCGTCATCTACTTCACGTACAGCAAGAGCCACTCGAAGATTGGCCGCGGCGAGGCGGATATCGCCTGACCCTGCGGAAGTGCTGGTTGCACACGAGGGGCACACCGGACCTGGTCCGGTGTGCCCTTTCGCATGGGAGCGCTCCGGTACCGCTCGTGCGGAGGGTGAACGAGGTAGCTTGTAGCAGACAGCAATAGAAAACCGAGAACCGATCACCGCTCCTCACCAGTCTTCGCCTCGATGCGCCAAGCCGCTCTCGACCTCCTCGCCGTTCCCGCCGCCCGACGCGCCGCCATCGAGGCCATCGCCTCGCATCTCGTCCCCGGCCGGCGCGTGGCGCTCAGCACGCACATGAACGCCGACGGCGACGGCTGCGGCTCGGAGACGGCGCTCGCCCGGATGCTCACGTCGCACGGCCTCGTCCCGCGCATCGTGAATCCCACGCCCTGGCCGGAGATGTTCGACTTCCTCCTCGGGACCGACGTCGTCGATCAGACAGCGAAGGGCTCGAAGGCGCTGCGCGACCTCGATCTCCTCATCGTCCTCGACATCAGCGACGTGACCCGGCTCGGCCACCTCACAGAGTCGGTCCGGACGCTCGGCGTGCCGAAGCTGGTGATCGACCACCACCTCCCCTCCGACGATCCGGCGGGGGCGGATGCGGTCTCCGACACCTCAGCCTGCGCCACGGCGGAGCTGGTGTACGACCTGGCGATCGTGATGGGGTGGGAGATCACCCCGGACGTCGCGCGCTCCCTGTACACAGGAATGCTGACCGACACGGGAGGCTTCCGCTTCAGCAACACGACGCCGCGCTGCCTCGCCGTGGCTGCGCAGCTCCTCGCCGCGGGCGTGGACCCGGAGGACATGTACACGCGCATCTACGCTTCGGCCCCCGCCGGCCGCGTACGCCTGATGGCCGACGTCCTCGGCACGCTGCAGCTGGACGAGTCGGTCGGGCTCTCCTGGCTCACGATGGAGGCGGGCGCCCTCGAGAAGCACGCCGTCAAGGCGGAGGACCTCGACGGCATCGTGGAGCATGCGCGATCGATTGCCGGCACGCGGATGGCCCTCTTCTTCCGCGACCTCGGCCACGGCAAGGTGAAGGTGTCCTTCCGCTCCATCGGCGGCACCGACGTCAACGCCTTCGCCAAGCAGTTCGGCGGAGGTGGCCACGCCAAGGCGTCCGGGGCGCTGGTGACCGGGGAGATCGGCGCGGTGCGCGACGAGGTCGTCGAGCGGGCGAGGGAGTACCTCGGGAACAGGTGAGGGTTCGGGGTTCGGGGTTCGGGGTAAGTGGCTCAAGGTGAGAAGTTCGAGGTGAGAAGTTCGAGGTGAGAGGTCGAGCCCCCGGGACGCGTCGGCTGCCCGAGGCCCGACCTCTCACTTCGAACCTCGAACCTGTCACCCGAGCCCTTAGCCCTTCGCCGCTCGCCGCTCGCCGTCGATATATTCCCCGGATGGCCACGACTCTCCAGGAGCGCGTCGCTCGCGCCCTCTCGCAGATAAAGAACGCCCGCACGGGCGCCGACGTTTACTCGTCACAGCAGGTTCGCGACATCGGCGCCACCCCCGATGGGCGCGTGCATCTCACCCTCCTCCTCACCGCGCAGGACGATCCCGCGCTGGCCCGCACGGTGCGCCAGGGAGTCGAGGCGGTGGAAGGGGTGTCGGACGTCCAGGTCGAGGTGAAGGCAGTGCGGCTGCCGAACGAGGCGCCCGCCGCCGCTGCTGCGCCTCATCCGCGCGCCCCCGGTGGCGGACGCGCCCTCCCCGTGATGGACCAGGCCCCCGCGGCCCCGGCGCGCCCCGCCGCTCCAACTCCCAAGCACTATCCCAACCTCGGCAAGGTCATCGCGATCTCGTCCGGCAAGGGCGGAGTCGGGAAGTCCACCGTCGCCGTGAACATCGCCGTCACCCTCGCCGCCACCGGCAAGCGCGTGGGGCTGATGGACGCGGACATCTACGGCCCGAACATCCCGCGCATGATGGGGGTCACCGGCCAGCCACCCGTGATCAACGAGAAGATCATCCCCCTCGAGGCGCACGGGGTGAAGCTCATCTCCATCGGCATGATGATCGAGCCCGACCAGCCGGCGATCTGGCGCGGCCCGATCGTGATGAAGATCATCAACCAGTTCCTCCAGGACGTCGCCTGGGGACAGCTCGACTACTTCATCGTCGACATGCCGCCCGGCACCGGCGACGCGCAGCTCTCCCTCGTGCAGGCCACGCAGGTGGACGGCGCGGTGATCGTCACCACGCCGCAGGAGGTCAGCGTCGGCGACGCGCTGCGCGGCGTGAAGATGTTCCAGCGCGTCGGCGTGCCGGTGCTCGGCATCGTCGAGAACATGAGCTGGTTCGAGTGCCCGCACTGCGGCAAGCCCTCGGCGCTGTTCGGCTCGGGCGGGGGGGAGCGGCTGGCGAAGGACGTCGACCTCCCGCTGCTCGGCCAGATCCCGCTCTACCCACGCGTGATGGAGGGGGGCGACAGCGGCGCGCCGATCGTCACCGCCGACGCGGGCTCCGCGGCCGCGAAGGCGCTCGTCTCCGTCTCGACGCGCATCGCCGACGCCATCGGCGCGATCAGCGCCGCCTGACCACCCCATGAGCAGCGAGCAGCGTGGCGGCTCGCTGCCGCTCGAGCCGCACGAGGGGATCGCCCTCGTCGCGGTCACGAGCGAGTTCGAGGCAGCGCATCTCGTCAACGATCCGCTGCCGAGGACGATCGCCCGCGTCGCGCTCCCCGCCGTGGCGTCGTCGCTCCTGATGACGCTGTTCTTCTCGGTGGACACCTTCTGGATCGGCACGCGTGTCGGGTCTGCCGGGCTCGCCGCGGCATCGACGGCGGTGTTCTGGATCTGGCTCATCGTGTCGGTGGCCGAGATGGTGAACGTGGGGCTCACCGCCGTCGCGTCGCGCCGCTACGGCGAGGGGCGCCGCGCCGACGCCGCCCGCGTCGCCGGCGACGCGCTGCTCCTCTCACTCGCGCTCGGCGTCGCGTGCACGGCGATCGGCCTGCCGCTGCTGCCGCGCATGTTCGCGCTGATGCACACCCCCCCCGAAGTCAGCGCGCTCGGCGTGCGCTACCTCGCGACCTACCTGCTCGGCGCGCCGTTGATCTTCGGCTTCTTCGCCGTGGACGCCGCCTTCCGCGCATCGGGCGACACGCGCACCCCGCTGCTGCTGCTCTGCGCCTCGGTGGGCGTCACGTTGCTGCTCGATCCTGTTCTCATCGTGGGGTGGGGACCGGTGCCGGCGCTCGGGATGTCCGGCGCGGCGATCGCGACGATCTGCACGCGGGCCGTGGCGTTCGCCATCGGGATCACCATCGTCGGCCGCCGCGGGGTGCTCCGCCTGGGCGCGCCGGACTGGCGCACGCTCGGCCAGGTCGTGCGCATCGGCCTGCCCACCGCGGTCACTGGCGTCGTCTTCTCGCTGATCTACGTCGCTATCACGCGGACGGCGGGGCAGTTCGGCACACCGGCGCTCGCCGCGCTCGGCATCGGGCATCGCGTCGAGAGCTGGCTCTACATGATCGGCGTCGGCTTCGGCGCCGCGACCGCCGCCATCGTCGGGCAGAACCTCGGCGCCGGCCGCACCGACCGCGCCGAGCGGTCGGGATGGATCTCGGTCGCCTTCTGCAGCCTGTTCGGGGTCGTCGCCTGTGTCGTCGAGCTCATCTTCCCGACCCAGTTCGCCGCGATCTTCAGCCACGATCCCGCCGTGATCGCCGAGGGGGCACGCTATCTCCGCATCGCCGCCTTCTCGCAGCTCGGCATCTGCGCGGAGATCGTGCTGGAAGGAGCGCTGGGTGGAGCCGGATACACCTGGGCCCCGATGCTCACGTCGACGGCGCTCACGGCGAGCCGCATTCCCCTCGCCGTGTGGGCGGCGGCGCGCTGGGGGACAACGGGACTCTGGTGGACGATCGCCCTCACCGCGCTCGGGCGCGCCGTGGCGATGATGGGGATCTGGCGCTCGGGCCGCTGGAAGACATCTTCCGTGGCATGACGCGCCTCGTCACCCTGCTCACCGACTTCGGCACCGCCGACGGCTATGTCGGCGAGATCAAGGGGGTGCTGGCGAGCGCGGTCCCCGACGTCGCGATCGTGGACATCGCGCACGACCTTCCTGCGCACGACGTCGAGGCTGGGCGCCTCGCCCTCGCCCGCTACTGGCGACGCTTTCCCGCGGGAACCGTGCATCTCGTGGTGGTGGATCCCGGCGTGGGAAGCGAGCGCGCCGCGCTCGCCGTCGAGAGCGAGGGACGGCTGCTCGTCGGTCCCGACAACGGCGTTCTCTCGCCCGCGCTCCTGCATCAGGGAGCGCGTGTGGTTTCGCTCCCCGTGCCACCCGCCGCGTCGCCCACCTTCCACGGACGCGACGTCTTCGCGCCAGCCGCGGCGCAGCTCGCGCGGGGACTGGGTGTCGACGAGATCGGACGGCCGCATCCCGAGCCCATCGTGCGCCGGACTCCCGAGGCGACGAGGCGCGACGACGGCACGATCGCCGGCGAGGTGATCGCCGTCGACCGCTTCGGGAACCTCGTCACGAACCTCATGGCGCGCCGCGGCGGGGCGGTGGAGCTCGGCGGACGCACGATCCCGATGCGGCGAACCTACGCCGACGTGGCGCAGGGCGAGAGCCTCGCGCTCGTCGGGTCGAGCGGGCTCGTGGAGATCGCCGTACGCGACGGCAGCGCGTTCGAGCGACTTGGGGCGGGGCGGGGAACGACGGTGATACTGCGAACGAGTTCGTGAGAGGTGAGAGGTGAGAGGTGAGAGGTCGTGCCTCGGGGAGCTCACGTGCCCCGTGAAGCCAATGTGTTGAAGCCATGACCTCAAACCTCGGACTTTCAACCTCTCACCTGGCCCTTCACGGCGCCTTGTTCACCTTCCCCATCGAAGGCTTCCCCGGCCCCTTCTCCGACACGATGCGCCCGAGGTACGTCGCCCCCTTCTGCGGATCCATCGCGCCGCTGCCGAGGTGCAGCTCCGAGGCGAACTCGCCCCCCACGAGCACGACGAACATCGTGTAGTACATCCACGTCATCAGCAGGATCACCCCGCCGATGGTGCCGTACGTCTTGTTGTAGGCGCCGAAGTGCTGCACGTACAGGCGGAAGACCAGCGTGGCGAGCAGCCAGAGCACCGTGGCCATCCCCGACGCGATCCAGACGTGGAGCCAGCGCTGCTGGACGTTCGGGAGATACTTGTAGAGCAGGGCGCCCAGTGTCACCACCAGCAGCACCGCGACGGCCATCGAGACGACGGTGAGCGTCGTCACCGCGGTGACGCCGAGGTGCAGCGAGGAACCGACCCAGCCGGCGATGCGCTCGCCGTCGAGCAGCACCATCGTCGTGCTGATCACCACGGCGCCCGACGCGACGAGCGCGCCGAGGCGCAGCGCGACACGCTTCCAGAGCGGACGGCTCTCGCTCACGTCGTAGGCGACGTTTAGCGCATCCATCAGCGAGCCGAAGATGTTGGAGCCCGACCACCCGGCGAGCAGCGCGCCGATCGACATGATCCCGGCACCCCCGCTCGTCGTGAGGATCTCGGTGAGCGTCCGCCGCAACAGCGAGAGGGCGTCGGCGGGAAGGGTCGCCGAGAGGCGCCCGAGCAGCCCGTCCATGAGCTGCTGGCCATTCCCCACCAGCCCGAGGAGCGGGGTGAGGAAGAGGAGCAGGGGGAAGAGCGAGAAGAAGAAGTAGTATGCCGTCTCCGCCGCCAGCGAGGGGATGCGGTCGTCCATCACTTCCTTGACGGTGGACTTCAGCAGCGGAAAGACGTTGTAGCCCTTGATTACCATTTGTTGCGCTCGGTGCCTGGGTACGGGGGCACGGAGGCAAGGCTGGGGCCAACTCATTCGTGAGGGGTTTGACGTTCGAGGTGAGAGGTCGGACCTCGGGCGCTCTCCTGTCCCGCGCACCTCTCACCTCTCACCTCTCACCTCGGACTTCAAACCTCGCCTTCAGCGTGCCGCCCGCTGCACCTCGATCTTGCCGAAGAAGGTCTCGGCCCTGATGCGCAGCTTGTGCGGCGCCGAGTCCCAGTTGGCCGAGTACCAGGCGTCGTCACGCTTGACGAGTCCCTCGTGATCGAAGCCGGTGGCCACCCGCTGCACTTCCAGCCGCACGCCGACGTCGGAGGGGATGCGCAGCGTGAGCGTCCCGACGGCGAGCCGCGTGAGGACGCTGAGATCGCGCGTCCAGGTGCCGCTGAAGTCGAGGTCCACCGAGCCCACCCCGCCGCGCACGCGGATCTGGTCGGCGTTGGCGTTGGCGAGCCGCGTCGCGGTGAAGTCGGCCGCGCCGACGTTCACGTCGAGGTCGCGCATGTGCACGCGATTCGGGCTGGTGAAGAGGAGGCTCGCGTCGGTCGCGCCGCACTCCAGTCGCACCGACTGGAGCGACATCCCGCCAAGGTCGAGCACCGACTGCGTGCCCCCGAACTCGAGGTCCAGGTCGAGGGGCACGCTCCTCGGCAGGGTGAGCCGGAGCTCGCCGCTCTCGCCGCGCCCGCTCGAGGTGTTGCGCATCCCGCTCCCCCGCGACTCGATGCCGAGGAGCACGCTGCGCTGCTCGGCGTCGTACCGGTGGAGCGGCACCGCGCGCGACTCGTCGTACCGGAGATGCATGTTGTAGAGGAGCGGATCGCTCGTGCCGCGCACGTCGACGCTCCCGGCGGTGTACTGCACCTTCACGCGCTGGGGGGTGGTGTCGCGGAGCTGGCGCGAGACGTCGACAGCGCGCCACGACGGGGCAGCCTGTGCGCCGAGCACGTTGGCGCAAAGCAGCAGCGCGGCGGCGAGCGCGCCGCGGGACGATGCAGGATGGCTCATGGGTGGCTCCCTTCTCCCGTTGCGGCCATGGGACGCCGCGCGGCCACGACGCCGGTCACCGGCGTGGGGGTCTGCCAGGCCGCGAGCTCCACGGGCCGCCGGCCCCCCGCAAGGCGGCGGCTGGTGCCGGCACGGGAGAGGTTGGCGGACCCGAGTCCGCGGGTCATCCCCGCCCTGGTGGCGGCGAGCGCCGCGGCGCGGACGACCGACGCTGCGAGCGGCGCCCAGACGAGGGCGGCGGCGATCATCCACAGGGCGAAGAAGAGGACGAGCCCGATGGCGAGCGCCTGCAGGCTCCGGGTGCGCGCCGTGGTGCCCCCCTTCACGAGCGCATCGCCGACGAGGCGCGCCACGGCGAGACAGCCCAGGGTCACCAGGCCGGCGACCGCCACGGCGTAGGCGACGATGGCGAAGGGGATGAGCAGGATGCCGATGATGCTCACCGCCAGCGCCACGACGACGACGAGCAGCCCGGGCAGGATGAGCAGCTGCCCGAGAAGTCCCACCCAGAAGGCGCGGCCGAACCGACTCGGCAGGGTGCCGACCACCTCGTCGAGGTTGGGGCCCGCGAAGAGCACCACTCCGAGCGCGATGATCAGGAGGACGCCGAACGTGCCGACCACCAGGCGAACCGCCTGAAGGGTGCGCTGCGTCGGGGTGAGCGCGAGGGCGGCCTGCGTAGCGATGGGTGCCAGGGAGGGAAGGGAGCCCATGGAGCGCATCTCCCCGTCCACGATGCCGCTGTCGGCGATCACTCGGCCCCCCACGGCGAGGACATCGCCGGTGACGTGGCCACCGGGGCGGACGCTGACGTCGCCCGCGAGGCTGACGACGGAACCGTTCACCTCGCCGGAGATGCTGACCGGGCCGCGGGCGACGATGGTGCCGGTGACGCGGGCTCCAGCCGGAACGGTCCTGGGACCTCTGGTGATGCTGTCGGCCGGCGGAAGGCCCGCGACCAGCTCCCCCTTCTGGAGCTTCTCCAGATCCCGCGCGTCGTCGGTCCGCGTCTGGGCGGCGGCGAGGCGGGGTTGGGAGAGGAGGGCGAGCGCAACGCAGGCGAGTGTGCGCGCGCCCATGCTATGCCTGCCGGTTGGCGGTGGCCAGGCGGCGGATACCGGCGACGGTACCGCCGGCGGTGACCAGGAAGCCCAGCACCAGCAGCGATGCGCCGAGCGCCCCGGTGGAGTCGAGGGCGGCAAGCGCGGAGGGCCCGAGCAGGGCCACCGCGAGGTCTCGCACCGCCATCACCACCATCCCGCGCACCCGGTTTCCGAGCAGCTCCGTGCCGAAGACCACCGTGTCGCCCCGGGTGGCGAGCCAGACCATCGCCATGGTGAGGAAGCCGGCGATGGAGGTCCCCATCACCGCCGCCGCGATTCGCGCGGTGCCCGACTGGGGGAGCCACCGTGTGACAGTGTCGCGGGCCGCCACATGGGCGGGGACGAACACCGGCACCTGGGACATCACCCGGTCGGCCAGCCTGGCGTCGGGGGCGAAGTGGGGAACCTCCTCCAGGAGCTGCACCACGAAGTAGGCCTCTTCGAAGCGCCCTCGGCACTCGTCGCACTCGTCCAGGTGTGCGCGAAGGGGGGCGACGCCGAATCCGGCTTCGCCGTCGACCAGAAGGTCGATCTCGTTGGGGAGTAGGTGACGGTGTTTCACATGGCCTCTGGACCCAAGTACGGGTGCCGAGCGGTGTGGGTTTCAGCCCCGGACACCCCATTTCGGGCGGTCGGGTTCATTCTCTGGTGTGCTCCAGCGCCTTCCGCAGCTCGTGGCGGGCGCGATGGATGTACGTTTTGACGGTCCCGAGGGGGAGATCCAGGGTGCTGGCGATCTCCTCGTAGGACCGGCCCTCCACATGCCGCAGCAGGATGCAGGATCGGTACTCGGGGCGCAGCCGGGCGATGGCCTGCTCGATCGCCGAGCCGAGCTCCTTCGCTTCCATCTCGTCCAGCGCGTTCTCCGAGTCGTCCGCGACGTCGAACCGCGTGGACTCCACCGCGTCCGCCGTGACCGCGTGGGGCGACCCGTCCATGCTGACCGTGTCGAGCTGGCGCCGCCGCAGGTGATCGATCGCGACGTTGTTGGCGATCTTGAACAGCCAGGACGAGAACTTGAAGTCCGCCCGGTAGCGGTCCAGGTGCGAGAGCACCTTGACGAAGGCGTCCTGCGTGAGGTCCTCGGCGAGCTCGCGATCGCGCACCATGCGGAAGACCAGCGAGAAGACGGGGCGCTCGTACCGACGGATCAGCTCCCGGTGCGCGGCGTCCTTGCCCTCGAGGGCGAGGGCGACGACATCGGCATCGGGGAGGTTCGATAGGTCGAGGGCGCGGAACAAGGCGGGGTTGGCGGGACGGCGCGCGGGCCCGGACGGGGGACGGCATACGCGTCCAACAAGGTACGCGCGGCTCGCGGCGCAATCCAGCGCCGCGCTTGCCCAGCTTCTGGCCGGGGGCGAGCTTTCGCGTCATGCATACCGAGGTCGAAGAGCGTCGCGCCGAGCAGGCGGCCGAAGGGGGCACCGAGAAGCGCGCCTACGTGCGTACCGTGTTCGAGCAGATCGCTCCGCGCTACGACCTGTTGAACCACCTCCTCAGCCTGAACATCGACAAGCGGTGGCGCCGCCGAGCGCTTCGGGCACTCGAATGGACGCGCTGTCCCGAGGGGCGGTACCTCGACCTGTGCGCCGGCACCCTCGACGTGGGCACCGAGCTCACGAGGCAGGGGGGCTTCCGCGGCTTCATCGTCGGCGCCGACTTCGCGCTGCCGATGCTGCTGGCGGGGGCGGGGAAGGCCCCCCGCGAGCGCCTGTCGCCCGTGGCCGCGGATGCCCAGCAGCTTCCGCTCCCCGACGACTCGATGGACGGTGCCACTGTGGCGTTCGGGATCCGGAACGTCGCCTCGCTCGACGCCGCGCTGCGCGAGGTCCACCGGGTGCTCGCGCCCGGTGCGCGGTTCGTGATCCTCGAGTTCACCACACCGCGGTCGTGGCTCGTCCGGACCGGGTATCACTTCTACTTCCATCAGGTGCTTCCCCTGATCGGCGGGTTGATCAGCGGGCATCACACCGCGTACCGCTACCTGCCGCGCTCCGTCGCGCACTTTCCCGCGGAGCCGGAGCTGGCGCGGCGAATGGAACAGGCGGGCTTCGTGAACGTTTCCTGGGAGTCGCTGTCGTTCGGGATCGCGGCGATCCACGCCGGTAGCAAGGGCGCGTGAGCTGTCATCCCGCGGGAGCGAGCGCAGCGAGCGAGTGTCGGGATCCATTCTCCCTCACGCATGGATGGCCCGCGGCGCGAGGAGGGCGGATCCCGACACTCGCGTCCGCGGCGCTCCTGCGGGATGACAGCGCCGACGGTTTCTCTCTCAACCAACCAGACATTTCGTGTCCCTAGACACACTCTCTGATTTCGTCCAGGCGATCGAAGCCGCCGGCGAGCTGGTTCGCGTCACCCATCCCGTGCGCGTGCATCTCGAGCTGTGCGAGATCAGCGACCGCGTGATGAAGATGCCGGGGGGCGGGCCGGCCCTCCTCTTCGAGCACGTCATCCTGCGCGACGGCTCGCGCTCGCAGTTCCCCGTGGGGATGAACCTGTTCGGCTCGATGACGCGGATGGCGATGTCGCTCGGCGTGAAGGACCTCGACGACCACGGCGACCGCATCACCAGGCTGATGGACCTCAAGGTGCCCGAGGGAATCATGGGCAAGCTGTCCATGCTGCCCCGGCTGATGGAGGTCGCGAAGTTCCCGCCACGCATGAAGTCGGGAACGCCCCCCTGCCAGGAAGTGATCTGGAAGGGGGACGAGGTGGATCTCGACAAGCTCCCGTTGCTGCAGACCTGGCCGGACGACGGGGGCTACTACATCACCTTCCCGATGGTGATCACGAAGGACCCGAAGCGCGGCATCCGCAACGTCGGGATGTACCGGGTGATGCAGACGGGAAAGCGCACGCTCGCGATGCACTGGCAGCGGCACAAGGTGGGCGCGGCGCACTGGCGCGAGATGGCCGAGCGAGGCGAGAAGATGCCCGTCGTCATCGCCCTCGGCGCCGATCCGGCCTCGATGTACTCGGCGACGGCTCCGCTGCCGCCGACGGTGGACGAGTTCATCTTCGCGGGCTTTCTGCGCGGCAAGCCTGTGCAGCTCGCGAAGGCGGTGACCTGCGACCTGGAGGTGCCGGCGGAAGCGGACTTCGTGCTGGAGGGGTACATCGATCCGGCCGAGGCGCTCGTGATGGAGGGGCCGTTCGGCGACCACACCGGCTTCTATTCCCTGGCCGACCTGTATCCCGCCGTGCACGTCACCACGGTGACGATGCGGAAGAATCCCATCTTCCCCGCGACCATCGTGGGGCGCCCGCCGATGGAGGACTTCTACCTCGGACACGCCACCGAGCGGATCTTCCTCCCCCTGCTGAAGATGACGATCCCCGAGGTCGTCGACTACCACATGCCGGCCGAGGGGATCTTCCACAATCTCGTCTTCGTCAGCATCAGGAAGGAGTATCCGGGGCAGGCCTACAAGGTGATGAACGCCCTCTGGGGCCAGGGGCTGATGTCGCTGGCGAAGGTGCTCGTCGTGGTGGACGACTGGGTGAACGTGCGCAACCCGCAGGAGGCGTGGTGGGTGGCGCTCAACAACATCGATCCCGAGCGCGACACGCGCTTCACGATGGGGCCGGCCGACGTGCTCGACCACTCGTCGCGGGCGTTCACGTACGGTTCGAAGATGGGGATCGACGCGACACGCAAGCTCCCCGAGGAGGGGTTCACGCGCGAGTGGCCGCCGGTGATCGAGATGGATGCGGCGACGAAGGCGGCCGTCGACGCGATGTGGCCGAAGCTCGGGATCGCGGGGCGATGAGCGGGCGCGAGGGGCAGACCTTCGCCGGCTCGTCGCGGCTGGCCACCTACGCCAGCTTCGTCAAGCTGCCACACACGGTGTTCGCGCTCCCCTTCGCGCTCATCGGCGTGACGCTCGCATCGTACCGGCACGTGCTCACCTGGGGCCGGCTCGGCTGGATCGTGCTCGCCTTCACCGCCGCACGCTTCGCCGCGATGGGGTTCAACCGTATCGTCGACCGCGAGTACGACGCGCGCAACCCGCGCACGC
>JBBQJC010000065.1:0-19138 GCA_038325515.1 Gemmatimonadales bacterium | reverse complement strand
GCGGTCTTCGCAGCGGCGCCGGCCTTCGGCTTCTTGGTGCCGTACTTGGAGCGGCTCTGGTTGCGGCCGTTGACGCCCGAGGCGTCGAGCGTGCCGCGCACGATGTGGTAACGCACGCCCGGAAGATCCTTCACACGGCCGCCGCGAATGAGCACGATCGAGTGCTCCTGCAGGTTGTGGCCTTCGCCCGGGATGTAGGCGGTGACTTCGAAGCCGTTCGTCAGACGCACGCGCGCGACCTTGCGCAGGGCGGAGTTCGGCTTCTTGGGGGTGGTGGTGTAGACGCGCGTGCAGACGCCCCGCTTCTGCGGGTTCGCCTTCAGCGCCGGCGCCTTTTCCTTCTTGGCGAGGTCGCGGCGGGACTGCCGGACCAGCTGGTTAATCGTCGGCATTCAACCTGATGATGTTCGTCGATCTGCACATACGTGGATCGCCTCCGAACGAGGCGGCACGGAACAGACTTGCAAGTTAGTGGGGGGCGGGGGGTTGGGTCAAGTTCGGCGGCCCGGCCGAGGTGAGACGGCGCCGGGCGCGCGGACGAGGAAACGGCCCCGGGGGTGCCGAGGCACTCCCGGGGCCGTCTCATGCCAACATGCTGCCACGCTGCCATTTAGCGGTTGTACACGCCCGTCAGGATCAGGCCCGTGGTGGTGGAGCTGGACGTCGCGTCGCCGCGCAGCGCCAGCGTCAGCACGTGACCCGGCAGCAGGTTGAACCCGGTGAAGGTCACGGACACCCCATTGGCCGTGAGCGTCACATCGGTGAGGCCGGGCACCAGCGTCACGATCGGGCTGGCCGACTTGTAGCCGACTCCGGTCGCCGTGATCGGCACCACCGTCGTCGTCCCCTGCAGCTTGGCCGCCGCCGTGATCGCCGTGGCGTTGGAGCTCGCGTTGACGAAGCGGATGTATGCCTTCGAGTAGTCGAAGGTCGTCGGCAGCGCATCCTCGATGATGAAGGACTCGGAGGTCTTCGTCGTGGAGTTGTAGATCCCGCTCGTGAAGAACGAGTAGAACTTCCCGTCGGCGAGGTTCGCGTCGAGGCTGGCGATGGGCAGTCCGTTGTCGGTCGCCGCGGCGATGCGCCCCGTGAGCTTGTACTGCCCCGGCGTCAGCATCGAGTAGTTGATGCCGTTGGCAGTGGCGCCGTAGGCCACCCCCGTCGTCGACTCGATCCCCGTCGTCGTGCACGCCGCCGGAGTGGGCGGGGTGCAGCTCGTCGAGTTGATCGCCGTGAGCTTCTGGTCGTTCGCGTAGAAGTTCACGCCGGGCGCGCTGACGGCGTAGTTCTGGAAGCGGATGAACGCTCCCGTCGCCGGCTGGGTGATGCTCTGGACGGCGTTCTTCTCACACGCCGCGAGCGAGACGACGGACAGCAGCGTCGCCAGGGTTCTGATTCTCATCATGGCGGCCATTTACGGTTGAGTGATCCAGAGCGGCTTCGTGTGGTAATCGAGCGCGAGCGCGCCGATCGCCGTGAGTCCGGGGACGTTCCAGACGTATTCCGAGTTGTAGCGCGGGCGGATGCGCTGGACGACCTTGCCCGCGTTGTCCGGATAGAGGTTGATGGGGGAAGCGAAGCCGGGGAAGACCTGCTTGCCCGTGGCGGGGTCGATGTCCGTGTAGTGATAGCGACGGAGGTCCATCCACTCCTCGTTGTGCCCCCACGCCCACTGCGCGATGTACTTCTGGGTCATGATCTGCGTGAGCGTCAGCTCCGCCGGCGTGGCCGGGATGACGGTCGGGTCGGCGAGGAAGGCCGCCTTCTCCGCCGCGTTGATCTGCGTGGCGTTCTGGCCGTCCTCGGCATTGCGCGCGTTGACGAAGTCGATGTGCGCGGAGATGCCGTTCTTGTACGCGGCCAGCGCCGTCGCCTTGTCACCGCCGCGGTATGCCGCCTCGGCCTTGATGAACTGGAGCTGCGCATAGGTGACGACCGGGAACTTCACCTTGTCCGAGAACAGGTACTTCCCGGGCTGGCCGGCGCCCGCCGACCCGGGGTAGCCCCAGAAGTTGTTCGGCTGCTGCGCCGTCGTCAGCGCGCCGAAGCCAACCGTGTTGATGTTCAGGCCGCGGTACACGCCGTCGGGTGCCGGCGAGATCATCCGCGACATCCGGGGATCCGCCGTGCCGCCGCGGGCCGTCCCATCCATCAGGCTGACCAGGAACTGCGTGGGCCGGTACGACGCGAAGTTCGAGCGGGTGGTGCCGAGGAAGTTGCGATCGGCGTTGTCAGGGCTCGTGCCGGGATACGGCATCAGGGCGTCGTCGAAGTTGCCGGTGAACGACTTGTCGACGCTCGCGATCACGTCGGCCGGCTTGTAGGACGCCTTGTTCGTGAAGTGGTTCTGGTTGATCGCCAGCATGGCGTAGGCGAGCTTGAGCCACTTGGTGCGGTCGCCGTTGTACATGCGCTCGGTCTTGCCGAGATAGGCGGCGTCAACGGTCCCGTCGGTGCGCTGCAGGTTCTTGATCGCCTCGCCGAGCAGGCGCTGCACCTCCGAGTAGGCGAACTCCTGGCTGTCGTAGTCGAAGCTGAACGACGTGCCCTGGTTGAACGCCTGCTTGATGATGATCTCGCCGTGCAGGTCGGTGAGCACCTGCCAGCCCCACGCCTTCAGGACGTAGCCCACGCCCAGCAGGTCCCAGCGCTGCTCTGCTTCGGCCTTCGTCATCATGTCGACGAGGTTCTGGCCGAAGGTCCAGTAGACGTCGCGCCACTGCTGGCCGCCGTTGTCGGTGGAGGGATCGTAGCCCATGCGATCCCAGGTGCTGAGACTCGTGCCGACGAGGGTCCAGTTCTGCGTGTAGCGCCCTACGAAGCGGCCGTCGAACTGGGGCGACGTCGCCATCCAGTGGATGAGCGGGGGGAGGTAGAGGTTGGCCGTGACGGACTGCGGCGCGTTCGGACTCGTGTTGACGTCCACGAAGTCGTTGGCGTTGCACGCCCCGACGAAGGTGAGCGCGCCCACGAGGAGCGCCACATGTCGCTTTTTCATCGCGTTGCCGGAATGCGGGTGAGCCGGGGCGAGACCGCGGCGTCGAAAGAGTGGCATCATGGTCAGAAGCTCGTCCGGATACCGAAGTTGATGCCGCGCGGCACGGGGAAGTTGCCGTAGTCGATGCCGACGGCGCCCGAGCCGCCGACCGAGGCGGAGGTACCGTTCGAGATCGGGTCGAGACCGGTGTAGTTGGTGATGAGGAAGAGATCGGTGCCGGTGACGTACACCGAGGCATTCTGGCCGAAGCGCTCGGGCAGGCCGTAGCGCACGGTCAGGTCGCGCAGCCGCATCCAGTTGATGTTCTTCTCGATGAACAGCTCCTCGCTCATGTTCGTGTAGTACGAGGGCTGGTTGGAGGGAATCACCACGATGGTGTTCGTCGTGGGGTTGGCGGAGTTCTCCTTTCCGTCGCGGAGGACGCCGGTGACCACGCGCGGGGTCTCCCGATCGAGCGTGCTCGGGGCGAGGCCGCGCGTGGTGAGGAAGGCCTCGGTGGCGTTGAAGACGTCGCCGCCATGCCGGAAGTCCAGCAGCCCCTCGACGGAGACGCGGCCGATCTTGAAGCTGTTCTGCAGGCCGAGCGTCCACTTCGGCTGGCGGTCGTAGCCCGCGTCGACGAAGGTGGAGCTGCGCAGGGGAAGCCCGGTGGTCGGATCGATCAGGAGCTTGCCCTGTTTGTTGCGCAGGTAGTACAGGCCGGTGAGCGACATCGTGGACAGGCCGGGCGCCGTGCCGTTGCGCACGTTGCCGTAGAGCCAGCTGTCGGAGACGTACGACTCGGGAAGGTCGTTCGGCAGCTTGAGCGTCTTGCCGATCGAGCTGGCGAAGTTCGCCGTCATGTTCCAGGAGAAGGTGTTCATCTCCACCGGCGTCGCCCGCATCGTCACCTCGAGCCCCTGATTGCGCGTCTCGGCGCCGTTCAGGTTGAAGAGCACGAAGCCCGTCGCGTAGCTGCCGCGGATGTTCTGGACGATCTGGTCCTTGGTCTGCTTGCGGTAGACCGTCGCGTCGAGGCCGAGGCGATCCTCCAGGAAGCTCGTCTCGAAGCCGACCTCGTAGGAGCGGGCGAACTCGGGGCGGAGGTTGACGTTCGGGCCGGTGAAGCCGTAGCCGTACCCGACGAAGCTCGTCGACTTCGCCTCCAGGGAGGGGCGGTCCGAATACGGGTCGGCGTCGCGGCCCACCTCGGCGTAGCCGGCGCGCAGCTTGGCCGTCATGAACTTCCGGACCGACGGGAACATGTCGGAGACGATCAGGCTCGTGTTGATGCCCGGATAGAAGAACCGGTTGTTCCCCTTGGGGATCGTCGACGTCCAGTCGTTGCGGCCGGTGACCGTGAGGTACAGGTAGTTGTTCCAGTCCGCCGTGGCCGTGCCGAAGTAGCTGTACAGGCGGCGCTGCGAGATCACCTGCCGGCTCGACTTGATCTGCGCGTTGTTGATGGAGATGAAGTTCGGATCGAGGAACTGCACGCCGTACAGGCCGTCGGTCACGGACTTCTTGTCCTGGATCGCGTTGCCGAGGGTGAGGTAGGCCGAGACCCCCCTCCCGAAGCTGTGGCGCTTGATGTTGAAGAGCGTCTGCGAGTTCAGGATGCGCGTGACGTCGTCGGCCTGGTCGATGATCCCCGAGTTGGCGAAGCCGAGCGCGCTCTCCGGGTTGCGCAGCACGAGGTTCTGGTTCGTGTACGCGTCCACGCCCAGCCGCGTGCCGAGATCCGCCCACGACCACTTCGTGAAGGTCACCGCGCCATTCGCGTAGATGCGGTTGGTCTTCTCGTTGAACGGGTTCTTGTTGACGTTGAAGTACGGATTGTCCACCTCGGCGCCCGACGAGAGGCTCGTGATGCGGCGGCGAATGCCGGCCGGCGTCAGGTAGTCGGACGCGTTGTCGGTCTGCGGCCAGAGCACGAGGCCGATGAACGGCCCGCCGTCGCCCTTGTAGACCTTGTCGGTGGTGGAGTAGGTGTACTGCATCGACAGGTCGGACTTGAGCCAGCTCGTGACCTGTGCGCCGGACGACCCGGTGACGTTGATGCGGTCGTAGCCGGAGTTCGGCACCACGCCCTTGGACTTGGTGAGCGAGGTGGCGACGCGGTAGTTGATGCGGCTGTCCTGCGTGGCCCCGCTGAAGTCGAGGTTGTGCGACTGCTTGACGCCGGTCTGGAAGAAGCCGCTCATGTTGTCGTAGAACTGCGTGCCGCTGGCGTACGGGGTGCCGAAGTACTGGAACGACCCGAGCGCGCTGCCGGCGATGGTGGTCGGGCCGAAGGTGCGCTGCAGCTCGGGCCGCGCGCGGACGTTCTGGACGCTGAAGCTGTTGCTGTACGTCAGCCCGCTCGTGCCGGCCTTGCCGCGCTTCGTGGTGATGATGATCGCGCCGTTGGCGGCGTCGATGCCGTAGAGCGCGGCCGCCTCGGGGCCCTTCAGCACCACGAGGCTCTCGATGTCCTCGGAGTTGAGGTCGTTCGAGCGGCTGGTGAAGTCGACGCTGCGGTTGGCGAAGTCGGTCGGCGAGCCCGGCGCGCCGGAGGCGAGCGAGTTCGAGTTGAAGGTCTTGTTGTCCACCGGGAGGCCGTCGATGATCATCAGCGGCTGGTTGCTGCTCGAGATCGAGCTGATGCCGCGGATGGTGATCGAGGACGAGGAGCCCGGGAGCCCCGACGTCGTCGTGACCTCCACGCCGGCCACGCGGCCGGCGAGGGCGTTGACGAAGTTGTCGCGCTGGGTCTGGGCGAGCACGGGACCCTGGACCTGCTGCTGCGAGGTGCCGAGGGCGCGCTGCTCCGTGGTCTGGCCGAGGGCCGTGACCACCACCGCATCGAGCGAGGTGGGCTGCCGGCGCAGCTCGACGTTGATCACGTTCGCGGTGCCCACCGTCCGCTCGGCCGGCGCCGTTCCGATGAAGCGGAACTGGAGCACCTGGCCTTCGGCGGCGCGAATGGAGTAGGTGCCGGCGCCGTTGGTCACGGTGCCAATCGTCGTGCCCTTGATGACGACCGAGACGCTCTGCAACGGGGATCCCTGATCGTCGGTCACCCTGCCGGTAACCGTCTTCTGCTGCGCCGATGCCTGCGCGGCAGACAGGAAGATCCCCATCAACACCATGAGAATTCTGTTCTTCATATCGAGGTGTACCGGGTTTTGGTGGACACGTGCTGTGGGACTTGCCGCCCGCGCGAACGCGTCGGGGATGATGGGACCGAGGGCTCGCTGGACTCGCGCGGGAAGGAGCTGCGCGTACGGAGATGCAGGTGGTGGAGAGTGCCGGAGCGCCGTACGAGCTCGCCGGAGCCGTGTGGGGCGGCTCGGTTCCACTGGCGAACCCGACCCGGGGAGTGAGGCCAACGTCACACCCCGGCCACGCTCCGGCACGGATGGAACGGCAATCATATCCCTCCGGGACTGCCGGTGACAAGGGGAAACGCCAAAAAAGCAGGGGGGCGGCGCCACCGGCGCCGCCCCCCTGCCCTCCCGCCGTGATGGCGGACTATCCGTTCGTCTTTCCCGCTCCCGAGCGCGACGTGGGAAGCTCCTCCTCCTCCGCCAACGAGAAGACGTTCGGCAGCGTGTCGGTGAGAGGAGCGAGCTCCTCCACCGCCGGCATCTCCAGCCCCTCGAGCTCCACGTCCTGGTAGCGATACATGCCAGTGCCCGCCGGGATGAGGTGGCCGATGATGATGTTCTCCTTCAGGCCCAGCAGGTCGTCCTTCGCGCCACGGATCGACGCATCCGTGAGCACGCGCGTGGTCTCCTGGAAGGAGGCCGCCGAGATGAACGACTGCGTGGTGAGCGACGCCTTCGTGATGCCGAGGAGGAGGGGCTCCGCCGTGGACGGGGCCTCCTTCTTCTTCTTCATCCGATCGTTCTCGTCGCGGAACACCTGCTTGTCCACGTGCTCGCCCTCGAGGAACTCCGTCTCGCCCGCATCCATCACGCGGACCTTCTGGAGCATCTGGCGGACGATCACGCCGATGTGCTTGTCGTTGATCTTCACGCCCTGCAGGCGATAGACCTCCTGCACTTCGTTGAGCAGGTACTCCTGCACGGCCCGCGCGCCCTTGATGCGCAGGATGTCGTGCGGGTTCACCGGTCCCTCGGACAGGCGGTCTCCGGCGCGCACGCGGTCACCCTCGTGCACGCGGAGGTGCTTGCCGGCCGCGACCTCGTAGAGCTGCGCCTCGGCCGTCTCGTCGGGCGTGAACTGATCCGCCCCCGAGCCGCCGCGCACCGGCTGCACGAAGATCTCGCGCTTGCCGCGCTTGATGTCGCCGAAGCGGACGACGCCATCGATCTCGGAGATCGTCGCCGGATCCTTCGGCTTGCGGGCCTCGAACAGCTCGGCGACTCGCGGCAGACCGCCCGTGATGTCGCGCGTCTTGTAGGCTTCGCGGCCGAGCTTGGCGATCGTGTCGCCCGGGAACACCGCGGCCTCGTCCTCGATCGTGAGCTGGGCGCCCACGGGAATGATGAAGTCGCGGATCTTCTTGTCCTTGCCGCCCTTCGAGGTCCAGATCTCGATGTGCGGGTGCAGCTTCTTCTCGCGGTCCTCGATGATGACGCGCTGGCGGAGGCCGGTGAGCTCGTCGAGCTCCTCCGACACCGACTGCTCGTCCTCGATCTCGACGAAGCGGATCGTGCCCTCGACGTCGGCGATGATCGGGTTGGAGTACGGGTCCCAGGTGAAGATGACCTGCTCCTTCCGCACCTCCTCATGGTCCTTCATCATGAGGATGGCGCCGAGCGGCACCTGGAGGCGCGCGCCGACGGCCGAGTTCGGATCGGCCGAATTGCGGATGATGATCTCGCCCTCGTACCCGGTGACGATCGACTGCCCCTCGCGGTTGGTGACGTACACCAGCCGGTCCGAGTACTCGATCTTGCCGGCGACCTTGCTCTTGCGCGCCGTCTGCTCGGCGATACGCGCCGCCGTTCCACCGATGTGGAAGGTGCGGAGGGTGAGCTGCGTGCCCGGCTCGCCGATCGACTGCGCCGCGATGATGCCGACGGCCTCGCCGATGTCGACCATGGCCATGGTGGCCAGGTTGCGGCCGTAGCACATGCGGCAGAGACCGCGCTTCGCCTCACAGGTGAGGACGCTGCGGATCTTGACCGTCTCCAGTCCTGAATCCTCGATCTGCTGCGCCGTCTCCTCGTCGATGAGCTGGCCGGCCTCGGCCATCATCGTGCGGCGGCCCGACTCGTCGGTCTCGTGCGGATCCTCGATGTCCTCGGCCGCGACGTTGCCGACGATGCGCTCGGCCAGCGGCTCGATCACATCCTCGCCTTCCTTCAGGGCGCCGACCTCGAGGCCCATGATGGTGCCGCAATCCTCCTCGGTGATCGTCACGTCCTGCGCGACGTCGACCAGACGACGCGTGAGGTAACCGGCATCGGCCGTCTTGAGCGCCGTGTCGGCCAGGCCCTTGCGGGCGCCGTGGGTCGAGGTGAAGTACTCGAGCGGCGAGAGTCCCTCACGGAAGTTCGACTTGATCGGGCTCTCGATGATCTCGCCGATGCCACCCGTGAGCTTCTTCTGCGGCTTCGCCATCAGTCCGCGCATGCCGGCGAGCTGACGGATCTGGTCGCGCGAGCCTCGCGAGCCGGAGTCGAACATCATGAACACCGGGTTGAACCCCTGCTTGCTCTCGCGCATGGCCTTGACCATGGCGTCGGCGACGTCGGAGTTCGCGTGCGTCCAGGTGTCGATGACCTTGTTGTAGCGCTCGCCGTTCGTGATGTTGCCCGTCTGGTAGGCGCGCTGGAAGCGCTCGACGCGCTCGCTCGCCTCCTTGAGGATCGTCTCCTTCTCGCGCGGGATGTGGAGATCCTCGATGCCGATGGAGACACCGCCGCGCGTGGCGTTGGCGAATCCGAACTCCTTGAGGCGGTCGAGGAACTGCACGGTCGCGGCGAGACCGGCGAAGCGGTAGCTCTCGAACACGAGCTCCGACAGCGCCTTCTTCTTCATGTCGTGGTTCTTGAAGCCCAGCTCCTTCGGGATGATCGCGTTGAACAGCGCGCGCCCGATGGTGGTCTTCTCCCAGCGCGCGCCGGCCTGGTCGTCCACCCAGAACTGGATCGCCGTCTGGTGCGACACCCCGCGGCCGACGCCGAGCTCCATCTCGACCTCGCCGACGTTCGTGTAGCGCGCCTTGGGCTCCATCTTCTCGAAGCCGAACGGGGCCTTGGTGGCGACGTAGCAGCCCAGCACGATGTCCTGCGACGGCTCGGCCACCGGCCGGCCGTCCGACGGCTTGAGGATGTTGTTCGAGGACAGCATGAGCAGGCGCGCCTCGAGCTGGGCCTCGAACGAGAGCGGCACGTGCACGGCCATCTGATCGCCGTCGAAGTCCGCATTGAACGCGGCGCAGACGAGCGGGTGGATGCGGATGGCCTTGCCCTCGACGAGCACCGGCTCGAACGCCTGGATACCCAGGCGATGCAGCGTGGGCGCGCGGTTGAGGAGCACCGGGTGGTCGCGGATGATCTCCTCTAGAATTTCATAAACCTCAGGTGACTCCCTTTCAACTATCTTCTTCGCGCGCTTGACCGTCTCGGCGATCCCCTTCTCCACGAGCTTGTGGATGATGAACGGCTTGAACAGCTCGAGCGCCATGAGCTTGGGCAGGCCGCACTGGTGCAGCTTGAGCTCCGGGCCCACGACGATGACCGAACGGCCCGAGTAGTCCACGCGCTTGCCGAGCAGGTTCTGGCGGAACCGGCCCTGCTTGCCCTTGAGCATGTCGGACAGCGACTTGAGCGGGCGCTTGCCGCGGCCGCGAATCGCCTTGCTGCGCCGGCCGTTGTCGAACAGCGCATCGACCGCTTCCTGGAGCATGCGCTTCTCGTTCCGGAGGATGACTTCCGGGGCGCGATGCGAGATGAGCTTCTGGAGGCGGTTGTTGCGGTTGATGACGCGGCGGTACAGGTCGTTCAGGTCCGACGTCGCGAAGCGGCCGCCGTCGAGCGGCACGAGCGGGCGCAGGTCGGGCGGAATCACCGGAATGACGTCCAGGATCATCCACTCCGGCTTGTTGCGCACGTCGCCCGAATCGCCCGAGTTGCGGAACGCATCGACGATCTTGAGCCGCTTGAGCAGCATCTTCTTGCGGTGCTGCGACGTCTCGACGACGACGGCCGCACGGAGCTCCTCGGCCGTCTTGTCGACGTCCAGCCGGCGGAGCAGCTCGCGGACCGCGGGCGCGCCGATGTCCGCGTGGAAGGCGGCGTCACCCTCTTCGCGCGCCTTCGTCTTGAGCTCGAGGTAGCGGTCCTCGTCCAGCAGCTCGTTGTTGTCGACTTCCTGCGCGCCCTTGTCGATGACGACGTAGTTGCTGTAGTAGATCACCTTCTCGAGATCACGGAGCGTGATGTCGATCAGGTTGCCCATCGGGGACGGGAGGGTCTTGAAGAACCAGATGTGGGCGACGGGGACGGCGAGCTCGATGTGCCCCATGCGCTCGCGGCGCACCTTCGAGAGGGTCACCTCGACGCCGCACCGGTCGCAGATCACGCCGCGATAGCGGATGCGCTTGTACTTGCCGCAATGGCACTCCCAGTCCTTGACGGGACCGAAGATGCGCTCGCAGAAGAGACCGTCCTTCTCCGGCTTGAACGACCGGTAGTTGATGGTCTCGGGCTTGGTCACCTCGCCCCACGACCACCAGGTGCGCACGCCGGCCATCTCCAGCCGCTCGCGCTCCTTGGGATCCTTGGGGCCGCGGATCTCCTCGGGGGAGGCGATCCGGACCTGGATGAAATCGAACGCCGATGCGCGGGTGTCGCGCACGCTGCGGAAATCAATCATGACTACTCCTCGCTCCCGTTACCGGCATTCTCAGCGGTACCCGTATCGATTCCGGTACCGTAGAAGCCGTCCGTGCTCTGACCCATCGTCACCTTGATGCCCAGCGCCTGAAGCTCCTTCACGAGCACGTTGAACGACTCCGGGATGCCCGGCTCGGGCAGGTTCTGCCCCTTCACGATCGCCTCGTACACGCGGCTGCGACCGTTGACGTCGTCCGACTTGACCGTGAGGATCTCCTGCAGGACGTGCGCGGCGCCGTACGCTTCCAGCGCCCACACCTCCATCTCTCCGAAGCGCTGCCCGCCGAACTGCGCCTTGCCGGCCAGCGGCTGCTGCGTGACGAGGGAGTACGGTCCGATGCTGCGCGCGTGGATCTTGTCGCCCACGAGATGCGACAGCTTCAGCATGTACACCGCGCCAACCGTGACGGGCGCCGCGAACGTCTCGCCGCTGCGGCCGTCGCGGAGCTTCACCTTGCCGAACGGGGTGATCCCGGCCAGGCGGAGCAGCTCCACCGTGGCGGCATCGACGTCCGTCTCCGACTTCTTGCCGAGCGAGCCCGCCAGTGACGGCATCTCGCGGTCGGTCAGCAGATCGGCCGGGGTCATGGCCGTGATCTGCTCCAGCGACTTGAGGGCGGCCTTGTACTCCGCCTTCCTCGTCGCCGACTGCTCGGCATCCTCGACCTGGTGATACGCCACCTCGTGGCCGATCGCCGTGGTCTCGCGCGCCACGAGCTCTCTGGCGGCGTTGGCGATGAAGTCGCGGATCCGGCTGTAGATGTCCTTCGTGCCCGCCGACATGCCGCGACCGTTCAGGTCGTTGAGCGTGGCGTCGTTGAGGAGCTGCACCTTGCCGCCCAGGATCCGGTCGGGCTTGACGTCGGCCAGGATCTGCTTCACGTCGTCGTCGGTGATCACCAGCTTCGGCGTCTGCAGCTCGAGCGCGTCCCGGACCCAGGTGAGGCCGGCGATCTTGAGCAGCAGCCCGATCTCCTTCTCGTTCGCGCCCTGGAACACCGGCGTCTTGGCGTAGAAGCCGAGCAGCTTCGCGGCCCATCCGAGATGGGTCTCGAGGATCTGCCCGACGTTCATGCGCGACGGCACGCCGAGCGGGTTGAGCACGATGTCCACGGGCTTGCCGTCGGGGAGGAACGGCATGTCCTCCTCGGGCACGATGCGGGCAACGATACCCTTGTTGCCGTGGCGGCCGGCCATCTTGTCGCCCACCGAGATCTTGCGCTTCTCGGCCAGGTACACCTTCACCAGCTGGATGACGCCCGGGGGCAGCTCGTCCGGCTGGAGGATGCGGTCGATCCGCTCTTCCGCCTTCTCCTCGAGCTTCGCCTTCTCGTCGTTGGCGGCATCGATGATCGTGCGGACGCGCTCGTTGATCTTCTTGTCGGCGACGCGGAAGGTCTTGAGATCGAGCGACGCGATCTTGAGATCGCGCAGCATGGCGGCGGTGATCTTCGTGCCCGCCGGGATCGCCTCCTCCACGGTGCCGCTCTTGAGGGCCAGCGCGACGGTCTGGCCTTCCAGCAGCTCGGCCAGCTCGCCATCACGGACCTCGTTGACGCGGATCTTCTCCTCGCCCTCCAGACGGCGCACCTCGCCAATGCGCTCGCCGCGGTCCTTCTCGACTACCTGATCCTCGATGCGCGAGAAGATCTTGACGTCGATGACGACGCCCTCCATTCCCGGCGGCACCTTGAGCGAGCTGTCCTTCACGTCCTTCGCCTTCTCACCGAAGATGGCGGTGAGGAGCTTCTCTTCGGGAGACAGCTCCGTCTCGCCCTTCGGCGTGATCTTGCCGACGAGGATGTCGCCCGGCTTCACGTGCGCGCCGATGCGGACGATGCCGCGCTCGTCGAGGTCGAGGAGCGCGTCCTCCGAGACGTTCGGGATCTCGCGCGTGATCTCTTCCTGGCCGCGCTTCGTGTCGCGGACGTGCAGCTCGAGCTCCTGGATGTGGATCGACGAATACACGTCGTCCTTGACCAGACGCTCGCTCAGCACGATGGCGTCCTCGAAGTTGTAGCCGAACCAGGGCATGAACGCGACGACCACGTTGGAGCCGAGGGCGAGCTGCCCCTTCTCCGTCGCGGCACCGTCGGCGAGCACCTGCCCCTTCTTCACGGCCTGCCCCATCGTCACCAGCGGGCGCTGGTTGATGGCGGTGTCCTGGTTGGTGCGCCAGTACTTCCGCAGCTTGTAGCGGTCGTGCTGCGTCAGGCGGACGAGCACGCGGCCCTCCTCCTTGCTGGCCTTGAGCTCGTTCGGGCCGGCGTCGACGATGATCTCGTCGGCCGTCACGCGGCTGACGACACCATCGCGGCGCGCGATCACGACCGCGCCCGAGTCCACCGCCACCGTCTCCTCGAGCCCGGTGCCGACGAACGGCGTCTTCGGGTTGAGGAGCGGCACGGCCTGGCGCTGCATGTTCGAGCCCATGAGGGCGCGGTTGGCGTCGTCGTGCTCGAGGAACGGGATGAGCGCGGCGGCGATGGAGACGAGCTGCTCCGGCGCGACGTCCATGTAGTCGATGCGGTCGGGCGGCGTGAGCGGCACGTCACCCTGCTGGCGGGCGAGCACGAGCTCCTCGGCGAAGCTGCCGTCGGCGTTCAACGGCGCGCTCGCCTGCGCGATGATCGCGTCCTCCTCCTTGTTCGCATCGAGCCACGCGATCTCGCTCGTGACCTTGCCGTTCTTCACGACGCGGTACGGCGTCTCGACGAAGCCGAGATCGTTCACGCGCGCGTAGGTCGCGAGCGAGGTGATCAGGCCGATGTTCGGGCCTTCCGGCGTCTCGATCGGGCACATGCGGCCGTACTGCGAGTAGTGCACGTCTCGCACTTCGAAGCCGGCGCGCTCGCGCGTCAGACCGCCCGGTCCGAGCGCCGAGAGGCGACGCTTGTGCGTCAGCTCGGCGAGCGGGTTGGTCTGATCCATGAACTGCGAGAGCTGCGACGAGCCGAAGAAGGCCTGGATGACCGCGCTGACGGTACGCGCATTCACCAGGTCGTCGAGCGAGATCTTCTCCGGATCGGTGTTGATCGACATGCGCTCCTTCACGAGGCGCGCCATGCGGGAGAGGCCGACCGAGAACTGGTTGGCGATGAGCTCGCCCACCGAGCGGATGCGGCGGTTGCCGAGGTGGTCGATGTCGTCGACGTGGCCGCGGTTCTCGCTGAGCTCCACCAGATAGCGGACGATCTCGACGAAGTCCTCGCGCGTGAGGACGGTAAGGTCCGCCGGCGTGGTGAGGCCGAGCCGCTGGTTGATCTTGTAGCGGCCGACGCGGCCGAGGTCGTAGCGCTTGGGCGAGAAGAACAGGCGCTCGAGCGCCTGCTTCGCCGTGAGCGTGTCGGGCGCGTCGCCGGGACGGAGGAGGCCGTAGATCTGCTTGAGGGCCAGCTCCTCGCCCGTCTTGGAATCCACGGCGTACTCGCGCTGCTCGCCGTTCTCCTTCTTGTAGTAGCGGGCCGTCGGGTCCTTGGCGAGCGTGTTCTTGATCATCACGCTCTCGGCGCGACCGCTCGCGACGAAGACCTTGACCTTGTTGATCTCGGCCTTGCGGATCTTCTTCATGAGGGCGTCGCTGAGCGACTGGCCCGCCTCGGCGATGGCCTCGCCGTCGGCGGTGACGACGTCGAGGGCGAGCTGGCGGCGCGTCTCGCGCTCACCGCGCTCGACGGCATCCTGCTCGTCGCGGAGGTCGACCGTCATGTAGGAGGCGAACACCTTGACGCGCTTGACGCCCTGGCGGCGAAGGCGGTTGTACACCTCTTCCGTCAGCTCGTCGCCTTCCTTGACGAGGAGGGCGTTCTCGGCGCGCTCGCGCTCCGCCTTGAGCTTCTTGGTGCGAAGCTTCGGGGCGTCTTCCGGGGTGGCCTCGCCGGGCAGCTCGATGTCCTCGGCGACGATGGCACCCTGCCACTCGCGCATCTCGGAGCGGCTCTCGCGCTCCCGGGTGAGGTCGAGGTCGCGGACGGCGAAGAAGAGACGGAGAATGTCGGAGTTCGACCCGTAGCCGAAGGCGCGGAGGAGCGCCGTGGCGGGGAACTTCTTCTTCTTGTCGATGTGGACATACACGATGTCGTGGATGTCGACGGTGAACTCGACCCACGACCCGCGGAAGGGGATGATGCGCGACGAGATCAGGCGCTGGCCGTTCGGGTGCGTGCTCTCCTCGAACACGACCCCGGGGGAGCGGTGCAGCTGGCTGACGATGACGCGCTCCGCCCCGTTGATGACGAAGGTGCCGAGCGGGGTGAGGAGGGGGAGCTCGCCGAGATAGACTTCCTTCTCGATGATGTTCCGCGGGCGCTTGACGCCGTTGACCTCTTCATTGATGACGAGCTGCAGCGTCGCCTTGAGCGGCGCCGAGTAGGTCATGTCGCGCTCGATGCACTCCTCGACGGTGTACTTCGGCTCGCCGAGGGTATAGCGGACGAATTCCAGCGAGAAGTTCTCGTGGACGTCCGTGATGGGGAAGAGGTCCTTGAAGACCCGCTCGAGGCCGATGTCCTCGCGGTCGTGCGAGGCGGCGTCCAGCTGGAGCAGCGCCTCGAAGGCGCGCGTCTGGATGTCGAGGAGATGGGGCATGGCCATCCCCTTGGCGTCGAGCTTACCGAACGAAATCTCATTCATCAAATCAGGCATATCTCACCCGCGGGGGCAGGAAAAACGGCGGTGGCCCCGACCGCCCGCGCAATCGCGCGGGGACCGGGGCGTGCCGTAGTGCTGCTTCAGTTGTATTGCCGTGCAACGAGAGTGATGCACGCATTCGCCCAAGTGAAGGTCAGGAAAGCACGAGCGTTCGGGGTGGCGCCGGGCGTCGGATGACTCCGGCGCGACCCGGAACGGCGGGCCCCCTTACTTCACTTCGACGACGGCGCCCTGCTCCTCGAGCTTCGTCTTGATCGTGTTGGCCTCGTCCTTCGACACGCCGGCCTTGACGGCCTGCGGCGCGCCGTCGACCAGGTCCTTCGCTTCCTTCAGGCCCAGGCCGGTGATCTCGCGAACGACCTTGATGACCTGGATCTTCTTGGCGCCGGCATCCTTGAGGTTGACCGTGAACTCGGTCTGCTCTTCGACGACGGCGGCCGGAGCCGCGGCGCCCGCCGCGGCCGCGGCCGGGGCGGCCGCGATCGTGACGTTGAACTTGCTCTTGAACGCCTCGATCAGGTCGGCCAGATCGAACACAGACATGTTGCCGATCGCGTCGAGGATCTCGTCCTTGTTAGCCATTATCGTTCTCTCCTAATGTGTTCCCAGGGTATCCTGGGGCGTGTTAGTCAGGCGTACGCCTGGGAATTATGCGCCTTCGCGCTGGGTCTTCAGAGCTTCGAGTGCACCAGCAAAGTTCGTGAGCAGGGAGTTCATCACGCCGAGCATCGCCTGCAGCGGCGACTGGAGGCCCGCTGCGAGCTCGGACAGCATCTGCTCGCGCGAGGGCATCGCCGCGAGCCGCTTGACCTGGGCAGCGTCGATGGCGGTGCCATCGAACATCCCGCCCTTCACCACCGGCCGCTGGTCGTTCGCCTTCGCGAACTCCGTGAGGATCTTGGCGGCTTCAACCGGATCGCTCGCCATGACCAGCCCCGTCGGACCCTTCAGCCGCTCGCCAACGAGACCAGACTCGTTCACGGCGCGCAGCGCGAGGGTGTTCTTGATGACGACGTACTGCACGCCCGCCTTGCGGAGCTTGCGGCGCAGGTCCGTCATCCGCTTCACGTTCAGTCCCGTGAAGTCCGTATAGTACAGCGCCTTGGCGCTCCCGATCTGCTCTTTCAGCTCGCGGACGAGCTGCTCCTTGTCGTTTCTCTTCATGCGCGGAGCCGGTAAGCGGTGGTATCGACGGCGACGCCCGGTCCCATCGTGCAGGAGAGCGAGACGTTGCGCACGTAGACGCCCTTGGCCGCACTCGGCTTCGAGCGGATGATCTGTTCCATGAACGCGGTGAAGTTGTTCTCCAGCGCATCCACGGTGAACGAGACCTTGCCCAGCGGGACGTGGACGTTGCCGCCCTTGTCGACGCGGAACTCGATCTTGCCGGCCTTGGTCTCCTTCACCGCCTGGCCGACGTTGAAGGTCACCGTGCCCGCCTTGGGGTTCGGCATCAGGCCGCGCGGACCGAGGACGCGGCCGAGCTGGCCGAGCTGGCCCATCTGGTCCGGCGTGGCGATGAGGACGTCGAAATCGAGCCAGCCGTCCTTGATCTTCTGCAGGAACTCGACGCCGACGAAGTCCGCGCCGGCCGCCTCGGCCTCACGCGCCTTGTCGCCGACGGCGATGACGAGCACGCGCACCGTCGAGCCCGTGCCTTCCGGCAGCACGACCGCGTCACGCCGAGGCGCACGACCGCTTACACCGTCTCGTCGAACTTCGCGTAGGCGCCCGCCTTCACGATCTCGAGGGCCTGCTTGGCCTGGTGGGCCTGTCCGAAGACGCGGCTCTTGGCCGCGGCCTCGTACTTCTTCCCATGCTTGGTCGCCATCAGTCCACGACCTCCACGCCCATCGAGCGTGCCGCGCCGGCGACCATCGCCATGGCGGACTCGATGGAGTCGCAGTTGAGGTCGGGCATCTTGAGCTCGGCGATCTGCTTGACCTGCGCCCTGGTGATCTTGCCGACCTTGTTGCGGTTCGGCTGACCCGATCCCTTCTCGAGGCCGATCGCCTTCTTCACCAGGATCGCCGCGGGGGGCGTCTTGAGGATGAAGGTGAACGACTTGTCGGAGAAGATCGTGATCTCGACGGGCAGGATCGTATCCTGGCCCTGCGTCCGAGCGTTGAACTCTTTGCAGAAGGCCATGATGTTGATGCCCTGCGGGCCGAGCGCCGTACCGACCGGAGGAGCCGGATTGGCCTTCCCCGCCGGAATCTGGAGCTTCACGAAACCCGATACTTTCTTTGCCATAAGTCTCCTCTACGTTTGCCCGCTGTCGCGGGTCGAACTACCACTGCTGTTTTGACATCGCCGTGGTGTGCGATGGGGGGCGGCAGAGCCGCCCCGTTCCTCAGTAGCCCTTCAACTGCAGGTAATCCAGCTCGACGGAGGTCGGCCGCCCGAACAGCGACACCGACACCCGCACCTTGCCCTTGTCCGCCATCACCTCTTCGACCGTGCCGTTGAAGTCGGTGAACGGTCCCTCGGTGATCGCCACCGCCTGGCCGACGAGGAAGGGGATCTCCTCCTTCGGGCCGGCCTCCTCCACCTCGTCGGCGATGCCGAGGAGGCGATTGACCTCCTCGGGCCGGAGGGGCTGCGGGAGCCGCTCGTGACCGACGAACTTGATCACGCCCTGGATGCCGTTGATCTGGTGCAGCGTCTCCTGCGTCATGACCATCTCGACGAGCACGTAGCCCGGGAAGATCTTCCGCTCGACGTTGACCTTCTTGCCGTTCTTGATCTCCACGACTTCCTGCGTCGGGACGAGCGCCTGCCGGATGTGGCGCTCCTCCGCGGCGCGCGGATCCGCCTCGATCTTGCGCTGGATCAGCGACCGAACCTTGTTCTCGTGCCCGGCGGTCGTCTGGATCGCGTAGAAGCGGTGCTCCATGCGTCAGCGCCCCGCGAAGAGCGAGGGAACCAGGTTGCCGAGGAGGTAGCCGAGCGCGGTGTCCAGCACGTAGATGAAGAGGCCGAGCAGCAGCACGAAGATGATGATGGCGATGGTGGCACGCCACACGTCGGGGCGCTCCGGCCACGTCACCTTGCGCATCTCCGCGACGACCGCCTGGTAGAACGACGGGATGCCGCGGACCGCGGCCACCGCCCTGTTCTCCGGCGCCGGAGGCAGCGTGCTGTCGAGGGCCATTACTTGGTTTCCTTATGGAGCTGATGCTTGTTGCAGCGGGGGCAGTACTTCTTCCACTCGACGCGCTCGGGGTGCAGGCGCTTGTTCTTCATGGTGAAGTAGTTGCGGTTCTTGCACTCGCTGCAGGCGAGGATGATCTTCTCTCGAGCCATCTCGGTACTCCATTAAGGAAAGTCAGTCCGCGTGGGGCTGGAACCGTCGGGTGAGCCGGCGACCTGGGCCGCTGCTCGGGAGTCCCGACACCCACACGCGCTGGTGAACTTGCAAGTCGTGAGCGGTTTGAGGTTTGAAGTGAGAAGTAACTGCGTTTGGTAGCCACCGCTCACCTCTCACTTCCCACCTCTCACCGGTTCGTCAGGCCAGGATCTTCGCGACCACGCCCGCACCCACCGTGCGACCGCCCTCGCGGATGGCGAACCGGAGCCCCTCGTCCATCGCGATCGGCGTGATCAGCTCGATCGTCATCTGCACGTTGTCCCCCGGCATCACCATCTCCATCCCTTC
>JBBQJC010000064.1:0-19229 GCA_038325515.1 Gemmatimonadales bacterium | reverse complement strand
CGCGCCGGCTCGGACCAGAGCGGCAGCCCGGCGGCGCGCGCCTTGATCCCCATGGTGTACACGGAGATGCCGACCGAGAGCACCGCCTCGCACATCCAGATGAAGAGCCACCGCGCCGGGCTGCCGGAGAGCGAGGCGAGCAGGGCGGCTCCGAGGGCCGTGACCCCCACGAGCACCGTGCCCCATCCGGGCACCGCGGTGAAGGTCGCCGCCGCCTCCATCGTCTCGCGGATGTAGCGCAGGTTGTCCATCGCCCGGGCCTGCATCTCGGGCGGATCCGGCTGGCGAAAGGGGAGCATTCGCGTCATGATCGGAGAATGGCCGGCCCAGCGCTGTCTGTCAAGTGCTTTGCACTGCAAAGCAAGATTGCCGCGGGACTATTCGTCCCACGGCAACACCCCGCCGGGTCAGGCGCTGTGCGCAGCCCCCTCCCCCCCGATCGCCGACGGGCCGGGCGGCGGGTCGCTCGCCGGGAAGCTCTGCTCGCTCAACGAGTCCGCGCGCACCTCGTCGATCCCGTTCGCGAACTCCTTGAGGATCGCCGCGCAGAACTTCGGCAGGTCCTCCGGCTTGCGGCTCGTCACGAGCCGGTCGTCGATCTGCACCTCGCTGTCCACCCAGGCGCCACCGGCGTTCTGGATGTCGGTCCTCAGCGACGGCCACGACGTGAGCGTCCGCCCCGCCACGGCGCCGGCCTCCACCAGCAGCCACGCGCCATGACAGATCGCCGCCACCGGCCGCTCGGAGAGCATGAACTCGCGCGCGAACTGCACGGCGCGCTCGTCGGTCCGCAGCTTGTCCGGATTCGCGACCCCGCCCGGCAGCAGCAGCGCGTCGTAGTCGCTCGCCTTCACCTGGTCGAGGGTGCGGTCCACCGGAAGGCGAGCCCCCTTCTCGTCGTGGTTCATCGCCTGGATGGAGCCCTCCTCCGGCGCGATCAGGTGCGTCACCGCCCCCGCCGCATCCAGCGCCCGCCTCGGTTCCTCGAGCTCCACCTGCTCCACTCCATCCGTCGCCAGGATGGCGACCCTGCGTCCCTTGAGTCCGAATTCCATGGGGCCCTCGCGTGATGATGTTCAGAGGAGAGAGGAGAGTCATGTTCCATGCCGGGGCGAGCTTGCATGGGACGCCGTCCGAGCTGAACAGCAGGAGAACGAATGAACGAATCGGATGAGTACTGCCGAATCAACGCTCGAACTGGATCCGAGCGGGAATGATGCTGGGCGCCCGTCCGACTCGGCACGCTTGTGCACGGGTCTCGCCATCCCCCGAGGAGTTCGGCCCGGCGTAGGCGCGATTCGGCATCATTCGTCGCCTTCGATGCATTCGCTCTCACGCTGTCGCCACGAGCCAAGTCCAGAACGAAACCCTGTCCCCCCCCGGCGCCCCTTCGTACCTTCAACCCGTGACTCTTCTCCCCCTCCACGGCCACTCGGCCCTGCGCCAGCGACTCGGCGACGCCATCGCCCGGGATGCCCTGCCCGGCTCCCTGCTCCTCCACGGCCCGCGCGGCGTCGGAAAGCAGCGGCTCGCCCTCTGGCTCGCGCAGCGGCTCCTCTGCACCGGGCCGGAGCCGCGCCCGTGCGGCGCCTGCCAGAGCTGCCGCTACGCAATCACCGGCGGCCATCCGGACATCCACTGGTACTTCCCGCGCCCGCGCCTCAAGGACTCCGATGCCTCCCCGGAAGACGTGAAGGACGACTACCGCGAGGCCATCGGCGACCGGGCAAGGACGGGGGCGTATCCGCCCCCCGCCCCCACCGACGCGCTGTACGTCGCGACCGTCCGCACCCTCGTCCAGTCCGCGGCGCTCGCCCCCGCCCTCGGCGCCCGCAAGGCGTATGTGGTGGGGGATGCCGAGCGGATGGTGCCGCAGGAAGGGGCCGACCAGGCCGCCAACGCCTTCCTCAAGCTGCTCGAAGAGCCCCCCGCCAACACGACGCTCATCCTCACCACCAGCGAGCCGGGCGCCCTCCTGCCAACGATCCGGTCCCGCGTCGTCTCCATCCGCGTCCCCCGCCTTCTCCCCGCCGATGCCCGCTCCGTGCTCGCCGAGCCGGCGATGCAGCAGGCGCTGGCGTCCGCCGGCGCGCCGGCCCAGCTCGACGAGCAGCTCCGCGCCGCCGGTGGCGCGCCTGGCTCCCTCCTCGGTGGTGCCGCCTGGACTGACGCGCTGGCCGGCGCCCGGCGCCTCCTCGACGCCGCCACCTCGCTCGACCGGCGCGAGCGCATGCGGGTCGCCTTCGCCCAGGGCTCGACCCGCGCCCGTGGCGCCTTCACCACCTCGCTCGACGCGCTCACCACCCTCCTGCACGACCGGGTTCGCGCTTCAGCCGAGCGTGGCAACGGCCGAGGCGCCCTGGCCGCCGCCAGGGCGATGGACGTCGTGGAAGAGGCAAAGGAGCGCGCGGCCGGCAACGTCAACCCGCAGCTCGTGGCGACCGAGCTGCTCCGGCGACTGGACGCCCTCCTCACATGAGCAGCAGCGACAGGCTCACCCACGTGGCGACCGACGGGACCGCCCGCATGGTGGACGTGGGCGCCAAGCCCGACACCGTCCGGATGGCCCGCGTGATAGGATCGATCACGATGCGCCGGGAGACGCTCGCGGCAATTCAGGCCAACGCGCTCGCCAAGGGCGACGTCCTCGGCGTGGCCCGCCTTGCCGGGATCATGGGGGGCAAGAAGACGTCGGAGCTCATCCCGCTCTGCCATCCCATCGCGCTCACCGACCTCGCCGTGGCGCTCACCCCCGACGAATCGCTCCCCGGCATCCGTGTCGAGGCAATCGCGCGCACGGTGGGGAAGACCGGCGTGGAGATGGAAGCGCTCACCGCGGCGACCGTCGCGCTGCTCACGATCTACGACATGGCGAAGGCCATGGATCGCGAAATGGTCATCGGCCAGGTGGCCCTGGCCGAGAAATCAGGTGGAGCGAGTGGCAGCTTCGCAAGACTTGATGGTACGAGCTCTGCCAGGTAACCTAAGGGAGCAGCGAGCTGGACATCTGTACGTAAACCCTTACCAGGGTTCAATTTATGAAAAACTTACGAGGCACGTACGTGCATCGTGGAGACAAGAGCCGGCGACGAACCCAGGTCAGGCAGACGGTTCTCGCCCTCAGTTTCTTCGGTGCGACTGCCTTCTTGTTGGGCAATCGGAAGCCGGCGGCGACGGATGCGGAAGCCGCCCCTGTACCGAGTCGCGGCAGCTTCAGCATCAATCTCCACTCGAATGCCAGCCTGTCATCGGCGCTCGATTCCACCCGCGGGGAGCTGGAGCTCACGCGCACCGCACTGGAGCGGGCCACCAGGGTCATCGGCTTCTCGAGCCAGTACGCGATCGGTGCCGACCTGGCCAGCAAGATCGTCGACGCGGCGCAGGCGGAGGGAATCGATCCCGATCTCGCGTTCCGTCTGGTGAAGCTGGAGAGCGACTTCAAGACGCACGCGACGAGTCCGGTGGGAGCGGTCGGGCTCACCCAGCTCATGCCGAGCACCGCTCGCTTCTATGAGAAGAACATCACGCGCGAGCGGCTCTACGAGCCCACCACGAACCTTCGCGTCGGCTTCCGCTACCTGCGGGGCCTCGTGAAGGAGTACAACGGGAACGTCAAGCTGGCGCTCGTCGTCTACAACCGCGGCCCGGCCGCGGTCGCCAAGGCCCGCGCCGAGGGGGACAACCCCTCCAACGGATACGACCGCATCGTCACGCGCGGCTACCACGGCCGCGGCGTGGTCGAGTAGCCTTGCTCTTGCTGGTCTTCGGTCGGGCGCCCGCTTTCGAGCTGGCGCCCGATCGCTTTTTCGGGGAGGCCTTTCTTGGCCTGGCAACCTTCCTGGGCGCGACACGCTCCGCCGCCTCTACCTTCTTCGCCGTCGCCGTCGCCCCGGGGTACCGCTCGATCGCCGGATCGGGGACGTTCAACGCGGCCGAGGCGACCGCGGACGTCGGCAAGAGGATCTGCTGGCCGGGCACGAGCCGGCCGGACTTCTTCGCGCGGCGCAGCCCGGGATTGAAGCTCTCGATCAGGGGCGCCGGCACTCCGTATGCCTCGGCGAGCCCGCCCACCGTATCTCCCTTCTTCGATTCCACGACCCGCGTTGCCTTGCGCGCCAGCTCGGGGAGGGCGTCGAGGGCGGCGCGGAACCCCTCGCCCGCGCCCATCGGCACGCGCACCAGGTAGGCCTCGCGCGGCGGGGTCATCCCGCGCAGTAGCTGGGGGTTGAGATCGAGAATCGCGGCCGGGGTGGCGCCCGCAGCGCGGGCGATCGCCGCGACGGGAGTGCTTCCGGGCACCTGCACCGAGTCGTAGGAGAAGGCCGGAAGGTCGGCGAGCTCCATCCCGTACCGGACCGGCTGCTTCGCGATCAGCGCCGCGGCGATGAGCTGGGGGACGTACTCGCGCGTCTCGTTGCGCAGGTAGTCCCTGTCGGCGAGCACGAAGAAGGCGCTGTCGCTGCGGGGGTTCGGCACCTCGGCGGCGTACATCGCCAGTCCGCGCGCCACCCGGTTCGGGCCACCGTTGTAGGCGGCGGCCGCCAGGTACAGCGAACCGAACTGGCCGCGCAGCTCCTTGATGAAGCGAACGAAGGCCGACGTCGAGCGAACGGGGTCGCGCCGCTCGTCCACCCACGGGTCGATGCGGAGCCCGGCGTCGCGGCCGGTGCCGGTCATGAACTGCCACATCCCCACGGCCGCCGCGCGCGAGTAGGCGTGGTTGTCGAATCCGCTTTCCACCAGCCCGAGGTAGTACATGTCCTCCGGAAGCCCGCCCTCGCGCAGCTTGGCGCGGATCATCGGCTCGAAGCGCGTCCCGCGCTGGAGCCGCTCGGCGATGCGGGCCTTGGCGCGCCCCGTGAAATAGTCCACATAGTGCGCCACGCGCTCGTTCGTCTCGAACGAGCGCACGTCGAGATCCCACCGGGGCGAGTCGGGCGATGCGGCGGCGAGGCGCGCGGGCGCCCCGGCGCTGCCGGCGGGGATGACCGTGGACGCCGAGTAGTCGGACTCGGCGGCCGACGGTCCGCTGGACCGCATCGCCGGCGCGCGCTCCGGCGCCGGAGCGGGCACGGTCACGGGACGCGTGGCGCAGCCGGCCAGCACGACCGCGGCGAGGAGCGGGGACAGGTACCGCACGACATTCTCCGGTGGACTTCGCCCGCCTCGGGGAACGACGGAGGCGGGTTACAAGGGAAGAGGCGGGACGACCGGCGTGCCGGTCGGGGCTAGCGGCCGTTGATGTAGTTGCCGAGGACGCGGTTCGTGGCGTTGAGGACCGCGAGCGCGGCGCCGCGGATCGTGTCGCCGTCGGCAAGATAGCAGCCCAGCAGGCGATCGGGACCCTCGTCGCCATGCTGCACGAGCGAGGTGATCACGACGTTGGCGTCGAAAGCGCGCACGACCTTCACGCCGACGAGCTCGAAGGTGCGCTCGCCATTCGTGAACATCTCCAGGGCTCGGATCACCGCCTCGGCGCCGAGCCGGGCATCGCCCGAAGGGCTCGCCTGTCCCTCGGCGCGCCCGAGGTACGACTCGCCAGGCGCAATCTCGAGCGAGACCTCGCAGACGACGCGGCCCGAGGGAGACCGGTGGAACTCGAAGCTGGTGAAACGGAGCCGCTCGCGGCGGGCGACGGCATTGCCGGCGTCCGGAGCGCTGACGGCAACACGGTCGGATGTCATCGCTATCATCTCGGTGGGGGAAGACTGTTATCCGAGAAAGGAAGGAGCGACATCGCCCCCATGTGCCCTCTTACGAGCCAGATCACAAAACGCAACGCCGAAGTGCTTCCGGGGTTCGAGCATGGCCCTATATTCGGCGCTATGTCAGTCCTCCGCTCAGTGATGCTGATCACAATTATCGGCGCCAGCGCGCTCGTCCACACCGCTGGGGCACAACGTCCGGATACCGCCGCGCTGCGACGGCGGCTGCAGAAACGCATCGACCGCGTGCCCGGTGCCGAAGTGGCGGTGAGCTACCGCGATCTGGGCAGCCGGACGTCGCTCGACCTCGGCGCCGCCGTCGACTTCCACGCGGCCAGCACCATGAAGATCCCCGTCATGCTCGAGGTGCTGAGCGCCACCGAGACCGGCCGGCTCTCGCTCGACCAGGGGATCCTTCTCGTGAACCGCTTCCACTCCATCGTGGACGGCTCGCCGTATGCGCTGGACCCGGGCGACGACAGCGACTCGTCGATGTACGCCCGGATCGGCACCCGCGTCCCCGTCCGCGACCTGATGGAGCACATGATCGTGCGCTCGAGCAACCTCGCCACCAACGCGCTGATCGCGCTGGTCGGCGCCGAGCAGGCCAACGCGCGCGCCCATGCGCTGGGCGCCTCGCGCATCAAGGTGCGGCGGGGAGTCGAGGATCAGAAGGCGTTCGACGCGGGGCTGAACAACACCACCACCTCCGCCGACCTCGCCGTGCTGCTCGAGCGCATCGAGCGGCGCGAGGCGCTCGGCGCCGCGGCGGCGGCCACGATGAAGGAGATCCTGCTGCGGCAGGAGTTCAACGACGAGATCCCGGCGGGGTTGCCCCCGGGCGTCCCCGTGGCGCACAAGACCGGCTCCATCACCGCGACGCTGCATGACGCCGCCATCGTCTACCCGCCGGGCCGCGCGCCGTACGTCCTGGTCGTGCTCACTCGGAAGATCCCCGACGCCCTCGTCGCTCGCGCGCTCATCGCCGACCTCTCGCGAGCGGTATGGGCCTTCGATACCGGCTCCACCTCGGGGGTGAGCCCGTGAGAGTCGCCTTCGCCGCCGACCACGCCGGATGGCCCCTCCGCGAGCGGATTCTCGCCGAGCTCCTGGCGGCTGGCCACGAGATCGTGGACGCCGGCTCCCCCGTCATGGTACCCGGCGACGACTATCCCGACGCGGCGCTCGCCGTCGCGCGGGCGATCGTGACGGGGGAAGCCGAACGTGGAGTGTTGGTATGCGGGAGCGGGGTGGGGGCGTCGGTGGCGGCGAACAAGGTGGCGGGGATTCGCGCCGCCACCTGCGGCGACTCCTTCTCGGCACACCAGGGGGTGGAGGACGACGACATGAACGTCCTCTGCCTTGGCGCGCGCGTCGTGGGGGAGGAGCTCGCCGCGGAGCTGCTGCGGCACTTTCTCGGCGCTCGCTTCTCCGGAGCCGAGCGGCACCGGCGCCGGCTCGGAAAGATCCAGCAGATCGAGAAGGCTGGGCTCGATCTTCGCTAGTCTGGCGCGCTGGGCCTCACCCGCTAGCTTTTTCAGAGTCGTAGCTGCAGGCCGTCCTTCTTCAGCACCCCTCCGTGGAACCATCGGCACCGCTCGGCCAGACCCTGCTCCTCGTGGAGGACAACGAGGACAACCGGATCATCTACAGCACCGTGCTCCGCCATCTCGGCTACGAGGTGGTCGAGGCGCTGGACGGCAAGCAGGCCATCTCGCTCGCGCGGAGCGTCCTGCCCGACCTGATCCTGATGGACATCTCCATCCCGGAGATGGACGGCTGGGAGGCGACGCGAATCCTGCGCGCCGATCCGGCCACGCAGGCCATCCCCATCGTGGCGCTCACCGCCCATGCGCTCGCCGACGACCGCGAGCGGGCGACGGCGATGGGCTTCACCTCGTATCTGGCCAAGCCTGTGGAGCCACGCGCGGTCGCCGCCGAAGTGAAGCGTCTCATCGGCGGCAGCGGAGCGTCACCCGCTGCGGATTGAGTCCCGGCGCAAGCGGCTCCTGATCCATCTCGCCCTCGCCTATCTCGCGGCGTGGGCGGTGGGGGCGGGATTCGGCTTCGCCCTCGAGCAGACGCCCAGCTGGCGATCGGGCACCGCGTGGGAGCGTGCGATGCTCGTATGGGCACACGCGCATCCCCTGCCCTGGCTGCTGGACCGCGCAATGCTGGCGATGCCCTTCCTCGGCACGAACCTCACGATCCTCCCCCTGATGCTCGCCGTCGGGCTCTGGCTGTGGAAGCGGAAGGGCGAGCCCCTGCTTGCCGTCCACCTGCTCGTGGTGTGCGTGGGCTCGCTGTCGCTCAACCCGACGATGAAGTACCTGCTCGACCGGCCCCGGCCCGAGCTGTTTCCCCTCCGTGGGATCTACAACTGGGCGTCGTACCCGAGCGGGCACGCCATTCTCACCACGGCGCTGTACTACACGGTCGCCCTCGTCCTGCTGCGCCGGCGCGGATGGCGATGGCCCCTGCTCGTCGCGCCGCTCGTCGTCGCCGCGACCTGCTATTCGAGGATCTACCTGTCGGTCCACTGGCCGACGGACCTGATCGGCGGGCTGCTGATCGGCAGCACGTGGCTGCTTGGCACCTGGATGGCCTTCGGACGGTACGAGACAGCCGCTCAGAGCGCGACACCCTTGCAGTCGTCGGGACGCGACGGCCGAAGCTCCAGCAGCTCGTACGCCGTGAAGTAGCGGGTGTGGCCGCCGAGGTGGCCCACCCTCCCCCGGTCGCCCGCGACCCCGCGCCAGCGGACGAAGACGGGGAAGCTCGGCTTCATCTTCAACGCCGCCAGCGCGCTGTCGCGCTGGGCGAGGGCGCGGTCGCTGAGCGTCACCCACCACGGCCTGTCGTCGCTCGGCACGCCGCAGGCCGAGAACTGGCTCTGCTCGAAGCCCCAGAGGTACTGGCCGCTGTACTCGCGCACGACCGGCGGCGCCGCGGCTCGCGGCGACTGGGCCGGCGCGGGCGAGGCGCCGAAACCGCAGACGACGACGAGGGCGAGGGCGAGTTGGCGGAGGACTCGAATGGGCACGGTGCTGCCTCGCGGTGAGGGAGGCCGGGCTGGGCCGATCCCGGTGCAGGGAGACGCCGGCCCGGCCTGAAGTTGCACACTGCCGCGGCTGGCGGCATCCGCGGTAGCTTTTACGGATGAACCGTCACCCATGGTCACTCGTCGCCGTCGCCGCGCTGTTGGGCGCCGCCTGCGCCTCGCCGCGCGCACCCTCCACCGTGCCGGCACCGACCCCGGTGGCTCCCGTGCCGAGCGTCGCGCCAGCCAGCCCGCTCGGTGCTTCGCGACAGCTCGTGGTGGTGGTGACGCCGGCCTGGGATTCCACCTCGGGCACGCTGCGTCGTTTCGAGCGCGGCGATACGGGCGCGCCGTGGAAGCCGGTGGGTGAGCCGGTTCCCGTGGTGGTCGGACGCACGGGGCTCGCGTGGGACGCGGGCTCTCCCCTCCCGCCAGCGGGGGCGCAGGTGAAGCGGGAGGGGGACGGCCGCTCACCCGCGGGCGCCTTTCCCCTGGAGACGGCGTTCGGCTTCGAGCCCGCCGCAGCGGCGTCGTGGGTCAGGATGCCCTATCTGTCACTCACGCCGGGAACCGAGTGCGTGGACGACGACGTCTCCTCGCACTACAACACCCTGGTGGACCGCACCGCGGTCTCGGCGGTGGACTGGCAGAGTGCCGAGCGGATGCGCTCGATCGCGCAGTACCGTCTCGGGGTGGTCGTCGGCTACAACTCGGCACCGCCGCGGCGGGGGGGAGGGTCGTGCATCTTCCTGCACATCTGGTCGGGTCCGCGCAGCACGACCGCCGGCTGTACGGCGTTCGACGCCGCGGCCCTCGAGGCGCTCATGCGCTGGCTGGATCCAGCGCGCGCACCGATGATCGTGCAGCTTCCGGCGCGCGAGTACGATGCGGCGCGCTCCGTCTGGTCGCTGCCGGCTCGCTGATCCGGTGCGCTACTCGGCGCGCGACTCGGCCGGCACGAGGTAGAGAAAGCGCGCCGTGGCGAGGTCGCGGGCGCTGAGCTCGCGCCCGCGCACCCAGGCGGCCATGATGTCGCCCTCGTTCGGGCTGTGCTCGAGGCCGAGGACGTGTCCTACCTCGTGAATGGCGACGGCCTTCAGCGACGCCGCGGCTTGCGGGCGCCCCTGCGTGCCGACGGTGGCGAGGTCGAGATCGGCGCCCCGGAGCCAGCCGGCCGAGTCGGTCTGCCGCGTCACCTGGCCGGCGCGGTGCTCGGGCAGCCGGTGGAACCAGTGGACGCGGACGTCGGCATCGAGGGAGTCGGGGACGAAGGCGAAGCGCACGGGGATGCCGGCCGTCGTCCAGGCGAGGAAGGCGTCGCGGGCCAGTGCCCGGTCCGACGCCTTCCAGTGCGGCACCGAGGAGCCGTCGGCGATCCAGACGCGGATCGGCTGGGCCATCGCGTTCGGCCAGCGGCGGAGTAGCGAATCCGACTGCAGCAGCGCTTCGACGTAGGATCCGGCGGTGTCGGAGCTCGAGTAGGCGGCCGACCGTGGCGCGCGGCACGACGCTCCCGCCCGGCATGCGGCACGGCGCAGCGGCGTGCCGCTCCGGGCATCGCGCTGGTCGCGCGTGAGGAAGCGCTCCCGCGGCGGGTTCGAGAACAGGCTCGAGGCCGCGAGCACGGCGGCGCACGCGAGCGCGCGGCGCGACCATCTCGTCCACTGGATTGCCATCAACCGCATTCCTCCATTCTCGCTGCGTATCGAGCATGGTCCGCGCCACGGAAGCACCTGTTTTCCGTACACCGCAGGAGGGCGTGCGTTGCGTCCATTGTCCGGGCGCTGCCGACTCGCGATCTTTCCATGCTGGACCGGATAGCTCAGTTGGTAGAGCAGGAGACTTTTAATCTTCAGGTCGCGGGTTCGATCCCCGCTCCGGTCATCGAGGGCAGCGTCCGCTGGCGGGCGCTGCCCTCTTGTATCTGAACGACGCACGGGGGGTGGCGTCACCCGGCCGGGCCGCCGGGCCGCCGGGCCGCCCCCGACGCACGACGGCCCCGCGAGCGAAGCTCGCGGGGCCGTCGTGTGTTCGGTGTAGCCGGACTGCGAACCGCTCAGCTTACGCGTTGCGGTCGATGCAGGCCGTGAACTTCGGGTTGTTCGACTCCTCGAAGGGGATCGGGAGGTTCACGTCGGTGCCGTAGGTGCCACCGCCGTTCAGGTAGGCGCCCGTCGGGAAGACGGTCTCCGAGCCCCGGCCGTACTGCCGGATGAGGCGGCGGAGGTCGCCGAGACGGTGCGACGTGAGGTACAGGTCGAAGGCGCGCTCCGAGAAGAGCAGGTCGACCTGCGCCGTCTTGGTGGCGGGCGCGGCGGCGATCGGGGCCGGCGCGGCCGGTGCCGGATCGTTGCCGCGGATGTACGTCGTCGCCGCGGCGCGGGCCGCGTTGAGCTTGGCCAGGTAGGTGACGAGATCGCCAGCCGCGAGTGCCGCTTCCGCCTCGATCAGGCGCGCTTCGGTGCCGAGGGCGAGCGAGGTCGGCGCGTTGCGCGTGCCGGCCGGCGTGCCCTGGTACTTGGCGGCCTGATAGAACGGGATGGAGGCCGTGAAGCCGCCGCCGTTGCGGAAGGCGCCGATGCGCGTATCGCCGCCCAGGTCGAAGTTGAGGGCGTTGGCACCCTCACGATCCGGTCCCGAGACGCTGAGACGCTTCGACGCGTACATGAACGAGTAGACGCCGTTGTTCTGGCGGCTTGTGTTCTCGTCGTGCTGGATGTTGTAGACGAAGTTCGTCGGGACGGCGGCGACCGTCGTCGCGGCGGCGGCGTAGTTGCCCTGGTCTACCTGGACGCGGGCCTTGCCGATGCGGGCGACGTTCAGCGCCGTGGTGGCGCCGTTCTTCGTGGCGAGCGCGATGGCCGAGTCGAACTTGGCAGCGGCGATCGTGAAGAGCTGCGTCGTCGTCTGCGGATCGCCGTAGACGAAGGCGCCGTCCACCACCCGGCTCGTCGGGACGCCGTTGCAGTAGTCCTCGGCGAACAGCACGTACGTGTAGGCATCGAGCGCCTGCACGAGCGGGCCGTTGACGTTCGTCGCGTCGAGCGTGGCGTAGCGGCTGCTGACCAGCTCCGCCGTGGCGCGAGCGCGCTGGAGGTTCTGGAAGATCGGCAGCATCGTGCCGTTGATCGGATTCGTCTTCCGCGCGTCGACCTCGATGCGCGTCGGGAAGGTCTCCGCGTCGTAGAGCTCATCGGTGAGCAGTCCGCTCATGTTGACGAGACCTTCGGTGCCGCCGCTGCCGGCGTAGCCGAGCTGGAAGTCACCGATTGCCGCGGCGAGCGCGTTGGGCAGGGCCGCCGCGCTGGAGAGGTCGGACGGCCGCACGACGTCGGGCGTGGGGACCGTCAGGAGCTTGTCCTGGTTGCAGGCGCCCAGCACCACCGCGCTCGAGAGCGCGATGGCGGTGGCGGCACGCCGACCAGTGAGTCGGGACAGGGTCATTGGGTTCTTCTTCATGTGAGTGCGCCGCCCTTAGAAGGCGAAGGCAAGGCGCGCCGTATAGAACCGCACCTGGGGCGCGGTGAGGAAGTCGGACGTGCTGTAGTTCGCCTGCGCGTTGGAGTTCAGCTCGGGATCCAGACCGGTGTAGTTCGTCCAGGTCTTGAGGTTGCGGCCGGCCAGGGTCAGGCTCACCGAGCCGGCGCCGGCCTTCGCCGCGACCGACTTAGGCAGGTTCAGCGTGACGGCCACTTCACGCAGCTTCGTGAAGGACGCGTCCTCGATGAAGCCGGCGAAGGTGGTGAACGGCGACGCGAGCCGCGCGCCGATGTCCGCCGCCTGGTCGGCCAGGTTGCCCGCCGAGGGAACGAAGATCTCTTGCGCGTTGCCGATGGAGACTGCGCGGAAGTAGTGCGTCAGGTTGAACAGCTTCTGCCCGCCGCGATGATCGAGGGTCGCCGTCAGCCGCACGTTCTGTCCGAGGGACAGCGCGGGCGAGAAGGTGATCTCGTTCGTCGGGAAGGGCGTGCCGAGGTAGCTGGCGGAATCCGGCACCGTGACTTCACAGGTCGCCGACCCACGGCCCTGCGGGCAGCCGATGAAGCCGTCGCCGTTCAGGTCGGAGTAGGTGATCGGACGGTTGAAGTACGCGCCGGCCGGCAGGCCGTTGCGATGGATCTGCGTGCTGTTGCTGCCGAGGACGATCGGCGTGATGGGCTTGCCGAGGGCGTCCACACCCAGGTCCACGAGCTTGTTCGAGTTCCAGGTGCCGGTGACGGTGAAGTCGAACTTCACCGCGTCGCGGTCGATCACGTTGGCGCGGACGAGCGCCTCGTGGCCCTGGTTCAGCATCTCGCCGAGGTTCTGGAAGCGGTTCGGCGACGTGCCGAGGGAAGGCGCGATCGGCACGTTGACCAGCGCGTCCTTCGTGGTCTTGCTGTAGTACGTGTACTCCGTGTGCAGCTTCTCGCTGAACAGGTCGGCGTCGAAGCCGAACTCACGCTCGGTCGACTTCTCCGGCTTGAGGTCCGGGTTGCCGACACCACCGACCGTGAAGCCGGCGGCGTCGGAACCGTTCACCACGACGGCGACCGGGTTGAACGTCTGCTCGGCGGCGAGGTACCCCGGGTTCTGGCCGGCAGAGCCGTACGCGGCGCGCAGGCGCAGCGACGAGATCGCCGAGATCTTCGGGAAGTAGTCTTCTTCGCTGATCACGTACGACGCGCTGAGCGACGGATAGTAGATGCGCGGGTTGTTCACGCCGAAGGCGCTGTTGCGGTCGGTACGGATACCGGCCGTGAGGAACAACCGGTCGCGCCACGCCATCTGCTCGCGGCCGAGGTAGCCGAGGGTGCGCACCTCGTTCGTCTGCTCCCCCACGGTGAAGCGGGCGTTCGTGCCGGCGAGCGAGCTGGTCCCGGCGAGCAGCTTGAAGCCCTGCGCGTCGGAGCGCGAGAAGAAGATGTCCGTGTACTGGACGCCGAGCGTCGACGTGAACTTGATGGCCGGCGTGTAGTCGTACGTCGCCGTCCCGTTGATCGCCGAGGTGTAGTTGTAGACCTGCCCCTTCAGCACCGTGCGGTAGCCGTCCAGCGAGCTCTGGGAGATGTTCACCAGGTTGGGCTGCAGCGTCTCGGTGTCGTTGCGCTGGTCGATGTCGGCGCCGAAGGTGCCGTTCACCGCCAGCCACGAGAGCGGGGTCCAGTTGGAGGTCAGGCCACCGGTGAGGCGCTGGATCCCCTGCCGCGTGTTGATGTTGAAGACGTCCTGCGGCGTCTGCCCGTTGAAGTAGCTGCGGCTCGTGGTGTCCGGGCCGCACAGCGTCGGGAAGCGCGCATTGTTGCCCTGCGCGTTCAGGCCGTAGGGGCCGCAGTCGAAGCCGCCGCCGAGGAGCGAGCCGGAGATGACACCGAGCGCGTTGTTGTCGTTCTGCGGGCGGCGCAGGTCGCTGTTCACGTAGCCCACGCTTACCTGGGCATCGAGCGTCTTGAGCAGCTGGCTGCGGATGTTCGTGCGGATGTTCATCCGCTGCTGGTAGTTCACCGGGATGACGTTCTGTTCGTGGAAGTACTCACCCGAGAGGAAGTACGTCGCCACGTCCGAGCCACCGGCGGCGCTGAGGCCGGCGATCTTGCGCGTGCCGTCCTGCAGCGTGTTCGTGACCTTGAGCGGGCTGTTCGTCACCACCGAGTCGACCTTGACGCAGCTGCCCGCGGCGCGCGAGTAGATCGTGCAGCTCGTCGTCAGGGCGCCGGTGCTCGTCGTGCCGAAGCCGCGGTAGTTGAGCGGGTAATTGTTGACGTCGCTCAGCTGGCCCAGCTCGCCGAAGGTGTTCCAGCGCGTCTTGCCCGCGCGACCCTTCTTCGTGGTCACCTGGATGACGCCGTTGGCCGCCGCGGTGCCGTACAGCGCCGCCGCCGCCGGTCCCTTCACGATCTCGATGTTCTCGATGTCTTCCGGGTTGATGTCGTTGAAGCGCGAGGGCTGCTGGCCGCCCGTGCCGATGCCGGTGGAGCCCGCGTTGTTGTCCACCCGGATCCCGTCCACGATCAGGAGCGGATCGTTGGAGAGCGAGATCGAGTTGGAGCCGCGGATGCGGATGCGCGAGCCGGCGCCCGTCTCACCCGCCGCCGTCTGCACCGTCACGCCGGGGGCGCGCGAGCTGAGGACGTCGGAGAAGTTGCTGACGGTCGCCATGTTCACGGAACCGCTGTCGATGGACGCGGTGGCCGCGCCATTCTCGCGGCGACGCTCGGACTGGCCGGTGGCCGTGATCACCACCTGATCGAGCGTCGTCGCCGCGACATTCAAGGCGAAGTCCGCCGTCGTGCCGGCCGACGAGACGGTGAGCTGGCGCGACTGCGGGCCGTAGCCGATGCGGTTCGCCGCGATCGTCACCGAGCCGACCGGAACGTTGGTGATGCGATAATCGCCGTTCTCGTCCGTCTGGGCCCCACGCGGGGAGCCGACGATACGAACTTGCGCGCTGCCGAGACCGCGCTGCGTCGCGCGGTCGATCACTCGACCGGAGACGGTGCCGACCTGAGCCTGGGCCAGCGCCGGGGTCGAGATCGCCAATGCCAAGGCACCGACGAGGAGACGGCGGAGATTACTGCTCATTGATTTCCTCCGAACACGGAGTCACTAGGTGGACCTGCATGAGACACTGTCAGTCGTGCGCACGCGGTGGGATCGTGCGTTCCGGGTGGGTCTTTCCGAGATCTCGACATCGGTGTTCGACCATCGGTAGTGCCGGGCGGGACCCGGCGCTCCGAGCTAGACCCGCGACGCGTCAGGCGCGTCACTAACCCGATGAACGTAACCCCGGGCAGTCTCGACCGGAACCAACCAGTGTGATTTCAACACTTTACGCGAGACGACTGAGTTCGGAACCTGACGGGACCGCACCCTTCCCGCCCGGCGCTGGCGGCATCCAGCTCAACCGGTACCTTCCCGTGATGGTTCCCCGTCGCGCGCTCCTCGGCCTTGTCCTCGGCCTTGTCCTCGCCCTTCCCGCCGTCATCTCCGCCCAGGGGCGGGAGGCCAGCATCCCGGCAGGCCAGGCAGCCACCCTCGCCGGCCTCGTCACCGCGGAGGGCTCCGGCACGCCCCTGCAGGGGGTCGTCGTCGCCCTCGCGGGCACCGGCGCCACCACGGTCACCGACGCCCGCGGCGCGTACACGCTCACCGTCGGCCGCGGGGGTGGCTACCAGCTCTCCGCCCGGAAGATGGGGTTCGGCCCGCTCGACGCCGCAGTGCAGCTCGTCACGGGCAGGCAGAGCGACGTCGACCTGGAGCTTCTGCCCGTCACCTCGGCCCAGCTCCTCCCGGGGCTCGACGTGCGCGCCGCCCACCGCGCCTCGATCATCGCCGAAGTGGAGGCGCGCCGCGCCGCTGGCCAGGGGACGATGATCCTGCGCGGGGCACTCGATTCGGCGCGGGGCACGCCGGTGAGCGAGCTGCTGCGGAAGCACGTCCGCGGCATTCACCTGATCTACTATTCCCGGAGCGGGGCAACGCTCGTGGCCTCCGCGCGGGGGTCAGGTTCGTTGAACCTCACCGCGCCCGCCGACCCGGCCGACCGCACGAGCCCAGGCGCCTGCTACGCGCAGATCTACCTGGACGGGATGCGCATCTACGCCCCCGTGCAACCCTTTTCCGTCGTCCCCGACCTGCGCCAGATCGACGCGGCCACGCTCGAAACGATGGAATACTACGCCGGGCCGGCGACCACTCCGCTGCAGTACGCGGGAGTCGGTGCGCAGTGCGGCACCATCCTGCTCTGGTCCCGCGCGGGCGAATGACCCTGGCCCGCTAGCGCGCCGGCTGAGGAGGCTGGGGCTTGGCGAGCCATTCGCCCCCATCCACGACCATGATCGCGCCGGTGATCCACGACGCGGCCGGCGAGCCGAGGAAGGCGACCATGTTCGCGATGTCCGCCGGCGATCCCCAGCGCTGGAGGGGGATCGCCTTGCGCGCGTAGCTCTCCATCGCCTTCTCCACGGCGAATAGATCGGGCACGACCCCTTCCGCCGAGGGGGGCGGGGTGAACGCCTTGCGCACCCCCTCGGTAGGGATCGGCCCGGGGGCGACCGCGTTCATCCGCACGCCGTACGGGGCCCACTCCAGCGCGAGGGTCCGGGTGAGGGCGTCGATTCCCGCCTTGGCCGCCGTCGCGTGCGCCATCAGGGGCCAGCCGCGGTAATGCAGCGTCATCGAGATGTTGACGATGCTTCCGCATCCCTGCTCCTTCATCAGCGGGAGCACCGCCTGCGCGCAGAAGAAGGTGCCGTACAGGTCGATCTCGATGACGCTCTTCCATGCGTTGGGGGACAGCGACTCGGAGGGCGCGTAGAAGTTGCCCGCGGCGTTATTGACGAGGTGATCGAGCCGCCCCTGCTCGTGCTTGACCTGCGCGACCATCGCCTGGACTCGGTCGGGGTCGCGGACGTCGACGGCCACCGCGCTCGCGCGGCCGCCGGCGGCCCGGATCTCGCCGGCGGCCGCTTGCACTCGCTCGAGCTTGCGGCTGGCCAGCACGACGTGGGCACCGAGCTGCGCGTACAGGTCGGCGATCCCGCGACCGATCCCGCTCCCTCCCCCGGTGACGAGGGCCACCTGACCCTCGAACAGTCCGTCGCGAAAGGTCGGAGCCGGGGAGGGGGCGCGGCTCGGAGGAGGGGTAGTCACTGGGCGGACTCCTGGTCGATGACGTCGGCGAGCGCCTCGGCCAGCAGCTCAGCCTCCTCCTGCGATGCGAGCGGGGGGGGAGCGGAGCGGACGGTGAGACCGAGGGAGAGCTGGTGCACGGGAGCGAAGGAGAGCCGATGATGCCGCGTGATGCCGCGCTCCGCCAGCCCCGCATGATGCTCGGGCGTTCCGTAGCCGGCGTTGGTCTCCCATCGATAGCCTGGATGCCGGCGGGCGAGGGCGCGCATCAGGCGGTCGCGCGTGACCTTCGCCAGGATCGAGGCACAGGCGATGGAGTGGCAGCAGGCGTCGCCCCCCACCACGCCTGTGTGCTCCACGCCGAGGGTGCGGATCTGGTTCCCGTCCACGAGGACGTGGTGCGGTGTGACGCCGAGCCGGCCGATGGCGCGGCGCATCGCGAGGACCGCCGCGTGGTAGATGTTGATGCGGTCGATCTCGCGCACCGAGGCGGCGCCGAGTCCGATGGAGAGGGCACGCTCGCGGATGCGGAGGGCGAGCTTCTCGCGCTCGGGGCCGTCGAGCTTCTTGGAGTCGTCGATGCCCCGGATGGCGCGGGATTCGGGGGGCATGACGACGGCGCATGCGACGACGGGGCCCGCGAGGGGGCCCCGTCCGACTTCATCCACACCGGCGAGCAGCGGACCACGAGTGATCCGCAGGTCTCGCTCGAGCGTGCTCCAGCGAGGCACGGCCGGGAGTGTGCGCTACTTCGCGGCGGCCGAGGCGGCCTGGGGCGACTTGACCTTCATCTCCTTGATGCGGGTCGCCTTGCCCGTGAGGTGACGCAGGTAGTACAGCTTGGCGCGACGGACGCGTCCGCGGCGCACGACGCTGATCTCGGCGAGCATGGGGCTGTGCAGGGGGAAGATGCGCTCGACGCCGATGCCGTTGGAGATCTTGCGGACGGTGAACGACGCGCTGACCCCGCTGCCGCGGCGGGCGATGCACACCCCCTCGAACGCCTGGATCCGCTCCTTCTCGCCTTCCTTGACGCGCACGTTCACGCGCACCGTGTCACCGGCGCGGAACGGGGGCAGGTCGGTGCGGAGCCACTCTTTCTGGGTTTCGATGAAGGGATGCATATGACGCTCGGGGCCGGGGCCCGGTTTGGGGCTTAACTGGTAGAGACTGGTGAAGTTAGCCACGCCGTCGGCCGGAGTCAACTCGGAGGGACTGTCATCCCGCACTCGAGCAGCGAGTGTCGGGATCCATTCTCGCCGGCCTTGAGGCTCGGGTGGGGGAGGATCGCCTGGTTCGGACGATCGGCCTCTCCGCGCGGGAGAGGGCGCGGGCCCCCGTTCCGTCGGGCCACGCGCTTACACGCTGCGAGCCCCGCGGCTGCGCCGCGGGTCTCTTGCTACGCGCGAAGCCCTCCTCCAGAGGGCCCGCGCCCTGGTCCGGTTCGGGTGGCGCACCGGCCGGCCCACCGGCCGGGCGCGGTCGATTTGCCAACCTCCGCGCTCTCGAGCGACGAGCGCATCGGCTCCCGGGGTTGCCCGCCCTCCCTCGCGCGAGCACGATCGTCATGGACGCGGACCTCGCCGTCCGGCTCGCGGGGGCGGCCGCGCGCACCATGACACCCGAGCATCCGATGCGCGCAACCCACCGTCCGCTCCGCGCACGCGACCTCCCGGTGCAAACACGCGACCTCCCGGTGCAAACACGCGACCTCCCGGTGCAAACACGCGACCTCCCGGTGCGGACACGCGACCTCCCGGTGCGGACACGCGCCCTCCCGGTGCGGACACGCGCCCTCCCGGTGCGGACACGCGACCTCCCGGTGCGGACACGCGCCCTCCCGGTGCGGACACGCGACCTCCCGGTGCGGACCC
>JBBQJC010000063.1:0-19532 GCA_038325515.1 Gemmatimonadales bacterium | reverse complement strand
GGCACCCTCCTCGACAGCGACCTCATAATCGCCCGACATTCCCATGGACAGCGCCGTCGCCGACGCGTGGCCCGCGGCGCGAAGCTGCTCGCCGCACCGCCGCGCTCCGGCGAAGACGGACCGCAGCGCCCCCTCGCCGGCATCGATCGGCGCCATCGTCATCACCCCGCGCACCACCAGTCCGGGCATCCCCGACAGCCGCTCGGCCTCCCGCTCCACGTCCCCCGGGGCGTAGCCGCCCTTCGTCCCCTCACCCAACACGTTCACCTGCAGCAGCACGTCCATCGGCCGGCCCCGCGCCGCGCCATGCGCGGCGAGCGCGTCGGCCAGCCGCGCGCTGTCCATCGAATGCACCAGAGGGAAGCCGTCGAGCTGCTTGACCTTGTTCCGCTGGAGGTGGCCGATGAGGTGCCACCGAAGAGGCGCGTTCACCAGCGCCATCTTCGCAATCGCCTCCTGAACCTTGTTCTCTCCCACGTCGCGCAGTCCGGCCTCCCACGCCGCCACCGGCGCCTCCGGACCGTACGTCTTGGTCACGGCCACGATGGTGACCGGCTCACTGCGACCGCCGCGTGCCTGAGCCCGCTCGATCTTGGCACGCACTCCGGCCACCCGCTCCGGCAGGTCGAGAAAAGGCATAACACGAGAATTTACCGGACGTTGCACTTCACTTCAAGCGAGTCCCGTGCGGCCGACCGGCCCGGTGCCAGCTGAGCGAGACGCGGACAGGCGAGGTAGCCGAGCATCGACTCGGTCCGATCGTCCGGCGCGGACGTGCGCCCCGCCAGTCGAGGGACGCGGGCGCTCCAGACGCGGGCGCTCGCGCCGTCGATCGAGATCGCTTGCACCGCGCCATCGGCCGGCGGCGCCATCGCCACGTAGTCCACCCCCTCCAGCCGCCAGCGGCTCCCCAGCAACGCCCGCTCGCGCGCCTCGACCGCCGGCGACGCCGCCACGGGACGGCCGGCTCGCCTGGCCGCCCGCGCGATCCGTCCCGCGATCTCCTCGTGCTGAAAGCGCGCCCCCGGCACCGGCTCGCCCTCGCTCCAGCGCAGCCCGGTGCGCCGCGCGATCTCCGCCGGATACCAGGGCGCGGGCAACAGGGGCAGCGTCACGGTGGTCACGTCCAGCCGCACTCCTTCCACCCGCTGCAGGTACCAGAGCGGGTAGCTGTCGTTGTCTCCTTCGACGAACAGTACCGCGCCACGCGGCGCGCTCTCCAGCAGCGCGCGCGCCAGCAGCCGGGGCGCGCTCGCCCCGGGCTCTCCCGCCCGGTTGGCGGTTCGCCCATTGCCCGCGAGGAGCAGCACCACCGGCGCCAGGGCGATCCACGGCGCCAGCCGACGACGCCGCGCGACCTCGAGCGCGCCGTAGCCAGCCAGCAGTCCCCAGCTCCAGAACCCCAGCACGAAGAAGTAGTCGCGCTCGCGCGCCTCGTGCGGCAGGCTGTCGGGCAGCACCCCCCAGCCGAGCGAGGCACCGGCCTTCAGGTTCAGATAGACCGCCACGCCGAGAGTGCCGCTCGCCAGCAGCACCAGCAGCGCGTCTCCGAGACGGCGCGAGTCGCGCCGCAGCGCGCGCGCGCCAACCATGCCGAGCAGCACGAGCGCCACCGTCGCCACCACGCGCGGCACGGAGGTGAACACGCCGCGCCCCCACCCCATCGCCCCCTGCCAGTCCGCATACTGCACGACGTTCGCGAGCTGCAGCCAGGGCGGCGCCTGCCGCGGCCACACCCCCTGCACCGCGTACTGCTTGCGCGAGACGACGTCGGCGAGCGCCCGCCACGTCGCGGGATTCCCCTGGTTCACCGGCGGATCGAAGCGCGCGCGCACCAGCATGATCAGCAGCGCCGACGCCGCGAGCGCCGCGAGTGGAAAGACGGCACCACCCCGTCCGCGCCGCCGCACGACGGCGACGCCGGCCATCGCGGCGCCCGCCATCACGAGCGCCGGCGACATCCGCCCCACCCCCGCCGCGGCGACGGTGCACCCCGCGAGCAGCAGCGCCCGCATGGGATGCACGCGTCCCATCTCCCCCTCCGAGCGCGCGGCGAGCGCGATCGTGGCGGGCGCCGCGACGAGCACGCTGAGGTGCACCGCCGGCGCGAGGACGAGCAGGTAGGCCACGAGGAGCAGCCAGCGCTCGCCTGCCGCATCCTCCTCCTCGCATGCTCCCGCGCGCCACCCCGCCGCCAGCAGCGCCGACGCGTGCAGCAGGGCGAGCGCGTACACCTCGGCCTCCGTCGCGTTCGACCAGACGGTCGTCATCAGCCCCGCGCACAGCGCCCCCGCGAGCGCGCCCCAGCACGCGCCGGCCATGCGCGAGGACGCGCGCGCCAGCATCCACGCCCCGAGCGCTCCCGCCCCCGCCGACGCGAGTGCCGACACGAGGTTCATCGCCCGCGCTGCCCCGAGCACGCCGCCGAGCAGCACGATGGCGCTCCGGCCGAGCGACACGAACAGCGGCGTCCCCGGCGGGTGCGGCACGCCCAACCCGTGCGCTGCCGCGATGAACTCGCCCGCGTCCCAGAAGGTCACGCCGGGGGCCATGGTCACGCAGTACGCCGCGAGAAGACCGAGCCCCGCCACCGCCGCCGCCCGCCACGGCGTCGCCCTCAGGATGCCGCCTCCGCCGAGTCGAGCGCGAGCCGCGCGGGCAGCCGGCCGGCGAGCATCTCCCGCACCTCGTGTGGCGAGAGATCGCGATACAACCGCCCGCGCTCGGCAATCGAGATGGTCGAGCGCTCCTCGCTCACCACCACGACGAGCGCGTCGCTCTCCTCCGAGAGGCCGAGAGCGGCGCGATGCCGCGTCCCCAGCGCGCGGTCGGCCAGCACCGCCTGCGACAGGGGGAGGATGCATCCGGCCGCGACCATCACGTCGCCGCGCACGATCACCGCGCCGTCGTGCAGCGGCGAGTACGGCGTGAAGATCGTCGTCAGCAGGTCGGCCGAGACCTTCGCCTCCATCGGCGACCCGGATTCCACGTAGCCGTCCAGCGGCACTTCACGCTCCACGACGACGATGGCGCCGATCCCCGAGCGGCTCAGCCGCTCGACCGCCTCCTCGATCTCCTCCGCCACCTCGCGCTGCTCCATCTGCCGGAAGAGGCGCGCGAACCGCGCCTGTCCGAGGTGCGCCAGCGCGGCGCGCAGCTCGGGGGCGAACACCACCAGCAGCGCGATCGCGCCATACTGGAAGACGAAGCCGAGGAGGTAGGTGATCATCTCCAGCTTGAAGATCCACGCCGCCGCGTACACGGCGAACAGCACCGCCACGCCGCTCGCGATCTGCAGCGTGCGCGTGCCGTGGAAGAGCAGCAGCACGCGATAGAGCGCGTACGCCACGACGACGATCTCGACGAGATCGCGCCATCCCGGATGCAGCAGCTCCAGCTGCGCGATGCCGCTCATTCGCAGTCCGCTTCCGCGGTGGCGATCGCGGCGGCGACGTCCAGCGCCTGGCGTGTGGAGGCCACGTCGTGCACGCGGAAGACGTGGGCGCCGCGCGCGAGCGCGCTCACCGCCGCTCCCACGCTGCCGGCGTCGCGCCCTTCGGCCTCGCTCACTCCCGTCACGTCGCCGATGAACCGCTTGCGCGACGCCCCGACGAGCACCGGATGTCCCACGGCGACGAACCGCGCGAGGCAGCCGAGCAGGCGCAGCGAATGCTCCACGCGCTTGCCGAAGCCGATGCCGGGATCGATCGCGATGCGCTCGCGCGCCACTCCCGCCCCCACCGCGCGCTCCACGCGCTGCAGCAGCTCGGCCAGCACCTCCTCCACGACGTCGGCGTCGTACGACGCGTGCGCCAGGCTCGCCATGTCGCCCACGCTGCCGCGCGAGTGCATCACCACCACGCCGGCGCGCTCCCGCGCGCAGACCGCGGCCATCCGCCCGTCGAGCGTGAGCCCCGACACGTCGTTGACGATGTGCGCGCCCGCGGCGAGCGCCGCCGCCGCGACCTCGCTCTTGACGGTGTCCACCGAGATCGTCGCGCGCGGATGCGCCGCGGCGATCGCGCGGATCGCCGGCAGCACGCGCGCCAGCTCCTCTTCCACCGGCACCGGCCGGGCGTGCGGCCGCGTCGACTCGCCCCCGACGTCGAGGATGTCGGCCCCGTCCGCCAGCATCGCCGACGCGCGCGCCAGCGCCGCGTCGGGCGCGAGATGGTGGCCGCCGTCGCTGAAGCTGTCAGGAGTGATGTTCAGGATCCCCATCACCAGGGGCCTGGCGAGGGAGAGCGAGCGATCGCGTAGCTGCCAGTGCTGGAGCATGCCGCAAGATAAGCGTCCCCGGGCGATTCCGCGGCGGCGCATGCGACGGCGGCCACCGCTACCGAGGTAGCGATGGCCGCTCTCACTGCGCCCCGCGACCGGGCTCAGGCCGGCGACGGCTCCGGTCCTCCGCCGAGCAGCGGATTGCGCCGCGGCTCGGGGATCGGCGCCGGCGCCGCGACGGGCGCGATCGGCGCGAGCGGGATCCCGCTCGCGCGCGGCGGCAGCGTCTCGCCGCGGGCGATCATCTTGATGTCCTCCGCCGTGAGCGTCTCGCGCTCCAGCAGCGCGCCGGCGATCGTGTGCAGCATGTCGATGTTCTCGCTGAGCACCGCCTTGGCACGGTCGTACGCCTTGGTGATGACCCGCTTCACCTCGAGGTCCACGAGCTGCGCCGTCTGCTCGCTCACCTCGCGGCGATGCTGGATGTCGCGCCCGAGGAAGAGCTCCTGCTCGTTGTCGCCCACGAGGATCGGCCCGATCGCGTCGGACAGCCCCCACTGCGTCACGTAGCGGCGCGCGATCCCCGTCGCCTTCTGGATGTCGCTCGACGCACCGGTCGTCACGCGCTCGTAGCCGAACACGAGCTCCTCGGCCGTGCGGCCCCCGTACGTCATCACCAGCACCGCCTCGAGCTGCTGGCGCGTGATCGAGACGCGGTCGTCCTCGGGCAGGGTGAACGCCAGCCCCAGGGCGCGGCCGCGCGGCACGATCGTCACCTTGTGCAGTGGATCGTTGCCCACGACCTTCATCGCGCAGAGTGCGTGGCCCGCCTCGTGATACGCCGTGAGCCGCCGCTCCTCGTCCTTCATCACCATCGACTTCCGCTCGGCGCCCAGCATCACCTTGTCCTTGGCGTCCTCGAGATCGGGCATGTAGATCTTGTCGTGCTCGCGGCGGACGGCCAGCAGCGCCGCCTCGTTCACGAGGTTCGCCAGGTCGGCGCCCGCCATGCCCGGAGTGCCGCGCGCCAGCGTCGTGATGTTCACGTCCTCGCCAACCGGCTTGTTGCGCAGGTGGACCTTGAGGATCCCCTCGCGCCCGCGCAGGTCCGGCGCATCCACGACGATCTGCCGGTCGAAGCGGCCGGGGCGCAGCAGCGCCGGGTCCAGCACGTCGGGACGGTTCGTCGCCGCGATCAGGATGACCCCTTCGTTGGACTCGAAGCCGTCCATCTCCACCAGGAGCTGGTTGAGCGTCTGCTCGCGCTCGTCGTGCCCGCCGCCGAGTCCCGCGCCACGGTGCCGGCCCACGGCGTCGATCTCGTCGATGAAGATGATGCACGGCGCGTGCGCCTTCCCCTGCTCGAACAGGTCGCGGACCCGGCTCGCGCCCACGCCCACGAACATCTCCACGAAGTCCGAACCGGACATCGAGAAGAAGGGCCGCGCCGCTTCGCCGGCCACGGCGCGCGCGAGCAGCGTCTTGCCAGTGCCCGGCGGTCCGACCAGCAGGCAACCCTTGGGCAGCCGCCCCCCCAGCTTCGTGTACTTCTGCGGGTCCTTCAGGAACTCGATGATCTCCTGCAGCTCCTGCTTGGCCTCGTCGGCCCCCGCGACGTCGGCGAAGGTCACCTTCGGCGTGTCACCCGTGAGCAGCTTCGCCTTCGACTTGCCGAAGGAGAACGCCTTGTTGCCCCCCGCCTGCATCTGGCGGAAGAGGAACAGATAGAAGCCGATCAGCAGCAGCCAGGGGAGGAAGTTCACGAGCACCGACAGCACGCTTCCCCGCGGATCCTCCGACGCCAGATGGACGTTCTTCGCCATCAGCGCGTCGATCTCCGCCTGGGAGTTCTGCGCCATGAGCTGCACCGTGAAGTGCTTGGCCGACTTTCCATCCACCGGGCGCGGCTGGCGGAAGGTGCCCATGACGTTCTTCCCCGACGACATCGTCACCTCGGCGATGTTGTCCGAGGCGAGCTCCTGCCGGTACCGGGTGTAGTCGATCTTGGCCGCGGAATCGGCGCGGGGCCCCGCCAGCTGGATCAGCGCGACGGGGATGAGCAGGATGAGGATCCAGAACGAGAGCGTCTTGGAGAATCGCCCCCAGTTGAATCCCTTCGGGCCGTTGTTCTTCGGAGGAATGGGCACTGGCATCTACAGCAGGCTCGCAATGTATGGAATGTGCCGAAAGCTCTCGGCGTGATCCAATCCGTAACCGACAAGGAATTCGTGCGGTGCGTCGTAGCCGATGAACTTCGTCTCGTGCTTGAGCTCCTCGGCGATGTGCTTGTGCAGCAGGGCGCAGATCTCGAGAGATCGCGGGTTCCGTGCCTGTAGCAGCTCCATCAGGCGGTTGAGCGTCCGCCCCGTGTCCACGATGTCTTCCACGAGCAGGATGTGCTTCCCCTCCAGCTTCGTCTCCGGATCGTACACCAGGCGCACGTTGCCGCTGCTCGTCGTCCCCTCGCCGTAGCTCGACGCCACGAGAAAGTCCACGTGCAGGGGACGGTTGATCTCGCGGACGAGATCGCTGAGGAAGATGAAGCTCCCCTTCAGCAACCCGAGAACGAGCAGGTCCCCGTCCGGGTAGGCGGCGGTGATCTCCGCACCCAGCTCCTTCACGCGCGCGGCGATGCTCGGCGCGTCGTACACGACGCGCTTCAGGGTCCTGCCTTCCAGACGGGGATCAACGATCGATGCGTTCACAGACATAGTGTCGAACCGGTCTGCCGGACCGCTCGGTTGCCGCGTCGCTGCGGCGAACTCCAGGAATCCACACGACGTCGCCAGCGACTTCCACCACCGGCCAGTCGGCCCGGTCGCCGCCGAGCACCCCAGCCTCCGAGAGATAACGCTTGACGCGCCGCCGCGGTTGCCCGCCCGACACCGCCAGCCGGTCCCCCGCGCGCCACGTCCTGATCACCGGCGGCACGCCGCCCGCCAGCGCGGCTCGCCAGAGGCCCTCGCCGCCCGAGATCGGGGTGGCCTCCTGCTCCACCGCGAGAAACCGGAATCCCCCCCACTCGACGCTTCCCTCCTCGGGCAGTGTCACCGGCTGGTGCCCGCGCGCCGAGGGACGATGTAAAAGGTAGCGCAGTCGGCGGCATTCGAGGACCCATCCGCCCGACAGGGGAATCGCCCCGCTCCGGGGACGGGAGATTGTAAACTCGGCGAGTCGCCGAGTTCCGCGCCGGTCGAGGGCGAGACCCGCTCGTCCCGCCAGCGCGCTCCAGAGCACGGAAAGGGAATCCGCACCGAGCCCTTCGAGTTCCGTCACGTCGATTTCGATCGCGTCGGCGCCCCTTGCCGTCACCACCAGCCGAGTGTCGACGAACGCCTCCACCTCCGCCCGCCACGCCGCCGCGCCCCGCGCGAGCGCCAGGAGCTCCCGCTCGATCTCCGGCGCCACCCCGCGCAGCGCGGGCAGCAGGTCGAGCCGCACCCTGTTCCGCAGGTGCGCCCGGGACGCGTTGCTCGGGTCTTCCGTCCACACGATCGACTCTTCGGCCGCGTAGGCGGCGAGCGCGACGCGGCGCAGGCCCACGAAGGGCCGCACGATGCTCGACGGGGCGTACAGCGCCGCCAGCCCCCGCGCGCCTGCCCCGCGCATCGTCCGCATCAGGACGGTCTCCACCTGGTCGTCCTCGGTGTGCGCCGTCACCACCCGCGCGCCGCGCCTCGCCGCCTCGGCGCGCAGGAAGCAGTACCGCTCGCGCCGCCACGCGGCCTCGCGCCCGCCCCCCGGCGGCGCACCGGCCGACCGGCCTCGCACCACCGGAAGTCCCAGCGTCGTCGCGGCCCGCAACACCCGGCGCGCCGCGTTCGATGCCTCCGGCCCGGTGCCGTGATCGAAGGTGGCGACCGCCGAGATCCGCGGCCGGGCGACCGCCGCCATGGCGTGCAGCAGCACCATGGAATCGAGCCCGCCGGAGACGGCGAGCAGCAGAGGCGCGCCGGCCTCGCCTGCCGCGCGGCGCGCGGCGTGCATCACGTCGCGCGCGAGGTCTGGGGACATTCACGGAAATATAGCGGTCCGGAGCCCCCTCGCCCCTCCGATCGGCCCTCTGGTCCCTCGCCCGCTCCCGCAGTATCTTCCCCGCGTTGCGCACCGACTTCACGGCTTCAGGAGCGATTCCTTGGAAACTCACGGCCCGCTCGGCACGATCTGGGTTGGTCTCGGGCTCTGCGCCTTCTACATCGCGCTGATCTGGATCAACACGCTGCTCGGCTTCGTGCTGACGCCAATGTTCATCATCCCGGCCACCTGGCTGCAGGACAAGTTCCGCGGGAAGGCTCCCGCGCGTGGCTGATCGCGCGCGTCATCCTTTCCTGGATGCACTGAGAGGGGACGCGCGCATTCGGCACGCGTCCCTTCTCCGTTTGGCGCTGGTCCTCGTCATCGCCGCGCCGAGCGTGGCGCGCGCCCAGTCGCAGCCCCGCCCCTGGCTCGACTGGCAGACCAGCGAGACGGAGCACTTCGCGCTGCACTACCCCTCGGCTTACCGCGAGTGGGCGCTCGATCTCGCGCAGCGCATGGAAGGGGTGCGCGGCCAGGTACGCCAGCTCGTCGGCTTCGCCCCGGAGCGGCGCGTCCATGTCGTCGTCGACGATCCCACCAACGACGCCAACGGCACGGCGTTCACCGCGCTCGACGCGCCGACGATCGTCCTCTGGCCCACCCCGCCGAACCCGCGCAGCGACATCGGCAACTACGCGGTCTGGGAAGAGCTGCTCGCCACCCACGAGTTCACGCACGTCGCGCACCTCACGCGGCCATCGCGGAACCGTTTCCAGCGTCTCCTCTGGTCGCTCTCCCCCGTGCCCCTCGGCCCCATCGCCACCAAGGCCCCGCGCTGGGTGCTCGAAGGCTACGCGACCTTCGTCGAGGGACGCGTCACGCGCAGCGGCCGTCCCAATCACGCCTGGCGCGCGACCCTCCTTCGCCAGCTCGCCGTCGAGGGCCGCCTCCCGCGCTACGCCGAGCTGAGCGCCACCGGGGGCTGGCAGACGGGCAGCTACGCCTACCTCGTCGGCTCCGCGTATCTCGAATGGCTCGCCCAGCAGCAGGGCGATTCGAGCGTCACCGCGCTCTGGCAGCGCCTCACCGCGCGCACCGACCGGTCGTTCGACGCGGCTTTCCAGGGAGTGTACGGCGCCAGTCCCGCCGAGAAGTACGGCCGCTTCGCCGCCGAGGTCACCGCTGGCGCGCTTTCCCTGGAGCGGGCGCTCACCGCGCGCGGCCTCGTCTCGGGGGAACTGGTGCAGCGGCTGCAGCGCACCACGGGAGATCCGGCGATCTCTCCGGACAACCGCTTCATCGCGCTCACCGTGCGCCGCGCCGAGGCGCCGAGCCGGCTCGTCGTCTGGAAGACGGTGGAGGCACCCGATACCACGCTCGCCAGGCGCCGCGCCGAGGCGATCCGCCGCGATCCGGAGGACGTTCCCGATCGCCAGTTCTATCCCGCGCCACGGAAGGAGATCGCCAGCCTCCTGTCGAACGACGGTGCGCCGTACGAGACGCCGCGCTGGATGCCCGACAACCTGCATCTGCTGCTGACGCGCGTCATGCCGCTCACCGACGGCACGCTGCGCCCCGACCTCTTCCTCTGGAGCGCGGAGGACGGCGACCTTCGCCGCGTCACGCACGGCGCGGCGTTGCGCGACGCCGATCCCTCCGCCGACGGAAGCTGGGCCGCCGCGGTGCGCTGCGCGCACGGCTGGTGCGACCTCGTGCGCGTGGAGCTCGCCACCGGCGCGGTGCGCGTGCTGCAGAGTGGCAGCGTGACGCGCAACTTCTACCGCCCGCGCGTCTCGAAGACCACCGGCGAGATCGCCGTCGCCGAGCAGTCCGGCGACCGCTGGCGCATCGCGCGAGTGTCGCCCGACGGAGGGACGCTGCGCTATGCCGATCCCGACGACGGCGCAACGCGCTACGACGCCACCTTCGACCGCGACGGCCGCACCATCGTCTGCACCTCGGAGCGGGGGCTGATCGCCAACCTCGAGCGGCTCGCGCCCGAGGGAGCCGCGGCCGAGCGCCTCACCTCGGTGACCGGGGCGGCGATCGCGGCCGACGTCGCCCCGGACGGCTCGCTCTGGTTCCTCTCGCTCCAGGGCACCGGTTACGATCTCCGACAGATCGCGAAGCCCGCCGCCCTCGCCTCGGTACAGCCCGCCGACGATGCGGCAATCGCCGCGGCGGTGGCGGCGCGCCTGCTTCCCCCGCCTCCCCCCGCCGCCACGCGCCCCGATTCCTCGTTGCGGCCGTCGCTCGGCGAGGTCGGTGAGGAGCGGCTGTACGGGCTCGGCCCCACCCGGCTGCGCTACCTCCCGATGACCACCATGGGCTTCGGCGGCGCGACGGCGGGACTCGCCCTCGTGCGCAGCGATCCGGTCGGCCGGCTGGGCGTGATGCTGCTCGGCGTCACGGGCAGCGCGGCGCTCCCCCAGGGATTCTCCCTCGTCGCCACCTCGCACAGCAAGCTGACCGCGGTCGGTGTCGAGGGCTGGACCTCGCACGAAGCGCCGTCGCGCGCCTTCGAGCCCGCCCAGAAGATGGGGCTCGACCTCGCGCGCGCGGGGGGCGCCCTGCGCATCGAGCGCCCGCGCGTCGCCGACGCCGACCTGATGGATCTGCAGCTCGCCCTGCTCGGCGAGTACCAGCGTCCCTCGGGCTATCAGGCCGCGGCGCGCGCCGCGCTCGTGGGCACCGCGGAGCGCACGCTCCGCCAGCGCGACCAGGACACGCGTTATCAGGAGCGCATCTGGCTGCTGGGTGAGGTGGGTCGGACCGAAGGCGGGCAGTACGGCCGCCACCGCGGCGCACTGGAGATCGGCGTGGGGCGCGCTGCCTCGCCCCTCACGACCTTCACCGCCGCCTACGGCCGCATCGAGGCGGGGACTCCCGCCGAGCGCGAGGACTACGTGGTCGGCGGCTTCGCCTCACCGCTCGTGGACCCCATGCTCGATGCGCGGCGCGTCAGCGCCCCCGCCTACCCACTCGGGACCACCACGGGCCCGACATTCAATTCATACCGCATCGAGGTGCCGCTGTCGCCGGTGTCGCTCTTCTATGAAGGAGTGAGCGTCGATCTCTTCAAGCATCCGCTCCGCAGCTTCGGCGCGCAGTTCGCCACGACGGTCCCCGCCGTCGCCGCTCTCGGCACCCCCGACGTCCAGCTCCTCGCCGGTCTCACCCGTGCCGTGGACGAGCCGGTCAAGCGCCTGTGGCAGTTCTACCTGCGGGTGGGCGTGCGTCCCGACTAGAGCAGCGCGTACCCCGGAACCGTCAGGAACTCCTCGAACGACTCGGCGAGCACCAGCGCATCGAGCAATGCCGCCGCCTCCGTCAGCCGCGCGCCCGCGTCGGGAAGCGCGGAGAGCCGCTCCAGCTCCTCGCTTCGCACCCGCAGGTAGTACTCGCGGGTCATCCTCCCGCCCCCGTCGATCTGGGCGCCGTGGCGGATCCACTGCCAGAGCTGCGTGCGCGAGATCTCGGCGGTCGCCGCATCCTCCATCAGGTTGTGGATCGCCACCGCACCGGATCCGCGCAGCCAGGCCTCGATGTAGAGCAGGGCGATCTCGACGTTCATCCGGATCCCCCCTTCGGTCACGAGCCCACCGGGCACCGCCGCGTCGACGAGCTGCTTCCCCGTGGTGTGCACGTCTTCCCGCAGCCGTTCCTTCTGGTGCGGGCGCTCCCCGAGCACGCGGTCGAACACCTCACGCGCGACGGGGACGAGATCCGGGTGGGCCACCCACGTACCGTCGAAGCCGTTGCCGCTCTCTCGCTCCTTGTCCTCTCTCACGCGCGCGAGGGCGCGGTCGTTGACCTCGGGGTCCTTCCGGCTCGGGATGAATGCCGCCATCCCGCCGATCGCGTGGGCCCCCCGCTTGTGGCAGACCTGCACGAGCCGGTCGGTGTACGCGCGCATGAACGGCACCGCCATCGTGAGCTGCGCGCGGTCGGGGAGCAGCTTGTCGGGCCGGTCGCGGAAGGTCTTGATGAAGCTGAACAGGTAGTCCCAGCGCCCCGCGTTCAACCCCGCGGCGTGGTCGCGCAGCTCGTGGAGGATCTCCTCCATCTCGAACGCGGCGGGCAGCGTCTCGATCAGCACCGTCGCCCGGATGGTGCCCTGCGGAATGCCGAGCGCCTCCTGCGCCGCGACGAAGACGTCGTTCCAGAGGCGGGCCTCGAGGTGATGCTCCAGCTTGGGGAGATAGAAGTACGGCCCCGAGCCGCGGGCGATCAGCTCGCGCGCGTTGTGGAAGAAGTACAGCCCGAAGTCCACGATGCTCGCCGACGCCGGCTCGCCGTCCAGCAGTACGTGGCGCTCCTCCAGATGCCAGCCGCGCGGCCGGACGACGAGCGTCGCGAGCGTCTCGTTCAACCGGTACGACTTGCCGCCCACGTCCATCGCCAGCGTGCGGCGCACCGCGTCCATCAGGTTGCGCTGCCCGTCGACGATGTTCGCCCAGGTCGGCGAGCACGAGTCCTCGAGGTCGGCCATGAAGACCTTCGCCCCCGAGTTCAGGGCGTTGATCATCATCTTGTGGTCGACCGGGCCGGTGATCTCCACCCGCCGGTCGTCGAGGTCCGCCGGTGCGGAGGCCACACGCCAGTCGCCGGTGCGCACCCCCTCCGTCTCCGGCGGAAAGGGGAGCGGCGCCCCCGCCGGATGGCTCGCGAGCCGCGCCCGCCGTGCGACACGCTCGGCGAGGAGGGTGCGTCGCCGCGCGTCGAAGCGGCGGTGGAGCGCGGCGACGAACGCCAGTGCGTCGGCGGTGAGTACCGTCTCGGCGCCGGTTGCCGGGACGACGGAGATCGAATCTGGCGATGCAGTCATGATGCCGGTCGTGAGGAGACGCGGAGGGCGAGCGGGAAGCGCGGCGCGCCGGGACGGGTCCGGAAGCCCGACGGGCCACCGGAGCGGAATCTGCGCCGCGTGCGCGAAAGTTGGTAGCGCGCAACGCGCCCCGCTCTCCTATATTGGCCGCCAGTAGAACTGTGTTCGACAGCTTCGCTCACCACCCCACCGTATTTCGTGCCCGAACCGGGCACTCGCCGCCCGGCGCTCGTGCCGGGCGCCCCACAGGAGGATGGAGATGATGCTTCACCGTGCCTCACGGTACACTCTGGCTCTCGCGCTGCTCGCGCTGCCCGCGCTCCCCGCGGCAGCCCGCGCCCAGGCGTTCGGCCTGAACGAGATCGGCTCGTGTGCCAGCGCCCGGGGCTTCGCGGCCACAGCCGCCCCCTGCGACGACGCCTCGAGCATCTACTGGAATCCGGGTGCAGTACAGAAGGCCCGCGGCTTCTCCTTCTACGGTGGAGTCGCGTCGATCGACGTGAGCGGAGACTTCACGCAGGACACGACCGGCACGCGCTATCCGGCCGACCTCACCCCCGCATACGTCCCCCACCTGTTCCTCAACTACCGGGGGGCTGGCCGCGCCTCGTACGGCATCGGCGTGTTCGTGCCCTACGGTCTCACGTCGCAGTGGCACGACGACTTCCCCGGCCGCTTCTCGGCGAAGCGCGCGAGCCTGCAGACGATCTACGTGCAGCCGAACCTCACGTACCAGCTCAACGATCATTGGTCCATCGGCGGCGGGCCGGTCTTCGGCCATTCGACGGTCGAGCTGATCCAGTCCGTCGATCTCTCCACCGTCGCCGTCCCCGGCGCGCCGGCTGGCGTCGTCTTTGGAAACCTCGGAATCCCGAAGCGCACCGAGTTCGCCACGGCCTCGCTCAAGGGCTCGGCCACGGCGTACGGCGTCGACCTCGGCCTCCATGGTCAGATCAACCCCGAGTGGCAGATGGGGCTGCGCTTTCTCTCGCAGCTGTCGTTCAACTATGACGACGCCGACGCGGTCTTCAAGGCGGTCCCCACCGGACTGACCCTCGCCGCCGGCAACCCGCTTGGCGCACCGGCTGGGGCCCCGCTCGACGCCGCGGTCGCGTCGGCCTTCACGACGACGCTCACCAACCAGAAGGTGAAGACCCAGATCCGCCACCCGGCACAGGTGCAGGCGGGCTTCGGGTACACGGGCTTCCAGAACACCACGATCACCGGCGAGTACTCGTACGTCGGGTGGAAGTCGTTCAACCAGCTTCCGGTCAACTTTCAGGGCAGCGCGCCGAGCAAGGTGCTGCAGGAAGACTACAACAACACCTCCGGCATCCGGCTGGGCGTGGATCACCGGCTGAGCAACGGATACTCCCTACGGGCCGGCTACATGGCGACGGCGGCGGCCGCCCCTGACGAGACGGTCACCCCGCTCCTGCCCGAGCAGGACCGTGCCGCCGGCACGCTCGGCGCCGGCATTCCCTTCGGGTCGTTCGCGCTGGATCTGGCCTACTCGCACATCTTCACGCCCGGCCGTCGCGGCCGCATCGACGAGCGAGCCACCGGCTCGACGCAGGCGCAGGCCATTGCCCTGAACAGCGGCGTCTACACGCTCAGCGCGAACATCTTGATGGCCAGCGTCAAGGCCTCCTTCTAACCAAGCCCGGAGAATCCAGGATGTACCGACTCAACAGACTCGCCTCCGTCGCCGCGGTGAGCGCCCTCGCGGCGCTCGGGGCTTGCACGGGAAGCGCGGACGTGCTGATGCCCGCCTCGTCCGGCACCATCTTTCGCAGCTACGTGGCGATCGGGAACAGCATCACCGCCGGCTATCAGAGCGGCGGGATCAACGATTCCACCCAGCGCCAGAGCTTCGCGCTGCTGCTCGCCAAGCAGATGGGGACCCAGTACCACTACGCCTCCCTCGCTGGCCGGGGATGCACACCGCCGATCGCCAACGCACTGACCGGCGCACTCGCGGGGACGGGATCCACGGCCGCCACGTGCGACCTCCGGTCCAGTGGCTCGATATCCGACGTCCTCAACAACGTGGCGGTCCCGGGCGCGCGCGTCCTGGATCCAACGAGCGCCACGACTGTCGCGTCGAACGCCCTCACGACGTTCATCCTCGGCGGCAAGACGCAGGTGCAGAAGGCGCTCGAGGCGAAGCCGACCTTCGCCACCATCTGGATCGGGAACAACGACGTGCTCACCGCTGGCGTCACCGGCGAGCTGGTCCCGTTCAGCATCGGCTCGACGCCCGTGTCTCCCGGGATCGTGAGCACGCAGGCCCAGTTCCAGTCCAACTACGACCTGATGATCAAGCAGCTCACCGACAGCATGCCCAACCTGAAGGGCGTCCTGATCGGCGTGGTGAAGGTGAGCGGGATCCCGATCCTGAGCACCGGCGACACGCTCTCCAAGAGTGCGTCGACCAAGGCGTTCATCAACGGGGCCACGGGCAAGACGGTCACCATCGACCCGGCGTGCACGGGATCCACCGTGCTGCTGAACCTCCCGCTGATCATCAGCAACATCAGGTCGGGCGCGCTTCCGGCGTTCATCTCCTGCACCAAGAACTTTCCCGCGGCGCCGGTGGGGGACCTGTTCGTGCTGGACGATGCGGAACAGGCGCAGCTCAACGCCGTGATCGACGGCTACAACTCCTACATCGCGGCCAAGGCATCGGCCATCGGGTTCGCGTACCTCGATCCCAATCCGATTCTCGCCGCGCAGCGTGCGACGAACGCGATCCCTCGCCTGCCGAACTTCACGGGCAGCACGGCGGCCACCACGGCGTTCGGGTCGCTCATCTCGCTGGATGGCATCCACCCGGCGGCGGCGGCGCACGTCCTGATCGCCAACGCGCTGATCACGGTGATCAACGCCAAGTACAGCACCACGCTGGCGGCGGTGCAGTAGCGGCCACAGGCGACGACCCGGAACGGGCGGGGACCTCACAGTCCTCGCCCGTTCTGTTTATCCACGCGCGTACGCGCATGATTAGTTTTTGTGATACGGCGTCATAGCTTTTGATTACATGGGCTTACGCGCGCCTGATAAAGTACATTAGCACACTCCGCGCCCCTCGAATCCTGCGGGGGTCTCGGGATCGAGGCTGACGCGACGAGGGGAGGCGCGAGTACTGAGCTCGGCCTCCCCTCGGACTAGTCACTGAACCCGCTGCCTACCGATACGGGCCCGAGCCCCCCGGACGCGCGCCACCGGAGGATCCCCCCCCGCCCGTTCCAGCCGCTCCGCCTCCGCTCCCCGCTCCGTCACGCCGGCCGCTGCCGCCGCGACGGCTCCGTCCACGTGATGCCGCCTCCCCTGCCGCGGTCGAACCGCTCGCCGGCGGACGACCACCCTGCGCTGCTGGATGCGACCCTGACGCGGAAGCCGACCGGCCAGACTGGCCGGCCGAGGCCGACCGTCCCGAGCCCTGCGCGGCCGGACGGGCCCCGCCCTGCGGGCCCGCGCGACGCTCCGCCTTCTCCTTCGCCCGCTTCCGCTCCTCGGCCTTCCGCGCCCGGATCTCCGCGATGCGCTCCGCGATCGGCACCTCGAACCGCTGCGCCGGCTTGGTGGCGTAGTCGAAGCCAGCCACCACGACGCGCGGCAGCCGCTTGCTGATCGCCCGCTCGATCTGGCTCAGATCTCCCTCCTCCTCCGGTGCCACGAAGGTGAAGGCGTCTCCCGTCGCGTCGGCGCGCGCCGTCCGGCCCACCCGGTGGATGTAGTCCTCCGGGATGTGCGGAACGTCGAAGTTCACCACGTGCTCGAGCTGCTCCACGTCGATCCCGCGGGCCACGATGTCGGTGGCCACGAGGCAGCGGTAGCGTCCGGTCTTGAACCCCTCGAGCGCCTCGGTGCGCTGGGCCTGGGAGCGGTTACCGTGGATCTTGGCGTTCGCGACCCCCTCCTTCGTGAGGTAGTCGGAGAGCCGGTTCGCCCGGTGCTTCGTGCGGGTGAAGACGATGACGTTGCCGATGTCGTTCCGCCGCAGCAGCTCGACGAACAGCGGCGCCTTGAGCTCCTCACGGACGGCATAGACCGCTTGGCGGATCCCCACCGCGGGGGTGGACTTCCGCTCGAGGTTGATCGTGGCAGGGTTGTGCAGCAGCTCCCGGGTGAGGGCCTGGATCGGCGCCGGCATCGTGGCCGAGAAGAACAAGGTCTGCCGCTTGGCCGGGAGGTGCTTGAGCACGCGCTTGATGTCCGGAAGGAACCCCATGTCGAGCATGCGGTCTGCCTCGTCGAGCACCAGGACCTCGAGACCGGCCAGCTTGGCGTAGGGCTGCTTGAAGTGGTCGAGCAGCCGGCCCGGGGTGGCGATGATCACGTCGACGCCCTGGCGGAAGGCGTGCTCCTGCGGTCCCATCCCCACCCCGCCGAAGACGGCGGCGCCGGAGAGCGGCGTGTGAACCGCCAGGTCCTTGAGGTGCTGCTCGATCTGCGCGGCGAGCTCGCGCGTGGGGGTGATGACGAGCGCGCGCGTCGTGCCGCGGGGCTTCCCCATCAGCCGGTGCAGCACCGGGAGCAGGAAGGCGGCGGTCTTGCCGCTCCCCGTCATGGCGCAGGCGAGGAGGTCGCGGCCCTCCAGTGCGGGCGGGATCGCCTGCTCCTGAATGGGGGTGGCGCGGGTGAAGCCCAGCTCCTTGGTGCCCTTGAGGAGATCGGGGTGCAGCTTGAACGAAGCGAACGGCATTATGAATTGGCTGAAGAAGTCGTCCCGGAAGCTAGTCTGCCGGGAGGCTCGACGGCACCGCTACGCCCCCAGCGCCCCCTCCCACGCCCGGAGAACAGTCGCGATTCATTCGACCGTCACCAGATCAGAGGAGCACCGCGACGTCGTAGAGCGCGTGCGTCCAGGCGGTGATCCCGAACCCGCGCGTGAGGTAGAGGGCGCTGAAGGCGAGCCCCGCGAGAAACCGGAAGACGAAGCTTGCCAGGGCGAACGGCTCTCCGAGCGACCCCATGTAGTGGAACGCGGAGAAGAGCGTGGCGCCGACCAGCGTGGCGAGGGCGCCGCCGACGAGACGGCTCGCGCCGACGAGCCGCAGGCCGTTCGCGATGAGCGCCACGATCACCACGCGGAACAGGAGCTCCTCGTACAGCCCCGCGCCCAGCGACAGCGTGAGCCGAGCGATCGGCGAGCCGTCGAGACCCGTGCCGCTCCCCGCGGCGAGGGAGCGCAGCGGTCCGAGCAGGTGCATCGTCGCCGTGCCCACCACCACGCCGAACACCAGGGCCAGCACGAGTGCCTCGGCCAGCATCGCCCCGAAGATGCGCGCCCGCAGCGGGCCGCTCGTCGTATCGCGCCAGGCCAGCCAGAGCGCCCCGCCGATCACCAGCGCCATGAAGAGCAGCGGTCCGCGAGGGCCGAGCAGCCAGACGAAGAGGCTCGTCAGGATGACGTCCGCGCCGTTGCGGATCACTCCGCCCCCCGCGTGCACCGGAGAGATCGCCTCCAGCAGCTCGTAGGCGAGCAGCAACGGGAGGGCGAACAGCAGGCTGTAACGGTGGGAGCGGCTCACCCGCCAGTAGGCGCGCAGCGTCGGAGCGAGCGACACGATTCGATCGGGTACCGGGAGTGTTCGGCGGGGTGAGCCGTTGAATATCCCGCGAGGTACCCCCCCACGGCAACCGGACGATCGGGCTCGGCGGTCTCGGACTGAGACTGAGGCTCCACCGCTTGCATCGCGGAACCCGATCGATCAGGTTGGGTAGGAGAACTCGTTCGCCCGATGTTCAACCCGCATTCAAGGAGGTGATCAATTGTCTAGTTCCAGTCCCAACGCCGGCCCGTACTGGGCAAGCGGTCGCCAGACGAGCGACGCCCGCTAGATACGGGATCCGGTCTGAGGCAACCGCCAACGGGCCGGCTTTGGACACGGAGGGCCACGCAGCGTCATGCCGCGTGGCCCTCTTTCCATTTCCGCCGGTGAGCCGCGGACGCTAGCCCCGACCCGTGCTCCCGAACCCGCCGGCGCGCTCGGTGCTCCGCCCGACCTCCCCTTCCTCGAGGGCAACGATGGCGTGGCGCGCGAACACCACCTGCGCGATCCGCTCGCCATGCTCGATGCGGCGCGGCACCCCGGCGTCGTTGCGCACGATCACCATCCACTCCTCGGCGTAGTCCGCGTCGATCGTCCCTGGCGCGTTGGCGACGGTGAGCGCGTGCTTGAACACCTGGCCGCTGCGCGGCCGCACCTGCGCCTCGATCCCCTCCGGCAGCTGCGTCCTGAATCCGAGCGGGATGAGCGCCATCTCGGCGACGCCGAGCTCCACCCCCCAGCTGCCTTTCACCTCCGTCGCGGCATGCTCGCCCTGGCGCGTGCCGTCCGACCACTTCACGATGCGCCCCGCGAGGTAGGCACGCAGGTCGTAGCCGGCGGAGCCGGCGGTCGCGCGGGTGGGGAGGACGACGTCCTCGTGGAGGCGCTCGATGCGGGCGCTCACGTGG
>JBBQJC010000062.1:0-20427 GCA_038325515.1 Gemmatimonadales bacterium | reverse complement strand
CGAGCAATTGCGTCCCGAGGCCGGCCGAGAACCGAGAACCGAAATTCGTGTGCGCTGCAGCTAGCGCTGGCCCCTGCACTCCATTGATCCACCCCGCAATCGGCCGGTGATGGCCCTCCAGGGCCCGCGCGTATTGTGGGCCATGTCAGCGGCCAGGCAGGCGTTGGGCGAGCAGGGGGAGCGCATCGCGGAGCGGTGGCTCCGGGGGCGGGGCTGGCGCGTGCTGCAACGCCGCTTCCGGTCCGGGCACCGGGACATCGACTTGGTGGTGGAGCGCGATGGGCTCGTGGCCTTCGTCGAGGTCAAGGCCAGGCGAACGGCCGAGTTCGGGGGCCCGGTAGCGGCGGTCAACTGGCGGAAACAGAAGGAGTTAGGTCGCTCGGCCCGAGTCTGGATCGATCGCCACGGGCGCGGGCCGGAGGCCTACCGCTTCGACGTCGTCGGGGTGATCGTCGAGCCGGGGCGAGTCCGGGTGCGGCATGTCGAGGGGGCGTTCGAGCTGCACCCTTCGGCTTGATTTCGGGTCCGGATCTTCGTACTTTATTCGGGTATCGGCTCCATCGCTTTTCCGGTACGCTTATGTCCGCGTGGCCAGGGGAATCCACGACAAACGAGAGGATGTACTGAGAATGGCTGTGTCCACGATTGCAGACGACAAGAAGAAGGCGCTGAGCCTCGCCATCGCGCAGATCGAGAAGAGCTGCGGGAAGGGGTCCATCATGCGGATGGACGCGAAGGAGAAGGTTCGCGTCGAAGCGGTGCCCACCGGCGCGATCAACCTCGACGCCGCGATCGGCGTCGGCGGGATCCCGCGCGGCCGGGTCACGGAGATCTACGGTCCCGAGTCGAGCGGAAAGACGACGCTCTGTCTCCACGTGGTGGCGAACGCGCAGAAGATGGGCGGCGTCGCCGCCTTCATCGATGCCGAGCATGCGCTCGACATCGAATACGCGCGCAAGCTGGGCGTGGACGTGGAGGGACTGCTCATCTCGCAGCCGGACACGGGGGAGCAGGCGCTGGAGATCTGCGAGATCCTCGTGCGCTCCGGGGCGGTCGACATCGTGGTCATCGACTCGGTGGCGGCGCTGGTGCCCAAGGCCGAGATCGAGGGCGACATGGGCGACAGTCATGTCGGCCTGCAGGCGCGCCTCATGAGCCAGGCGCTGCGCAAGCTGACGGGGGCGATCTCGCGCTCCAAGACGATCGTGATCTTCATCAACCAGCTCCGCGAGAAGATCGGCGTCATGTTCGGCAGCCCCGAGACGACGACGGGGGGCAAGGCGCTGAAGTTCTACGCGTCGGTGCGGCTCGACATCCGCCGTATCGGTCCGGTCAAGGACAAGGAGGAGGTCGTCGGCTCGCACGTGCGGGTGAAGGTCGTCAAGAACAAGGTGGCGCCGCCGTTTAAGCAGGCCGAGTTCGACATCATGTACGCGGAGGGGATCAGTCACACCTCGCTCCTCGTGGATATCGGCGCGGAGGCCAACATCATCGAGAAGTCGGGCGCCTGGTACAGCTACAACGGCCAGAAGATCGGCCAGGGGCGCGAGAACGCGAAGATGTACCTCAAGGACAACCCGGCCATGATGGCCGAGATCGAGGAGAAGGTGAAGGTCGTGCTCGGAATCAACGCCGATCAGGCCGGACTCCCCCCCGAGGCCGAGGACGCGGAGTAAGATTTGTGATGGCGGGAGCTTTTGTGATGTGAGTCCCGGCAAGTCCGGGGTTGGCACCGCAAGTGCGACTTGACAGGACCCGCTGGTCGCGGGTAGAACTGGTAGTGGAGAGGGCCGAGGAGTCCGCTCTCTGGAATCGATGGGGCCCGGAATCCCCACCGTGACTGGAGTAGTGGCTCCTCGGCTCTTTTCTTTCACATTTGTGACCCCTGCCGAGCGAGACGCAGGCTGGAGCGCCGGCAAGTGGCGGCTCCGCATGCGGTTGAAGACACCATGTCCCTGATCTCCGGAATCGTTGCCGTGCCGCGCCACCCCGGCCGGTTCGACCTCGTCGTCGAGGGAAAACGCTTCGCCACCCTGTCACTCGACGCCATCGAGCGCCTCGGGCTCGCGGTGGGAAGCGACGTGGCGCCGCTCGCCGAGCGCATCGCCGCCGAATCCGACCGGCTCAAGACCTACGACCGCGCCCTGAACATGCTCGCCTTCCGCGCCAGGTCCTCGGCGGAGCTCGCCAGGGCTCTCGTCCGCAAGGGGGAGCTGAGGGAGAACGCCGACCACGCCGTCGTCCGGCTCCAGGAGCAGGGGCTGCTCGATGACGCGCGCTACGCCGAGTCCTTCACGCGGAGCAAGGTCCTGGGCGCGAATCAGTCACGCCGCCGGATCCAGCAGGATCTCGCGCGCAAGGGGATCGCGCGCGACGTCAGCGACGCCGCGATCGTCAGGGTGTTCGAGGAAGAGGGCGTGGACCAGGGCGATCTCGTCGAGCAGGCGGCGCGCAAGAAAGTCCGGTCGCTCGGCAAGCTCGAACCGGCGGTGCGCCGCCGGCGGCTCTACAGCTTCCTCGCGCGGCGTGGCTACGATCACGAGGACATCCGCAAGGCGATGGATGCCCTGGGCGAGGAGCTGCGCGCGGGGGAGGAGCTCGAGTAGCCAGCGCCGGTTGCTTGATCCGGCGCGAGTGCCCGGCTACCATCCGAGCTTCCACTGCGCGGCCGGTCGAGCGATCGCCGGTGACCGCTGCCGACGCACCTTCTCCCGAGAGCTCCGGAAGTCATGCAGCACTGCAGGATCTGCGGTGGCGAGTCCGACCTGTCGGTGCTCGCCACCGAGCGCATGTTCGGCCTCGGGGGCGAGTTCTGGTATGACCAGTGCGGGCGGTGCGGGTGCGTCCAGCTGCGCGACGTACCCGCTGACCTGGGACGCTACTACGGCCCCGGATACTACTCCTTCGACGAGCCGGGGCAGGCCTCGCGCCCGCGCCTGGCCTACCGTCGCATTCGAGACGCCCTGCTGTTCGGCCGCGCGCGCTGGCTCGGCTTCCTCGCGGCTCCGGTGCTCCCGCCTCGCGTGGCCTCGCCTCGACGGTGGTTTCGGCGCACCGGCGTGACCTCGCGGAGCCGGGTGCTCGACGTCGGCTGTGGCATCGGCCTTCTGCTGCGCCGGCTGGCGGACGAGGGCTACGACCGTGCCATGGGGGTCGATCCATTCATTCGCGAGGACGTCGAGTACGGCGGCCGCCTGCTCGTGCGCCGCGCGCCCCTCGAGGACGTGGAAGGGACGTACGATCTCGTGATGTTCCATCACTCGCTGGAGCACATCGCCGAGCAGAGGGAGACGATGGCGAAGGCGAGCGCGCTGCTTCGCCCGGGGGGCTACTGTCTCGTGAGGATCCCGATCGCCGGCTCGTGGGCGTGGGAAGAGTACCGGGACCGCTGGGTGCAGCTCGATGCGCCCAGACATCTGTTCCTGCACACGGTGACCAGCATCCGCATCCTCGCGGAGTCGGCCGGGCTCCGGCTGGAGAGCCTCGAGTACGACTCCATGGGATTCACTCTCGAGGGGAGCGAGCTCTATCGCCGGGACCGTCCACTCACCGAGCTCGCGTCGGCCGGATGCACTCCGGAGCAGAGGCGCGCCTTCGAGCGGCGCGCGCGCGCGCTCAACGCGGAGCACCGGGGCGACCAGGCGGAGTTCTACCTGCGGAAGGACTGACCCCCAGGCGGCAGCGCGGGATGTATTCGAGTCGGGCGCGTCGTATATTGCCGTATGCTCGCATCCGAAATCCGCCGCCGCTTTCTCGACTATTTCGCCCGCCAGCAGCACGTCGTCCGCCCGAGCTCGTCGCTCGTGCCGGGCGACGACCCCACGCTGCTGTTCGTCAACGCCGGAATGGTCCAGTTCAAGAAAGTCTTCCTCGGGATGGAGGAGGCGCCGGACGGGAAGCGCCGCGCCACCACGGCGCAGAAGTGCGTCCGGGCAGGCGGGAAGCACAACGATCTGGAGCAGGTGGGGCACACGGCCCGGCACCACACCTTCTTCGAGATGCTGGGCAACTTCTCCTTCGGCGACTACTTCAAGCGCGACGCGATCCGCTTCGCCTGGGAGCTGATCACTGTCGACCTGGACATCGATCCGTCGCTGCTTCGCGTCACGGTGCACCACACCGACGACGAGGCATTCGGGCTGTGGGAGGAGCTCTCCGGGCTGCCGCCGGCGCGCATCTACCGGCTCGGCGACAAGGACAACTTCTGGCAGATGGCCGACACGGGCCCCTGCGGGCCGTGCACGGAGATCTACGTCGACCTGGCGAAGGTGGCCAGCGACTTCCGCTTCCCAGCGGGAGCGAGCGGGGAATGGACGGAGCTGGACCGCGCGGAGTTCTCGCACGACGCCTTCGTGGAGGGCGCCGAGGCGGGGCGGTTCCTCGAGATCTGGAACCTGGTGTTCATGCAGTTCGACCGGCAGGCGGACGGCACCCTGGTGCCGCTGCCCAAGCCGTCGGTGGACACGGGCGCCGGCCTGGAGCGGATCGCGGCGGTGAAGCAGGGGGTCACGAACAACTACCACGCCGACGGGTTCGCGCCGCTCATCCGCACGGTGGAGCGGACGGTGGGGTTCGGCTACTGGGGCCGCGAGAGCGACGAGCATCGCACGGGCGTCCGCATTGCCGGCGCGCGCGGCGGATCCGACGTCGTGAACAACGCGGTGGACCCGGCCTCGTTCCGCGTGCTCGCCGACCACGCGCGGGCGGTCGCCTTCCTCCTGGCCGACGGCGTGTTCCCGTCGAACGAGGGACGCGGCTACGTGCTGCGCCGCATCCTGCGCCGCGCGGTGCGCCACGCCTACCTGCTGGGGCGCCGCGAGCCCACGCTGGTGCATGTCGTGGAGACGGTGATCGAGACGATGGGCGACGTGTACCCGGAGCTGCGCCAGCGGCGCGAGCACCTGCTGCAGACGACGCGCGTCGAGGAGCAGTCGTTTCTCGCCACGATCGAGGGGGGGCTCACACGGTTCGAGCAGCTCGCGCCGGCGCACACCACGCAGGGAAGTACCGCCATTCGCGGCACGATCAGCGGCGACGATGCGTTCAAGCTCTACGACACCTTCGGCTTTCCGATCGACCTCACGGAGCTGATGGCGCACGAGCGCGGCTACACGGTAGACATCGCCGGCTTCGACGCGGCGCTCGGTGAGCAGCGCACGCGCTCCAAGGACGAGCGCAAGTCGCGCAAGCTCGGCGTGGAAGCCGACGCCCTCGGCGACCTCGGCGAGTGGGAGCGGCAGGCGGACCCGGAGGCGGCGTCGCGCTTCGTCGGCTACGACACGGTCGAGATCGAGACGCAGGTGACCGCGCTGCGGCGCCTCGGCGGCGACCGGGTGGCGGTGCTGCTGCGCGAGTCGCCCTTCTACGCCGAGTCCGGGGGGCAGGTCTCGGACGAGGGCGAGATCGTCGGTCCGGGGTGGCGCATCGAGGTCGACGGGGTCCGCAAGGTGGAGGGACGCTCCGCGGCGCTCGGCCGTCTCGTCGGCGACTTCCACTGGGGCACCGCCTCGGCGCGGGTCCCGACCGACCGCCGTCGCGACACGGAGCGCAACCACACGGCGACGCACCTGATGCACGCCGCGCTGCGCCAGGTGCTCGGCGACGCCGTCCATCAGGCGGGCTCGCTGGTGTCGCCGGAGCGGCTGCGCTTCGACTTCACGCATCACGGGCCGGTGAAGGGGGAGAAGCTCGCCGAGATCGAGTCGATCGTGAACCGCGAGGTCTGGCGCGGGCTGCCGGTGTCCACCACCGAGATGCCGTACGCGGCGGCGCGCGAGCGCGGCGCGATGGCGCTGTTCGGCGAGAAGTACGGCGACGTCGTGCGGGTGGTGGACGTGCCGGGATTCTCCATGGAGCTCTGCGGCGGGACGCACGTGCGAAACACGTCGGAGATCGGGCTGTTCGTGATCCTGAGCGAGACGGGGGTGGCGAGCGGCGTCCGCCGCATCGAGGCGCTCACGGGCCCGGCGGCGTTCGCCCTGCTGCGCGAGCGCGACCGGACGCTCGGCCGCGTGGCGGAGTCGCTGCATACGCCGTTGGCGTCGGTGGAGAAGCGGGTCCAGCAGGTCCTCGACGAGCGCCGCGGCCTGGAGAAGAAGCTCGAGGAGGCGATGCGGGGTGGGGGCGAAGGGCTGCAGAAGCTGATCGACGGCGCGCAGGCGATCGGCGCCGATGGCTCGCGGCTGGTGATCGGAGAGATCGTCGCGGCGGACATGAAGGCGCTGCAGGCGATGGGTGACGCGCTGCGCGAGCAGCTGGGCAGCGGCGTGGGGCTGCTGGCGACGCGGCTGGAAGAGGGGAAGGGGGCGATGCTCGTGGTCGTGAGCGACGACCTCCGGACGCGTGGCGTGCGCGCCGACGCGATCGTGCGCGACGTCGCGGCGCTGGCGGGCGGAAAGGGGGGCGGCAAGCCGCACATGGCGCAGGCGGGGATCCCGGACGCGACGCGGCTCGCCGACGCGCTCGCGGCGGCGCCGGAGATGGTGCGGGCGATCGTGGCCGCGGCGTGACCGTCGGCGAGTGGCTGGACTCGCGCACGCCGCGGCCGCCGCGCGCCATCGAGGAGCGGATGTCGCAGGTGCTCGGCGCGGACTCGCTGCGGCTCGACGCGCGCGAGGCGGCGGAGGCGTGCCTGCGCGCCAGCGAGGGGCTGGCGGCGGCGCTGCTTCGCGGCGATCTCACGTCGCGCGCGACGGCGCTGGACCTGCTGACCGCCGACGCGCTGATGACGTACGCCTTCGAGGCGGCGAGCGGTTGGCCGGCGGAGCTGGTGCCGCGCGCCGAGGCGGCGATGCGCCGCATCGCGGCCCTCGGCGCGGCATGATCGACATCCACTCGCACCTGCTGCCCGGGGTGGACGACGGCTCGCCGTCGATCGAGGCGTCGGTGCGCGTGCTCGAGCGCTTCGGCGCCGAGGGGGTGGCGCGGGTGGTGCTGACCCCGCACCTCGACGCGTCGCAGGCGCACCACGCCCCCTACGTGCGCTACCACGAGATCTTCGCCGACCTGTGCGCCGCGGCGCCGGCGCTGCCCGAGCTGTGCATGGGGTGGGAGATCATGCTCGACGAGCCGCACGCCGACCTCCGCTCTCCCTTCCTCTCGCTCGACGCGTCGAAGGCGGTGCTGATCGAGTTCGCGCGGATGGCGGTGCCGCCGGCGGCCGAGCAGGAGCTGCGGCGGTTGAGCGAGAGCGGGGTGACGCCGGTGCTGGCGCATCCCGAGCGGTACTGGGGGTGCACGGTGGCGCTGGTGCGGCGGTGGCGCAGCGCGGGCGCGGTGATCCAGATGGACACGGCAGGGCTGATCGGCCGCGGCGAGATCGCGACGATGTCGCGCGCCCTGCTCGAGGAGGGGTTGGTGGATCTCTTCGCGAGCGACAATCACGGCGACACGCGCTCGCTGGCCACGGCGAGAGACTGGCTGCTCGAATGCGCGACGCCGGAGCACGCGGCGCTGCTCACCGAGCAGAACGCGGCGCGGGTCCTCGCGGACCAGCCGCTCCTCGCCGTGCCGCCGCTTCCGCGCGAGACGGGAATGTTCGCGCGACTGCGCGAGATGTTCCTGAAGATGTGAGCTGCTCCCAACATTCAGCGTGACGACATGAGCACACGATTCACCGAGGCGCTGCACGAGCTGGCGGCGACCGCGCAGCGGGTGGCGGCAGAGCTCGGGCCCGAGATGGAGCGGGCGCTCGAGATGGTGCAGGCGGCGGTGGCGCGGCGCGGCACGCTCTTCTTCTGCGGCAACGGGGGCAGCGCCGCCGACGCGCAGCACATGGCGACGGAGTACGTCGTGCGCTACATGCGCAACCGGAAGGCCTATCCGGCGATCGCCCTCACCACCGACACGTCGCTGCTGACGGCGGCGGGCAACGACATCGGCTTCGAGAACGTGTTCGCGCGCCAGGTGGAGGCCCTGGCGAGGCCGGGCGACCTGCTGATCATCCACTCCACGAGCGGCAGCTCGCCGAACGTGCTGCGCGCGGCCGAGGCGGCGAGGGCGATCGGGATTCCGGTGCTGGCGTTCAGCGCGCGCGGCGGGGGACCGCTGCTGGCGCTCGCCGACCACAGCGTGGTGATCCCGACGAGCCGCACGGACCGCGCGCAGGAGCTGCATCTCTGCGTCGAGCACATCATCTGCGACATCGTGGAGGCGTCGCTGTGATCGAGCTGCGCGGCAAGCGCGCCCTCGTCACCGGGGGCTCCCGCGGCATCGGCGCGGCCACGGCGCGGCTGCTCGCGCGCGCCGGCGCCGACGTCGTGATCGGGTATCGGACGCGCGAGGCCGAGGCGCGCGCCGTCGCGGTGGAGCTCGCGACGCATGGCGGGCGTGGCCGTGCCGTCGCGGCCGACATCGCGACGCGCGAGGGGGCGGAGGCGCTCGTGCAGACGGCGGTCGCCGAGCTGGGAGGGCTCGACATCTACGTGGCGAACGCCGGTGTCTGGCCCGCCGAGGACGTGGCGGTGCGGGACATGGACGACGAGCGGTGGCGGCGAACGATGCGGGAGAATGTCGACTCGATCTTCTACACCACGCGCGCCGTCGCGCGTGTCATCGCCGCCGGCGGACGGATCGTGCTCGTGTCGAGCACGGCGGGGCAGCGGGGCGAGGCGTTCCACGCCGACTACGGCGCGAGCAAGGGGGCGGTGATCTCGTTCACCAAGTCGCTCGCCGTGGAGCTCGGACCGCGCGGCGTGACGGTGAACTCGGTGGCGCCGGGCTGGGTGGACACCGAGATGGTCGCCGGCGCGCTCGCCGGCGAGGTGAAGGCCCGCGTCTCGGCGGCGATCCCGCTCGGGCGCATCGCGTCGGCGGAGGACATCGCGGGACCGATCCTCTTCCTCTGCTCGCCGCTCGCGCGCCACGTCACCGGCGAGATCCTGAACGTCAACGGTGGCAGCGTGCTCTGCGGATGATCGTGCTCCTCTTCACCGGCGGGACCATCTCGATGAAGCACGACGCCGCGCTCGGCGGCGCCGTGCCGACGCTCAGCGGCGACGAGATCGTGGACGCGACGCGCGGGCTGCGCGACGTGGCCGAGATCGAGGTCGATCAGTGGGGCAAGCATCCCGGCCCGCACATGGACGTGGAGCGGATGTGGGCGCTCCGCAATCACATCGCCGGCCATCTCGCGCGCCCCGCGGTGCAGGGGGTCGTCGTGACGCACGGGACCGACACGCTGGAGGAGTCGGCGTACATCGTCGCGCGCTCGCTGCCCGCGGACAAGCCCGTCGTCTTCACCGGCGCGATGCGCACGGCGAGCGATCTGGGATGGGACGGCCCCTCCAACCTGCTCGAGGCGGCGCGCGTCGCCGCCAGTCCCGCGTCGGCTGGCAAGGGAGTGCTCATCTCGCTGGGCGACCGCATTCACAGCGCGCTCGAAGCGACGAAGACGCACACGGAGGCACGCGACGCGTTCGACAGCCCCGGGCTCGGCGCGCTGGGCGAGGTGGACGAAGGGGTGGTGATCTACCGCCGGGGGATGCTCGAGCTCCCGGAGCCGCTGATGCCCGAGGCGCCGGTCTGGCCGGTGGACATCATCTATGCCTACGCCGGTGCCGACGGGCGGCTCGTCGACGCGTCGCGGAAGAGCGGGGCGCGTGCGATCGTCATCGCGGCGATGGGGCGTGGCAACGTGCCACCGCCGATGTTCGACGGCATCGCGCGCGCGCTCGAGAGCGGCATGCCGGTGATCATCACGTCGCGCGCGCTCATGGGACGCGTCGGGCCGACGTACGGATATCCGGGCGGGGGCCGGCGGTTGCTCGAGGCGGGGGCGATCTTCGCCTATGGACGACGGCCCGGCCAGGCGCGCATCGACACGATGCTCGCGCTCGGCGCGGGCTACGACCACGCGCGGCTTCGCGCGCTGTTCGACCAGTGAAATGGCGAGGGGGTTGACCGATCCAGCCTTCCGCGATATCATCGTCGAAGACAATCGAACGACCCCGTGGTCTTTGCCGCCTATTGCAGCCACGTTAAACAAGTGCTAAAACGCGATCGCCTGGCGGCCCGCCAGGCTTTTTTTGTTTGCGGCATCGTGTCACCTCAGTCACCGGACCGACCCGTGCTCCACACCGCGCGAACGCTCATGTGCATGTCGATGACCACCGCTTTCCCCCTGGGAGAGTCGGACGGGCGACGGCGCGTGCGCGCGTAGTCGACGAGCGCGGCGATTCGCCGGCCGGCCCCGATCCTCCTCCGAGGATCGGGGCCGCTTCTTTTTTCACCATCGAGGATGCCATGACGACCGCGATCGAGCTGGAGACACGAACCGACTTCCATCAGTGCTTGCCACGGGCGCGTCGAGAGGTGCGCGAGCTTCGCGTCGCGCTGGCCGGCTGCGGCGCGGTGGGGAGCGCGCTGCTGCGCGAGATCGCGGAACGGAGCCCGGCGCTCGCGGCGTGCCATGGCGTCCGGGTGAGGCTCGCGGGCGTCCTGGTGCGCGACGTGACGCGCCCCCGCGATGCGCACCTCGACCGCGGCCTGCTCACCGGGAGCGTCGACGACTTCCTCGCACGCGACGCCGATGTCGTGATCGAGGCGATCGGGGGCATCGACCCCGCGCTGCGCATCGCGCGCTCCGCGCTCGGCCGGGGGCGACGGCTCGTCACCGCCAACAAGGCGCTGCTGGCGCAGCATGGCTCCTCGCTCGCGCGGCTGGCCACTGAGCGCGGCGCCACGATGCGCTACGGCGCGGCGGTCGGCGGCGGGGTGCCGGTGCTGTCGCTGCTGCAGCACGCGCTCGGCGCCGCCGCGCCTGCCCGCGTGCGCGGCATCCTGAACGGGACGAGCAACTTCGTGCTCACCGCGCTCGAGGGGGGGGCGTCGCTGGACGAGGCGCTCGAGGTGGCGCGTGCGCGCGGCTTCGCCGAGGCCGATGCGACGCGCGACCTGAGCGGGCGCGACGCCGCCGACAAGATCGCGCTCGTCGCCTGGGCGGCGTTCGGCGTGGCGCCGGAGACGCTGCAGGTTCGCGTGTCGTCGCTGCTGCCGCAGCCGGAACGATTCACGCGCCTGGCCGGCCACCTCGGCGGCCGCGTGCGCCAGGTCGCCGAGTGTGCGACCTCGCGGTACGGAGTCGTCGCGTCCGTCGAGCCGGTGATCGTGGGACCGCACAGCGCGCTGGGGCAGACGCGCGACGAGGGAAATCACGTCGAGTTGTTCGCCGGATGGAGCCAGCCCCTGTGCGCGTCGGGACCGGGCGCCGGTGGTGCGCCGACCGCCACGGCGCTGCTGAGCGACCTGCTCGCCGGCGACGCGCCGGTGCAGGGACGGAGCGCGCGGGCGGCCGCGTCGGACGACTGCCGCGGCGATTGGGCCGTGGAGGTCGCGGGCGGGCCGGACATCCTCCATCGCGTCGCGCGAAGCGGGCGGGCGTACACGGACGCGGCGGCGCGCTGGTCGTGGACCATCGTCGAGCAGGCGACGGCGGCAGAGATCGGCACGGTCGCCTCGCGCCTCGGCGATGCCGGCAGGCAGCCGATCGTGGCGCGGCTCGACGAATCGCTGCGCGACGGGCGCGAGGTGGTGTCGTGAACGGCACGCGCGCGGCCCCGGCGCGGCCGCAGTGCTGGGAGCTCGCCGGCCCCGACGACGCCCCCGTCATCCTTGCGCTGGGCGGGATCTCGGCGACGAGGCACGTGGTGCGCGCCGCGCCTGACGACGTACCGGGATGGTGGGATGCCGTCGCCGGCCCGGGGCGCGCGCTCGATACGGGGAGCCGTCGTGTCCTCGGCGTCGACTTCATCGACGGCGGTCGCGCGGTGGACGGCCGGCCGGCGCGCGTCGTGACCACGCATGACCAGGCGGTGCACATCGTCGCCATCCTCGACGAGCTCGGGATCGAGCGGCTGTCGGCTGTCGTCGGAGCATCGTACGGCGGGATGGTGGCGCTCGCCCTCGCCGAGCGCTTCCCCGAGCGGGTCGAGCGTCTCGTGGTGGTGAGCGCGGCGCATGCCACCCATCCGATGGCGACGGCGATACGCGCCGTGCAGCGACGGATCGTCGAGCTGGGGCTGGAGACGGGGCGCGGCGCCGACGCGATGGCGCTCGCACGAGCGCTGGCGATGACGACGTACCGCACGCGCCGCGAATTCGCCGGCCGCTTCGGCACCGCACCCGATCTCAGCGCAGGGGAGTCGGAGTTCGAGGTGGAGCGCTACCTCACGCGCGCCGGACGCACGTTCGCCGAGCGCACGCGGCCCGAGCGGTTCCTCGCGCTGTCGCTGTCGGCGGACCTGCATCGCGTGGAGCCGGAGCGCGTGCGAGTGCCCGCCACCGTCATCGCCGCGCGCGGCGATACTCTCGTGCCTCCGTCGCAGTCGCGCGTCCTGGCCCGCCGGCTGCCGCTGCTGCGCGCCTTTCATCTGCTCGAGACCCGCAAGGGCCACGACGCGTTCCTCACCGAGCCGCGCCGTCTCACCTCACTTCTCGCACCCGCGCTGAGCGCCTGACCCATGACATCCGATCTCCTCGCCACGCCGGGCGCCACGCGCGCCGTGCGCGCCGGCCTCTGCTCCGACACGCAGCACGGCGCCGTCGTGCCGCCGCTGCACCTCTCGTCGAACTTCTCCTTCGCCGGCTTCGACCAGAAGCGCCAGTACGACTACACGCGCTCGGGCAATCCAACGCGCGACCAGCTCGCGGGGGCGCTGGCCGAGCTCGAGGAGGGGACGGGGGCCGTCGTCACCAGCTCGGGAATGTCGGCGGTGGCGCTCGCGCTGCAGCTCGTTCCCGCGGGAGGCACCGTGCTGGCCGCGCACGACTGCTACGGCGGCACGTATCGCCTGCTGCGGGCGCTCGCCGCACGCGGGCAGTTCCGGCTGGAGCTCGCCGACCTCACCGCGACGGACGCCCCGCTCACGATCGAGCGCTGTCGTCCCGCGATGCTCTGGATCGAGACACCGAGCAACCCGTTGCTGCGCATCACCGACCTGCGGGTCGCCTCCGAGGCGGGACGGCGCGCCGGCGCGATCGTGGTGGCGGACAACACCTTTCTCTCCCCCGCGCTGCAGCGACCCCTGACGCTCGGCGCCGACCTCGTGGTGCATTCCACGACGAAGTATCTCAACGGGCACAGCGACGTGGTGGGGGGCGCGGTGGTGGCACGCGACGCGGCGCATGTCGAGGCGCTCGCCTGGTGGGCGAACTGTCTCGGGCTCACCGGTGCGCCATTCGACAGCTTCCTCACGCTACGGGGCGTGCGGTCGCTCTTCGCGCGGATGCGCGTGCACGAAGAGAATGCGCATGCCGTCGCCCAGGCGCTGCAGGAGCATCCCGCGGTCTCGCGTGTGCACTACCCGGGGCTGCACGCGCATCCCGGGCATGAGATCGCCGCCGGCCAGCAGTCGGGGTTCGGCGGGATGCTGAGCTTTGCCCTGGCGGGGGGACGCGACGCGGCCGCCGCAGTCGCGACCTCGCTGGAGTGCTTCACCCTTGCGGAGTCACTGGGCGGCGTGGAAAGCCTGGTCGCCCATCCCGCGACGATGACCCACGCGAGCATGGACGAGCCGGCGCGGCTCGCCGCGGGGATCGGCGAGGGACTGCTGCGCTTGTCCGTGGGGATCGAGCGCGGTCAGGACCTCGTCGCCGACCTGACCCGCGCGCTCGACCGGCTCAGCTCACCACTTCCCACTTCTGGAAGCAGCGCCAGCCGAACTCGCGCGCCGCACGGCCCTGATCCCAGAATCCGAAGCAGTCCTTCCACCCTTCCTGCTCGGCACGCCACGCACAGCACCAGGTGAAGGCGAAGCGATGCTGCGCGTCGCCCGTCGTCGCGGTGAGCTCGCCGCTGAAGTCTGAACAGCCGGAACGCGCGCGCACGTGCACGCGCTCGATCGCGAGCTCCGGGTTGGCGTGAAAGAGCTGCGTGAGCAGCCGCTCCACTTTCACGCGCGGCGTGTGGCCCTCGACGACGATGCGCGGCGCGACGCCACCCTTCACGAACGTCAGCACGTCGGCCTTGAGCTCCGGGTCCGCGGCGGCGGCGTTCAGGTAGGGGAGGAGATCGGGCATCTGTCTGGGGCTGGGGCGGGGAGGTGCGTCGTCGGCCGGCCCTGTAATATGACTTCATGCGTTTGCGATTCCAAGCGCGGGGGTACAACTCGGCGGCCGCGCCCGGTAAGCTCAGGGTTCCCCCGCATCGCGCCAATCGGACCTGCCTGTCGGAAGATGACCCACCAGCGACTGAATCCCACCCGGAGCGTGCTCGACATCGCCGCCCGCCTCGAGGCGGCGGGGTTCGAGGCGTGGTGCGTGGGAGGGGCCATCCGCGACGCGCTGCTGGGGGATCATCCGCTCGATTGGGACCTCGCCACCCCGGCGACTCCCGAGCAGGTGCGCGAGATCTTCGGGCGCCGCCGGACCATACCTGTCGGGATCGAGTTCGGGACAGTCAGCGTGCTGGACGACGCGGGCGTGCCGCACGAGATCACGACCTTTCGCCGCGACGTGCAGACCGACGGGCGGCACGCCGTCGTGGAGTTCGGCGCCAGCCTGGATGACGATCTCGCTCGGCGCGACCTCACGATCAACGCGATCGCCTATCGTCCGCACACGCGGGAGCTGCGCGATCCCTTCGACGGGCAGGGGGACATCGCGCGGCGTCTCGTGCGCGCCGTCGGCGATCCGGACGAGCGGATGCGCGAGGACCGGCTTCGGGCACTGCGCGCCATCCGCATCGCCTCGCGGTACGGTTTCGAGATCGAGGCCGCGACGCTGGAGGCGATCGCCTCTTCCGCGCCGCACCTCACGCGGCTGAGTGCCGAACGGGTCCAGCAAGAGATCGTGAAGACGATGGAGCAGGTTGAGCGAGCGGGGAGCGCGATCCGCCTCTGGAGAGACCTCGGAGCGCTCGCCGTGCTGGTGCCGTCGCTCGCCGGGATCACCGACGTGGCGCTCGACGCGCTGGACCGCCTGCCTCGCGGGCGAGGCGGAAGCCGATCGTCGCAGCGTACGTCGAACCGGCTCGCCGGGCTCTTCCTCGACGCCGGAGCGGCGCAGGCGCGCGGGGCGTTGGTGGATCTCCGCTTCTCCAAGCACGAGACGAACTGGGCGGCGGGGATGGCCGAGCGCTGGGAGCGCCTCGGCGGACCGATCGCCGAGGCGCTGAGGGAGAATGTGCCCGACGATGCCACGGTGCGACGCTGGCTCTCGGCGCTCGGGCGGCTGCAGGCGGGGCCCTTCCTGCGCATCGCGCTGGCGCGATGGGAGAGCGCGCGCGCGGCTGGAGGCGATGCGCCGTCGGCCCTGGCGGTGCGATCGCTGCATCGGCGCATGGCGCGCAGCCGCTTCACCGACGCGCTCGACGTCGGCGATCTGGCGATCGATGGGAACGACCTGCGCCGCGCTGGAATTCCCGTTGGGCCGATGTATGCTAAGATTCTCAACCGGCTGCTCGAGCTCGTTCTGGAGGATCCGGCACGGAACACGCCAGAGGCGCTGGAGGCCGAGGCAGTCCGGCTCGCTAGCGAAGGCGGCGAGTCGCCGCAGCGAGTGGTTCACCCTTAGACCGGGCAACGGGCACGCATGCTATTTCGCGGTAAACAGCCTGAGGCGTCGATCTGGCGGCGGTTCCGGGCCAGCACCGACGGCTTTACGTTCACGGAGGAGGACGGCGTCTTCACGGCGCACGTCGTCGCCACCGCGGAGCGCGTGGTCGACCTGTTCTGGTCGCTCTCGGAGCTGCTCGGCCCCGCGGTGGACGTGCATCTCGAGGATCTTCGCAGCGGCCGCGCCTGGAAGGGAGAGGCGCTGGCCCTGCCGGACGTCCGCGACACCATCGCGCGGCTGCGGCTGCTGTTCGCCCGATTCGGCGGGACGGAGATCAGCATCTACACGCCCGACGATCAGCTCTCGCTGAACGCGCATCTCGAGCTGTTCATCTACTCGCGCTCGGACAAGTGGCTCTATCTGCTCGAGGGGCGTGGGCTCGAGGAGCGCAACGCGCTCCGTCCGAAGAGCTGGAAGATCAAGCGACAGGCCTTCCCGGCGGCGCCCGACCTCGTGAACGCGGTCGCCACCGCCGCCGAGCGGCTGTCGCTCACGCGCGTGTGATGCGGTCCCCGCACGAGGGGGCGCCGGGCAGGTGACCACGATCAAGCTCGTGTACGCCATCGCCGCCGCCGGGGCGAACCTGCTCGGTGCCGCCGTGGTGGTGGGGCGGCGCACCAACTGGAGCATGCGTGCGCTGGACGGGATGCTGGCATTCGCCGCCGGCTTCATGATCTCCGTCGGGCTCATCGACCTGCTGCCGGAGGCGCTGCAACGGGGCGGCCATACTGCGGCCGTCGTCGCCCTGGGCGGGTATCTCGCCGTGCACATCACGCAGCACGTGATCGGGACGCACTTCCATTTCGGCGAGGAGACGCACCACGTCTCCGAGGCGGTGAGCGTGGCGGCGCTCGTCGGGCTGCTGCTGCACACCTTCGTGGACGGCGTCGCGGTGGCGAGTGGGTTCGACGTCGGCGGCGCGGTGGGCGCGCTGGTCTTCACCGCGGTGATCCTGCACAAGCTTCCGGAAGGGTTGGCGATCTCCTCGCTCTTCCTTGCCGCGGGGCAGGGCCGCAAGCGCGCGCTGCTTGCCGCGGGCGCGCTCGGCCTCGCGACAATCGCGGGCGTGGTGCTGACCGACGAGATCGGTGCGCTGCGCGACCACGGGCTGGCGCTCGCGGCCGGGGTGACGCTGTACGTCGGGATGTCGAACCTGGTGCCGGAGTTCCGGCAGCGGGGGGGCTGGCACCTTCCCATCGCCTTTCTGGCGGGCAGCGCCACGTACTTTCTGGCGCGTACGCTGGCCGGAGCCTGAGCATGGCCGGCGGTCGGGGGCGGGAGGGAGGTGGGGGTCGTCCTCGCGCGGCCGGAGCGGGTCCGTCGCTGTTCGCCGCGGCCGCGCCGCCGCCGCCCCTCGCCGCGCGGATGCGACCGCGCGCGCTCGAGGAGTACGCGGGCCAGACGCACTTGCTCGCGCCAGGCCTTCCGCTGCGCGAGTCCATCGAGAAGGGGACCGTGTCGAGCATGGTGCTGTGGGGCCCGCCCGGCACCGGGAAGACCACGCTCGCGCGGTTGATCGCGGGCTACACGGACCGGGAGTTCGTCCCCTTCTCCGCGGTGACCGAGGGGGTGCCGCGCGTGCGCGAGATCGTGCGCGAGGCCGAGGACCGGCTCGACACCGGGCGTGGGACGATCCTGTTCGCCGACGAGATCCACCGGTTCAACAAGGCTCAACAGGATGCCTTTCTGCCACACGTGGAGGCCGGAACGATCACGCTGATCGGCGCGACGACGGAGAACCCGAGCTTCGAGATCAACGGCGCGCTGCTGTCGCGGGTGCGGGTCTTCGTGCTGCGCCCGCTCTCGCCGGACGACGTGGCCGTCGTGATCCGCCGCGCGCTTGGCGACAGCGAGCGCGGGCTCGGCGCGCTGGGGCTGGCCGTGGACGAGGACGCCGTGACGATGCTCGCGGCGGAGGCGGATGGCGACGCCCGGCGCGCGCTCACGGTGCTCGAGGCGGCGGCCGAGCATGTCGGCACGGGCGGCCGGATCACGGCGGCGGTGGCGCGCGAGGCGGCGCAGCTGCGCTTCTCGCGCTACGACAAGGGGGGCGAGGAGACGTACAACATCCTCAGCGCCTTCCACAAGTCGCTGCGGGGGAGCGATCCGCAGGCTGCGCTGTTCTGGATGGCGCGGATGATCGAAGGGGGGCAGGACCCGATGGTGATCTTCCGCCGCGCGATCGCGATGGCGGCCGAGGACATCGGGCTGGCGGACCCCGAGGCGCTCAAGCTGGCCGTCGCGGCACGTGACGCATATCACATGTTGGGCGCACCGGAGGGGTATCTCCCCCTGGCCCAGATGGTGATCTACCTGGCGACGGCGCCGAAGAGCAACAGCAGCAAGATGGCGCTCGACGCCGCGCTGGCGGCGGCGCGGGAGCATCCGGCGGCGCAGGTGCCGATGCACATCCGGAACGCACCGACGAGGCTGATGAAGGAACTAGGCTACCACGACGGGTATCAGTACGCGCACTCCGTTCCCGAGGCATACATCCCGCAGGAGTATCTCCCGGAAGAGCTGAGCGGCTCGGCGTTCTACGAGCCAGGGCCGTTCGGCTTCGAGAAGGAGGTGGCGAAGCGTCTCGCCTGGTGGGAGGAGCTGCGCAGCCGGGCGAAGGGGAAGGGCGCGGGGACGGGAGCGCGATCGGAGGAGCCGGATCGTGCAGGAGAACCATCACGGGAGGATTAGGTCATGCGTCGTTTGATGTTGGGAGCGGCCACTGCCGCAGTCGTCGCGGTCGCCGGGTGCAGCGTCCTTGGCAAGCAGGCGTTCCAGCAGCCGGTGGTGCAGCTGAAGGACGTCGCGGTGCAGGGGGTGGGGCTCACCGGGGGCAACCTGGCGGTGAAGCTCAACGTGTTCAATCCGAACGGCTACCGTCTGGACGCCACGCGACTCACGTACAACGTGAACATCGGCGGCGACAACGTGAGCCTCGCGACGGGTGCGCTCGACAGCCGATTCACCGTACAGTCGGGCGATTCCACGACGGTGACCATCCCGGTGAGCTTCACCTACGCGGGGATCGGGGCGGCGGGCCGCCAGCTGCTCAACACGGGGGGCGTGGCGTACCGCGTGACCGGCGACGTGACTGTGGGCACGGTCGTGGGTAACTTCACGGTGCCCTACAGCTCCACCGGCAACTTCACTGCATTCGGCGGCGCGACGCGCCAATAAGAGGTCACGACATCTCACGCATCCTGATCGACGTCGGCACGCCGGTCGAGCGCGCGCTCCTCGTGGGCGCGCCGCTCAAGCGGGCGGGCGCGCGCAAGTCGCTCGACGAGCACCTGAAGGAGCTGGAGCGCCTCGCCGACACGGCGGGGGCGGAGGTGGTGGGCTGGCTCACGCAGCAGCTCGACCGCCCGCACCCGGGCACGTACCTGGGCAAGGGAAAGATCGACGAGCTCAAGGCGATGGTGGCCGAGCGGAACGCGACGCTCATCATCTTCGACGACGAGCTGACGCCAAGCCAGGGCAACAACATCGAGAGGATCGTCGGCACGCGTGTCGTCGACCGCGCCGAGCTGATCCTCGACATCTTCGCGACGCGGGCGCGCAGCAGCGAGGCCCGGATGCAGGTGGAGCTCGCGCAGCTCGAGTACACGCTGCCTCGCCTCACGCGCATGTGGACCCATCTCGAGAAGTTCCGCGGCGGCATCGGCGTGCGCGGCCCGGGCGAGACGCAGCTCGAGACCGACCGCCGGCTGATCAGCCATCGCATCAAGCTGCTCAAGGAGCGGCTGGCGCACGTGCAGCAGAACCGCGCGGTGCAGCGGCAGAGCCGCGCCGGCTCGTTCAAGGCGTCGCTCGTGGGCTACACGAACGCGGGCAAGTCGTCGATCCTGCGCGGCATGACCGGGGCGGCCGACGTGCACGTGGAGGACCGCCTGTTCGCCACGCTCGATCCGCTCACCCGCGAGGTGGATCTCGGCGAGAACGCGCAGGTGCTGCTCACCGACACGGTGGGCTTCATCCGCAAGCTGCCGCACCATCTCGTCGCGTCGTTCCGCGCCACGCTCGAGGAGACGCGCGACGCCGACCTGCTCCTGCACGTCGTGGACGCGAGCCATCCGCTCTGGGAAGAGCAGCGCCTCGTCGTCGATCAGGTGCTCCAGGAGCTGGGCCTCGGCGAGCAGCCGGTGCTGCTGGTGTTCAACAAGATGGACCTGTTGAGCGAGGAGGAGTCGCTCGCGCTGCAGGAGCGCGTGACGGCGCTGGTGCCCAACGCGGTGTTCGTGTCGTCGGAGGCGGAGCATGGGCTCGACCCGCTGCGGCGCGCGCTGCGCCACGCGATGCGGGCGCGGCGTCCGGTGGCCGAGGTCTGGCTGCAGCCGTCGCAGGGGAAGCTGCTCGCCGAGATCCACCAGCACGGCGAGGTGCTCGAGCACCGCACCGAGGGCGAGACGATCGTGGTCCGCGCCCGGCTGCCGGAGAAGCTGCGCGGACGGCTGGAGCAGGCGGGGGTGGACGTGCGCTCCGAGGTGGCGGCGGTCGCGACGGCGCGCTGACCGCGCCCGTTCCCTCCGCCGCACCGCCACGATGCCCCGCGTCCTGATCGTCGCCTATCACTGGCTGCCCGACGCCACCCCCGACGCCAGGGCGCTGGCGGCGCTCTGCCGGCACCTGCCTGGAGCAGGCTGGGACCCGCACCTGCTGGCGCGCGAAGCGGCCGCGGGAGCGCGCGATCCCGGGGTACCACAGCTTCACGCCGCCGACATCGGTGACTCCGCGGCGCTCCGTGCCGCGAGACAGCTTCCCGTATTCCGCGTTCCCCTCGTGCCGGCTGAGGGGCGGCTGCGCCGCTGGCGCGGCGCCCTGCGTCTCGCGCGTGAAGGGGACGGCGCCGGTCGCGCACGGGCGCTGCTCCGCGCG
>JBBQJC010000061.1:0-20501 GCA_038325515.1 Gemmatimonadales bacterium | reverse complement strand
CATGGGGACATCCCGCTCGCCGTGCAGGCGATGCAGGCGGGGGCGGAGGGGTTCCTCACCAAGCCGGTGGAGCTGGCGCATCTCGGCGCCGTGGTTGAGCGGGCGCTCGAGAAGGCCCAGCTCCGGGAGCTGCGCCGCGCGGCGGGCGCGCGCGTCGCCCGCGCGTCCGCCGAGACCCTGCTCGGCTCGTCCGCTCCGATGCGCGAGCTCGCCCAGCAGATCGAGCTGCTCGCGCGGAGCGAGCGCGCCGTGGCGCTGCTCGTGGGCGAGAGCGGCGTCGGCAAGGCGCGCGTCGCGCGCACCATCCACTCGCTGAGCCCGCGCGGCACGCGTCCCTTCCACGAGGCGTACTGCGGCATGCGGCCCCTCGACCTGCTCGACACCGAGCTGTTCGGCGCCGAGCGCAGCAGTGGCGGGCCGCTGCCGGGCCTGTTCGAAGCCGCCGACGGCGGTTCGCTCTATCTCGACGAGATCGCCGATCTGCCGGAAGCGCTGCAGCCCACTCTCCTGCGCACGCTCGAGACGCGGCGCATCAGGCGCGTCGGGGGGACGCGCGAGGTGGCCGTCGACGTCCGGCTCATCGCGTCGACCGTGCGCGACCTCGCCACCGAGGTCACCGAGCTGCGGCTCCGCGAGGATCTCTACTACCGGCTCGGCGTGATGCCGTTGCATCTACCCCCGCTGCGCGCCCGCGCGCCGGAGGATTTGCGCGAGACGACGCTCGCGCTCGCCGCCGAGCTGCGGCGCGGCCTGACCGACGCGCCGGCGGCGATCAGCGACGAGGCGATGGACGCGATCCTGGCCTACCACTGGCCCGGCAACCTGCGCGAGCTCCGGAACGTCCTCGAGCGCGCGCTACTTCGTTCCCGCGGGAGCGACGCGATACGCGCCGTGCACCTCGCCGCCGAGGTCCGCGGCGGGAACGACGGCGGAGGGGGGGCGCTGCCTCACGTGCCCAGGTCGCTCGCCGAGGTGGAGCGGAGCCACATCGAGCGCACGCTGCGCGCGCATTCGGCTAACCGCACGCGCGCGTCGCGCGAGCTCGGCATCTCGCGCGCCACGCTCATCAAGAAGATCCGCGAGTACGGGCTGGCCGACCGCGCCGCGGCCGACGCCGCCAGCGAGGAGGGCACATGACCGAGCTGCACGAGCGCGACGCGATGATCTGCCGGGCCTGCGGCAACGAGGAGCGCGCGTCGGAAGGATATCCGTGCACCAAGTGCGGGACATTCATCTGCGTGATCTGCGACATGCGCGGCGTCGTCGTCTGCCGCGCCTGCTCGTCGAAAGACGTCCCGATGCCGAAGTGGCTGCTGGATTGACGCGCGGATGACCAGCTTCGCGGGATGCGGCATCGTGGTCGGACACGCCACCGACAGGGCCGGCGCAACGGGATGTACCGTGCTGCTCGGCGCCGGCGCGCCACTGCGCTGCGCCGTTCACGTGCTGGGACGCGCCACGGGCACGCGTGAGCTCGCCCTCCTCGACCCGTCGCATCTGGTGGATCGGGTCGACGCCATCTTCCTCTCCGGCGGCTCGGCCTACGGGCTCGACGCCGCGGCCGGTGTGATGCGCTGGATGGAAGAACGGAGCCGCGGCTTCCCCGTGGGCGCCGGCGTCGTGCCGATCGTCCCCGCCGCCGTCGTCTTCGACCTCGCGCCGCTGGGCCGCTTCGACGCGCGCCCCACCCCCGCCATGGCGTACGCCGCCTGTGAGAGCGCCACCGCCGAGCCGCTCGAGGGCTCCGTCGGCGCGGGCACCGGCGCGACGGTGGGCAAGGCGGCGGGCCCCGGATCGGCGATGAAGGGAGGGATTGGAATCGGCCACGCCGACGCCGGACCGCTGCAGGTGCGCGCTCTCGCGGTGGTGAATGCCCTGGGCGACGTTCGCGACGGGACGGGTGGCATCGTGGCCGGCGCGCGCGACGCGCAGGGCAGGTGGCTCGACACCGCCGCGCTGATGGCCCGCGGTGCCGGCGATCCCGCGTCGTTCGACGAGCTCGCCGGTCGCAGCACCACGCTCTGCGTGGTGAGCACCAACGCCGCCCTCGACCGCGTCTCGCTCGGCGCCCTCGCCCGCGCCGCGAGCGCCGCCCTCTACCGGCGCATCACCCCGGTCGCCACGGCCTTCGATGGGGACGTGGTGTTCGCCACGGCGCCGAGCGAGGGAGGGATCGCGGCGAGCGCGGCGCAGCGGGAGGCGCTCGCCATCGTCGCGCTCGAGATGGCGATCGAGCGGGGGGTCCGAAGCAGCGCACCCGGTGAGAGCTTCCAGGGATGACGTTCGAGTCCTGCCACGCCGCCGTGCACACCCCGGTTGCACCGGTCTTTGCCGAGCCCCGTGTCGCCAGTGCCCAGATCTCGCAGCTCGTCGCCGGCCGGTCCGTCGAGCTGCTCGAGGCGCGCGACGACTGGTTCCGCGCCCGCGGCCCCGACGACTACGAGGGATGGATCCATCGCGGCTACCTCGCCATGGCGCCGGCGCCCACGGCGCGCCGCAGCGTCCCGCTGGAGCGCATCTCGCTCGGCTGCGTCACGACGAGCAGCGCGAGCGGCCGGCGCGCCCTGCCGCTCGGCGCTCTTCTCGCCCCGGAAGAGCGGGTGAAGAGCGGCGAGATCGTCGATGCCGCCGAGTTGCGCGCGCGCTTTCCCACCGACGCGGGAGCGATCACGCGCAGCGCGCAGCTGTACTTCGAGGGGACGAGCTACCTGTGGGGGGGCGTCACCCCGTGGGGCGCGGACTGCTCGGGGCTCGTCCAGACCGTGTACTGGCTGCACGGGATCCAGCTGCGCCGCGACGCATGGCAGCAGGCGGAACAGGGCGCGCCGGGGCCAGCCGATCCGCTGAAGTCGAAGGCCGGCGACCTCCTCTTCTTCTCCGACCGCATCGACCGGCGCGTCACGCACGTCGCCATCGGCCTCGGGGAGCGACGCCTCGTGCACCTGGCGCTCGGGCGCGGGGGCTTCGGCGTTGAGCGGCTCGACGACACGAAGGACCCCTACGTGGCCAAGCTCCTCGACCGCTTCGTGTCGTCGCGGCGCGTGCTGGCGCCCGTGCTCGCCTGACCTCGCGCCCGCGACCTGCCCTCAGCTCATCCAGGCAGGGGTCGGCGGCGTCGGCACGGCGACCGAGCCCCGCACGTGCACCGGCACCTCGGCCAGCATCTCCTGGTCGAGCGCGACCCGCATCAGGTAGCTCCCCGCCGAATCGAGCGGCAGATCGAGCTGGATCAGGAGGGGAAAGCCGACCTCGGCGGAGTCGTTCGCCGGCTGGCCGAAGGTCAGGTCGCCGTCACTGCTCCACAGCTCCGTCCCGTTCGGACTCATCCACTGGAGCTTGAGCTGGTGACTCCCGACGTCGGAGATGTGCCCCTTGAGCTGCACCACGAAGGTGGTCCGCGGGTGGAGCGCGGGGAGGTGCTCGACGTGGAGGGCGTCGAACACCCCCATGATATTCAGCTTTCCCTCCTGCGAGAGGTTGGCCGCGTCGGCGAAGAGTGCGAAGGCGAGATGCATCGCGCCAAGCTAGCGTCTTGCTCCCCGGTTTGAAACGGCCTTCCGTCCCTCTACCTTTCGGCGATGGCTTCGTCTCTCCGCTTGACCACCGCCGAACACGCCGTGCGCCGGAACACCGTGCCGCCGGCGAGATCGCTTCCGTGGATCACCGATTCGCTCCTCCTGTTGATGGCCCTGATCTGGGGCGTCAACTTCATCGTCGTGAAGTTCGGCACCGGCGTGATGGCGCCGCTGTCGTTCAACTCGAGCCGCATCGCCCTCGCCACCATCGTGCTCTGGAGCGTCGTGCTGGTGCGCGGCCTGCCGCTGCCGAGCCGCCGCGACATGCTCGGCCTGCTCGCCCTCGGCGTCCTCGGCAACGGGATGTACCAGATCCTGTTCGTCGAGGGGATCGCGCGCACGCGCGCCAGCGATGCCGCCCTGCTGCTCGCCGCGTCGCCGGCGGTGATCGAGGCGATCGGCTGGATGCGCGGCCTCGAGCGCACCGGCTGGCGCGGCATGCTCGGCATCGCCCTCTCCCTCGCCGGCATCGGGCTCGTCGTGTCGGGCGCCTCGCACGGCTCCGCCGGCGATTCCTCGCTCCTGGGCAATGCGCTCACCCTCGGCGCGTGCGTCTGCTGGTCGACGTACTCGGTGCTGCTCAAGCCGCACACGGAGCGCGTGGACGGGTTGACGCTGTCGGCCGTCACGATGACCGGCGGTCTCGTGCCGATGCTCGTCGTCGCCGCGCCAGCGCTCGCCGCCACGCGGTGGAGCCAGGTGGGGCTGGCCGGCTGGGGCGCCGTGGCGTACAGCGGACTGCTCGCCCTCGTCGTCGCGTATCTCTGCTGGTACCGCGGCGTGAGGGTACTGGGGCCGACCCGCGCGTCGATGTACGCCAACCTGCAGCCCCTGTTCGCGATGGCCGCCGCCTGGGTGCTGCTCAGCGAGGCACCGCACGTCCCGCAGGTCGCCGGCGCCGTCTGCATCATGTCCGGCCTGCTGCTCACGCGCTTCCACGCCTCCTCGATCCCTCCGGAGGGCGAATGAAGCTCGTCCTCTTCGACATCGACGGCACGCTGCTCTGGACCGACGGCGCGGGGCGCACCGCGGTCAACGCGGCGATTCGCGAGGTGTATGGCGTCCCGGCGCCGGAGAGCCACGAGTTCGACGGGAAGACCGATCCGCAGATCGTCCGGGAGCTGATGCGCCTCGCCGGCCTGGACGACGACGTCATCGACGAACGGCTGCCGCAGGTGCTGTCGCGCTACGTCGAGCTGCTGCGCGGCGTGCTCGCCGAGGAGCAGCACCGCGGTGACGTGTTTCCCGGCGTGCGCGAGCTGCTCGACGCGCTCGATTCGCGCGACGACGTGATCCTCGGGCTGCTGACGGGCAACGTGCACGAGGGGGCCCATGCCAAGCTGCACTCGGTGGGGCTCGACCGGTCGCGCTTCCTCGTCGGCGCCTTCGGCTCCGATCATGCCGACCGGCCGGAGCTCCCCGCCATCGCCACCCGGCGGGCGCACGAGCGGCTCGGACGGGCGATCCCCGGCGCCGACGTCGTCGTCATCGGCGACACTCCCGCCGACATGACCTGCGGCCGGGGAATCGGCGCACGCGCTATCGGCGTCGCCACGGGGCGCTATTCCGTAGAGGCGCTGCGCGCCTGCGACGCGGCGGCGGTGTTCACCGACCTCTCGGACACCGCCGCCGTCGTCCGCGCCATCGTGGGAAGATGACGAAGTGATCGAGGTGGAGCTGAAGAGCGTCGTCGACGACATGGCGCGTCGCCGCGCCGGCGTGGAGCGCGCGGGTGGACGCCTCACCTACGCCGGCGCCCTCGTCGACCGGCGCTACGACACGGCGACACGGCAGCTCGCCGCTGACGACCACGTGCTCCGGCTGCGCATCTACCGCAACGAGCGGGAGCAGCGCGCCGAGCTGGACTGGAAGGGCCCGACCCGCCGCGAGAACGGCTACAAGCTGCGCGAGGAGCTGGGCGCCGGCCTCACCGACCCCGACGCCATCGCGCAGATCCTCGTTCGGCTCGGCTACGAGGTGACGATCGAGATCGACCGCGAGATCGCGCAGTACGAGCTGTGCGGGGCGACTGTTCGCTTCGAGCGCTATCCGCGGCTCGACGACCTGGTGGAGGTGGAGGGGACACCCGAGCAGATCGAGCAGGCCATCGCCGCGCTCGGCCTTCCGCGCGACGGGTTCACCTCTGACCGCCTTCCCGATTTCGTGCGGCGCTACGAGGAGCGCACGGGGCTGCGCGCCGCCCTCTCCGACGCCGCGCTCGCTGGCGACGACCCCTTCGACGTGGCCAATGCCTGACCGGCACACTCTCCCCGAGCTGGCCCGCTCGCTCCGCTCGCTCGGCACCCCCCGCGACGACGCGGCCGACGCGGCGCACGCCGCGGTGTTCGTCCCCCTGCTGCATGCACGGGCGAGCGCCGCCGAGTCCGGTGCCGGCGGGGCGCTGGCCGCCCTGCGCGGCTCGGCACTGGCGGCGCGCATCGGGGCGCAGGTCGCCGACGCGGCCCAGGTCGGCATTACGGATCCCGCTCGAGCCCGGGCGCGGATGGCGGAGGCTGACGAGATCATGGAACCGCTGCGCCTGGTCCTGGTGGCTCTGGACGACGCGGCCGAGTCGGGCGGCTCGCCGGACGGATGGGACGAGTGGGTCGCCCAGCTCCGGCGCGTGTTTGCCGTGGCGGACTCTACCTGCTCGCACCTTGCCGACTTGTTGCGACGTCCTGACGCTCCGGTGGCGCGAAGGTGGTTCGAGCGTGGAGTAGTATGATCGTCGGCATCGGGATCGATCTCGTCGAGGTCGACAGGATGCGGCGGCTGCTGGCCCGCAAGGGAGAGCGCGCCCTCGTGCGCCTGTTCACCGAGCGCGAGCGCGTCTATGCCGAGTCGCATCCCGATTCCCCGCGGCAGCTCGCGGCGCGCGTCGCGGCCAAGGAGGCGGCGTACAAAGCGTTGTCCGGCAACGACCTGGCGCGCTCCATCGGGTGGCGAGAGCTCGAGGTCGTCTCCCGACGGGGCCATGCTCCCGAGCTGGTGCTGCACGGCCGGGCTCTCGAGCGCGCCGGGGAGCTTGGGGTGACCCGGGTGCATCTCTCCATTTCACACACGGACGGCATCGCTGCTGCGTATGTGATTGCCGAGCGCGAATCGGCCGGGTGACGCCGGGGGGTCCCGCGCTTACTGGCGTGGTGGGGGAAATCCCGATACATTTGCTCGGCAATGAGAATCTCCTGTCTTCTCGCCCGAATCGCCCTCCCCGCCGCCGGGGTTCTGGCCCTCGCCCTGCCCGCGAGCGCCCAGGAACATCCGGCCCGCCGCGTGGCGAACATCGTGAGCGTCGCGGTCGAGGAATACGGGAAGGCGGTGGACGCGCAGGGGCGCCTGATCAGCGCGCAGGAGTATCAGGAGGCCACGGATTTCCTCGGTGACGCGCGCCGGGCTGCCGAGCGGCTGTCCGGCGACAACGCCGCGGGAGCCAGGGCGCTGCTCGATTCGATCTCGTCCGCCGTGGCCGCCAAGCGGTCACCCGACGTCCTCGACGCGCTGGAGCGCCGGTTCGCCGTCATGCTGGGCAACGAGGCCAAGCTCGAGCTGCCGGGCCAGCCGCTCAACCTGGCCGAAGGCAAGCAGATCTTTCAGGCCACCTGCGCCAGCTGCCACGGCGCGACGGGGCAGGGAGACGGCCCCGCCGCCGTGAAGCTGGCGCAGCGCCCCCCCGCGATCGGCTCGGTGGCGCTGATGCACGGTGTGACCCCGGCGCTGATGTACCGCATCCTCTCGGTGGGGATCGCCGGCACGCCGATGGTCGGGTATGCCGGCTCGCTCACTCCCGAGCAGCGCTGGAACGTGGTGTCGTACGTGAACTCGCTGCGCTCCAGCGGCGCCCAGCTGCTCGAGGGAGAGGGGCTCTACACGAAGAGCTGCGCATCGTGCCACGGCGTGGCCGGCGCTGGCGACGGCGCGCTGGCGCGCTCGCTCACCAAGCTGCCGCCGGAGATCGGCACCGTCGCATGGCAGGTGGAGCGCAGCGACGAGCAGCTCGCGCAGGTGGTGCACGACGGGATCGCCGGCACCGCGATGCCGCCGTCGCCGGAGCTCAGCGAGCCGCAGGTGGCGAGCGTGGTGGCGTACATCCGCACGCTGCCGACGAAGGACCGCAACGGTGGCGCGCTCGCCGCGGGAAGCGACAGCCTCAGCGCGCAGAACGCGGCGCGCAACGTGTTGTCCCAGCTCGAGCAGTCGCTGAGCGCGGTGAAGAGCGGCCGGCCGGGAGACGCCGGCGACAAGGCGTTCGACGCGTACCTCGCCTTCGAGCCGCTCGAGCGCACGACGCGCGCGAAGAATCCGGGGCTGATCGTCTCGATGGAGCGGATGTTCGCCGAGTTCAAGGTGGCGGTGCGCGCGAGCGACGTGCGTGGCGCGGAGCGGTCGCGCGACGCGATCGAGTCGACCCTCCCCGAGGTGGTCGCGCTCACGCAGCCGGCGGGGAGCGGCACCGAGGCGTTCTGGCAGTCGTTCCTGATCATCGTCCGCGAAGGCTTCGAGGCGATCCTCGTGATCGGCGCCATCGTCGCCTTCCTCATCAAGACGGGGCATCGCGAGCGGCTGCGCAACATCTGGTTCGGGGTGGGGATGGGGGTGCTCGGCAGTGCGGTCACCGCGGTGATCCTCCGCACCGTGCTCGCGGCGGTGCCGGCGAGCAAGGAGTTCGTCGAGGGGGCGTCGCTGCTGCTCGCGGTGGCGGTGCTCTTTTCGGTGAGCTACTGGCTCATCTCCAAGGTGGAAGCCGCCAAGTGGCAGCAGTTCATCAAGGAGAAGGTCACCGCCGCCCTCGAGCACGGGGGCGGGCGCGCGCTCACCTTCGTCGCCTTCCTCGCCGTGTATCGCGAGGGGGCCGAGACGGCGCTGTTCTACCAGGCGCTCTTCAACGAGGGGCCGCGCGTGGCGATGCCTCTCTCGATGGGGATCCTCGCCGGCTTCGTGGCGCTCGCGGTGATCTTCACCCTGTTCTACCGCTTCGGCGTGAAGATCCCGCTGCGCCCCTTCTTCTCGGTCACGAGCGTCCTGCTGTACTACATGGCGTTCGTCTTCATGGGGAAGGGGATCAAGGAGCTGCAGGAGGGGAACCTCATCCCCCTGACGGCGATCCGCGGCTTCCCGAGCGTCGAGTGGATGGGACTCTTCCCGAGCTGGCAGGGGGTGCTGGCGCAGCTCGCGCTGCTGGTGCTCTTCGCCTTCGCGGTGCTCAAGACCTTCTGGCCCAAGCGCTCGGTGTCGCTGCCGACGGTGATGCCCGCGTCCGCGTCGCAGACGGCGGCCACCGACCGCGCGACGCACCAGCTCCTGGCGGAGAACGAAGAGCTGCGCCGTCGCGTGACGGCGCTGGAAGAGGCGATGGGGCGGGAGCCGGTCACCTAACGGCTGTAGGGTGTGGGGAACGCGACAGCCCATGGCCGATGGGCTACAGGCTTTGGGCTTTGGGCTTTGGGCTTTGGGCTTTGGGCTTTGGGCTTTAGCGCTGTACCGCGGGATTCATGATACCAGGCTTGCCCGGGCCGGCCTTCGACCGCAACGCCATGAACGCCATCCCCATCGCGACGAAGGCGAGCGCAATGACCTGCGCGTAGGTGAGCCCGATCATCAGCCGGTCGTCCTTCGCGCGGAAGAACTCGACGACGAACCGCTCCAGCCCCGCCAGCACGCAGTAGACGCCGAACAGCCACCCCTCGGCATGATCGTGGTCGCGCATGCGCCAGAGCACGCCGAACATCACGAGGCCGAGCACCACCTCGAAGAGCTGCGTGGGATAGACGCTGAGCACGGTGCCCGGCGAGACGCCGGCCGGGATCGGCACACCGAACTCGCGCGCCATGTTGGCCGCCGTCGAGACGGGGACCCCTTCGGGAAAGGCGACCGCCAGCGGTCCGTTCCACGGCCGGCCGTAGTCGTCGCCCACGGCCCAGCAGCCGGTGCGGCCGACCGCGTACGCGGCGGCGAGCGCGGGGGCGCTCACGTCGAACACCTTCATGAGCCCGTACTTCTTCTTCACCACGACGGCCATCACCGCGAGCATCCCGCCGATCAGCCCGCCCCAGAAGACGAAGCCGCCCCGCGAGAAGAGGGCGTCCCAGTGCTGCAGGATCACGACGTAGTACAGCTTCGCGCCGAGCAGCCCGCCGACGACGGCGGCGAAGATCATGTCCGACACCGGCTCGGGATCGTGGCCGCGCCGCTTCAGCTCGTGCTGCGCCACGACCTGCGCCACCACGAAGCACATCAGGATGGCGAGGCCGAACCCGGTGATCTGCACGGGGCCGAGCTTGTAATCGAACGAATGATGGATGATCGGATGCGGGAGTATCACGTCTGCACGAGGCCGGGGAGGGGTTGTGAGGCGAAGGCGTTGAGATCGAGCGGGGCGCGCTCGCCGCGCTCCAGGTGAAAGAGCCCGGCGCGAGCGATCATCGCCGCGTTGTCGGTCGCCAGGCGCGAGCTCGGTGCGTAGACCTCGGCACGCAGCCGCTTCATGCGCTCCTTCATCGCGGCGACGAGGGTGCGGTTCCCCGCGACGCCCCCGCCCAGCACGACGCGCCTGCGGCCGAACTGCTCGGCGGCGCGCGCCGTCTTCTCGACGAGGGTGTCGACGAGGGCATTGTGGAAGGCGCGCGCAATGTGCGGATGGTCCTCGGCCGTGCCGGCGCGCACGGCCTGCAGCACGGCGGTCTTCAGGCCGCTGAACGAGACGTCGTAATAGTCGGCGTCTCCGGGCTGCTGGTTGCGCTTCAGCATCGGGCGCGCGAAGCGGAATCTGGTGGGATCGCCGGTCTTCGCCAGCCGCTCCACGTACGGGCCGCCAGGATAGGGACCCCCGATGAGCTTGGACACCTTGTCGAAGGCCTCGCCCGCGGCGTCGTCGCGCGTGCGGCCGAGCAGGCGGTACTCGCCCCATGCCTCGACGTCCACGAGCATGGTGTGCCCTCCGGAGACCAGCAGGGCGGTGAAGGGGGGAGTCGCGTTCGCGTGCTCGAGGGCGGTGGCGAAGAGGTGCCCTTCCATGTGATGCACGCCGACGCAGGGGATGCCCCGGCCGAAGGCGAGTGCCTTCGCGAAGCTGACCCCCACGAGCAGCGCCCCGACGAGGCCGGGAGCGTTCGTCACCGCCATGGCGTCGAGGCCGGCGAGCGTCACGCCCGCGTCGGAGAGCGCGCGCGTCACCACCGGGACGATGCCGGTGAGGTGGTGCCGCGACGCGATCTCCGGTACCACGCCGCCGAAGATGCGGTGCACGTCCTGCGAGAGGATCACGAGCGACTCGAGCGTCACGTCGTCGCCGGTGCCGGACAGCACGGCGGCGGAGGTCTCGTCGCACGAGGTCTCGATGCCGAGCACCCTCATCGCGGGCGCCCCGCGCCGCCGATGCGGCCGCCGTTCGCCACGGGGACGCGACGCGACGCGCGCGCAACGAGGCGGAGCACCACTCGGCGCGGCTGCACGTCGAGCACCCGCACGTCGTCGGAGAGCTCGGGAGGGAGGTGCACATCGGAGGGAGTGACGTCGAGCACGAGCGTGTCGGGCGCGTCGCCGGTGACCGCGCGCCGCACGACCGGGGGCGACGAGTAGAGCTTCACGAGATTGGCGGCGCGGCCGGCGACGAGGGCGCGCAGCGTCGGCGCCGGGCCGAGGAGGACGAGCGAGCTGTCGAGATCCGGCTCGACCTTCACCGTCACGTAGCCCTCCGTCGGCTGCCGCGCGCCGACGACGAGCCAGAGCAGCACCGAGATGAGCAGCGCGGTGGCCTTGATCCCCAGCCGCTCGGTGAAGGCGCCGCGCATCAGCGCGAGGCGGTGACCGGGCCGAGCAGCTCGCCGATCAGGGCGCGGTTCGCCTCCGAGCTCCAGTCGGCGGCGCCGATCACCTTCTTGCGGATCGTCCCGTCGCGCGCGACCACGAAGGTCTCGGGATAGCCGCTGATCTGGAAGCTCGGCTTGATCTCCTCCTCGCGGCCGTGGAGCACCTCGAACGAGATCCCGACCTCCTTCACGAACTCCCGGATGCCTTCGTCGGAGCCCGGCTCGTCGATGCTGATCGCCACCACCGCGAGCCCGCGCGGCCCGAACTCGCGATACAGCTTCTCGATGCTCGGCATCTCCACGCGGCAGGGTCCGCACCAGGTGGCCCACACGTTGACGAGCACGACTTTCCCCTTGTAGTCGGCAAGCGTCTTCGTCCGGTTGGTCCCGTCCACGGTCACCGCGGAGAAGGGGGGTACCTGCGACCCCACGCTCACGGGAAAGAGCTCGTCGCCGAGCAGGCGCGTCGCGGCGAACAGCGCGCCGCCGAGCAGCGCCACGACGCCGAGTACCACGCTCCACTGCTGTCGCGCCGTCATCGCCATGTCCGCCTCACGCCCGCTGGGTGCACTGCGCGCGCAGCGCGCCGATCTCGGCGCGCGGATCGGGTGCGCTGAACACCGCGTTCCCGGCGACGAAGGTATCGGCGCCGGCGCGCCAGCATTGCACGATCGTCACGCGGTTGATCCCCCCGTCCACCTCGATCGCCGCCGCGCTGCCCGCCGCGCTCAGCATCCGGCGCACGCGCGAGATCCGGTCGATCGCGTTGGGGATGAACCGCTGCCCGCCGAAGCCGGGATTCACCGACATCACGAGCACCAGGTCGAGCTCGGGGAGCACGTCCTCGATCACGCTCACCGGCGTGGACGGATTGAGGGCGACGCCCGCTCCCATGCCGAGCTCGCGGATGCGCGCCAACTGGCGGTTGAGATGCGGCGAGACCTCCTGGTGGATCGTCAGGCTCGTCGCGCCGGCCGCGGCGAAGTCGTCGAAGTAGCGCTCCGGCTCCACGACCATCATGTGCACATCGAGCGGGAGGGTCGTGTGGCGGCGCACCGTCTCGATCACCTTCGCGCCGAAGGTGAGGTTCGGCACGAAGCGGCCGTCCATCACGTCCACGTGCACCCAGTCGGCGCCCCCTTCCACCATCATCGCGACCTCCTCGGCGAGGCGGCCGAAGTCGGCGCTCAGGATGGATGGCGCGATCCGGACGGCGCTCACCGCTGCTCTCCCGCGACGCGGAGCTGGACCGACGCGCCGGGCAGCATCGTCGCCCCCGACACCGGTGATTGCCCCACCACCTGGCCCTGCGTGCCGACGGCCATCGGATCGTAGACGACCTGCACGTTGCGCACGCCGAGCCGGGCGAGCGCCTGCCGCGCCACATCCAGGTCCTGGCCCGTGACGTCGGGCATCTGCAGCGCCGCGGCGCCGCTGCTCACCACGAGGTTGATCGTCGTCGGCACGCTGACCTGCGCACCGGCCGCCGGCCGCGTGCCGATCACCGCGCCGGCCGGCGAGCTGCTCGGCGAATCCGTCGCCTCGCCGATGTCGAAGCCCTCCTTCTCGAGCACCGCCTGCGCCTCCGCTTTCGTCATCCCGGTCACCGTCGGGACGGTGACCATGCGCTGTCCCCCGCTCACCACCAGGGTGATCGTCCCCCCGATCCCCTCGCGCGAGCCGGGGGGCGGCGACTGCTCGAGCACGGTCATCTTCGGCGCCGACGCGTTGTAGCGCGACTCGCCCTGCTCGGCGACGAAGCCCGCCTGCGCGAGCCGCTGCGACGCCTCGTCGTAGCCCAGCCCCGTGACGTTCGGCACCTTCACGTCGCGCGGGATCACCCCGGCGGGAAAGACGACGAACGCCACCACCAGATAGGCCAGCGCGAAGCCGGCGACGATGCTGACGAGATAGACGAGCGAGGTGCGGACTCTTGTGCGCCAGCTCATGCGGCGGCTCCGGTGGTTGGTCGGCGCAGCCGAGCGGCGAAGGCGCCGTCGGTGCCGTGGCGCTGGGGAAGGACGCGCAGCCTGCCCGCGTCGAGGACCGCGTCGGGGACTGCCCCGGCCGGCGGGGGCTGGATGACCCAGCCCGGATGCGTGGCGAGGAAGCGGTCGATCTGCTCGTCGTTCTCCTCGGGCTCGAGCGAGCAGGTGCTGTAGACGAGCAGGCCGCCGGGCCGCACCGCGCCGGCGGCAGCGTCGATGATGCGCCGCTGCAGGTCGGGGAGGATGGCGAGATCGCTCGCCTTGAGCCGCCACCGCGCGTCGGGGTGGCGGCGGAAGGTGCCGGTTCCGGTGCACGGCACGTCGACGAGCACGACGTCCATTCCCGAGACCGCGGGCTGCGTCGCGTCGCCGATGAAGGGGATGACGTTGCGTGCGTCGAGACGCTGCACGTTGTCCCTCACGCGGGCGAGCCGCGTGCGCGACGCGTCGCCGGCGAACACCACCCCCGCCGTGCGCGCCAGCTCCAGCGCCTTGCCTCCCGGCGCGGCGCACAGGTCGGCGACCGTCGCCCCGCTGGGGACGCAGGCGTAGCCCGTCACGAGCGTGGACGCGGGGTCCTGCAGGTGGAAGAGCCCCTGCTTGAACGCGCCGAGCTCGGTGAGCGCGCCGACGCCGCCGAGCAGCACGATGCTGTCGGGGACGAGCGGCGCATCCCCCGTCTGCACGCCGGCGCTCTCGAGCATCGCCTCGAGCTGCTCGCGCACGACGTGGTACGGGCGCGCGACGAGGGGCGCCTCGAGGTTGTTGGCGGCGAGCAGCGCGCGCGTCGCCTCCTCGCCGAACTGCGCGAGCCACCGCTCGACGATCCACTGCGGATGCGACAGCTCCAGCGCGAGCGCCTCGCCCACGTCGCCGGGCACGGTGATCGCCAGCGACTCGCGCTCGCGGTCCAGCCGACGGAGCACCGCGTTGGCCAGCTTGCTCGCGCCGACGTTGTGCCGCTGCTTCACCAGCTCCACCGTCTGGCCGATCGCGGCGTACGGTGGCACGCTGCCCATCGCGAGGAGCTGGTAGGCGCCAAGACGGAGCAGATCGATCACGTCGTAGTCCAGCCGGGAGAAGCCGCCGCTCACCCGCTCGGCGAGCAGCGCGTCGAGCCAGTTGCGGCGGCGCAGCATGCCGTAGACCAGCTCGCGCGTCCAGCGGCGGTCGCGCGGGTCGAGGCGCGTTGTGCGGCGCTCGAAGCTGTGGTCGAGCAGGTCTCCGCCGCGCATGTCGGTGCAGATGTCCGCCGCCGCCGTGCGCGCGTCGGTCACCGCGCCGCGCGCCGCCGGCATGGCGGGGCGCCCGGGCCCGCTCACCGGCGCGCGGTCCCGCCGAGGCCGGCCGTGCGTGGCGTTCCCTCGACCGTCAGCGTCGGGGTGGACGGCTCATTCGTCACCGGCGTTGTCATACGACGAAAGATAGTCGCTCGCGGCACGTTCGGCATTCGGCGCGTCCCAGATTCCCCGGATCACCGCGACCCCGCGAACCCCCTTCCGCCGCAGCGACGCGCAGTGCTCCGGACGGATCCCGCCGATCGCCACCACCGGCACCACGACCGACTGGGCGAGCTCGCGCACGAAGGCCAGACCGCGGTCGGAGGGGGGAGCCGCTCCCGGCATCGTGCCACCGGGGGGATGGCCAGCGACGATCCAGTCGGCACCCTCCCGCGCGGCCACCACGCCGTCGGCGAGGGAGTGGACACTCGCTCCGATCGCGAGCCGGGGCGCTATCCGGCGCGCGTCGGCGACAGTGAGCGAGCGGGTGGTGAGCTGCGCCCCTCGCGCCCCCGCCACGAGCGCGACGTCGACCCGGTCGTTGACGACGAGCCAGGCACCGGTGATCCGCTGCGCCGTGGCGAGCGTGCCGGCGAGCTCCTGCAGCCGAGCTCCGGCCGAGCGCGAGCAGCGCAGGTGCAGCGCACCGCGCGAGCCGAGCGCGGCCATCACCGCGCAGGCCACGTCCACGAAATCGGCGCGCTCCACGATCTCGTCGCTCGTCACCGCATGCACCACGGGGACGTCGGGAATCTCGAGACTGCGAAAGGCGGGGCGCTCCACGGCACCATGGGTTCCGGTCATCCCGGCTCCTACGGGACCGGGAAAGCGGTGGTGTCACGGGCCGCATCTCCGTCGAAGACGTCGCCCATCGCGACGCCGCGGCCATTCGCCCACTCCAACGGAGAGATCCGCCGCTTGCCCGCCGGCTGGAGCGCCGAGATCCGCACGGCCGCCGAGCCGCACGCCACGAGGAGCCCATCCCCATCGACGGCGATCACCTCGCCGGGCAGGTGCGACGGCGCCCTCGGCGCGACGCGCGCCCCGAAGAGCTTCACCTCGCCCCCGCGCAGGCTCGCCCACGCCCCCGGCTTCGGATCGTAGGCGCGGACGTGCCGGCCGACGACGTGCGCCGACTCCGTCCAGTCCACGCGCGCGCTCTCGCGGGTGAGCTTCTGCGCGTAGGTGGCGCGCGACTCGTCCTGCGGTACCGGGACCGCCGCGCCGAGCTCGATGAGCGCCAGCGCCTCGATGAGGGCGCTCGCCCCGAGCTCGCTCAGCCGCATCGCGAGCTCCCCCGCCGTCTCGTCCTCGGCGATCGGGGTGCGGGCTGCATGGAGGACCGGCCCCGCATCGAGCGCCGGGACCATCTGCATGATCGTCACCCCCGTCTCGGCCAGTCCGTCGCGGATGGCGGCCTGGATCGGGGCCGCGCCGCGCAGGGCGGGAAGCAGCGATGCGTGAATGTTGAGCGTGCCGAGCCGAGGCAGGTCGATCACCGACTTCGGCAGGATGTGGCCGTAAGCGACCACGACGCTGACGTCGGGCTGGAGCGCGGAGACCTGCGCGAGGAACTCCTCGCCGCGGGGCTTCTCCGGCTGCAGCACCGGGATCCCCTCGGCGAGCGCGACCTCCTTCACCGCCGACGGCTGCAGCGTGGAGCGGTGCCGGCCGACGGCGCGGTCGGGCTGCGTGACGACGCCGACGACGTCGAACCCCTCTCCGGCGAGGGCGCGAAGCGGGGCGGTGGCGAATTCCGGGGTGCCCCAGAAGAGGACGCGCAAGATGCAGCTCCGAATGCCGGACGGTGACGTGACGGCGGCGCCCCCGCGCGGGGACGGGCTACATCATCATAGCACCCGATCTCCGAGCGCAGGTAGCCCCGGTCAGACGGCGCCCACTGCCTGCCAGACCGCTTCGCGTCCCCCGGACGCCATCAGCTCGCGGGCGCGGTCCGAGGGGCTCGGCTTGCACGGCCCCCACTGGAAGTGGGGGAGATCCTTCATCTTCCAGTCTCCACCCCACTTGCATCCCGCCGCCCTGAAGCAGGCCGCGACCTGGGCGAACCAGGCCTCGGAGACATCCCACTCCTTCGTCTCGTGGATGACGTCGACCGCGAGGCCGTAGCCATGCCAGCTGTACAGGTTGGACCTCGCGTTCGTGACGGTGTACGAGGGGGGGATCTGCGTTCGTCCCCGGGCGTAGTAGAGCGCCTGTAGCTCCGGAGTGCGGTACGCTTCGTACACGATGGCCGGCAGGCCCTGCGCGCGGCAGGCGGCGAGCGCCTGCACAACGGCCGCCCGGAACTTCGGGGCCAGCTCGGACAGGTCGTTGTGAACCGCGGCGGCGGTGCTCGTGAGTCCGGCGCTCATACGATGCCCTCGTCGGGATGTCCCGTCGCCCACTCCTGCGGGGTGAAGTCGGCCGCCTCCGGGGCGAGTGGCGGCGGCGGTGGCGGGGGTGGTGCCGGCTCGGGGGCGGCCGGGGGCGCCGGGGGCGCCGGGGGCGCCGGGGACGCGGGGGGCACGGGGGCGGCGTAGACGCGGGGCGCCGGCGCAGCCTGCCGGTCGGTCGACGCCTCGTCGGGGCTCTTCTGGTGCGGCTTTACCGTGGAGCGCACCACCATGACGCGGCCCAGCGTATCGAACCAGAAGGGAGCGCCGAGCGCGACGGCGAGCGCCGTGAGAAGCCAGCCGAGCACCGCGACTCTGGTGTGCGCGAAGATCGCGGTCCACAGCTCGGCGCTCGTCCGTGCGGCGTCGATGCGCGAGTCGTGCCAGCCGATCGGGAGGCCAAGAGTGTCGAGCCGGGCGAACGCCTGCTGCGGCGACATCCCGCCATTCGCGCGCGTGGCGCTGTCCGTGCCGGCCCGCGCCTGCTCCACGCTCGTCGCCATCGCGACGACCGCGTCGCGCTGGACCGGGTCGGTGTAGAGGATGCGCGCGATGCGCAGCGTGTCGGCGTCGACGGCGACGGCGAGCAGCAGCCCGACGAGGAAGACCCAGATCTGCGTGCGCTGCTTGTACCATCCCGACACACGGTCCATCGCGCTATCGAACCATTGTTCGATGTTCGAGCGGAAGGCGTCGAGGTCGTCCTGCGCGGCATCGAGGGCGGTGAGCACGGCGCGCTGCACGCGCGCGTTGCCGATCGTCGCGATCTGCGCGCGGACGTTCTCGACGGTCAGCGCGGGCGACGCGGCCGCCGCCTGCCTGGCGTTGGTGGCGTCGCGCCCACGGACGATCACGTCGAGCATGGCGAGGGCGAAGTTGTGCGCCGGGATGTACGACGGGAGCTGCTTCTTTTGCTTCGCCTCGGCATAGGTCTCGCCGTGGTAGAGCGCATTGAGCAGCGGATGGTCGTACACCGCGGCGACGAGCGACTCGTCGTTGAGCAGCTCGATGAGCCCCTCGTGCAGCGTCGTGGAGCGCGTCTTCAGCAGGCCGGCGAATCCCTCGCGGATCGAGGCGCTGATGAGGCTGAGCAGCAGGTACACGAGGATGAGGCCGACGGCGACGTCCAGGATGACCGAGCCGAACATGGATTGCGCTCCAGCGGGAGGAGGGGGGTGATTCGCTCGACGAAGCCGCTACGTATCCCCCTCGCCGGCCGATTGCGCAATACCGGGCTCGTCCAAGGAGACGGCCCGCTCTCTCGCTGGGAGGGCGCGGGCCGGTAGATGCCGCGGGAGGCCGATGCTGAGAGAATAATCAGCGTGGGCTAACCATCACTTAAGAGCACTTCCTCGAGTTGCGCGTGCTCGTTCAGGTCCTCGGGCGTCTCCTGCGAGACCCGCCGGATGTACCCGGGGTAGTCGCCGGCCTGCAGCTTCCACTTCGCCAGCGCGGCAGTGCGCTTGAGCACACTCAGGTAGTCGATGAACAGCTTGCCGTCGAGGTGGTCGATCTCGTGCTGGAGACAGCGGGCCATCAGATCCGTCGCCTCGATCTCGAAGCTGTTCCCCTCGGTGTCGTTGGCGCGCACGATCACGTTCTTCGGGCGCTCGACGTCGGCGTAGATCTCGGGGATGGAGAGACACCCCTCTTCCCCCTTGGCGCGCCCGGAGCTCTCGACGACCTGCGGGTTGAGGAGGACGAGCGGCTGGTCGTCGACATCCACCACGCAGAGGCGCTCGGTGCGCCCGATCTGCGGCGCGGCCAGCCCGATGCCGCGCGCATGGTGCATCGTCTCGAACATGTCCTTGATGAGCGTCAGCAGCTCGCCGGTCACCTCGCTCACTGGCGTGGTGGCCTGCCGGAGGATGGGATCGCCGAGGACGCGGATGTCGAGGATGGCCACGCTACGAGATCACTCCTTCGACGAGGGCGCGGCGGCGCCGGTGCCGAGGACGCGGGCGATGCGGCCGCGCTCGACGACGAGCCGCGACTCCGCCGACTTGATGGTGATGTGATCGTCCATCCCGCGCGCCTTGTCGTCGCTGCCCGAGTCGCGCACGTGAATCACCTCTCCGACGATGCCGCCGAAGGTGACGACCTGGTCGCCGCGCTTGACGGCGCGCAGCGCCTCCTCGTGCTTCTTCTTCTGGGCCTGCTGCGGGCGGATGAGGACGAAGTAGAAGATGCCGAAGATCGCGACGATCTGCACCACGAAGGGGAGCATGGTGCCGCCGCCGCCGCCGAACTGGAGGGCGAGGAGGGCGGGAAGTACGGAGTGCGTCATACGGAGGAGGTCGTCGCGGTGCGGGAATGGTACCGCTGGAGCCACTGATCGCTCCAGCCGTCGAAGGTGCCGCCGAGGATGGCAGATCGGGCCTGCCGCATCAGCGCTATCAGGAAATGTACATTGTGCAGCGAGAGGAGGCGCAGCCCGAGGATCTCGTCGGCGAGGAAGAGGTGGCGCACGTAGGCGCGGGTGAACCGGGTGCAGCAGGCGCAGTCGCAGTCTGGATCGAGGGGCCGGCGGTCCACGCGGAACTCGGCCCGCTTGATGTTCAGCCTGCCGTCCACCGTGAAGACGGCGCCGTTGCGCCCCATCCGCGTGGGAGCCACGCAGTCGAAGAGGTCCACGCCGCGCCGGACCCCCTCCACGAGGTCCTCGGGGAAGCCGACTCCCATGAGATAGCGCGGACGGTTCGCCGGGAGGACGGCATGGACCTCCTCGAGGATCCGGTACATGTCGGGCTTGGCCTCGCCGACGGAGAGCCCGCCGATGCCGAAGCCCTTCCAGTCGCCGGTGTCGCGGATGCGGGCGGCCGCCTCGCGCCGGAGGTCGTTGTGGATTCCCCCCTGGACGATCGGGAAGAGCGCCTGCTGCGAGCGGCCGGGAATCGGGTCCTCGCGCTCGAGCGTCTCGAACGCCGCGGCGCAGTGGGCGAGCCAGCGCAGGCTCCGCTCGCTCGCGTCGCGGGCCACCGCGGACTCGCTCTGTCCCGGCACGACGTGATCGAACTGCATGATGACGTCGGCGCCGAGGTTGCGCTCGATGCGCATCACGCTCTCGGGGGTGAAGCGGCGCAGCGAGCCGTCGATGTGGCTGCGGAAGTCGACGCCATCCTCGTCGATCGTGCGCAGTCCCTCGAGCGAGAACACCTGGAAGCCACCCGAGTCGGTGAGGATCGGCCCGTCCCACTGCATGAACTCGTGGAGTCCCCCCATCTCGCGCACCAGCTCGTCGCCGGGCCGGAGATGCAGGTGATACGCGTTCGCGAGGATCATCTGCGCGTCCATCGCGCGCAGGTCGGCGGGGTCGAGCGCCTTGACCGACGCCAGCGTGCCCACCGCCATGAAGGCGGGGGAGTGGACGACGCCATGCGGGGTCTCGAAGCGGGCGGCGCGCGCGGCGCCGGTCGTCGAATCGAGAGTGAAGTCGAAGCTCATACGATCGCCATGGCGT
>JBBQJC010000060.1:0-20920 GCA_038325515.1 Gemmatimonadales bacterium | reverse complement strand
GCAGGAGGGGGAGATCCTCGTCGACGGCATCCCGATCCGGCAGCTCGACCTCGCGGCGCTGCGCGCGGAGATCGGCTACGTGCCGCAGGAGAGCTTCCTGTTCAGCGACTCGATCGCGTCGAACCTCGGCTACGGCGACGCGAGCCGCCCGCTGGTGCCCGACCACGCCGAGGGGGAGACGAAGCGCGAGGAGCCGCGCGTGACGGGCGAGCGGGATGCGGCGGCGAACCTGTGGGCCGCCGAGGTGGCCCAGCTCACCGACACCGTGGCCGAGCTGCCGAGCGGCTACGGCACCGTGCTGGGCGAGCGCGGGATCAATCTCTCGGGGGGGCAGAAGCAGCGGCTCGCGCTGGCGCGCGCGCTGGCGCGTCGTCCCCGCATCGTCCTCCTCGACGACGCGCTGTCGGCCGTGGACACACACACCGAGGCGGAGATCCTGCGCGGGCTGCGCGGCGCGCTGGCCGGCCGCACCGCGATCATCGCGTCGCACCGCGTGAGCGCGGTGCGCGACGCCAGCTGGATCATCGTGCTGGACGGCGGCGCCGTGGTGGAACAGGGGACGCACGATTCCCTGATCGGCGCTGGCGGGCGGTACGCCGCGCTGCTGAGCCGGCAGCAGCTCGAGGAGTCGCTGGAGAGCGACGACGACGCCGAATCCGCCGCCTGAGCCGAGACGGACGGTGCAGCACTGGCAGGAGCGGCGCACGAGGGTAAAATTACGATCATGCACCGCCTGGACCCCTCAGCGCCTGCGTCGCTCACGCAGGACCCCTCCGCCGATGCCCGCATCGCGTCGCTCGACGCGCAGCTGACGCAGGCCCTGCAGCACATCGCCGATCTGGAGGCGCGGGACGCCCTCAAGACGCAGTTCCTCGCGAACATCTCGCACGACCTGCGCACCCCGCTCACCGCGGTGATCACGCACGCCGAGATCCTGCGCGACGGCATCCTCGGTGACCTCACGAGCCGGCAGCTCGAGAGCATCGGCGGGATCATCAATGGGGGACGCCAGCTCCTCGATCAGGTGGGCGAGATCCTCACCTACGCGCGCGGCGCGGCGAACCAGCTGACGATCACCCTGACGGAGTTCCGCCTCGCCGACGTGGTGAGCCAGCTCTCGGCGCTCAACGAGTCGCTCGTCACCCGCAAGGGGCTCGACCTCGTCGCCGACATCGCCGACGATCTCGAGCCGGTCACCGCCGACCGCGAGAAGGTGGCGCACATCGTCAGCAACCTGCTGGGCAACGCGATCGACTTCACGCCGCGCGGGGGGCGCGTCTGGCTGCGCGCGCAGCGGCTCGGCCGGGAGTGCCTCGTCGAGGTGGGGGACACCGGCATCGGCATCGATGCGGAGCACCACGATCTCGTCTTCCGCGAGTTCGCCCAGGTGGACTCGAGCGCGTCGCGGCAGCACCACGGCACGGGGCTGGGGCTGACGATCGCGCGAAAGCTCGTCGAGCTGCACGGTGGCCGCATCTGGGTGGAGAGCGAGCTCGGATCCGGCAGCCGCTTCTACTTCACGATCCCGTATCCGTCCTGAGCGTCACGCCGCGATGCTGCCGCACGTGCTCGTGGCCGAGGACAACGCGCTCGTGTGCGGGGCGATGCGCGTGCTGTTCGAGGAGACGGGGCATCGCGTGACGACGGTCGGCACGGTGGTCGAGACGGTGCGCATCGCGCGGGAGGAGCATGTAGACCTCCTGCTGCTCGACCTCGGCCTGGCCGACGGCGACGGACTGGAGGTACTGGCCCAGCTCTCGGCCTCGGGACGGATGCCGCGGGTGAGCGTGGCGCTCACCGGGCGCGACGAGCCGGAGATCGTGGCGAAGTGCCGGCTCGCGGGGTGCCGCGACGTGCTGCTCAAGCCGGTGCCGGCGCGGGAGCTGCTGCGACGGGTCAGGGAGTGGATCGGGGAACCGGCGTAACCCACAACCGTAATTCGAGAATCGTGAACGCCCTTGGGAATGGCGTGAGAGGTTCGAGGTGAGTAGTGAGAGGTCATACCTCGGGATGCAAAGCTGACCAAGGCCTGACTTCTCACTTCGAACTTCTCACTTCTCACGCCGTCGTATTCGGGTGACACGGCTTGCGGTGAGCTTCTACAGCCGCGATCGTAGAAACTCCGGCGTGAGCACTTGCAGGTACGTCGCGATCAGGGTGAAGTAGTCGAACAGCATCAGCAGCCCGACGACGATCAGCAGGGCGCCGCTCACCTGCGAGATGCGCGTGAGATACGGGCGAATGCGCGTGATGGTCTCGAGGAAGCGCTCGACCGCCACCGCCGCCACGAGAAAGGGGAGCGCGAGGCCGAACGAGTATGCCAGCAGCAGGGGCAGCCCCTTCGCCAGCTCTCCCTGCGCCGCCGTGTAGGTGAGGATCGCGCCGAGGATCGGGCCGAGGCACGGGGTCCACCCTGCCCCGAAGGCGATGCCGACGAAGACCGTCCCGAGGTAGCCGACCGGCTTGTTGGCGAGATGGACGCGGTGGTCGCGGTCGAAGATGGCGAGCCGGATCGCGCCCAGCAGGTAGAGGCCGAACAGGATGACGAGCAGCCCACCCGCGCGCGTGATCCACACGCGGTAGACCACGAGCAGCCGGCCCAGCACCGTCGCCGAGGCGCCGAGGGCGATGAAGATGAGGGTGAAGCCGAGGACGAAGAGCAGCGCGTGCACGAGCGCCGATCGCCGCGCCGACCCCAGCTCCTCGAAGCTCACCCCCGTGATGAAGGTGAGGTAGCTCGGGATGAGCGGGAGGACGCAGGGCGAGAGAAAGCTGAGAAGGCCGGCGCTGAAGGCGAGCGCGATGCCCAGAGATGCAGGTTCGGACACGGGAAGTGACGGCGCGTGAAGGCGACTGGTCCGGACTGTATCTTGGGTCCGCATGGCGCAGCCGCGCCACACTCCGGCATCGCGAAATGTACAGTTCCGCCCGCCTCTCCGCTTTCTTCGCCATGGTGCTCGCCCTCGCGGGGGGCGCCGGCGCGCAGCAGCCGGTGCGCACCCTCGGGGCCATCGAGGGGAGGGTCGTGGACAGCGCATCGGGCGCGCCGCGCGCGGGGGTCGCCGTCTTCATCTCCGGCACGACGCGCGGCGCCCTCACCGACGACGCGGGGCGCTTCGCCCTGACGGACCTGCTCCCGGGCGACGTCCTGATCCGCGCGCGGCGGCTGGGCTACCGGCCGGTCGAGCTGCCGGTGGCGGTCAGGGCGGGCGCGGTGACGACTGTCGAGCTTCGCCTCGCCGTCGCTCCGGTGACGCTCGGCGCCGTCGAGGCGCGGGCCAGATCCGGGGAGCGCGAGCGGTTCGAGCTGCGTCCCAACGTCGGCACCATCTCGCTCACGCCGAGCGCGCTGTCGAGCGTCCCCTCGTTCGGGGAGCCCGACGTTCTCAAGGCGGTGGCGATGATGCCGGGGGTGAACGCGCGCAACGACTTCTCGTCGGGCTACAACGTGCGCGGCGGGGAGTCCGACCAGAATCTCATCCTGCTCGACGGCTATCCGATCTACAACCCGTTTCACCTCGGGGGTCTGTTCAGCACCTTCCTGGACGAGACCGTGGGGTCGATCGATCTGCTGACCGGGGGGTTCGGTGCCGCGTACGGAGGCCGCCTCTCCAGCGTTCTCGACGTGAGCTCGGCCGAGCCGTCGCGCGCCGGGATGCACGGCACCGCGGGGATCTCGGTGATCGCGTCGAGCCTCTCGCTCGGCAGCGCGAGCGCGGACGGCCGCTCGAGCTGGACGGTTTCGGGACGGCGCACCTACGCCGACAAGCTCGTCGCCGCGCTCTCCGACAAGAGCTTCCCCTACCATTTCTCCGACGCCCAGTTCCACGGCGTCCGGGCGCTCGGGCGCGGCAACCTGCGACTCGAGGTGAGCGGCTACGCGGGGACCGACCTGCTCGACGGCGACTTCGCCGCGCTCGGCGACTCGGCGACGGCGGCGCTCGGCGGGGGGACTTTCAAGTTCGACTGGGGGAACGCGCTGCTCGGCGCCACGCTGCGCGACGTGTGGCGCGAGGGGGCGCGCCTGCCCCTGCTCGGGGCGGCGGATAGCGTGGGGGCCGAGCAGAAGCTCTCGGTCACGCGCTTCTCCACCGGGCTGAATCTCGGCGAGGGGGCGCTCCTGCTCGGGAACAGCGTGCGCGAGCTGCGCGCGGCGGGGGCGCTGCACTGGCATCGCGGCGCGCACGAGCGGCGCATCGGCTACGAAGCGTCGACGTACGCGATCCACTACGACGTGACGTCGTCGGCGACGGACGCGCCGCTGTTCACCCTGTCGCAGAGCCCGACGGCCGCCGCGCTGTACTACCTCGAAGGGTGGAAGCCGGCACGCCGCCTGGTTGCCGAGGTGGGGGTGCGGGCGGAGCATCTCACGTCGCGCGGATGGAGCGGGCTGTCGCCGCGGGCATCGGTGAAGTACTTCGTCAACCACGACCTCGCCCTCAGCGCCGCCGTGGGGGAATACGCGCAGTGGCTGCACTCGCTCAACCGCGAGGACATCCCCGTGCGCGTGTTCGACTTCTGGGTGGCGAGCGACCAGTACACGGAGGTGTCGCGCGCCCGGCACTTCGTACTGGGCCTGGAGCAGTGGCTCGGCCCCCTGCGCTTCGCGCGCGTGGAAGGGTGGGTGAAGCGGTACGACCATCTCATCGAGCAGAACACCGCCGACGATCCCGGCCAGCGCGGCGACGAGTTCCTCGACTCCGAGGGGACGTCGTACGGGGTGGACCTGATGCTGCGGCAGCTCGAGGTCGGGGAATTCGGCGGATGGCTGTCGTACACGTACGGCGTGAGCGCGCGCCGCCGCGACGGGACCGGGTACTGGCCCGGCCACGACCGGCGGCACAACCTCAATCTCGTGGGCACCTGGAAGCCCTCGTCGCGCTACACCTACTCGGCGCGGCTCGGCCTCTCGTCGGGGACGCCGTACACGGACATCGTGGGACAGATCGTGCGTCGCAACTACAATCCGGCGACGAGGACGTTCGGGAGCGGGGCGAACAGCACGAACGTGGAGCCGATCGGCGGCGCGCACAACGGCTCGCGCTATCCCTTCTTCCAGCGGCTGGACCTGGGCGTCTCGCGCGCCGGCCAGTGGCGCGGGATGCAGGTGACGCCGTACTTCAGCGTCGTCAACGCCTACAACGCGAAGAACGTCTTCATCTACACCTTCGACTACACGAACAATCCGCCCACGCGGGAGGCGTCGTCGCAGTTCCCCTTCCTGCCCAGCGTGGGCCTGACGGTGGCGTTCTAGTGCCGTCGCAACGCAGGACGCTGCCCGCCGTCACCGCGCTGCTCGCGGCGCTCGGGTGCACCTTCGACCAGCAGATCGTCTCGGCGCCGGCGGCACAGGCCGTGGTTCACGCGGTGATCGACGCGAGCCTCACCGAACAGCGCGTGCTCGTGGAGCGCTCGCTCGAGGGGACGATCGACGTCAAGACGAACCTCCGCTTCGACCCGAACGATCCCATCGTGTCGGCCGGGGGGATCCCGATCGCCGGCGCCGTGGTGACGATCACCGGTCCCGATGGCCGCGCGCACACCGGCGCAGAGCAGCCGCGCACGGGGAGCACACTCGGCTCGGGGCTGTATCGCGTGCAGACCGGGGCCATCGTGCCTGGCGGGCGCTACACCCTGCGCATTCGCACGCCGGGCGGGATCGTCGTCACGGGCAGCACCGTGGTGCCATCGGCGAAGCCGGTGACGCCTCCCGCCGCGCTACTTCCCTTCGACCGGGATCGCGACACGCTGCGCCTCGCCTGGCCCGCCGTGGCCGGCGCGCGGTCGTACGGACTGTTCGTGGACACGCCGTTCGCCCCCTTCCAGCTCTTCGCCGACAGCACGCGCTTCCAGCTCGCCGGCGACCTGCGCAACCTGTTCGCACCGAGCCTGCAGCGCGTCTTCATCCCCGGCTTCCGGCAGGCGGTGACGGTGTACGCCGTGGACACGAACTACTTCGATTATTACCGCTCCCGCAACGATCCCTTCACCGGATCGGGGCTGATCAACCGCCTGGAGGGGGGAGTCGGGCTGTTCGGCAGCATCGTGATCGTGCAGGGGCGCACTGTAGACGTGACGCAGGGTCCACGCGAGCCGGCGATCGAGGGGGACTACGAGATCTCGCGCGCCCCCTTCTCTCCCCCGCCGATCGTCGACGTCTTCAAGCTGTACGTCGAGAGCCCGGGAGAGCCCGCGGCGTTGAGCGGATGGTACATGCGCAACCGGATTCTCGACGTCCGCGAGGGGGTGGACGGGGCACGCCGAGCGGGGAAGATCACCCTCGACTTCCTCGTGAACCAGAACGCGCTCGACACCATCGCCGTGTTCACCGGCGTGCAGGTGGGGGACTCGCTGGTGGGGAGCTACGTGGGGGTCGCCGGGCGCGTGGTGTTCAAGCGGCGGCGGTAGGGGGAGCGCTGTCATCCCGCACGAGCGACAGCGAGTGTCGGGATCTTCGCCCGCCGCGAGGCAACGGCGGGGACTGCGGGTAGGTACTGACTGCGGGTAGGTACTGACTGCGGGTAGCCGGTAATCGTACGACGACGTACTGAACGGACTTGGTACCGGTAGGAGCCGCTGGACGGTTCTACCGCCGGGGCGGGAGGGCGGTATCCCGGTATTTCGGCAGATCTCGTCCGCGTCGGACGAGCGTCAACGACGAGCTGTCATCCCGCACGAGCGACAGCGAGTGCCGGGATCTGCCTTCCTTGCCGCGTGACTGGCCGCTCACCGGGGATGGTAGATCCCGACTGCCGCTTCGCGGCAGCGGGATGACCGGAGTTGCCGACGCACCTGGCCTGCGCGGGGTGACACCGTCCCTTACGCCACCACCTGCGGCAGGCTCGCGCGGAACTCGTCGCCCGAGAGGCGGAGTGTCTCGTCGGCGTCGCCGGAGCGGCGCTGGACGCCGCGCACGACGGCATCCACGGTGAGGAGGGGCGCGTCGGCTTCCTCCGTCACGGCTACCTCCCACTTGCCGCGATCGGGCCCCTTGAGGGTGTGGCGGTAGCGCGCGCTGTAGACGATGTACCGGGACGCCGGCGCCCTCGACACGATCGTCATCGCCTCGCCCGGATCCTCGACCGCTGACTCCTCGAGCGCGACCTCGACGGCGAGCTCCGCCAGCGAGAGCTCGTCGAGCGGCACATCATCGTCGGCATCATCGTCCATCACGTCGGCGGCGGCGGCCACGTCATCGGGCACTTCCGCGTCGGCGACGTCGTCGGCCACGAACGCCGATTCATCGGCGAGCTGCTCGTCCACGGCGGCGGCGAGCTCGGAATCCATCGCCGCCACCTCGGCGACGCCGGCCGGCACGGGCTCACCACCGTCGACGTCGACCGACAGGGGGGGCGCGCCCTCCGCCGCGATGACCGCGACCCCACTCTCCATCCCGCCCTGCTTGATGGCCGAGAAGAGGTGGACCTCGATCACGCGGTCGGCGGGGATCTGCCGGGCGATGGCCGCGAGGAAGCGCGTGCGCGTCTCGTCGAGCATCAGCGGCGCCCCGCGCGGCTCGCGCCGGCGGCGGCGGCGCCGCGCTCGTGCATCTCGCGCTCCACGAAGAGCCGGAGGATGTGCATGAAGTCCTGCGCATTGGTGACGACGCCGAACGCCTGGTGCGTCCCTCGATCCTTCAGCTTGCTGACGACGAACTCGAGCGAATCGACGCAGATCGTCGTGAGCTCGCGGAGCGACCCGTCCGGTTCGGTGACGAAGGCGGGGAGCATGTTGCCGGTCGCGATGGCATGGAGCGCGGTCGCGATGAGGATCGCCATCGTGGCTCGCTTGGCATGGGCGCGCATCGCGTCCTGCGCCTCGAGGGCGTCGGTGATCACGTCGGGAAGCGGGCCGTCGTCGCGGATGGAGCCGGTGAGGACGAAGGGGACGCCGCGCGTGACGCAGGCGTGCATGATCCCGCTCGTGACGGTTCCGTCGTGCACCGCGGCGGCGATGGAGCCCGCCGCGCGCACGCGGTTGATGGCGCGCATGTGCAGGCCATGTCCCCCCTGCGTGCTCTCCCCTTCGCCGGTCATGCCGAGCGTCGTGCCGAAGATGGCGGCCTCGATGTCGTGCACGGCGACCGCATTGCCGGCGAGCAGCGCGCCGACGAAGCCGTTCTCGATGAACCAGACCATGTCGCTGCGGGCGCGCGAGTGGACGAGCGCGGGGCCGGTCACCCAGATGGGGTAGCCGCCGCGGTCGCGCTCGTCGATGAGGAGCCGCGCCATGAGGGCGTAGTCGGTCGGCTTCTCACGCGAGACCTCGCTCGCCATGAACTTGAACTCGCCATCGTCGTGCGTTCCGCCCAGGAAGCCGGCGACGTCGACGTAGATCCCCTCGCTGCCGTCCTCGGCCTCGCCGATCGCGACGCGGTCGCCCGCGCGGACGTTGCGCATCTCACGCACCCAGCTCACCCCGTCGGCGTCGAGCACGAGCACGGAGTCCATCCGCGGCTCGCGCGGCATGCTCCACCGGCCGTCCACCCGCACGTAGGTGGGGAGGTTGGTGGTGGAGAAGAACCCTTCGGGGAGGACCCCGTGGGCCGGCGCGGGAACGAAGCGCGCGTCGGGGAAGCCGGTGAAGGGCGAGGTGGAGAAGTCGGGATGGGCGTAGGTCGTCACCCCGTAAAGATCGCCGCGCCCGCAGGGGGGGACAAGCTGCGCGCGAGTATCGGGTTGGGCCGTCGTGTTCGTGCGGCGGGGTTCGTGCGGCGGGGGGCCTGGGGCGGCGGGGGCCTGCGGCGGCGGGGCTCCTGCGGCGGCGGGGCTCCTGCGGCGGCACGGGAATGCGGGCCTCATTATCCGCTTGCTCTCCTCGCGTCAATGAGGCCCGCATTCCCGTGCCCAATGGCCCTTGCGCCGTTGCTGGGCCTGACGCTGGCCGCCGCGGCTCCGGCCGTCGCGGTCCTGGCCGTCGCGGTCCTGGCCGTCGCGGTCTGGACGCCCGAGCGCGGGGGTGACGGCCTCGGCGACGCGAGGAGAGCGAGCGGAGGTCGAGGCCCTCAGCCCCGCGCGGCGCGCGAATCCTCGCCGGTGAGTTCTTCGCGCGGTCTGCATTCGCGCGGTCGGACGAGGCCAGGGACGCTACAGCAGTGCCACAGGGTCGCGATCCAGGGTCATCCGCAGCCCGAACTGCTTGGGCACCTCGAACCGCTCAACGAGGTACCGCGCGACGAGACCGAGATCCCGGGGCCGCTCGGCCTTGATGAGGACGTGCCAGCGCCACCGGTTCTTGATGCGCTCCACCGGGCAGGGGGCGGGGCCGATGATCGTCACGCCGGGCGCGGGACGCGCCGCGAGCAGCCGGTGCAGCCAGGCGGCCGTGCTCTCCGCGAGGCGAGCGGTGGCATCCTCCTGCGTGCCGCTCAACACGACGTTCGCGAGGCGGACGTTGGGCGGATACGGGGGAAAGCGCCGGCCCTCGAGCTCCTGCCGCACGAAGGCGTGGTAGTCGTGCGTCACGGCGCAGGTCACCGCATGATGCGACGGCGCGCGCGTCTGGATGATGACGCGCCCCCCCTTGGGACCGCGCCCCGCACGCCCCGCCACCTGGCTGAGGAGCTGGAAGCAGCGCTCGGAGGCGCGGAAGTCGGGAAGGTTGATCCCGGTGTCGGCGTCGATCACTCCCACGAGCGTCACGTTGGGGAAGTCCAGCCCCTTCGCGATCATCTGGGTGCCGAGCAGGATGTCCACCTCGCCCGCGCCGACACGGTCGAGGATCTCGGTGTGCGCCCACTTCCCGCTCGTGGTGTCCACGTCCATCCGCGCGATGCGCGCGGCGGGAAAGCGCTCGCCGAGGAGCCGCTCCACCTGCTGCGTGCCGAGCCCGCGCTGGCGCAGCCGGAGCCCGCCGCAGCGGTTGCAGCTCGGATGCAGCGGCTCGCCGTGCAGGCAGTAGTGGCAGACGAGCCGCTCCGGCGCGCGATGATACGTGAGGCTGATGCTGCAGTTCGGACAGACGGCGACGTCGCCGCAGGTGCCGCACTGGACGAAGGCGGAATAGCCGCGGCGGTTGAGGAGCAGGATGCTCTGCTCCTTCTTCTTCAGCCTGTCGCGCAGCGCGTCCTCGAGCGCGGGACCTATCGCATACGCGAAGGCGGCATCGCCCTCGGGGTTGTCGGTCGGCTTGAGCTTCGGCTTCTCGGCGCGCAGGTCCACGACGTCGACGCGCGGGAGCCGCGCGCCGCCGGCGCGATCGGCGAGGGTGAGGAGCTCGTACTTGCCGCTCTGCGCGTTGGCCCAGCTCTCCAGCGAGGGGGTGGCACTCCCCAGCACCACCACGGCGCCCTCGGCGCGCGCGCGCACCACGGCCACCTCGCGCGCGTGGTAGCGCGGCGCCTCCCCCTGCTTGTAGCTCCCCTCGTGCTCCTCGTCCACGACGATGGCGCCCAGGTCCTTCATCGGCGCGAAGATGGCCGAGCGGGCGCCGACGGCGATGCGCTTCTCGCCGCGGCGGAGGGCGAGCCAGGCGTCGTAGCGCTCGCCGTCGGAGAGCGCGCTGTGCAGCACCGCGATGCTGTCGCCGAAGACGGAGCGGAAGCGGTCGACGGTCTGCGGCGTGAGCGCGATCTCGGGCACGAGCACGATCGCCGACTTCCCTTCCTGAAGCACGACGCGGCGCAGCAGCTCGAGATACACGAGCGTCTTGCCGCTGCCGGTGATGCCGTGCAGCAGCGCGACGTGGCCGGGCGGGGCAGCGGCGAGCCGCTCGAGGGCGTGCGTCTGCGCGGCGGTGGGCACGTGCGCGTCGGGGGCTCGCTGGGCGCGCGACAGGAAGGGATCGCGCTCGACGACCTCGCTCGCCACCTCGACGAGCCCCTTGGCCACGAGTCCCTTGAGCACGGAGTCGGAGAAGGAGAGCCTGGCCGACAGGTCTTCCACCGCCGCGAGCCCTCCCATCTGCTCGACGAGCTCGTACAGCGCGCGCTGCTGCGGCGAGCGCTTGCCGAGCCGCTCGCGCATCATGAGCGTGGGCAGCTCGGCGACGATCCGCACGACGCGCCGCGTCTTGCGCGCGGGGGACGGGGCGTCGGCGCCGGTGAGGAGCACGGGGAGCGCGCTGCGCAGCACCACGCCGAGGGGGACGATGTAGTACTCGGCGATCCACCGGCAGAGGGCGAGCATGGGCTCGTCCATGACCGGCGCGGGGTCGGGGGCGGCGAGGATGTCCTTGTACTTCAGCCCCTCGCGCGGCTCGGCGGCGCCGAGCACGATCCCCATCTGCCGTCCGGTCCGGAAGGGGACGACGACGCGCGAGCCCGCGGACACGCTTCCGGCGGCCTCGTCGGGAACGCGGTAGGTGAACGTGCGAAAGAGGGGGAGCGCGAGCGCGACGTCGACGAGCACGATGGAAGTTACATCGCCGTTGGCGTCCGAGTTGGCGTCGTGAGTCGTGAGCCGTCAGTGACCGCGTGACTGGGGGACGAGGAGATGGCGTGCCTCCCTCGCTTGCTCTCCTCGCTCGTACGGCACGCCATCACCTCGCCAGAGGGCGTGGAACTGACGGCGCTCGTGCTCCGTGCGCCTGGTCGGGGCCATGCGCCTGACGATGATGCCTCCGTGCGCCGGGAGCGCGCTCGGTCAGGGCCGCGCACGATCAAGCCACAATCAGGCGTGCTGGTCCCGGCCAGCGGGCTGGGGATCAGGGCCTCGATGAGGCGAGGAGAGCAAGCCGAGATCGAGGCCCTGATTCCCTGCCCGCGCGCGATGAAGCATCCCGAGTGGTGAGTCGGGAGCCGTGAGCCGTCGGTGATCCCTGCCTCGAACCGCGAACAGGCCCGGGCCTCAGGACCTCGCGAAGACGCCCAGGCCCGCCGCGTCGGGCAGCTTCACCACGCCGGCGTCGATCGTCGCGCCGGCGTACGGGTCGTTCGCCACGAGCGCCGCGCCGTCGAGGTCGACGCAGTCGAGCAGCGGGGCGAACTGCGCCGCCGCCGTGATGCCGAGCGAGCTCTCGATCATGCAGCCGGCCATCACGAGCATGTCGTGGGCGCGCGCCGTCGCGATCATGCGGAGCGCCTCGCGCAGCCCGCCGCACTTCGCGAGCTTGATGTTGATCCCGTCCACCACTCCGGCGAGCTTGGGGATGTCCGCCGCCACGAGACAGCTCTCGTCGGCGACGATCGGCAGCGCCGAGCGCTCACGGACGAAGCGCAGCCCCTCGAGGTCCTGCGGAGGGAGCGGCTGCTCGACGAACTCGACGCCGAGCTCCTGCAGCAGCGGGATGATGCGCAGCGCCGACTTCGGCGTCCAACCGGCGTTCGCGTCCACGCGCAGCACCTTGGCCGGCGCGAGCTCGCGCACCACGCGCACGATCCGCTCGTCCCAGCTCGAGCCGAGCTTGATCTTCAGGACGGGATACTGTGCCGCGTCCGCGACGCGCTGGCGGAGCGTCTCCTCGTCGGGGGCGATGCCGATGGTGAAGCTCGTGAGCGGGGAGCGTGCCGGATCGAGCCCCCACAGCTTGTAGACGGGGACCCCGAGGCGCTTGCCCATCATGTCGTGCAGCGCGGCGCTCACCGCGGCGCGCGCCGCGCCGTTGAAGCGGATCGCCCTCGCGAGGCCGTGCTCGAGCGCCTCGAGCGACCAGCCGTCGGTGCCCGCGAGCGTCTCTTCGAGCAGGGGCAGCACGTCGACCACGGTGTCGGCCGTCTCCCCGTAGAACCTGCTCGGCGCCGCCTCGCCCCACCCCGTCGCGCCGTCGGGCGCGGTGAGGGTGACGCGGACGACGCGATACTCGCTGGCGCCGCCGCGCGCGATGACGAAGGGGTTCTTCGTGCGGAGCGTGATGATCTCGTGCGTGAGCTTCATGGCAGTTCGTCGGGGACGCGCCGGCGCGCGACGGCGGCGGCTCGGTGGTGGACCGGGGAGTCATCGCTCGCGGCGAGGTAGGCGAGCAGCCCGTCGGCCAGGGCGTTGCCGCGGTCGTAGCGGTCGTCGGGGCTCTTCTCGAGGCAGCGCATCACGACGCCGGCGAGCGCGACGGGTACGCGCGAGTCCACCTCGTGCAGCGGCACCGGCTTCTCGTGCACGTGCTTGTAGCCCACCGAGAAGGCATCGGCGCCGTCGAAGGGGGGAAAGCCGACGAGCGCCTCGTACATCACGACGCCGAGCGCATAGAGGTCGCTGCGGCCGTCGACGAGCTTCCCCATCGCCTGCTCGGGGCTCATGTAGTGCGGCGTCCCCATCGCGCGGCCGGTGGCGGTGAGCCGCCCGTGAAAGCGCGCGGTGGCGATGCCGAAGTCGGTCACCAGGGCATTGCGGTCGTCGTCGAAGAGGATGTTGTCGGGCTTCACGTCGCGATGGACGACGCCGCGGCGGTGCGCATGGTCGAGCCCCATCGCCACCTGCGCCGCGGCGGCGGCGACCTGGCCGGGCGCGACGGCCCGCTCGCGCCGCACGACGTCGGCCAGCGAGCCGCCGCTCAGGTAGGGCATCACGATGTAGACGGTCTCGCCCGCCTGCCCGAAGTCGACGATGGGGCAGATGAAGGGATGGACGAGCCGCGCGGCAGCCTCCGCCTCGCGCCGGAACCGCTCGGCCATCTCCGGATCGCGTGCGAGATGCGCGTGCAGCACCTTCACGACTACCTCGCGCCCAAGCGGAAGCTGCTCGGCGCCGAACACCGTCGCCATGCCACCGCCGCCGAGGCGGCGCAGGATGCGATAGCGATTGCCCGTCGCGCGGCGCAGCGCGTTGATCTCGTCGTCGGGCCGCTCGATCGGGGCGCCCACGACATCCGGCAACACGCCGCCACACCGGCTGCACGACACCGCCAGCGCGCGGTTCCAGGTGCCGCAGTCCGGGCAGAACACGCTACGAGCCGAGCTGCATCTGGACGAAGTCGTACGGCGGCCAGGGACCGGTGAGCTCGAAGCGGAGGTTCGGTGACTTCCCGGCCTCCGCCTCCACCTGCGCCGCGAACTCCCTCCACAGCTCCTCCTCCACCAGGAAGGCGGCGCTGAGGACGATGCCGCTGGCGATGTCGGCGCGCAGGGGGACGGTGCCGACCGAGGCGCGGCGCAGCGCGCGCAGGCTCTCCGCCGCGACGGCCGCGAGGTCGCTCGTCCCCCCCGCGTCGCGCTGGTCCGTCGTGCCTGCCTGGTGGACGTGCACGCGAGCGGCGACGCGGTTGTCGACGAAGTTGAGCGCGGCGGTGAGGGCGAGATAGTGCAGCTCGAGCCAGCGCTCCACCGAATCGCGGCCCTTGAAGACGACGCCGAAGGGGGCGGGGAGCACCGCGCTTCGCGCCGCGAAGGCGCCGACCACGTCGGCGTGCCGTGCCACCTTCTCGTCACTGGGCTGCACCTTCGCGTACCCACTCTCGCCGCAGATGGCCGCGAGGTCGCGCACCACCACCAGCGAGGTGTCCGGCACCGGCAGGTGTCCCTCGTGACTCTCGTGGAACGCCACGCCGAATAGGTTCAAGGCCACGCGGTATCTCCCTGTCGCGGTTGCCGGCTCATCGTCCTCGAAAGATAGAGGGGGTGACGCCCCCCGCACAGGCGATCAGAGCAGGGCCCGCATGTGCCTGACACACGCTTCCCCGAGGCGGTCGGGGGCGTACCCGCCCTCGAGCGCACTCACCACCCGCCCCCCGCACCACTGCCCCGCCCGCGACACCAGCTCCCTGGTGAGATGCTCGACGTCGTCCATCTCCAGCGTGAATCCGCCCAGCGGATCGCCCGCCAGCGAGTCGAACCCCGCCGAGATCATCACGAGATCCGGCGTGAAGCCCTCGGCGGCCGCGTCCACGGCAAGAAGCAGCTCGCTGACGTAGCGCTCCCGCGGAAGGCCGGGTGCCAGCGGCACGTTCCACACGTTGCGGTGCGGACCGCGGTCGTCCGCCGCCCCGGTGCCCGGGTACCAGGGCCACTGGTGCATCGACACGAAGCGGATGTCGGCGGTGTCCTCGACGAGCGCCTGCGTGCCGTTGCCGTGATGGACGTCCCAGTCCACGATGAGCACGCGCTCGGCGCCATGCGTCGCGCGCGCGTGGTGCGCACCGAGCGCCACGTTGCCGAAGAGGCAGAAGCCCATCCCGCCGGCGCGCAGCGCGTGGTGACCCGGAGGGCGCACCACGCAGAAGCTGCGCGGGGGACCGTCGCCGAACGCGAGGTCCACACCGTCGAGCACCGCGCCCGCGCCAGCGGTCCCCGCATCCCACGAGCCCTCGCTCACCACGGTGTCCGCATCCAGCCGGCCGCCGCCCGACTCGGCGAGCGCGCGCACGCGCTCGACGTACGAGGGATCGTGAACCCGCGCGAGCTCCTCCGCCGTGGCGTGCCGGGCCTCGCGATGCTCCAGCAGCTCGTACAGCTCGAAGTCGTACCGCAGCGCGCGCGGGATGGCGCGCAGCCGGCCGACGTGCTCGGCGTGCCCCCAGCCCGTGTCGTGGCGGCCGCAGTCGGAGTGCGAGATGTAGGCGACGGTGTTCATCGTGCTCCACGGAATCGGCGTGAGGCGGTCTCGGCGACGAGGGCGAGGACGATCATCACGAGTAATATCACCGGGAGCGCGTTCGTCGTCTCGGACGCTGCGGACGCGGGCGGGGAGACCGGCGCGCCGAGCGCGCCGACGAGCGCGGCGAGAGGGGCGGCATCCCCGCCCGAGGAGGGGCTCGGAGCCGCCGAGCGGTCGGGGGCCGCGAGGGCCACGGTGCGCGACCACCAGGCGCGATGCGACGCGGCGCCGCTCGCGCCGCCGAGCATGCGCCAGCGCCAGCTCTCGTCGTAGCCGACGGCGACGATGGCGGCGCGGCCGGCGCGCCGGGCAGCCAGTGCGACGCCGGCCGGCACCCGCTCCAATACCACGGCGTCCGCGGCGAGAGAGGCGAGCGGGCGAAGGGGAAGACCGGGCGGCGTCACGGAGTCTCCCTCGAGCAGGATGCGCCCGGGGAGCCGCTCCCCGGCGCGCGCCGGGAGCAGCGCGCGGAGCGACGCGAGCCGGGTCGCGCTGCCCGCGGCGACGAGCCCCCCGCCCTGCGCCACGAAGCGCGCGATGCCCGCCGAGAGGCCGGACGCTGTGGAGTCGAGCGCCACGACGACGTCGTACCGCGAGGTATCGAGCGGGAGCAGCCCCGCCGTGGCTTCCTCCACCCCCGGGGCGACGGGGAGCCGCGCGCGGACCGTCCACCCCGCCTCGCCGAGCGCGAAGATGACGAACTTGCTCTCCCACGACGGCCGGCCGAGCACGAGGACGGCGCGCGATTCTGGGGCCTGCGGGAGCGCCACCCGCGCGGCGAAGGGACCGCTGGACGCCGTCACGGGGCTGATCAGCCCGTCCGACTCGACCAGCGCCCCGCCCCCCGCGGCGCCGACGCGGAGGGTATCCACCACCCCCGCCGAGTCGGCGACGACGATCTTCGCGCCGGCGCTCGCGGCGACCGCGATGCGCGCCGGCGCGCGTGGCTCGCGCGCGCGGCTCGCCTCGGCGGCGATCGCCGGAGGTGAACCGCTCCAGGTGACCGCGACTCCCGCGCGGCGGAGCGCGACGAGCCACGCGCGCTGCAGCGGCGACGGCGTCTCGCTCACGGCGAGGTGGAGGCCCGTGACCGCTGGCGCGCTCGCCGCCTCGCGCAGCGCGGCCGGCAGCGCGCGCACCGTCGTGCGACGCGCGACGCCAGCTTCGGAGCGCGCCATCATCGAGCGCCAGAGCGCCACCGCCAGCGCGACGACGAGCGCGGCGCGCAGCAGCCACTCGACGCCGCGGCGCAGGTCAGCGCGTGAGCGCATAGACCACGAGGTTCACGGCGAACTTGGTGTTGTCCACGGAGAGGAAGCGCTTGTTCTGCGGATGGTAGTTCCACTCCGAGCTGTAGTCCTTGCTGCTGTAGAGCAGCACGAGCCGTCCGCGGCGCTCGACGCCGGAGAGCGTCTTGTGCACCAAATTGTCGCCCCAGCCATTCAGCTCGTGGCTCGTCGTGGGCGGGCCGTCGTCGAACCTGAAGAAGGAGCGGTAGAGCGCGTGCGTGTTCGGCACCGTCTTGATGGGCCCGTACACGCGCGAGAGCTCCTCGGTGGCCGTCTTGTGGAAGGTGCCGTCCACGTCGTGGTTGTGGTCGTCGACGAAGAGCAGCCCGCCGAGCTCCGAGTAGCGGCGCAGGTTGGCCCGCTCCGCCTCGCTGAACCGCACGGGCAGATGCCCCGTGAGGTAGAGCAGCGGATAGCGGAACATCGAGGACGATGAGAGGGGGACGATCACCCCGGTGGGCGCGACGTCGATGCTCGTGTAGCGGGCGATCGTGTCGATGATGTTGGCCGGCACGAGCGGCGCGCTGTCCCAGTCGCCCGACTCGTACTGCGCGGTCGCGAAGACGAAGTCGCTCATCGCGCGCCGCTCCATTCAGGGAGCGCATCGCGGCGCACCGGCACTCCGGCGATGAGCCGCCGCACGCGCAGCCAGGCCTCGCCCGCGGCGCGCCCGTCGCCGCGCCGTGCCGCGCGGGCGGCGTCGTCCAGCGCCGTGGCGAGCGCCGGCGCGTCGCCGAGCGCGCCGACGCGCAGCACGAGCAGGGTGTCGGCCGCGGCAGCGGGGTCGCTCGCCAGCAGCGCCGTGGCGCGCGCGAAGCTCTCCCCTCGCCGGCGCGCGACGACGTCGGCGGGGGGGATCGCCTCCAGCTCCGCCGACCGCCCCTTGTCCTTCCCCGCCAGCCGCGCGCGCCCGACGTCGACGATCTCGGCGCTCGGCTTCCCGCGCAGGTAGATGCGCTCCGCCTGCCGCGCCCGCTCGATCGCCGCGAGCGCTCGGCGCATGAAGGGGAGCGCCTGTGCGGGCTCCCCCTGCTCGAGCGAGCGCCCCGCGTCCCACATCGCGTTGAACGCCTCGAGCAGCGGCTTGTTGATCGAGAGGATCGGCGTCTCGTCGCCCTCGACGTCCATCGGGCTCCCCGCGCTGCGCCCGGTGGCCTCGTCGGCCCGCTTCAACAGCTCCTCGGGCGTCACTTTCCCGGGGGGAAGGGGCTCGTCCGACACCTCCTCGCTGAGCGGGTCGGCCCCGGTGCGCTGGAAGATGATGTCGCCGACCCGCTTGCGCAGCTTCGCCTGGTCGCCGGCGAGGCGGCGCGACTCGTCGAGCAGCGTCGCGCGGGCGAGCGACGGCTTGCGCCGCACGAGCGCTTCCGCGAGGGTGACGAGCATGCGCTGGCTGAGCGCCTGCCCCTCCGTCTCCGGCGGGGGCGCGGCGTCCACGGACACCGAGTCGTTCTCGCCGGCGCGCGCCACACGGATCGCGCGCGTCTCCGAGCTGCCCAGCCCCGGGCCGCTGACTGTGTTGCCGTCGCGCCCGACGGCGCGAAGCTGCACGACGTCGCCCGGCTTCAGCGCCAGCGAGTCGAGCGAGAGTCGCACCTCGAGCACGCCGAGGGTCGAGCTGAATGCCCTCCGCCCCAGCACCGCCGAGCGGAAGGTGAAGTTCTCCTCCGCCCCGGAGCTCACGATGACCTCGAACTGGCCATCGCGCAGCTCGATGTCGTCGCGCAGCCCGGCACGGAGCCGAAGCGTCCCGGTAGCAGATGAGACGATGCTGTCGCGTGCGGGAAGCAGCAGGGTCACGACGGGAGGCGCGTCGGTGACGGGCACGAGGACGAGCAGGCGCTCGCGCCCCTGCGACGAGCGCAGATGCATCAGCGCGGCGCGATCCGGCATCACGACCGTCACGCTCCAGCGCTCGCCGTGCCGCGCCACGCCGCGCGGCGTGGAGTCGACGGCCGCCTTCACCATCGATGCATCTCCCTCGCCCGAGACAGTCACCGCGCTGCCGACGAGCGCTTCCACGCTCGTGGGGTCGTCGGTGGAGGTCGTCGCGCGCCGCGAGTACGCGGGTGGCGCCACGACGACGCGCACGCTCGCCAGCACATCGCGCGCGGCGACGCGCCGGACGCCGCCGCCGATGCCGCTCGCCGCGTACGGCGCGTCGGCATGCACGAGCACCGGCGCCACGCGCAGCAGCGCGAGCGCGCCAGCGGCGGCGAGCGCGGGGATCAGCAGGGCGCGGAGCAGCGCGACGTGCGCATCGCGCCACCAGGGCACGGCGAGCGCCGCCGCTTCGAGCGGCGCGCCCCGATCGCCTTCGGAGGCGGCGACCAGTGCGTAGCGAAGCGACGGCTGTCGCTCCTCCACCCAGAGCGCGACACTCTCCATGTGCCGTGCGGCGCGGCCGCGCAGCGCCAGCGCTCCGGCGACGCCGGCGCCGGCGAGCCACGCAAGCATCTCGGCGAGGGCGGGCGCTCCCAGCGCCCGGGACGCGGCGAGTCCCGCGCACGCGACGGCGGCGCCGGCGAGCAACGCGCGCGTGAGCAGCGTCGCCATCACCGAGATGCGAAGCCGCAGCAGCCGCTCGCGCGCGGTCATGCGTCCTCCACGCCGCGCCCGCGGCGCACGAGCAGCTCGGCGAGCGCGCAGGCGAGCGCGATGCCGAGCAGCCAGCTCGCCAGGCGCGACGGCGGCGCGACGCTCGCCGCGAGCCCTGCCCCGCTCGCGAGCGCGCGCGGTCCCTCCATCCGGCGAAGCGTGGAGTCGTTGGCCGGTTCCCCGCCGCGTGCGCCGCAAGCCGACGACAGATCGCGCACCATCCGCTGAAACGTGGCACGAAGCGGCAGATCCCCCTGCGCGGGAATCCCGACGCCGACCCGCCTGATACACCCCGATCCGACCGTCTGCTCCGAGGCGGCCGGCGCGCCGTCGCTCCAGCGGGCGACGACGCGCCCCCCTTCGGGGAGCGCGCCACGCGCCATGGACGCGACCACCACCTCGCCCCCCACGGCGAGGCCCACCGCAGCGGGAGCCGCGCGCACCGAGTCCCATGCCACCACGGTGCCGCCCGCGCGCGCGAAGGCGCTGTCTCGCGCACCCGGTGCGCCCCGCACGATGCGCGTCGCGCGCGGCGCATCGGCCACCGCGGCCGACCCGAGCGCCGGATACAGCGGATCGGAGGGCTCGATGGCGCGCGCGAGCACGAGCGATGAAGGCTCGATCTGCCGCGCCCGAAGCCGTTCCACCCGGATGCCGCCCGGCCACATCGCCCGCAACGATGGCGTGGCGTCGTCCACTTCGTCACGCGTCACGGGCGAGAACAGCACGAGCGCCACCGAATCGGCGCCGCGGCCGAGCGCCGGTGCGGCGCGGCGCGCGGCGGCGAGAGCGGCCGAGATCGAGCCCGCGGCGGCCGCCTCCGAGGGGCCGGCCGGCTGACGCAGCGCATCCTCCAGCGCGAGCGGCATCGACGCAGCGCTGTCGAACCAGATCAGCGTGGTCGGCACGCCGTCGCGCGGCAGGGCGGCGAGCCGCTCGCGCAGCTCCGCCGCATCGGCCACGGCGCCGGAGCGATCGGCGAGCACGAGCCGGCGCAGCGGAACGGTGCTCGGCGCCAGCACGGGGCGCGCGAACGCGGCGCCGGCGCTGAGGAGCAGGAGCAGCCGGAGGGCGAGCAGGACGAGATCGCGCGGCCGCGACGCCATCCGGCTGACGAGGGTGCGGCGATCGGGGATGAAGCGCGCCGTCGGGAGCACATACGCTGCGGGACGCTGCCGCGCGACGAGATGCAGCGCGATCGTGGCGAGCGCGCCGGCGCCGGCCACCACCAGCGCCCACGGCGCGAGGAGGCCGATCATCCCCGTGCCCCGGCGCCGGCGTCGCCGGCGATGCGGCGCACGAGCTGCGCGGCCGGCTCCCCGGTGCCACACAGCAGATAGCGCACGCCGGCGAGGCGGAGCGCGGTCGCGGTCTCCTCGCGCCACGACGCGAAGGCGCGTCGGTACTCCGCGCGCGAGCCCGCATCGAGCGTGCGGCGCAGCTCGGGACGCTCGGGGTCCACCGCCAGCACCGCCTCGTGCGGCGGGTCCACCTCGGCGGGATCCACGACGTGCGCGACGAACAGCTCGTCGCCCGCGACGAGCCGCAGCCGCGCTGCCGCGAGCAGCG
>JBBQJC010000059.1:0-21318 GCA_038325515.1 Gemmatimonadales bacterium | reverse complement strand
CTCTCACGCCCGTTCCCGGCAGTCTGGTATATTCCCTGCGCTAGCGGGTGCCACCCGTCACCGGACCAAGCGAGCCATGTGGAACTTCCTGAAGCGCCTGTTTCCCGAGAACATCTTCTCGCGCAAGATCGATCCGGGCGCGGAGCGCCGGCTGCGGCTCGCCCAGGCGCGTGCCGAGGAGTCGATCATCCGGGCGCACGTGGACAACGCGCTGATGTTCGTCGACACGCTGGCCGAGGACATGACCTTCGACCGCGCCATCGACTCGTACATCCGCCAGATGTCGATCCCCGAGCCGCTCGCGAGCACCGTGGCAACGCGGACGCTCGTGGTGCTCGGCCAGGATCTCGTTCCCTATCGCCGCCGCTCGCGCGAGGAAGGGGGGACGGCGGGACCCGACGATTCGTCGCGCCCGCCGCTGCGCCTGGGCGAGGCGGCCGAGGCGAGGCAGCGGGGGATCAAGCGCGCGTAGGCCCGCGTCGACCTCATATCGACAGAAGGGCACACCGGACGACGTCCGGTGTGCCCTTCGCACGTACCCAGTAGCGGGTCCGGCGCGTGGCCGGCTCCTGGTAGGGGATGGCAGATCCCGACACTCGCTGCCGCTCGTGCGGGATGACAGTCGGTCAGCGGTCCGCTCGTGCGAGCGTCACCGCGCTCAGCGCGGGGCATCCTCGATGCCCAAGGCGCGGATGCTCACTTCCTCGGTGTTCCTCACCAGCTTGCCGTAGCCATCCACCTTGAGCCGCTCCGCGGCCTCCTCGGCCAGCTCGATGTTGATCGCGGTCACCTCGCCCATGTCGACCAGGGCGAGCGCGAACAGGATCGCCGCGAGGATCGCGGAGATCACGCACCACATGCAGATGGCGTGAATGACGAACAGCTCCAGGTACGTGAGCCACGCCGAGAAGAGCACGCCGGTGGCGGTGACGGCGACGAGCAGCTGCGAGACGCGCAGGCTGTCGGCGACCATGCCGCGGAGCCCGTAGAGGGCGATGGCGAGGACGCCGACGTAGTAGGCGATCCCCCACGCACCGACCGGGAGCCCGAACAGGGTGGCCCAGCGCGAGGTCTGGACGGTCTCGCACGAGCCGACGGCGCAGGCGAGCGTACCGATGTAGCCGAGCTTGTACAGCGTCAGGTACGACGAGACGAACACGCCGGCCAGCGCGACCAGCGCGGCCAGCATCCGCTTGCTCACGGCTTCGCCGCCGGCTGCGCGGGGGCCGGCTGTGGCGCCGCGGCCGACGCCTCGTCCACGAGCTTCTTGTACTGATCGTAGCCCAGGGCGCCCGCCGTCATCTTGCCCCCGATCACGAACGACGGCGTCTGGTTGACCTGCTGCGCTTCGGCCAGGGCGAGGTGCGCCTGGATCTTGGCGCGATGCGTGTCAGCGTCCATGCACGACGAGTACTTCGTCATGTCCAGGCCGATGGACTTGGCGAGCCCCTCGAGGACGGGACGCGGACGGCTCGTCGCCTCACCGTTCCAGCGGTCCTGGTTCGCGAAGATGACGTCGTGCATCTCCCAGAACTTCCCCTGGTCGTTCGCGCACGCCGCGGCGAGCGAGGCGTCCCAGGTGTTCTTGTGCATCGGGAGCGGGTAGTCGATGTACCGGACGCGCACCTTGCCCGTGTTGATCAGCCGGGCCCGGATGTCGGGCTCGGTGATGGTGGCGAACTGGCCGCAGCCCGGACACTCGAAGTCGGCGTACTCGACCACCTCGATGGGGGCGCTGGGGCTCCCCATCACGTAGCCCTCGCTCTTCACCTTGGGGAGGGTCGGATCGATCGTCCGCGGGGCTTCCTTGCGGGACGACAGATAGGCCAGCGACCCGATACCGATGACGGCGACGAGACCGAGCGCCATCCAGAACCCCCGGGGGGGACCGCCACGCCTGGCGGAGGTCACCACTCCGGGTCGCTTTCCCCTTCCTTTCTCCATTCGCTGCTGCTTGGCCATTTTTCCCCTTGCTCGGACTGCTGGATGGCGTCGTTGACGATGCGGCGGCTGTCCGCCACTTCGGGAGTATCGTACGTGGCGCGCACTTCGTAATGAAACAGCTCGCTGCGGACCTCGCCAAGGAGCTTGGTCAGCTCGCCGGGACGAGCGAGCAGCTCGCCCGCCCGATCGAGCTCGTGGATCCGCTCGGCGAGGGCGCGGAGCAGCGCCTCGAGGTTGCGGGCGCGTCCGTCGTCGTAGGTCTGGTCCGCCATGCAGCCGTCTGCCGTCAGATGGTGAAGAGGGACGGCGCGGGACGGTGGGTCGCGATTGCTCGCACCGGTCCCAGCGTCGGAAAGCTAGGGTGGAATCGACGAGGCGCAAGCAAAGCGCGCGCCGGCCCCGGTCGCCACGGCGCGAGGCGTGCATTGTCGCGCCACGGCTCGTCGCGGGGTTGACCCGCGCGGCGCGGCAGGCGAGCATGCTCGCTGGATTGGCGCGTCCGGTACCACTTTGCCCGCACTACCCCCGCACGAGAAGGAGGGTCCCATCGACGCTGACATCCTGCGCATCCCGGTCGGCCCGGGCTCCATTCACGTGGAGCGGTACGGCCACGGCGGAGCGCCGATCGTGCTGTTGCACGGCTTCGGGACCTCCAGCTTCGTCTGGCGCAACGTGGCACCGGAGATCGCCCTGGCGAACCGGACAGCGTTCGCGATCGACCTGTTCGGCTACGGCGAGTCCGACCGCCCGTTCGACGCCGATTTCGGGATCGCGGCGCAGGCGGAGCTCGTGGACCGTGCCCTCACCGCGCTACGCCTGCCCAAGTCGACGATCGTCGGGCTCGACCTCGGGGGCGCGGTGGCGCTGCGTCTCGCGGCCAGCCGGCCGGAGCGGGTCGAGCGGCTCTTCCTGGTGAACCCGATCGCCCTGGACGAGGTACCGGCGGAGGACATCACCACGCTGCAGCGCAACATCGCCCGCTTCGCCTTCCGGGTGAGCCGGGGGATCCTCGGCGCCGCGCCGGTGCTGGGCGAGCTGCTGCGGAAGAGCGTCGCCGACCCGGCACACATGCCGGACAAGCTCGTGGCGCGCTACCTTGCGCCATACGTGGGGGAGGAGGGGCTGAACCACCTGCTCCTGCTGGCCCGCTCGATCGACGACCAGGACATGGAAGACGCGGAGCTCGGATCGCTCCCGCACCCCACCCTGATCGTCTGGGGGGATCAGGATCCCTGGGTCGGGCCCCGCTTCGCGGACCGGCTCACTGACACGATCCCGGGGAGCCGCCTGGTCCGCCTGCCCGGGGTGGGGCGTCTCGTCCCGGAGGAGGTGCCGGACACCCTCGTGTCCCTGTTGCTCGAGTTCGCGGGCGCGGCAGCCATGCAGGACTGATTCTTGACTCCAGACACTGGGAGAAAGCGCCGCTCGTGGTTATATTCATGAGTCTTTCACCCATTCGTCCAATACATGGCCAAGCCCCAGAGAACTACCAGTACGCGCCGATATTCGGGTCCCACGGAGCCCTCGCCCTTCGAGCAGGCACGTGACGAGCTGTTCCAGCACATCATGCGTTGTGGCGTCGTCGGGTCCGCTCCGGATCATGCCGAGGAGTGGTTCGCCGAGACGATGAAGTACATGACCGACCGGTTTCCCGAGCTCGACGAGAGCAAGATCACCGAGCTTCGCACGTTGGGCATGCGTTTCGCCCAGCCACCGAAGGCCCGCACGGAAACGACGGACGCCGCCTCCGCGGCCTGATCCGGGCTCCAGTCGGCAATTGCGGCAGCGGTACACGACACGCCCCCAGAATCTGGGGGCGTTTGCGTTTTCGGGACGTTCCGTTGGGACGCTTTCATGACAGCGTCGAATCGAATTCCGCGAATCGAGCGAAGCACGCCGAATAGCTTCGAGGAGAAGAGTCGGGTACTTTCGTGTAGGATTCGGAGAATTCGTCTCCCGCTGTTGCTCTGCGGTCGCCGGCCTACCGGATCCGCGGCGTCCCCCAGCGGAGGGCGGCCCCAACGCGGAGTCCTCCCCCGACCCCGATCTGGAACGCCGGCGCGATGCCTGGCGTCGTGCGCCGGCGCTCGAGGTCGGCCACCACCGCGAGCACGGGGCGCACCCGGTCTCCCGCGCGGACGAGGAGACTCACCCCGCCGCCGGCGGAGAGTCCCCATCGCGCCTGCTGGAAGGGGTCGAGGAGGAAGCGGGCGATGACGTCGGCGCGTCCGCTCGTCGCGCTGCCGGAGCCCCCCGAGTGCGCGACGCTCACGCCGGCGGCGCCGAGGAGGTCCACCCGGGTGTACAGGCCGACGGGAAGCTGCACGCCCCCGCCGAGGTGCACCGCCGTGCGGTCGCGCGAGTCGATGATGTCGGCGCGGAGCTGCGGAGCGGCCTCGGGGACGGGGATCTCCTGCGCGCCGGCGCGCGACAGGGCTCCGCCCAGCGCGAGCAGTGCCAGCCCGCGCACCATCACGCCGCGGCCCTCGCTCGCCAGAGCGCGAGTGTGTAGTCGGCGATCGCGAGCGCCGACGCGACGGCGACGGCGGCGAGCATGACGGGCATGGCGGCGGGGATCGCGAGCACGCAGGCGAGTGCCACCAGCTGCAGCACCGTCACGACCTTCCCGAGCGGCCGCGCCTTGAACTGCACCGGCCGCAGCCAGGGGATCACCTGCGCCACGAGGAAGCCGATGGCCGTGGCGATGTCCCGCGAGATGAGGATGAAGTACGCCGAGGTGCTCAGCGCGCCGGTGAAGAGGAAGGTGCCGACGACGGTGAGGACGAACACGCGGTCGGCGATGGGGTCGATGAGGGCTCCCCAGCGCGACGTGGCGTGCACTCGCCGCGCGAGCCAGCCATCGAGGAAATCGGTGATGGCGGCCGCGCCGATGAGCCCGACGCGAGCGTCGTGGCCGTCGGCGGCGACGAAGCCGAGGGCGAGGAAGACGCGCGAGAAGGAGAGCAGATTCGGCAGCTTGCCGAGCGTGCGGCGGGGAGTCATCGGCCTGAATGATAATCGCCGCCGGGGGACGCGGCACCTTGCCGCTTGCCCCTGTCCCCGCCCTTCCGTAGCTTGGCCGCATCCCCTCCCCCCGCGCACGAGACCCATGGGCGAGAGCACTTCCGCGCTGCTGAAGAAGGTGGCGATCTTCAAGGACCTCGACGAGGGAGAGCTCGCCGAGGTCGCCGAGGTGTGCCGCGAGGAGCGCTTCGTGAGCGGGGAGTACATCTTCCGCGAGGGGGAGCACGGCAACCGCCTGTATCTCATCGTCGAGGGGGAGGTGCGGATCAGCCGCGACGTGCCGGGGAGCGGGGAGGAGGCACTCGCCATCCTCAAGCCGGGCTCGCTGTTCGGCGAGATGGCGGTGTTCGACAGGAGCGAGCGGTCCACCCACGCCATCTCCAACGGGGGGACGACGGTCCTCACCATCACCCGCCCCGACTTCGAGATGCTGCTCGACTTCAACCGGGAGATGGCGTACAAGGTGCTGTGGGCGGTGACCCGGCTGCTCTCGAGCCGGCTCCGGAACACGAACGACTCGCTGCGGTCGTTTCTCGCGATGTCGATGTTCTGAAGCGGGCTGGCCCGGAGTTCGCTTCTTGGGCTCCCTCGAACTTCCATGGCCCGGCCTTTCCCGATCTTCCCGCTGCCCCACGTGAGCACCCTTCATCTCCACCACCCCCGCACCCCCTGCACGGGTGCCGGCGCCGCCGTCCGCGCGCCGGCGCTCCTCCGGCGATGGTCGTGAGCGAGCCGGCGATGCTCGTCCACGTGAGCGCGGACCTGGCGGGGGTGGGCTCGGGAGCGCTGCGCGACGCGCCGCTGCTGAGCGGGCTGCTGATCGCCGCGGCCGGGGCGGCCGGGCTGGTGGCCTCGGGCACTCCCGTCGTCCGGACGGCGCCCTCGGGTGGAGTCTCCGCCGTGCTTCTCCTCGATCCCTGTCACGTGAGCATTCATTCGCTCCCCGAACGCGGGCTTGCCCTCGTCGATGTCCTCGCCAGCACCAGCGCCGGCGCCGCGAAGGCGCTCGACGTCTTCGTCCGCCGGCTGGCCCCGGCGTCGGTGACCAGCGACACCAGGATGCGCGGCTGAGATGACCGCCTTCCTCCCGCTCCTCCAACTGCTCCTCGTCGCGATCATCGTCACGTGGAACGTCTTGCTCACCGGGCGCATCGCGCAGGTGAAGACGCTGCCGCGCCCGTTCGTCACCCTCACGGCGCTCGCCGGCTTTCTCCTGCTGCCGGCGCTGGCGATCCATCTGGCGACCACCAGCAGCATCACGGGGCGCGCGGTGACCGCGGTGGACTGGCTCTGGCCGGCGACGGTCGTGCTGTTCGCCCTCCAGTCGCTCTACGCGGCGACGCGCCGGCTCGTGAACCCCTTCCTGGGGTTCTTCATGGCGGTGTACAACGTGCTCATCGCCGTCGACGCGGTGCTGCGCTTCATCGCATCGAACGGCACGCCGCTCCCGCGGCCCGCACTCATCTTCCTCGCCGCCACCACGGGGGCCTTCGCGTTCGTCACGCAGTCGTCCACGGTGATGGGCTCTCCCTGGTTCCTCTTCGTGCCGATGACGGCGCCGGCGTTCCCGGCGCTCCGTCCGTGGGCCCGCACCTTCCGTCTCGCGCTCGCGGTGACGGCGGCCGGATGGACCGTGATCATCCTGACCCGCATCATCCCGGCGGACCAGGCGATCAACTCGTACGCGATCCACGACCCGGCCGTCGAGAGGCTGCAGGAGCGCCCCGACGGCGATTTCGACGTGGGGCTGAAGATCTTCCCGCATCTCGACGGCGCGCCGGCTCCCCTCTCCGTCTCGAACGACCTCTCGCTCGCCGACTCGCTCGGCGTCGCGGCGGTGAATGTCGTGGTGGTGCCGGAGGCGCTCGACAAGACGGCGCTCGACTCCCTCGCGCGCTCGCTCGAGCTCCTGCGCGCCGACAGCACGCTGATCATCGTGACGATGGGCTACGCCGAGAGCCTGATCCCCCTCCCGGGCCGCTCATTCAGCGAGGCGGGACGCCTGCGCGCGATCGGCGAGATCGTCCGGCGTCTGCGTCCCGATATCCTCCTCCCCGCGGAGGACCCGTACGGATCGGGGACGCGGGCGGCGGGATCGCATCCGCCGCAGTTCTGGGAGGACTTCCTCACGAAGGCGGCGGCGGAGAGCAGGCGCGTTCGTCCGCGCACGCGCATCGGGGTGGCGGCCTCGGTGTACGACCGGCGCGACAGCACGCTGTACGCGTGGGCCGCGGCCTCCGGCTCGCCGATCGACGTCGTCGGCTTCAGCCTCTTCCCCACGACGTACGGCCTGAAGACGATGGACGCCGAGAAGAGCGCCGCCGACCGGTGGATGCGCGAGTCGCAGTCGAGGAAGGATCACTGGATCTTCGCGACCGGTGGCTTCCCCGAAGCGCACGGCGAAGGGAGCCAGGAACGCGCGATCTGGGCGTCGCTGGCATGGGCCACGAGCCGTCCCCAGATCAAGGGACTCGTCGTCAGCGAGGCGGGTGACTACGGCAGCATCAGCGGGCTGCGCGCGGCGGACGGCCACCTGCGCCGCGCGTACTACGCGGTGAAGCGCGCGATGAGCGGGCTGCGCGAATCGGCCGCGCCCGACGTGGCCCCCGCGCTCAAGGTGCCGGCGCGAGTGGGAGGGTAGTGGGCCGCGGGAGAGACAACGCCGGCCTCGGGCGTATCGCCTCGGTGCCCGGCGTATTTCGCCTGCGGCCTGCCGTGCTGCAGCGCCTCTCGCGCCGCACTACACTGCGCGCGCGACGCCGCGGATGATCCCCTCGACGCGGCGCGACGCGTCGAAGTAGCGCCGCGCCACGTCACGCATCGCCTCGGCGGTCACGCGGCGCACGCGCGCGTCGAACTCGCCGAGCTCGCGCAGCTCGCCGAACATCCACGCGTCGGCGACGTCGCCCAGCACCGCGCCGCCGCTCTGCTGCGCGATGGCGTGCGTGCCGATGGCGTACGTCTGCGCCTGCGCCAGCTCGGCCGGCGTCACGAGCTCGTCGCGCAGCTTCGCGAACTCGCGCAGCAGGCCGGCGCGCGCGACCTCCTCCTTCTCCGGGCCCGTCGCGATGTAGGCGCCGAAGCTGCCGGCCAGCGACCGCTCGCTCGCGAAGGCGTGCACCGTATAGCCGAGCGACTGCTTGTCGCGCAGCTCGTCGAAGAAGCGGCCACCGAGCCCGCTCGCCACGCCGGCGATCATCGCCGCCGCGAAGCGCGCGTCGTCGTGGCGCGAGGGGCCGGGGAAGAGGAGCGCGAGCGCGGTCTGCGCCTTCTCGCGCTGCTCGGCGCGCTGCACGACTTCCGCGGGCCAGACAGGAGTCGCGAGCGGGGACTCGTCGCCCACACGCAGTGACCCGAAGGCACGCGCGGCGATCGCCGCGAGCTCGTCGGGATCCGCCTCGCCGACGATCACGATCGTCGTCGTCCCGCCGAGCACGCGGCGCGCGTGCCACTCGCGCACCATCTCCGCGGTGATCGCCGGCAGCGTGCGCTCGTCACCACTCGCCGGCACGCCGTACGGATGGCCGGCCCACGCGGCCTGCGTCGCGAGCCGCATCGGATAGCGGTACATGTCGTCGCGCAACGCGACGAGATCGTTCAGCGCGATGGTGCGCTCGGTCTGCAGCGCCTCGGCCGGGATCGTGGGGTGCTGCGCGACGTCGGCCAGCAGCGCGATCGCCGCCGCGCCGTGCCGGCCGGGCACGCTGATCGACCAGCCGAACGACTCGCTTCCCGTCGCGCCGCTCACGCTCCCCCCGAGCAGCTCCGCCTCCTCGGCGATCTGCGCCGAGGAGCGGGTGACGGTGCCCTTGAGCGCGGTCCGCACGAGCATGCTGGTGAGCCCCGCGCGCTCGGCGGGCTCGTCGCAGGCGCCCCCCTTGGCGAAGACCCCGGCGTGCAGGAGCGCGCCTGGCTTGCGCTTCACGAGAATGGGAACGCCGGCGGCGGTGCGATAGACGCGCACGCCGTTCTCCTCGCGCTCGGCGCGCAGCGTATCATGGACCGCGGGCGTCTCGGCCGGCAGCGGACCGGCGGGCTCGATCACCGCGGCGGGCGCCGCATCGAGCATCGCGCGAATATCCGCGGCGCTCGCCGCCACCGCGCCGGTGCCAGCCGGCCGGTAGAGCACGACCGCAGCCTGATCGGGATTCAGGTAGCGCCGCGCGAGCTCCGACAGCTCCGCCGGCGTGACGGCGAGCGCGCGCTCGAGGTACCTCTCCCCTTCGCGCCAGTCACCGAGCGCCTCCCACTCGGCCAGGTAGTTGGCCTGCCCTTCCATGTCCTCGAGACGCCGCACCCAGCGCGACTCGTAGAGCCGTTTCGCGCGCGTCAGCTCCTCTTCGGATATCCCCTCCTCGCGCACGGCGCGGAGCTGCGCCCAGATGGCGCGCGCCGCCTCGGCCGCACGCTCGGGCGGGGCCTCGGCATGCACGACGAAGACGCCGAGCGAGGTGGGGGTGTAGTCGTACGCGGCGACCGAGGAGACGAGCTTCTGCTCGCGCACCCCGCGGTACAGGCGCGACGCGCGCCCCCCGCCGAGCACCGTGGCCAGGATGTCGAGCGCCGGGGTGGCGGGGTCGAGCGTGCCCGGCGTGCGCCAGCCGAAGGCGAGCTGCGTCTGGCCGATGTCGCCCTCCCACTCCCGGTAGCGGAAGCCGGGCAGCGCGGTCTCTTCGGGTCCCGTGTCGCGCGCCGGATCGCCGGCGGCCAGCGCGCCGTGGCGCGCCGTCACCTCGCGCAGGACCTCGTCCGGGTCCACGTCGCCGACGACGGTGAGCACCGTGTTGCCGGGATGGTAGAAGTTCCGGTAGAAGCGCATCATGGCGTCGCGATCCAGCGCGCGGAGGCCCGGCTCGCGGCCGATGCGCCAACGCCGGATGCGGTGCCTGTCGTGCAGCAGCTCGAACAGCGTCTCGCTGGCGACGGCTCCCGGATTGTCCGACTTGCGCTTCGCCTCCTGGATGATCACCTCGAGCTCGCGCGCGAGCTCGCCGTCGTCGATCAGCGAGTTGGCGTAGGCGTCGAACTGCACGTCCAGCCCCGCGGCGAAGCCGGAGGCGGGGAGCACCGTGTAGTACACCGTGTGGTCATAGATCGTCGCCGCGTTGAGGTAGCCGCCGACCGACTTGGTCTCGCGCGCGATCTCGCCGACGCCGCGCCGCGGCGTCCCCTTGAAGTACATGTGCTCCAGCACGTGCGCGATGCCGACGACGTCGTCGGTCTCGTCGAAGTAGCCGGCACTCACGTAGGTGACGATCGCCACCACCGGGGCCGACGCATCGCGACGGACGAGCAGGGTGAGCCCGTTGGGGAGCACCGTGCGCCGCACCGAGTGCGGATCGAGGGCGACGGCGAGATCGGAGATGGACATGAGCTGCCTCAGACGATGGCGAGACGGCGGTAGCGCAGCACGACGAGGCCGGCGACGAGGCAGACGACGCCATAGCCGGCGATCCAGAGCAGCGCGTGCCAGGGAAGTGCCGTCCCCTTGGCGGCAGCGTGATAGATCTCGCCGGTGCGGTGCAGCGGGGGGAGGAGATACAGCAGCTTCGCCGACGGAGACGTGGACTCGCCGAAGGTGTCCCACAGGTACGACACGGCGACCGTGACGGCGACGAGGGAGAGCCAGTCCCACCGCGCGGCGGCGGAGAGCAGGAAGGCGATGCCGGCGTAGCAGAGGAAGACGAACGCGATCACCACGAGGCGCGGCCCGGTCAGCAGCGGGGACGGCGCCATGCCGTACACGACATCGAGGGCGGCGACGACGAGGAGGAAGCCCGCGCAGTGCAGGAGGAACGCCTGCCCGTAATAGCGCGACGGCGACACCGGCTTGGTGAAGAGGAAGCGGTAGTAGCCGCTCTTCCGGTCGTTCGCCACGATGCCGTTCATCCCCAGCAGGGCGCCGAGAAAGACGAGCGCGCCGGTGAGGCTGCCGAAGATCGCCCCGTTGAAGTCGGACATCACCGCGCGGCGCGCGAGCTCGAGAGAGCCGTGCTTCGCGAGCAATCTCGGCGACACGTGTGCCAGATTGGTGTGCAGCCCCGTCAAGAGGGGCGCGACGGTCAGATATCCGAGCAGCACCGCGATGATGAAGGTCGGCCCGCCGCGGTCGAGCAGGTAGTCCCGAAGCTGCCAGAACCCGTAGCGCGCGAGGCGCGCGCGTCTGGCCGGACGCGTGCTTGCCGCTCCAGGATCATGGTGCGCGCTCACGAGCCCTCCTCGGCCGACCCGACCGCTTCGCGGAACTGCTGTTCGAGGGCGGAATGCAGGGGATACACCGCGCTCACGAGCGCCCCCTGCTCGATCAGCCGCACGATCCCCGCGTTGATCACCTCGAGCGCGACGCCCTGGAGCTCGAACTCGCCGGGCGCGATCGGCCTCGCCCCGGGAAACACATCCGCGACGCCGGCCTCGCCGCGCGCGAGCACGATGCGGTACGGCGCGCCCGCCGTGATGGCGCGCTCGTTGGCGCGCACGTCGACGACGCGCTGGAGCCGTCCGCGGTCCATGATCGCCACGCGATCGGCGAGGCGGGCCAGCTCATCGAGGTTGTGCGACGCGATGAGGATCACCCGGTCGGGGCGCCGGAGCTCGTCCACGACATCCCGGAAGCGCTGCGTCCACACCGGATCGAGCCCGTGCGTCGGCTCGTCGAGCACCAGCACCGCCTCGTCGCCGAGGAGCGCCTGCGCGAGGCCGAGCCGCTGGAGGTTTCCCTTGGAGAGCTGGCGAACCCGCTTCGCGCGATGCTCCGCGAGCCCCAGCCGCTCGATCGCCTGCTCGATGCGCGCCCTCGTCTCCGTCGCCGGCACGCCGGCGAGGAGAGCATAGCGCGCCAGCGCGTCGGTGACGCGCCAGGTGGGAGGAATGTTCACGAGCTCGGACAGGTAGCCGACGCCGAACCGCTCGACGTAGCGGCGCGGGTCGAGGCCGGCGATGCGCACGGCGCCCGCCGTCGGTCCGAGAAAGCCGAGGAGGAGGGCAATGAGCGTGCTCTTGCCGGCGCCGTTCGGGCCGGCCAGGCCGAAGACTTCACCCCGCGACAGCTCCAGGGTGAAGTCCTCGAGCGCGCGCACCTCCTGCCCGCGCCAGCTCCTGTACCGCTTGCCGACGCGGTCGAAGGCGATCACGAAGGCGCGGCTACCGTCTGGTCATCGGCACGGGCGACGTGACCGGCAGGGCGCCGGGCATGGTCATCCCGGGCTGCGGGGTGCACGACGTCCACGCCCCGGTCCCCGCGCGCTGGATCCAGCGGCTCCCCTCGTCGAGACGGCCGAGCCGCACGAGCGAGCAGCCGAGGAATCCCTGCGACAGCCGGTCGGTGCTGTCCGCCTTGACGGCGCGGATGTAGAAGGTGCGCGCGCCGTCGAAGTTCTGCAGCGCGAAGAGGGTGGAGGCGAGCTCGCGCAGCGCGGCATTGTTGTTGGGGCCGAGCTGCACCGCCTTCACCGCTTCCTGCTGCGCGTTGGAGAGGTTGCCGCGCTCGCGCTCCATGCGCGCGAGGTAGACGTGCGGCATCGGATCGTTCGGCATGTCGGTCGCCGCCTTGCGGAAGCTCCCCTCCGCCGCCTCGCGGCGTCCCTCGCGATAGGCGACGACTCCCTGGTCGTACGCCGCGCCGGACGTGCGGCCCGCCAGCGCGTACCAGGCAATCCCGCCGACCACGAGCAGAACGAGCAGGGCGAGCAGCGGGGTGCGCCAGGCGGGACTTCCCGAAGCCGGCGTGGGCACGAGGGTGGCCGGCGGATAGATGGGCTCCGAGGTGCGCGCCGGCTCGACCGCAGCGGCCGCCGCGACGACCGGGGCCACCGGTACCGGAGTGTCGCCCATCAGCCCCGATTCCAGCTTGAGGAACGCATCGCGCGCGGCGTTGACGTCGCCCTCGGTGGGCGTGTAGTCGGTGCGCGACGCCCGCTCGCGCGCGGCGTGGAACTCGGCCAGCGCGTTGGCCTGCTCGAGGTTGAGGAAGTGACGCTGCCGCAGCTCCCGGATGAGCATCTGTCCGGTGAGCGCCGAGCCGCCGACGAGCGAGCGGAGCCCAGCTTCCACGGCGGTCCACGCCTCGATCAGGTCGGCCGCGAGGTCCTCGGAGTTCCGCGCGGTGCTGAGCCGCGCGACGATCGGACGCGCCGCGTGCACCGCATCGAGTGCCGCGCGCTGCGAGCCGGCGGTCATCGGACGATACGCAGAAGTCCCGCATCCGCGCAGCCGCGGATGAACAGCTCAGCGTCACCGCCCGGCACCCGGATTCCCGTCTCCCGGAACGAGCGCCTCGCGATGGCCATCATGAAGTCGTCGAGCGAGCCCGCCTCGCCCTCGACACCGTCTGCGTCTTGCCACGTGCGCACGATCTCCTCCCAGGAGCCGGTGAGCTGCATTCCCTCGCGGGTGACGACGATGTGCGCGGCCGGCTCCGGCTCCTCCGGGTCCGCGACGCCATCTTCCGCCTGTCGGTCGGCGAAGGAGGAAAGAAGCGTGCCGAACAGCTCGAGCTGTCCGCGCGCCACCTCCACGTCGCCGCTCTCCCCCGCCATGGCTCCGTCGATCTCGATGAACAGCTCGTCGATGTCATCCAGCTCGCCGCCGAGCTCGGTGAGCCGTTCCTCCCACGGGGCGAGCTCCGGCGCGTGCTCCGGCAGCTTGTGGGCGGCGCGCTTGAGCTCGATCAGCCGCCAGATCCCCAGCTCGTCCCAATGGTCCTCGGTGGTCGTGCGCTCGAAATGATAGAGCGCCGCGTCGTAGTCGCCACGGTCGTAGAGGATGTTGGCCAGGTAGATCCGCGCCTCGGAATGCTCGCTATCGGACTGGAGCGACTTCCGCAGCGTGGCGACGGCGGCGTCGTCCTCGCCCAGCCGGTGCTGCGCGTAGCCGACGCAGGCGATCGACTCGGCATTCTCGGGCGCCTGCTGGACGGCGACCTCGAAGAACTCCTGCGCCGCCGCGAACAGCTCGCGCCGGTCGCGCGACGACGCCTCGCGGAAGAGGGCGCGTCCGATCTGCAGCATGAGGTCGAGGTCGTCGCTGTAGCCCAGCTCCAGCGTCCGCCGGAAGGCGTGTAGCGCGGCGTCCTCGAGCCCGAACTTGAGCAGCGTCTCGCCGAATCCCGCGAGCGCGTCCTCGTGCTCGGGCTCCAGCGTCAACGCCTCCTCGAAGCTCCGGCGCGCCCACGCGTACTCCTCCCTGGCGAGGCGGGCATAGCCCACGCCGATGTGCAGCTCCACGGAGGTCGGATACAGCGTGAGCCCTTCGCGCAGGACGACGAGTGCCTCGTCGTACTGCCCTTCGTTGTACAGCTGGTGGGCACGCTCGTCGTACTCTTCGGAGCTCAGGAACGGAGTGGCCATGGGTACCGAAGCCTCCTGCTCGTGAGGGGGTTGCTTATAGTACCATTCGGAGCGCCGCAAGTTCAACGTCTTGACACACACGCGTGCGACATACGTGCATCGAGCGCGCCGCGCGGGCCCTACATGCGCGCCTGCTCGCCCAGCGCCTCGGCGATGCGTCCGGCGAGCCGCGCATTCTCCTCGAGCAGCCCGAGATTCGCCGCGAGCGACCGTCCCTCCGTGGCCTGCAGCACTGCGCCGAGCAGGAAGGGGGTGACCGCCGCGCCGCGGATCCCCTGGCGGCGCGCGTCGGCCAGCGCCCGGGTCACCGCGTCGTCCACGAGCGCCTGCGGGAGCGCCACGTCCGCCGGCGGGGGCTGCACGACGAGCACCGCCTGCGGCCGGCCGAGCGCGCGCGAGGCGCGGTAGATCGTCGCGATCTCGGCCGGCGTCTCGGCCCGCGACGAGAGGGGCAGCCCGGTGGTCCGCGTGAAGAAGCCCGGCAGCTCGTCGGTCTGGTATCCGACCACGGTGACGCCCAGCGTCTCGAGCCGCTCCAGCGTGGAAGGCAGGTCGAGGATGGACTTGACGCCCGCGCAGACGACGATCATCGGTGTCCGGGCAAGCTCGGCGAGGTCGCCCGACTCGTCGAAGGGGGCGTCCCGGTGGACGCCGCCGATCCCGCCCGTCGCGAAGACGCTCACCTGCTCCGCGCCAGCGATGCAGAGGGATGCGGACACGGTCGTCGCACCGTCGGCCTTCTGCGCGATCGCCGTCGCCAGGTCGCGGGCAGCCACCTTGCGAATCCCATCGCGCGCGAGGAAGCGCTCCAGCTCGGCCGGCTCCAGCCCCAGCGTCGCCCGGCCGTGGACGACGGCGGTGATGGCCGGGAGGGCGCCCGCCTCGAGCACCCCCTTCATCATCCGCGAGGCGGCCTCGCGGTTGGCCGGGATGGGCAGCCCCTGGGCCAGGACCGAGCTCTCGAGGGCGACCACTGGCTGATCGAGCCCCAGCGCGTCGGCGACGAGGCGAAGCACGCGGATCGAGCCGGTGCGCGGCGCGGTCACTGCGCTGCCGCGGTGGCGGGCCGGCGCGGCCATGCACCCGCGATCGCCTCACCCATCCTCGCCATCATCACCTGCGCCTCGTTGTCCACCGAATAGCGCTGGTCCACGTTCTCCTTCGTGAGGACGCACGCCACGACGCGCGACTGCAGCGGGAAGAGCGCGCACTCGGTGCGCACCTTGTCGGTGTCGCCCGTCTTGTGCGGCACGTCCATCCCGGTGACGAAGCGCTGCATCTTGGAGAAGTCCTCGTTGTGCGCGAGGATGTCGAGCATGGCGCTGTCCGCCTTCGGGCTCACCGCCCTCCCCTGCGCGAGGAGCTCGAACAGCTTCGCCATCTCGTTGGGGGTCGTGACGCCGAGCCCGTACTTCACCGAGCTGTCCATCGCCACGCTCGAGTTGCGGAGGAAGCTCTTGGAATGGACCTTGGTGTTCGACAATCCCAGCTTCTCCATCTTGTCCCAGACGCGCCGGATGACGATGCGGTCGAGGAGGAGATTGGTGGCGGTGTTGTCGCTGATCGTGCTCATCAGCCACGCGGCGTCGTGCACGGTGACGGTGGCGTTGTCGTGCAGGAACTGCAGCTGTCCCGAGCCCGGCACCTTGTCGATCCTGAGCACGGTGAGCGGATCGTCCAGCCCGAGCATCCCCTTCTCGACGAGATCGTAGACGGTGACGAGCACGGCGACCTTGATCAGGCTGGCCGTGGAGAAAGTCTCGTCGCCCCGCCGCTCCAGCCGCTCGCCCGTGTCGATGTCGTGCACCGCGTAGCCGACGACGCCGTGGTGGGCGGCGGCGAGCGAGTCGAGGCGCCGGTGCAGCGCCGCGGTGTCGGCGCGGGCGAGCCCCGTCCCCGACGCGGCCGGGCCGGCACCCTGCCCCGTCGCGCAGGCGGGCAGGAGCAACAGGGCGGCCAGGGCGGCGAGGACGCGCATCTCGTTCAGCGGCTCTCGTGCGGCTCGGCGTCGGGCAGGTCGTCGGCCCGCACCGACTCGAGCAGCTCGCGGTCGCTCGTCTTGCGGTCGTATTCGGCGACGATCTTGATGACCTCGCCGCCGTAGGCGTCGAAGGTCTTGACCTTGCCCTGCGCCACGCGGATCTCGTGGCCATCCTCGAACCGGAGGACGACGCTCGCGTGATCGATGTTGACGTAGGCCTTGCGGAGCTTGGAAGGAACAGGAGGCATCAATAAAGCAGGTTCGAGGTTTGAAGTTCGAAGTTCGAAGTTCGAGGGGAAAGAAAACTGTCGGGGGTCTGGAGTCGGGGGTTCCGGACTGTTGAGTGCACAGCGGCGACGCCGATCACTCCCCACTCCCCACTCCCCACTCCCACCCCCCCACGCCGAACGACGTCGCGATCAGGTCACTACCAGCGCCTGGTGAGTGTACCTCTTCCACTCCTCCTTCGCGAGGATGTCGTCGATCGAGGCGACCACCTGGTCGACCTCGCCGTCGCTCGTGTAGAAGTGGGGCGCCACGCGGATGCCCGCCCCGGGACGGTAGTCGACGAGCACCTCGCGCGCGAGGAGCGCCTGGGCCACCTCGCGCGCATGCGGGACGTCGAAGGCGACGGTGCCTCCTCGGCGAGCGGAATCCCGGGGGGCGGTGACGGCGAACCCGCGCGCGTCGGCGAGCTCGATGAGCCGCGAGGTCTGGCGAATGCTCTTCGCCCGGATGGCGTCCATTCCCGCCTCGCGCAGAAGCTGCGGCCCCGCCGTGGCGGCGTACAGCGCGGGGATGGACGGGGTGCCGGTCAGCCACCGCCACGCCCCGTCGGCGTAGTCCATCTCCGGCTCGAAGGCGAAGGGGTGCTTGTGCGCCTGCCAGCCCGTAAGGGCGGGGGCGAGCTTGGCGCCCACCTCCGGGCGCACCCAGAGGAAGCAGCCGCCCGGGCCGCCGCACAGCCACTTCAGCACGCCGCCGGTGAGGAAGTCGGCGCCCAGGGCGTTCACGTCCACCGGCACCACCCCCACCGAGTGGTACGCGTCGAGCGACACGAGCGCCCCCACGGCGTGCGCGTGAGCCGAAATGCGCGAGGCGTCCACCACCCACGCCGAGCGGAAGAGCACGTGCGAGATGGCGACGAGCCGCGTGCGCTCGTCGATCGCGGCAATCAGCTCGTCCTCGTCCACGGAGATCCCGTCGCGGCTCGGCACCACCACGATGCGCGCGCCCAGCCGCGTCGCGAGCTGGTCGTAGACGTAGCGCACCGAGGGGAAGTCCATCTCCGTCATGACGATCGTGTCGCGCCCGTGATCGTAGCGGAGCGCGGAGAAGACCTGCGCCTGCGCGATGGAGACGTTGGGCACCATCGCCACCTCGCCATCGCGCGCCCCGATCAGCGGAGCGATCTCGTCGCCGACCTTCACCGGCATCTCCCACCACCCGCTGGCCCAGGCCCGCACGCCGAGCGACCCCCACTGCTCGGCGTACTCGGCGAGCCGGTCGGGCACAGCGCGCGGCATGGCGCCGAGCGAGTTGCTCACCATGTAGGTGCTCGTCGCGAGGATGGGAAACTCCTTGCGGAAGCGCAGCAGGGGATCGTGCAGCGTCATCGTCACACCACCGTTTTCCGGATCTTCGCCACGGCGAACAGCGCCGACGACACGATCATCACCGCGCCGACGACCGACCACTCCTTCAGCGTCACGGACTTGAGGAGAAAGAGCATGGCGACGATCGCCAGCACGGGCGCGAGGGCGCCACCGGGGATGCGGAACGGCTCGCCCTCCGCCTGGCGGACGTCGTCCCGGCGCAGCTTCCACGCCGCGGCGGCACAGCCGACGTAGACCAGGACGGCGGCGACGTTCGCGATGATCGCCAGCCCCTCGAAGCCGCTTCGCACGGCGAGCACCCACGCCAGCAGCGACTGGGCGACGATCGCGACCCACGGGGTGTGATACCGCTCGTGCACGGCGGCGAGCTGGCGCGGGAGGATCCCGTCGCGCGCGAAGGCGTACAGCGCCCGCGGCACGGCGAGCATCATCCCGCTCAGGTACCCGAACGCCGAGACGAGGAATCCGCCCGAGAGGAGCACCACACCCCAGGGCCCGAACACCCTGCCCGCCGCCGTGGCGAGCGGGGTGGCGTCGCCGACGAGCGCGGGGCCCAGGACCCCCTGTGCCACCACCTGCAGTCCGATGTAGAGGAGCGTGACGAGGGCGATCGCGATCAGCACGGCGCGCGGGACCGTCCGCGCGGGGTCGCGCACCTCGCCGCTGGGAACGAGCGCCGATTCCACGCCGGCAAAGGCGAAGATGAGGAACACCGACGCGCGCGACAGGCTCGCCGCCGGGGGGATACCGTGCGTCCATCGCAGGTTGGCGGGGTCCACCATGAACAGTCCTGCGACGAGCAGCATCAGCAGGGGGGCGAGCTTCGCCACGGTGAGCACCGTGTTCAGCCGCGTTCCCTGCTTGACGCCGAGGACGTTGATGAAGGCGACGCTCGCGAAGATCGCGCCGAGGAAGACGGCGCGCCCGAGCCCCGTCCCGACCCATGGCACGAGCCGCGCTCCCGCGTCGGCGAAGAGACCCGCGACGCCGGGGATGGCCGTGGCGCCGATGAGCCAGAGCATCACCCCGACCATGAAGCCGACGTAGCGGCCGAAGGTCACCTCCACGTAGGCGTAGGGCCCGCCGGTGAGCGAGACCCGGCTTCCCGCCTGGGCGATGCAGAGCACGATGAGCCCCATCGCCAGCCCGCAGATCACGTACGCGAGGGGGGCCGCCGCGCCGAGCAGACCGGAGACGTCGTTGCTCGCCGGGAGGCGGAAGATCCCGCCCCCCACCGTCACGTTCACGATGCTCGCCGCGAGCCCCCACGTGCCGATGGCCCGGACGAGGCTGCGCTCGCTCGCCGGCGGCGCGGCAGTGACCGGACGACGCGGTGGGATCATTGACTGGGAGGGTCGAAAGGGAACGGCCCGAAGTTCGCAGCAGGACGGGGGTGAAAGACTAGACCGCGCGCCGCGACGGCGCCACCATTCCGCATGCTGCAGCGCGACCGTCGCGGCATCGACTACCCGTACCAGGATCTTCAGATGATCGCACGAACCAGCTTCGCCCTTTCCCTCGCCGTCACGATCTGCCTCGCCGCCACCGCCACGGCCGGCGCGCAGGAGCTCGCACCAGCCTCGGCCGCCGCCGAGCGCGCGACCGTTGAAGCCATCTCCGTACCGACCGCGGCCCCGGCGCCTCGCGCCGAGGCGCCCACCGTCGCCGGTCCGACGATGCAGTCGGCGAGCGTCGCCGCTCGCCCCGTCGCGAGCGACGCGCGCGCCCTGCCCGCCCCCGACGTGCCGCGCCGCAACAGCATGGGCCAGCCGGTCGCGCTGATGGCGGTCGGGGCGGCGGCGCTCATCGGCGGGTCGCTCGCCGGCGGGAACGCGGGGCACGTGATCGCCGTCGGCGGGCTCATCGTGGGCCTCTACGGGCTGTACCTGTACCTCCAGTAGCCGCGCTTCCCCTCCGATACGTTACAGGGGCGGGCGCATCCTTCCGCGCCGCCCCGCGCGTCCGTCGTACCCCCCCCCGCCCCTTCCGGTACTCCCGCTTGAACGCGTTCAGACGAATCGGCCTCGTCCTCGGTGGGGGCGGGCTCAAGGGATTCGCGCACATCGGCGTGCTGCGCGCCCTCGCGGAGCGCGGCATCGTGCCCGACGTCTACGCCGGCACCAGCATCGGCGCGATGATCGCGGCGTCCAGCCTCGGCGGCGCGAGCGTCGAGACGCTCGCCGCACGTGCGACGACGCTGCGCCGGAAGGATCTCTTCCGCATCAACCACTTCGGCATGCTCCTCGACCGCATGCGCTCCACGTCGATCTACCTGGAGGAGCCGCTGCGCGAGCTGTGCGACGCGTCCATCCCCGACGTGACCTTCGCCGAGCTGCCCAAGCCGCTGCTGGTGAATACGGTGGATCTCGACGAGGGCGCCCGCGCCGTGTGGGGGCTGCCCGGACTCCAGGACGTGAAGGTGCGCGACGCGGTCTACGCCTCGTGCGCGCTGCCGGGCTTCTTCCCCCCCGGCCGCGTCGGCGCGCGGACCTGCATCGACGGCGGCGTCGTGGACAACCTGCCCGTGTCGGTGGCCGCGCAGTTCGCCGACATCCTCATCGCCGTCGACGTGGGCAGCTCCGACGCCTCCCAGGCGGCCCGCGCTGAAGGACAGGGCTTCGCGACCATCTACATGCGCGCGGCGACGATGATGATGCACGCGCTGCAGCAGTTCCCGCTGGAGCGGTGGCACGGGCCGCCGATGGTGCTCATCCGCCCCAAGGTGGACGACGCGAACTGGCTGAGCTTCACCGACACCGAGCGGAACATCGAGGAGGGCTACAAGGCGGCCATGAGCGCCCTCGAGCGATTCGACTCGTACTGGGAGCGGAACGGCTGCGTCTTCCCCCGCCGGCGCGTGCAGATCGACGTCGACCGCGAGCAGTGCACCGGCTGCGGCACCTGCATCGCGCTCGCGCCGGCGGTGATGGCGCTGGACGACGAGGGGAAGGCATTCGCGCGCACCCACGTGGTGGAGTGGTCCCCTGCCGAGGGTGGCTTCGTGCACGAGTGCCCCACGCACGCCATCCACGCGCGCAACATCGACCGGCGCGCCGCGGTGAAGTCGAACGTGCAGGGACAGCACGATCCGACGCCGAGCGGGGCGGGCTGATTGCCCCCGGTTAGGGTGAACGGTGAACGGTGAACGGTTATTCCGCGAAGGCGTGAGAGGTTCGAGGTGAGAAGTGAGAGGTCATGCCTCGGTCGGCAGCGCATCCCGAGGCATGACCTCTCACCCTCGAACTTCTCACCTCTCACGTTCGTTCGGTTCACCGTTCACCGTTCACCGTTCACCGTTCACCGTTCACCGTTCACCGTTCACCGTTCACCGTTCACCGTTCACCGTTCACCGTTCACCGTACACCGTTCACCGGTCACCGATCACCGTTCACCGTACGCAGGTCACCGG
>JBBQJC010000058.1:0-21916 GCA_038325515.1 Gemmatimonadales bacterium | reverse complement strand
CGGCGAAGCTGTACTACGACCTGAAGAAGGCGCGCGGCGACAGCGCCGAGGTGGCGCTGGTCCGCGTGGACGAGCTCTACCCCTGGCCGGGCGAGCGCGTGTCGCAGATCGTCGACGCGTATCCGAACATCGAGGACGTGGTGTGGGCCCAGGAGGAGCCGAAGAACATGGGGGCGTGGAGCTACGTTGCGCCGCAGCTTCGCGTGGCCACCGGCAACCTGCTCACCATCCGCTACGTCGGACGGCCCGAGCGGGCGAGCCCCGCCGAGGGCTACGGCGACGCGCACTCGGCGGAGCAGGCGCGCATCGTGGCCGAGGCGCTCACCCCCGCCGCGGCCAGGCGGCAGATGGCGAGCGCGTGAATCATCGGGAAGCGGCGGGAACTCCCGCCGCTCCTGTCTGGCCACATACGATCGCCGGTCCGCCCGACTCTCCCGCGAATCCCCACGCCACATGATGCGACAGCTTCGCCGACTCGCTGCCCTGACCCTGCTGTGCGCCGCGCCGCGCCTCCTCGCTGCCCAGGAGCGCGGCGCCGTCGTGTTGGGCGAGTCGGTGGCGGGGCTCGACGTCACCCCGCGCGTGCTCGTGATCGGGGCGCACCCCGACGACGAGGACACCCAGCTCATCACCTGGCTCGCGCGCGGGCGGCAGGTGGAGACCGGGTATCTCTCGCTGACGCGCGGCGACGGGGGGCAGAACCTGATCGGCAACGAGCTCGGCCCCCTGCTCGGCATGATCCGCACGGAGGAGCTCCTCGCGGCACGGCGTCTGGACGGCGGGCGGCAGTTCTTCACGCGCGCCTACGACTTCGGCTTCTCCAAGAATGCCGAGGAGACGTACACGCACTGGGTGAAGGACTCGATCCTGCGCGACGTGGTGACCGTCGTGCGTGCCTTCCGGCCGCAGGTCATCGTGGCGGTGTTCAGTGGCACGCCGCGCGACGGGCACGGGCATCACCAGGTGAGCGGGCAGCTCGCGCGCGAGGTGTTCGACGCGGCGATGGACACCGTGCGCTTCCCTCGTGCGGCCACGCTGGGCTTCGGCGCGTGGGCGCCGAGCAAGTTCTACCGCGCGGCGCGCTTCGCGCCGCAGGAGGCGACGCTCGGCTTCAACGTGGGCGAGCTCAGCCCATTCCGCGGAATGACCTACGCGGAGATCGCCAGCGTGAGCCGGTCGCAGCATCTCTCGCAGGGCTTCGGCGGGCTGCAGCGGCATGGCGCCTCGATGGACTACCTCAAGCTCGAGGCGTCGCGGCTCGGAGCCATCGGCGTGAAGGAGCGCTCGCCGCTGGACGGGATCGCGACGGGGTGGGACCGCTTCGCCGCGGCGCCGCTGGCCTCGGGCGCGCGCGCGGCGCTCGACTCGCTGCCCGCCGCGATCGCGGCGGTGCGGCGCGTCGAGGACCTCGCGCATCCATCGCCGATGGTGGCGCCGCTGGCGCACGTCGTCGGACTGCTGGAGCGGGGACGCGCCGCGCTCCCCTGCCCGCGCTATGGTCCAGCCGGATGCTTCGGCGTCGATGGCGATCTGGTCACGACATTCGAGACCGCGCACCGTCGCGCGCAGGCGGCCCTCCTCTCGGCTGCCGGCGTCCTGCTCGAGGCCACCGCGCCGCGCGAGCTGCTCGCCGTGCACGACACGATGCCGGTGACGATCAGCGTGTACAACCAGGGGACGAGCGAGGTGCGGCTCGAAGGGGCGTCGGTCTGGATGATGGGGGAGTACGGCCCCATGCCTGCAGGGAGTGCGGCCGACGTGGCACCGGACAGCGTGGCGCGGATCACGCTGCCGCTCGAGACCAGTCGCGCGAGCGTGTCGTGGTGGATGGAGCATGGTCTCGAGAACAGCCACGACATGTTCGTGCTGCCGAGTGCCGTCCAGCCGGGGGCGTCGAACATCGCGATCGGTGAGGACCGGCTGGCCGAGACGCACACGCGCGTGGCACTGCGCATCGCGGGGGTGTCGTTCGTCGCCGACGCGGGGCCGGTCGTCTACCGCTATGCCGATCCGGCGCGCGGCGAGCAGCGCCGCCCCGTCGCCTCGGTGCTGCCGATCAGCCTCCTCTTCGACGACGAGATCGAGTACGCGCGCACCGGTATCACGCTCAACCGCGACTACACGCTGCACGTGAAGTCCTCGGCGAGCGGCCCGCGCGCCGCCACGATCGAGCTCTCGCTGCCCGCCGGGCTCACCGCCGACTCCCTCGTGCGCCACGTGGCACTTGAGCCGTTCGGCGGCGCGACACTGGTCTACCACGTGCACGGCAAGCTGCCCGAGGGGCGTCACTTCATCAGCGCCGTGGCGACGCGCAATGGCGAGCGGTCGATGGCGGGATGGATGCCGATCAGCTACGAGCACATCCGGCCGCTGCGCTACTACCGCATGGCGAGCGTGCAGGTGGAGGCGGTGCCTGTCGCGCTGCCGCGCAACCCGCTCGTCGCGTACGTGCAAGGCGTCGGCGACAACGTGGCGCCCATGCTGAGCCAGCTCGGCATCGGGATCTCGCTGCTCACGCCGGCGGAGCTGGCCACGACCAACCTGTCGCGCTTCGGCGCGGTGGTGCTCGGGCCGCGCGCCTTCGCGGCGAATCCGGCGCTCGCGACGCAGGCGGGGCGGCTGCAGGAGTACGCGCGGCGCGGCGGCACCGTCGTGGTGCAGTACGGGCAGGCCGAGATGCAGGTGCCCGGGCTGCTCCCCTATCCCATCACGCTGGCGCGCACGGCGGAGCGCGTGACCGACGAGAAGGCGCCGGTGCGCGTCCTCGACCCGAAGTCGCCGCTGCTCGCCTGGCCGAACAGGATCACGCCGGGAGATTTCGCCGGCTGGAAGCAGGAGCGCTCCACGTACATGCCGACGACCGCCGATCCGCACTGGCATCGCCTGCTCGAGATGCACGATCCGGGTGAGCCGCCGAACGAGAACAGCGTGCTCGTGGCCCCTGTCGGGAAGGGGGCGTACGTGTACGTGACGCTCGCGCTCTTCCGGCAGCTTCCGGCCGGCGTGCCCGGCGCGGGGAAGCTGTTCCTCAACCTGATCGCGGCGGACGGCAACGTGCCGCGCTCGCCGCTCCCGCAGCCGTGAGCGTGGACGCGGGCACGCCGCCGGTGGAGGCGCCCGACATCGAGCGCGACCGGCGCCGCTTCCGGCGCACGCTCCTGAAGGTGATGAGCGTGCAGGTGATCGCGCTGGTCCTCCTCTGGCTTCTCCAACAGCGGTATACCCCCTGATGCGCGCGATGCACCCGCTGAACTGGCTCGTGGTGGTCGGGTGGCTCGCCTACGTCGCGATCGACGGGCTCCGGCGCGCGCGAGGGACCAAGCACATCGAGGGCTACTTCCTGGCCAACCGCAACCTGCCCTGGTGGGCGGTGGGATTGTCAGTGATGGCGACGCAGCTCTCGGCCGTGACGATGATCGGCACCACGGGGCAGGGCGCGGTGGACGGGATGCGGTTCGTCCAGTTCTACTTCGGCTTGCCGCTGGCGATGGTGATCCTCGGCGTGACCCTCGTGCCATTTCTCCATGGCGCGCGGGTGTTCACGGCGTACGAGTATCTCGAGCGGCGGTTCGACGCGAAGACACGGTCGCTCACCGCCTTCCTCTTCCTGCTCTCGCGCGGGATGTCCTGCGGGACGATCCTCGCCGCGCCGGCGGTAGTCTTCTCGGCCATCTTCGGCTGGCCGCTCGGGTGGTGCGTACTGCTGATGGGGGTGCCGACCGTTCTCTACACGATGATCGGCGGCGTGCAGGCGGTGACCTGGGCCGACGTGAAGCAGATGGTGCTCATCGTCGTGGCGATCACCGCCGTGGTGACGGTGCTGCTGCTGCGCATCCCCGTCTCGCCAAGCGACGCGCTGCACCTGGCCGGCGCCACCGGGCGGCTGCGCGTGTTCGACTTCAGCTTCAGCCTGGAGAACACCTACACCTTCTGGTCGGGCCTGATCGGCGGGACCTTCCTGATGCTGTCGTACTTCGGGACGGACCAGAGCCAGGTGCAGCGCTACCTCACGGCGCGGTCGGTGCCGGAGGCGCGCAGCTCGCTCCTGATCAGCGCGTACTGGAAGATCCCGCTGCAGGCGCTCGTACTGCTGATCGGCGTGCTGGTGTTCGTGTTCTACCAGTTCGAGGCGCCGCCGATGCTGTACAACCCGGTGCAGGCGAAGACGGTGCGCGAGCGGCAGCCGGCCGCGGTCGCCGCGCTCCAGACGCGGTATGATGCGGCGGTGGCCGCGCGGCGCGCGGCGGCGAACGCGGTGAGCGTGGCGCGCCGCGCCGGCGACGACGCCGCGATGCCGGCGACAATCGAATACCGCGCGCGCGATTCAGCCGTCACGAGGGTGCGTGGCGAGGCGCTCGCGCTCGTGGAGCGCACCACCGGCGAGCCGTCGAAGGACGTCAACTACATCATCCCCCGCTTCGTCGTGGAGCAGCTTCCGATCGGGCTCGCCGGCCTGTTCATCGCTGGCGTGATGGCGGCGGCGATGTCGGCGATCGCGGCGGAGCTCAACTCGCTCGCCACCTCCACGGTGATCGACTTCTACAAGCGGTGGTGGCGGAGGGAGGGGCCCGACGCACACTTCCTTGCCGTCTCACGCGGCGCGACGGCGATGTGGGGAGTGTTCGCCTGCATCGTCGCGACGTACGCGGCGAGGATCGGCTCGCTGATCGAGGTCGTGAACCGGTTCGGCTCCTTCTTCTACGGCTCCATCCTGGGCGTCTTCCTGCTGGCGATGATCCCGCGCGCGCGCGCGATGGGCGCGTTCGTGGGGCTCATCGCCGGCATGGCCGCGGTGGCCGCCGTCAACTTCGGCGCGCCGCGGGTGTCGTTCCTCTGGCACAACGTCGTCGGCGCGGTGACGGTCGTGGTGGCGGGGATGCTCGTATCGGCCGTGATGGGGGGCGGCGCTCCCCGCGCCGCCGCCGAGGCGCGCGTGTCGTGACGAGCGGACCGAAGCGCCAGCGCGTCATCATCGTCGGCGGGGGATTCGGGGGGCTGTACGCCGCCCGCGCGCTGCGCCGCGCGAACGTCGATCTGCTCGTGCTGGACCGCACGAACCATCACCTCTTCCAGCCGCTGCTCTACCAGGTGGCGACCGCCGCGCTCGCCCCCAGCGACATCACGGCGCCGATCCGCTGGCTGCTGCGCAAGCAGTCGAACACCACAGTCCTGCTGGCGAACGTCGAGCGCGTGGAGCCCGAGCGGCGCGTCGTCGTCGCGGATGGGCGCGAGCACCCCTACGACTTCCTTCTCGTCGCGGCCGGCGCGCGCCACGCCTACTTCGGACATCCCGAGTGGGAGGCGCACGCGCCGGGACTGAAGAGCATCGACGACGCCACGGAGCTCCGCCGGCGGATCCTCCTCGCCTTCGAGGAGGCGGAGCGCAGCGACGATCCCGTGGCGCAGCGCGAGTGGCTCACCTTCGTCGTCGTCGGCGCCGGCCCAACCGGCACCGAGCTGGCGGGAATGATCCCGTCGCTCGCGCGCCACTCGCTCCGCCGCGACTTCCGCCGCATCGATCCGGCGTCGGCGCGAGTGATCCTGCTGGAAGGGGGGCCGAAGGTGCTGCCCAGCTATCCCGACGCGCTCGGCGAGCATGCGCGACGCGACCTCGGGTCGCTCGGCGTCGATGTCCGAACGAACACGATCGTCACGTCGATCGGCACGGACGAGGTGCAGGCGGGCGACACGCCGATCCGTGCGCGCACGGTGATCTGGGGGGCGGGCAATGCCGCGTCGCCCCTGGGCAGGTCGCTCGGCGCACCGCTCGATCGCGCGGGACGCGTGCAGGTGAGCGCCGATCTCAGCGTGCCGGGACATCCGGAGCTGTTCGTCGCCGGCGACATGGCGTCGGTGACGTCGGACGGAAAGCCGGTGCCCGGCGTGGCGCCGGCGGCCATGCAGATGGGGCGGCACGCGGCGCGCAACATCAGGCGCACGCTCGAAGGGCGCGAGACCCTCCCCTTCCGGTACGTCAACAAGGGCGACCTCGCCACGATCGGCCGCCATCGCGCCATCGCCGACTTCGGGCGCTTCCAGGTGACGGGGAGCCTCGCCTGGTGGTTCTGGCTCTTCCTCCACATCCTGTATCTCGCCGGCTTCCGCAACCGGCTGAGCGTGCTCATCGAGTGGGGATACAGCTACTTCACGTACGAGCGCGGGGCGCGGCTCATCACCGCCGAGCGCGCGCGCGAGTAGCTACCGGAACAGCACCCAGATCAGGCAGATGAGCGCGGCGGCCAGCACGATCGTCAGGCGGTCGTCGCCGGCTCGCGCGCGATTCACCGCGTCGGTCGCGCGCTCGCGCAGCGGACGGTCGGCGAAGGCCATGTCGAGCAGGCGCAGCTCGCCATGCACGATCGTCCCCTCCCCCTCCACCGCCGCGCTGTAGGCAGGGATCTCGATGTCGCCCGGCGCATTGCGCGCTGCCTTCCTGCGGCGCGACTCGGGGGGACGCTCGAGCTTGCGGAAGGCGAGTTCGGTGGCGGCGAGCGCGCGGAGCATCGCCCGGTCGATCGCGCCGAGCGAGGGGAGATCCTCGCCGAGCCGCTCGTCGAGCGTGGACGGCGGCGCTCCGTCGGAGCGCGCGGCGTTCATCGCGCGGGTGGCGAGCACGTAGCGCACGGCGCGGCCGAGCATCGGGCGCGCGCCGGGATCGAGCGCCATCGCGTCGAGCAGCGCGCGCACGTCGGGCGGCAGCGGCTTCACCACCTCGTCAGAAAGACGCTCGCGCAGCCCATCGTCGGCGGTGGGCATGGGTGCGGCGTCGCGCGACTCGCGCAGCAGGGTGAGCGCCGAGAGGACGCGCACCTGCTCGGAGAGTCGCAGCTCGGACGGCCGTGATGCGGCGGGCGCGAGGGCGCCCAGCAGCTCGGCGCTCCACGGCTCCGGGAGGCGCAGCGCGGCGATCGCGCGCGCGAGGGCGGGCGTCTCGCGCGCCGTCCTGTCGCCGAGCTCGCGCAGCGCTTCGCGGTCGCGCGTCGCGAGGCCCGCCGTCGCGCCGCCGAGCACGGCGTCGGCGTCGGCGGGGAAGCTCGGCGCGGCGATCCACTGCGCGCCGTCGCGAAGCTGCTCCAGGGCGACGGCCACCGGCACGACGTGGTACGACGCCGTCACGAGCTGCGGCAGGGCGCGCCAGCTCGGTCGGGCCCCCTCGAGCGCCGCCTCGGGCGCTGGCGCCGGCGCCTTCTCTCCCTCGGCGGGAGGGAGCTCCGCGGCATCGGCGCCGTCGTCGGCGGCCATCGCGGACTGCTCCGCGTCCGGCTCCAGCACGGTGGCCTCCGCGGGCTCGGCGCCGGCCGTTGCCTCGCCCTCGGGCAGCGCGATCTCCGGCAGCTCGTCGTCCAGGAGCACGAGGGGACGCGCCAGCGCCTCGTCGATCGCGGCGGCGGCGGCGCGGGTGGCCTCGTCCGCCGTGGTGGCCACGTCGACCCGCTGCTCGACGAAGGGGGACTCCGGTGCCTCTTCGGGTTCGGTCGTCCCCGCCGACAGCAGCTTGACCTCGGGCAGTTCCTCCTCCGTGCGCTCTCCGCTGATCGCTTCGGCGGTGCCCGCCGCGTGCTTCAGCGCCCCGACCAGGGTGTCGAGGTCGGTGCGGCCCGCCGAGACGAGCCGGCAGACGATCAGGTAGCGCGCCGCCCGCTCGAGATAGGCCGCCACGAGGGGCGAGCCCGCGCTGAGCACGCGGATGCTCGCGTCGAGAGAGGAGGGGAGTGGCTCGTTCGCCACATGGAAGAGCTGGTCGGCCAGGACGTCGGCCACCGCCTGGGGGAGCCGGGCGGCGGTCGCCTGCACGACGACCGGCTCCGGCGCGGGGATTCCCTGCAGCACCAGGTCGGCGACGGCCCGCGCCTTCTCGGCGAGGCCGTCGAGGAGCGCCGCGGCGGGAGAGGTGCCGAGGAGCTGGACGACGTCCTCGCGCCGCGCCGCCGCCTCGAGCAGCGCGATGAGCGGCTCGAGGCGGCGGGCATCGGTCAGCTCCCGGAGGGGGAGGGGGAGGGGGAGGGGGCGCTGGGCGCCGCCTACCGCACCGATCACGGGACGCTCGTGGGGACGAAGGAGAGGGACATCCAGTGTGAGTCTCGGCCCGCGCGCACCCGCACTTGAGCGGGTGCACGGGCACCGCGAGGCGCGTGGCTCGCCGGATGGCGCGAAATGGGCCAGCGTCATTGACTTGGCGGGGCCCGGGGCGAAGTTCCAGTGGGGCCGGCCGCTGTTTCGGTTGCGCCCAGGAGTGCGGCGCCGCGAGCCGCCAGGATTCCGTTCGTCGTATCCCCCATGCCGTTCTCGTCAGCCCTGGAAATCTCCGCGAACAGCACGGACGTGGAACATGCGCGACTCGATGCGCTGCTCGAGGCGGTTCCGCTCGCGGTGGCGGTGTTCGACGGGCAGCTCCTCATGGTGGCGACGAACGCACGCTACCGCGACCTCACCGGCCTCGACGTTGCGCAGGCCGCCGGCCGGTCGGTCTACGACGCATTTCCCAACGCGCTCGCCGATCTGACGGAGCAGGTCGACATCGCCGCGGGCGGAGTGCCGGTGGTCTCGGTGCGCGTCCCCTTCCAGCACCGCGGCGGACGTCGGCTGGTCGAGGCGACCTTCGCGCCGATCGCCGACACGTCCGGGGGGAGAGGGGTCCTGTTCGCCGGCAGCGACGTCACCGAGCGAGAGGAGCTGCGAGAGGACCTGGCGCGCAGCGTCGCGCAGCTCGAGTCCATCTTCGACGTGCTCCCCGACTCGGTGCGCGTCGTCGATGCCGAGGGGGGGACGGTGCGCACCAACGCGCAGGCCCACCTGGAGCATGCGCCGGCCGACCCGCAGACGCTGCGCGAGCTCTGGCAGCTCGACCGGCCGCGCACGCTGGGCGGAACGACGCTGTTCGTGCACGAGCACCCGACGGCGCGCGCGTTGCGCGGCGAGCGGGTGCGCGGCGAGACGCTGGAGGTGCGGCGCGGCCCACTCGGCGAGGCGGCGGTGATCGAGGTCAACTCGAACCCGCTGTACGATCCGCACAAGCGCGTGCGCGGCGCGGTGACCGTCGAGCGCGACGTGACCGAGCGGACGCGGCTGCAGCAGCAGGTGCAGACGGAAGCCGAGCGGCTCGAGCGCATGGTGCAGGAGCGCACGCGCGAGCTGCTGGCGCTGCAGGAGGCCGCGGCGCGCGACCGCCGGCACGCCGGCGTGGGGCAGCTGGCCGCGGGGGTGGTGCACGACGTGAACAACGCGCTCAACCCGATCATGGCCGCGGCGTATCTCCTCGAGATGAACGCGGAGAACCCGGTCGCTGTGCGCGACTATGCGGTCCGCATCGCGCGCGCGGCCGAGACCGGGGCGGCGACGGCGGCGCGCGTCGGCCGCTTCATCCGGCAGGAGCCGCTGCTCGGCGCGCGCGAGCAGACCGTCGACCTCACGACCATGGTGGAGGAGGTCATCGCGATGACCCGCCCGCTCTGGCAGGAGCGGGCGAAGGGGGGCATCGTGCAGCTCGACGAGTCGCTGCAGCCCGGCGCGCTGGTGCGGGGGATCGCCGGCGAGCTGCGCGAGGCGCTGCTCAACCTCGTGCAGAACGCGCTCGACGCGATGGCTGGCGGTGGCACCTTGCGCATCCGTACGACGGTGGGGGCCAAGGAGGTGAGCGTCGAGGTGAGCGACACCGGCGTGGGCATGTCGGCCGAGGTGCGCGAGCGGGCGTTCGAGCCCTTCTTCACCACGAAGGGGGTGAACGGAACCGGGCTCGGCCTCGCGGAGGTGTACGGTATCGCGCGGCGCCATCGCGGCCGCGCGGAGATCGAGTCCGCCCCGGGCGAGGGGACGACGGTGCGCCTCGTCTTCCCGCTGGGGACGACGGAGATCGCGGCCGAGACGATGACCGAGCGGCCGGTGCGCGTGCCGCGGCGGATCCTCCTCGTGGAGGATCACACGGACAGCCGCGAGTTCATGCAGGCGCTGCTGGAGTCGGATGGCCACCGCGTGCAGGCGGTGCGCGACGTGGCCGAGGCGAAGGAGCGGTTGGAGGATCCGTTGTACGGCATCGATGTGCTCGTGACGGACATCGGCCTCCCTGACGGCAGTGGGTGGGATCTCGTCTCGTTCGCGCGCGAGCGCCGTCCGAAGCTGCGCATCGGCGTGGTGACCGGGTGGGAGCCGCGCAACGAACGGGATCCCGCGTGTGATTTCACCCTGCGCAAGCCGGTTGGCGCAGCGGATTTGCTAGCACAGATTGCGGGGGAAGGATGAAGGCGACAAGATTCATTGCTCCGCGCACACATTTATCCCTGGAACGTGATGCCTGATACGGGATCGTCCATTCGCATCCTGATCGCCGAAGACGACGACAACGCCCGCGCGCTGCTCGTCGAGCTCCTGAACACGATGGGTCACGTGGTCGTGGCCGAAGTGACGGGCGGCCGCGAGGCTGTCGAGCTGACGAAGGATGTCGTGCCGGACGTCGTGCTCCTCGATGTCCACATGCCCGACGGGTCGGGGATCGAGGCGGCCGAGCAGATCGCGGCACAGGTGCCCGGCGTGGCGGTCGTGCTGTTCAGCGGCGACGAGTCGCTGACGCTCTCGGAGCGCGAGCTGACCGCTACGGCGGCGATCGCCTTCCTGCCGAAGCCGACGCCGCCGCGCGTGCTCGACTCCACGCTGCGCCTCGCGGTGACGCGGGCGCGGGAGATCGCCGTGGCGCGCAAGGATGCGCAGGTGGCGCGTGGCGCGCTCGAGAATCGCAAGACGATCGAGCGGGCGAAGGGAATCCTGATGCGCCGCACCGGCTCGTCGGAGCAGGAAGCGTATCGCATCCTGCAGCGGACGTCCCAGGACCGCTCGGTGCCGATGGTGGAGATCGCGCGGGCCGTGCTGGCGAGCGAGCCGGGGTTCCAGGAGAACAGCAAGGAGGAATGAGTTTTCGCATCTCTCACTTCTCACGGTTATTCTCGTCACGGCGTTCGAAGTGGCCGTCTCGCCCCTTCGATCCCCAGCCCCAGGTAGATCGTCAGCAGCACGAGCCCCGCGCTGAGCAGGAACGGCATCGGCAGGTACTTGTCGAACAGGAAGCCGAACAGCACCGGGAAGGCCACGCGGGCGACGCCGCCGAAGGTCTGCTGCACCCCCATGTACAGCCCGCGTTCGCGGCTCGAGATCACCTGCGACAGCATCGCCGTCACGCAGGGAAAGGTGAACGCCGTGCCCAGGGGGAGGAGCGCGACGGCGAGCGCGAGCGGGACGTACGGCACCACGGCCACCGCCGCCGCGGGGAGCCAGCCCCCCAGCATCGCCGCCACGTGCGCCGGATCGGCGATGGGGCGCGTGAACGCCATCGCGGCGATGCCGATCGCCAGCAGCGTGGAGCCGAAGCGCGACAGCCGCGCCTCGCCGAAGCGGTCGACCATGCGGCCGAGGATCAACGCGCGGGTGAGCACGCTGATCACCCCGGTGTAGGCGAAGAAGTAGCCGATCGTCTTCTCGGTGACGCCGAAGCGCTGCGCGAGATAGAGTCCCAGCATCGACGTCACCCCCTGGAACGCTCCCATCGCGATGGCGTAGATCCAGATCAGCCGCGACGCGGGCTCCGCCGAATGCGTCACGACGTGAACGAGCGCGTCGCGCGACCGGGCGCGCTGCGTCGTGTCCTTCGCCGACTCCGCGGCCTCCGTCATGTCGCGCGACTCGTCGAGGAAGCGCCAGGCGAACGCCATGTTCAGCACGCAGAGCGTGGCGGCGAACAGCCCCGGCCCCTGCGGCCCCCACTCGTGCGTCAGCGAGCCGAGCACGGGCCCGATGGCCACGCCGGCGTTGGTGGCGGCCGAGAGCCAGCCGAGCGCCTTGGCGCGGTCCTCGGGGCGCGTCGCATCGGCGACGTACGCCTGGATCACGCTCACCGTCCCGCCCCCCGCGCCCTGCACGATGCGGCAGAGGAAGAGGAAGAAGAGCGGATGCGGGAGCTGCAGCGCGTAGCCGAAGATGACGTACGCGATGGCCGACGCGCCGAGCCCCACGAGGAGCGCCGGACGCCGTCCGTAGGCATCCGACAGCCGTCCCCACATCGGCGCGGTGACGAGCTGCGCCACGGCGAACGAGCTCACGAGGAGCCCCACCACCAGCCCCCCTTCCCCCAGCGACTTCGCGTAGAAGGGGAGGAGGGGCAGCACCATCAGCAGCCCCACCATGTCGATGAAGGCCGTGATCATCAGGATCCACAGCCTTCCCCCGCCCTCGCTGCCCGGACGGGTCATGGGGCGCTCGTGCCGAGGCTCATTCCGTCGTCGTCTTTCCCAGTGCCGCGGGTTGCACGGCGCGCCCCACCACGCCAGCCAGCGCGATGATCGTGAGCACGTAGGGGATCATCTCGACGAACTGCGACGGGATGACATTCGTGCCCTGCAGCTGGATCTGCAGCGTCTCGGCGGCGGCGAACAGCAGGCAGGCGAGACCGGCGCGCACCGGGTCCCAGCGCCCGAAGATCGTGGCCGCGAGGGCGATGAAGCCCCGCCCGTTCGTCATGCTGTCGGTGAACTGGTGCTGGTCCAGGGCGAGGTAGGCCCCGGCGAGGCCGGCGAGGACGCCGCTCAGGAGGACGGCCAGGTAGCGCACGCGCGCCACGGGAACGCCCACCGACGCCGCCGCCACGGGATGCTCGCCCACGGCGCGCACGCGCAGGCCGAACGGCGTGCGGTAGAGGAGCCACGCGGTGAGCGGGATGACGACGAGCCCGACCCACACGAGGGGATTCTGCAGCAGCGCGCCGAAGCCGGTACCGCTCCCCTTCACCGTGAAGCCGGGGATGCGCGGCGAGTTCGACGAGCTGTCGAAGATCAGGCGGAGGAAGAAGCGCGTGAGTCCCACGGCGAGCAGGTTGATCGCGATGCCGACGACCACCTGGTCGCCGCGGAAGCGGATCGAGCTCACGGCATAGAGGTACGCCAGCAGCGCCCCTCCGGCGACGGCGGCGGCGACACCGGCCCACGGCGAGCCGGCGGCGTAGCTGCCGACCGCGGCGCAGAAGGCGCCGCCGAGCATGTAGCCTTCGAGGCTCAGCCCCACGAGACCGGCCCGCTCGCTCAGCACGCCGCCCGCGGCAGCCAGCAGATAGGGAACGGCGATGCGCAGCGTCTGCGCGGCAAAGTCGAGGACGTTCATTCGGCGCTCCGGCGCGCGCCACGCAGCAGGCGCCGCACTTCGGGGACTGATGTGGCCACGGCGATGATGACGACGGCCTGCAGCACGTCCACCATCTGCTTGGGCACTAGCGCGTTCACCGCGAGGCCGCCCTGCGACAGCGTCGCGAAGAGCAAGGCAGCCAGCACGATGCCTATGGGATGGCTGCGGCCCACCAGCGCGACGGCGATGCCGAGGAAGCCGGCGCCAGTCGCGAATCCTTCTTCGTAATAGTGCTTGTAGCCGAGCACGTAGTTCAACCCGCCCAGGCCGGCGATGGCACCGGACATCGCCAGCGCGCGCCACGTCACGCTCGGCACGTTCACGCCGGCGTATTCGGCCGACTTCGGCTGCAGCCCCACCGCCCGCAGCTCGAACCCCGAGCGCGTGCGGAACAGAAACCACCCCAGCCCGACGGCCGATAGAATGGCCAGCAGGATGACGACGTTCGCCGCCGAGCCGTGGAAGGGCTCGGCGAAGTCGCCGAGGCGCGGGAGCGCGCCGCTCTTCAGCTCCGCCGTGTGCAGCGTGTCGGGGACGTGGACCTTGTTGCTCGTGAGGTAGTTCAGCAGCGCGAGCACGATGAAGTTGAGCATGATCGTCACGATCACCTCGTGCGCGCCGAAGCGTGCCTTCAGCACACCGGGCACGGCGCCCACCACCCCGCCGCCGAGCGCCGCGGCGAGGATGAAGATCGGGAGGCAGAGCAGGGCGGGGACGCCGGCCGGGAGCAGCAGCCCCACCATCGCGGCGACGAAGCCCCCCGCCGCGAGCTGGCTCTCCGCGCCGATGTTGAACAGCCCGGCGCGCAGCCCGAGTCCGACGGCGAGACCGGTGAACACCAGCGTCGTCGCCTTGTACAGCACCTGCCCGAACCCGTACGCGTTCCCCCACGTCCCCTCGAGCAGCAGCTTGAACACCGCGCCGGGCGACTGGCCGAAGGTGAGGATCAGCACGTCGCCCACCACCATCGCCAGCAGCAGGGCGACGAGCGGGGGGAGCACCGCCTCCTCGATGGCGGCCCAGCGCGGCGACTTCGCCGTCACGGCGCTCATGCGGCGCGCTCCGCGCCGGTCATGTAGGCGCCGAGCGTGTCGGGGGTGGCTTCGGCCCGCGGGAGCACGGCGACGATCCGTCCGCCGTACATCACCGCCACGCGATCGGAGAGGGCGAGCACCTCGGCGAGGTCGGCCGAGACGAGCAGCACCGCCTTGCCCTGGTCGCGCGCCTCGCGGAGCCGGGCATGGATGAACTCGATGGCGCCGACGTCGACGCCGCGAGTGGGCTGCGCGGCGAGCAGGACGCGGAAGTCGCGCGACATCTCGCGGGCGATGACGATCTTCTGCTGGTTCCCGCCGGAGAGGGCGCGCGCGGCGACCGACGGATCCGTCGGTCGGATGTCGTAGGCGGCGATGAGGCGCCGCGCGTTGTCGAGGATCCGCGCGCGGTCCAGCGTGGCGCCCTTCGTGAAGCGATGCTGCTGTCCGAGCACGAGGTTGTCGGCGATGGAGTAGTCGAGCACGAGGCCGCGCTCGTGGCGGTCCTCGGGGATGTGCGAGAGCCCCAGGTCGCCGCGCTCGCGCACGCCGAGCGGGACGAGGTCGTGCTCGCCGAGCAGGATGGCGCCGCTCGCCGCGCTCAGGCCGGCGAGCGCCTCCACGAGCTCGGTCTGGCCGTTGCCCTCGACGCCGGCGATGCCGAGGATCTCGCCCGGCGCGATGCTGAAGCTCACGCGGTCGACGGCGGCCGCGGCGGAGCGCCGCCCCGCCACCGAGAGGTCGCGCACCTGCAGCAGCGCTTCCGTCGCGCCCGGTGCCAGCGCGCCGCCTCCGGTGTAGCCCGCGTCGAGCGCGAGGGCGACGTCGCGTCCCACCATCGCCCGCGCGATCGCCTGCGGCGTGGCGCCGCTCGTCGGCATCCGCGTGACCGTGCTCCCCTGGCGCATCACGGTGATCGCGTCGCTCACCTCGATCACCTCGTCGAGCTTGTGCGTGATCAGCACGACGGTCCCCCCCGCGTCGCGCAGCCCGCGCAGCACCTGCCAGAGCTCGCGCACCTCGAACGGCGACAGCACCGCGGTCGGCTCGTCGAGCACGAGGATCCGCGCGCCGCGATAGAGCGTCTTGAGGATCTCGACGCGCTGCGCCTCGCCGACCGAGAGCTCCGACACGAGGCGATCGGCGGGCACGAGGAGCCCCGTGCGCGCGCTGAGGTCGTGCACCGCCTTCTCCGCCGCGGCCCGGTCGAGCACCAGCCCGCGCGTGATCTCCGAGCCGAGCACCACGTTCTCGGCGACGGTGAGGGTCGGGACAAGCATGAAATGCTGGTGCACCATGCCCACGCCGGCGGCGATCGCCTCCGCCGTGCTCCAGCCGGTGACGTCACGTCCCTCCACTTCCATGCTGCCGGCGTCGGGCGTGTACATCCCGCTCAGGATGCGCATGAGCGTCGACTTGCCGGCGCCGTTCTCGCCCACCAGCGCGTGGATCTCGCCGCGAACCACCTCGAGCTCGGCGCCGCGGTTGGCGCGCACTGCGCCGAACGACTTGTCGATGCCGCGGAGGCGGATGGCCGGCGAGGGCGCCGGCAGGGTGCTGTCAGGCATTCGGGGAGTCTGGTTTGTGCGGGGCGGGGTCATCGCGTGCTCGGCACGACGATGCGACCGGCGATGATCTCCTTCTTCAAGGCTTCCAGCCGCGCGCGGACGCTCGCGGGGATCAGCTTCTCGTTGTTCTTGTCGTACACGTATCCCACTCCCCCCTCGGCCAGCCCGTACTGATAGATGCCGCCCTTGAAGCGGTTCTCCTTCACGCGCCTGATCGCGTCGAAGACCGCGTTGTCGACCCCCTTCACCATGGACGTCAGCACGTAGCCCGGTGCCTCGTTGTACTGGTCGGCGTCCACGCCGATGGCGAGCTTGCCCGTCTGCCGCGCCGCCTCGAACACGCCGAGCCCCGTGGAGCCGGAGGCGTGGAAGATGATGTTGACTCCCTGCTGGTACTGGCTGAGCGCGAGCTCCTTTCCCTTTCCCGGATTGCGGAAGGCCTCGGGGGTGACGCCGGCGTACTGCGAGATGACCTCGCACTTGGGGCACACCGCCTTCACCCCCGCCTTGTAGCCCATCTCGAACTTCTGGATGAGGGGGAAGTCCATGCCGCCGACGAAGCCTACCTTGTTGGACTTGCCGACGAGCGCGGCCATCGCGCCTACGAGGAAGGAGCCCTGTTCCTCGTTGAACTTGAGGGCGGCGAGGTTGGCGGGCGGCTGGATGACCTTGCCGTTCTTGTCCGCCGACACCGAGTAGTCGACGCCGGCGAAGCGGGTGTTGGGGTACTCCTTCGCGAGGGCGGTCAGGTCGTCGGTGAAGATGAAGCCGACGCCGATCACCAGGTCCATCCCTTCGGCGGCGAGCAGGCGGAGGCCCGCTTCGCGGTCCGAGCCCTCGCCCGGCTCGATGAAGCGGACGCGGACGCCGAGCTCCTTGGCGGCGCGCTCGGCGCCGATGTAGGCGCCGTCGTTGAACGACTTGTCGCCGCGTCCCCCCATGTCGAACACGATGCCGACGTCGACCGCGTCGCCCTGCGGGGGGACGGCCGCGCCGGAGGGGCGGACGAAGAGGAGGGCGACGTGGACGGCGAGGAGCACGCCCACGAGGATGAGGAGCTTGCGCATGGGGGGGAAAAGTCGTGGCTGGGGCGGGTAGGGGCAAGGCGCGCGGCGCGCGCGGCGCGCTTCGCGCCGCGGTTTGTCGGTTTACGGTATTTCGGTTGACGGCCGGCCCCGGGAGGTTCGTGGCGTCCCGAGGCCGGCCGAGAACCGAAAAACCGAAAAACCGAACGACTTCAATTAGCTTTCCCCTCATGCCCGACCGCATCCGTACCCGGTTCCTCGTCGTCGGCAGCGGGGTTGCCGGCCTGCACACCGCCTGGCGCGCCTCGCAGCACGGCGACGTGCTCCTGCTGACCAAGCGCTCGCTGTTCGACAGCGCCACCGCGTACGCGCAGGGAGGGATCGCCGCCGCGCTCGGCGCCGGCGACTCGCCGAAGCTCCACCGGCAGGACACCCTCGCGGCGGGGGCCGCGCTGTGCGACGCCGCTGCCGTGCAGGTGCTCGTGGAGGAAGGGCCGGCGCGCGTCCGCGAGCTGCAGACGGCGGGCGCCGAGTTCGACCTCGACCCCAAGGGGGAGCTCATGCTGGGGCGCGAGGCGGCGCACTCCACGAACCGTATAGTCCACGCGCATGGCGACCAGACCGGTGCCGAGGTGGCCCGGACCCTGATCGCGCGCGTGCGGGCGAGCAAGCGGATCAAGGTGCTTGAAAAGGCGCGGGTGCTCGACCTGATCGTGACGCGAGGGGCCTGCGTCGGCGTGCGCGCCAGCGTGGCCGGGAAGGCGGTGGAGATAATCGCCGACGCCACGGTGTTCGCGACGGGAGGGTGTGGCCAGGTGTACCGCTACACCACCAATCCCGAGGTCGCCACCGGCGACGGCTTCGCCATCGCGCACCGCGCCGGCGTCACCCTGGCCGACATGGAGTTCGTGCAGTTCCATCCCACCGCGCTGGACACGCCGGAGAATCCGCTGGCGCTCATCTCCGAGGCGGTGCGAGGAGAGGGGGCGGTGCTCGTGAACGAGTCCGGCGAGCGGTTCATGCTCAAGCTGCACAAGCTGGCCGAGCTCGCGCCGCGCGACGTGGTGGCCCGCGCCATCTTCCGCCAGCAGAAGAAGAGCACAGTCTATCTCGACGCGCGCAAGCTGGGGCGCGGCTTCGCGAAGCGCTTTCCCGGCATCTTCGCTCTTTGCTCCGCGCGCGGGCTCGATCCGCGGAAGGACCTCATCCCGGTGACGCCGGCGGCGCATTACATGATGGGGGGCGTCGTCACCGATCTGAACGGCCGCTCGAGCATGCCGCGGCTGTATGCAGTGGGTGAGGTCGCGCGCACTGGAGTGCACGGCGCGAACCGGCTGGCGTCCAACTCGCTGCTCGAGGGGCTCGTGTTCGCCGAGCGAGTGGCGCGCGACCTGGCCGGCGTGGCGCCGCTGAAGACGCTGCCGGCGGGGAAGCGGTGGGTCGTTCCCGTGCTGGTGGATCGCGGGGCGGCGCAGGTGGCGGCGGACCGGGTGCGCGAGGTGATGTGGCAGTATGCCGGGATCGCGCGGACCGCGCGGGGGCTGCGGACCGCGGAGGCGGAGCTGGCGGAGATCGAGGCGCGGCTACCGGAGGGGGCGACCGAGGAGCTGAATCTCGTGCAGACCGCGCGGCTGATCGTGGAGGCGGCGCTGATGCGGAAGGAGTCGCGCGGCGGGCATTACCGGAGCGACTTCCCGCGGGCGGAGAGCAAGTGGCGGGGGCGGCACATCGAGCTGTAGCGCGGGGGAGTAGGGCGCCGGGGCGGTGAGCGTTTTGGTGGCGGGTAGTAGCCGAGGCAGGTGTGCCGGGCGGTGCGGATCGGGAGGTCTGAGAGGCGTTTCCGGCGTGCGGAGTCGATCGTGCACGTTATGCGGCGACGGATCAGGCGGGGTTTCTGCGGCGGGCTCGCGGATCAGTGCGCGGGGTACAGGGGCGTAGGCGGGGGTACGCGGGGCGGGCGGTGAGTGCGCACGCGGGATTATGCGGCGGGCGCTTGCTGTAAATGGCGCGTTCTTGCAGCATAACGTGAGGGGAAAACGTTCGCTGTCTAATCAGCGTTAGATGGCCACGGCGTCCGTCTCAGGGGGCGCGGGCGCTTGCCTCGGGACCCTAGTCAGGCCAGCTTTCATCCATGCCTGATTCTCCCAGCATCAAACCCGGCGCGAGAGAGCTCGTCGAGAATCTCCCCGAGACGGCCACGTGGGATGACCTCGCGTACGAGGTTTACGTCCGGCAGGCCATCGAGATCGGCCTGGCTGACGCCGAGGCTGGTCGCACGGTTCCCCACGACGAGGCCATGGCGCGGATTCGGAGCCGCATCCGCCGCGCGTCATGAGCCTCGAGCTCCGTTGGACGGAGCAGGCAGTCAATCAGCTTGGCGGGATCGCCGAGTACGTTGGTCTGACGTCGCCCATCTACGCAGAGCAACTGGTCGAGCGACTCGTCGGCCGGCTCCGACAGGCGCAGGAGTTTCCGCTGTCCGGTCGCCAGGTGCCCGAGGCCGGGCCGGCGGACCTCCGTGAGCTGGTCGAAGTCCCCTACCGCGTCATTTACCGAGTGCTGCCCGGCGCGATCATCGTCATCGCGGTCGTACATGGTCGGCAGGATCTCCGCGCTCACCTGTCGGGCTGACTTCTCGTCGCGGCCATCTAACGTGCGCTGCTGCCGACAAGGGCATTTCGGAGGCTCGCTCCGCTCGACATTATTGGCGCCCATGGCCATAAGCAAATCGTAATGCAGACTTCACGCGCACAAACTGTCGCGGCGGTGCCCACACGCCGACATTGACTACATGAGCGACGCGAAGCTCTTGCATCTGCCCGCGGCGGTTCCTGCTTTACTCGGCGGGCTGCTTTTGGTCATCGCCATGGTCGCACCGGTCCGATATGGACCGCCGTGGGGTGACGGAGAGGCGTACTCGGTGCGACTTCCGCTTTGCGTGCAACTATCCGATGGGAAGGACCGGTATGACACCTTCGTACCGCCGGTCGCTGCGCTCTATGACACTCCCGCAATTGGCCTCCGCGGTTGGCGCGTCGCCAAGTTTCAGGAGACACATGGCGTACCGAACTCGGGCTGGTGGAGAGGGTACGCTCGAGATTCGATCGAAATGCGGTGGTACCACTCTCGGAGTATTCGGCTGAAGGTATCGGGCAGCGTAGTCTCGGGTGCGGCGATACCCAGCGGCGTTGCTCCGGCGATCTATTCGGTGCTGATTTCGCCAACACGCGCCGTCACTGGCAGCGCCCGATCATGCAGCGCGTCGTCGAGCGGGCCATCTAACGTGCGCTGCTGCTGACAAGGGCATTTCTGAACGGCGGCTTCGCCGCCAGATTATGAGGCGCCCTTGCAGCAGAGCTTGGGCGTTGATATGACTGGGCTGGTGTCAAGGGGCTCAGTTTACAAGCAGTGCATAAGAGCGCGTGGTACGACGTGGGCCCGAGGCAGCATCGACGGTTGATCCTGCTGATATACGCCGGTTACCCGTGAGGGCGCGGCAAGAAGCGGATGCGTCGGGAGCTGGCTCATTCTATAGTCGTGGATGCCGGTGTTGCGTCCTGCCCGGCCCGCATAACGCCGTCGAGCGTGCTCACCTATCGCACCTCGGCGCCACACGTCGGACCACGCACTTTCCTTAGAGCGACGTGACGGGTTCGACCTCGCGCGCGACCGCCCACAGGAACCCAACGAGCTCCCGGGCGACTGCTACGACCGCGATCTGCGGCCGCTTCCGGTACGACAAATGATTGAACCGCGCGTGCAATCGCTGCTGCGCTTTCCACGCGTGCGTGATCACCGCCGGCGGTTGGCCCTGCTGCCGGCGCTTAAGATCGACGCTCGTCTGGGGCCGATGCCGATAGCTCCACGCCGCCTGCACGAGCACGTGCCGGCAATGGCTGTTCCCGGCTTTGGTAATCGATCCGAGGCGTTGCCGATTGCCGCTCGAGTCTTCGCGTGAGACGAGGCCGAGGTAGCACGCGAGCTGGCCGGGTCGTTCAAAGCGCCGCCAATCCACGAGTTCCGTCGCCAGCACCATCGCCGAGTGCCGCGAGATCCCGCGGAAGCACTGGAGCTGCTGCACCATCGGCTTCAGGGTCGGCAGCTCGGCGAGCTGTTCGATCTGCCGGTCCAGCTCTTCCCGGCGCTGCAGCTTGTACAGGAGCAACGCGTGATACTCCCGATATACCAGGCGATCCTCGGACGCGAGCGGCGAGCCCTCCGTCGTCAGGTGCTGCAGCCACTTGAGATGGGGCGTGCACCAGTTCGTGCCCTCGCGAAACACGAAGCCGCGCGTCGCGAGGAACTTGAGGATGTAGTGCCGGGACTTGAGGATCTCGCGCTGGAAGGTTTCCCGGCACCGCACGACATCGCGCACCCGCTCGTCTGCTTCGCTCGGGATGCGGACTGGCACGAGCTCGCCCGCACGGTACAGCCGCGCGAGGTCCGCCGCGTCCCGCTTGTCATGTTTGCGATGCACGCCGGCGCGCTTCGGGATCAGCGACGGCGCGATCACCGCGCACGCATACCCCCAGTCGCGCAACGCGCGATGGAGCACGTACCCGGCCCCGCTCGCCTCATAGCATGCCTGGATCTCGCCGTCGCGCGCGATGCGATCCATCCACTTCTTCAGCTTCGGCAGCTCGTTCGGCAGCTTGTCCACCCGCGTCGGTACCTTCGCGAGCGCTGGGAGCACGGCGATGGTGATCGAGTCCTTGTGCACATCCATCCCGAGGTAGATGATTGTGCGCGCGGGCGTCGGGGTCGCGGGCGCAGGCTCCGGGGTCCTCACAGCGAGAGATGACATGGGTTGGTCTCCGGTGATGCGACAGTAGGACCGTCGCATGTGGCTCTGGTGAATCCGTCTTAACGCGCGAGGAATTAACCCACGCGAAGTCCGGAGGCCAGCCCAGTCATAACTTCTATCGCTCGGACAAGTCCGACGGACCGACGGCGGGCACCGAGACAGTGGACCCGCTCGAATTCCTCGCCCGCGTGCTGGTCCACATTCCGGACAAGGGGCAGGTGACCACGCGGTACTACGGCTGGTACGCCAATCGCCCGCGGGGGATGCGCGGCAAGGCGGCGAGTGAGGCGGTGGCGGTGCCACCCTCCATGGTCCCCGCGCCGAGGC
>JBBQJC010000057.1:0-22534 GCA_038325515.1 Gemmatimonadales bacterium | reverse complement strand
ACGATGGAGTCGTCCACCATCACCACGCGCTTGCCGTCGAGCACCTCGCGCACGGCGTTGTACTTGAGGCGCACCTTGGCGTCGCGCGTCGCCTGCGTGGGCTGGATGAAGGTGCGGCCCACATAGTGATTGCGGATGAGGGCGAGCTCGTAGGTCAGCCCGCTCTCCTCGGCGTAGCCGATTGCGGCCGAGTTGGAGGAGTCGGGGACGCTGAAGACGAGGTCCGCGCCGGGGGCGGGGCACTCGCGGGCGAGCTGGCGTCCGAGCGCGCGACGGGCGCGGTCGACGGAGCCGCCGAAGATGCGGCTGTCGGGGCGCGCGAAGTACACGTGCTCGAAGACGCAGCGCTTGAGCTCCTTCTTCTCGAACGGGAAGATGGAACGCTCGCCCGACGCGTCCACGGCGAAGATCTCGCCGGGCTCGATGTCGCGCTCGTAGGTGGCGCCCACGATGTCGAGCGCGCAGGTCTCGGAGCCGAAGACCGGCGAGCCGTTGAGGCGGCCCATGGCGAGGGGGCGCCAGCCGCGCGGATCGCGCGCCGCGAGCAACGTGTCGCCGAGCATGATGAGGATGCTGTACGCGCCCTCCACCCCCTGGAGCGCGTCGGCGAGTCGCCCCTCCGGCGTCTCGGCCGTGGAGCGGGCGAGACGATGCACGATGACCTCGGAGTCCATCGACGAGGAGAAGATGGAGCCGAGTTCCTCCAGGTCGACGCGGATCTCGCCGGCGTTGGTGAGGTTGCCGTTGTGCGCGAGCGCGATGTGGCCCCCGCGGGAGCTCACGAGCACCGGCTGCGCGTTCTCGAGGGTGGACGAGCCGGCGGTGCTGTAGCGCGTGTGGCCGATGGCCATCACGCCGTGCAGCGCGTCGAGCGGTCCGGCCGGCATCTCCGACACCAGTCCCATGCTGCGCACGCTGCGCGCCTGGCCGCTCTCGTCCACCGCCACGACCCCGGACGACTCCTGGCCGCGGTGCTGCAGCGAGTAGAGCCCGAGCTTGGTGAGCGAAACGGCGTCGGGATGCCCACGTACTCCGAAGATTCCGCACATGGTCAGACCACCGAGTCCGAGGCCAGCGCGACGTCCTGCGCGGACGCGCTGCGCTGCATGATGCGCGGGATGGCCTCGTGGAACGCTTCCACGAGCTGCCCGAGCGGCGCGCGCAGCCGTCGCTCGCCGACGACGACGTCGAGCGCGCGATGCGCGGTGCGCACGGTGCCGATGCGCGCAGCCTTCACCCCGCCGCGCGCCGCGATGGCGAGCACCGCCTCGGGGTCGGGGGTGGACACGATCACGCGACCCTGCGCCTCGCCGAAGAGCAGCGCACGCAGTGGCAGCGCCGCCCAGGGGGTGAGATCCACCTCGGCGCCGGTCGGCTTCGCGCGGTCCATCATGACGCACTCGGCCAGGGCCACCGCGAGGCCGCCGTCGGCGCAGTCGTGGGCCGAGCGCACCGAGCCAGCCCGAATCGCCTCGAGGAGCACCTCGATCAGGCGGCGCTCGTGCTGGAGGTCGCACGCGGGAGGCGCGCCGAGCACCACGTCGTGGATGCGCGCGAGATACTCGCTTCCCCCCAGCTCGTCAGTGTTGTCGCCGAGCAGCACGATCGCGTCGCCGTCGGTCGTGAATGCCGCGCGGGTCACGTGGGCCAGGGAATCGATCAGTCCCACCATCCCGATGACCGGGGTGGGATAGACGGCCCCGAAGGGATTCTCGTTGTAGAGGGAGACGTTGCCCCCGGTGACCGGCGTGCCGAGGATCTCGCACGCCTCCTTCATCCCGGAGACCGCTTCGCGAAGCTGGAAGTAGACCTCGGGTTTCTTCGGATTCCCGAAGTTGAGGTTGTTCGTGATGGCCATGGGCCGCGCGCCGGAGCACGCGACGTTGCGCGCCGCCTCGGCGACGGCGATGCGCGCGCCCATCTTCGGATCGAGGAAGACGTAGCGGCCGTTGCAGTCGGTCTTGAGGGCGATGGCCTTGTCGGTGCCGCGGATACGCACCACGGCCGAGTCGCCACCCGGACCCACTACAGTGTTGGTGCGCACCTGGTGATCGTACTGCTGGTAGACCCAACGCTTGCTGGCGATCGTCGGCGAGGAGAGCAGCCGCTCGAGCGTCCAGAGGGGATCGGACTCCTCGGGCAGCTCGGGAACAGCGTGCGCATCGCGGGCGCGGCGCCGCGCGATATCGGTGTCCTCGCGTGCCTCGGGCTCGTACGTGGGGCAGTCGGTCACCAGCCGGATCCCGGGGAACTCGGCGACGACGCGGTCGCCCTCGACGACGCGGTAGACCGGCTCGGCGATCACCTCGCCGATGACGGCGGCAGTGAGCCCCCACTTCTCCAGGATCTCCTCGACGAAGTGCTCGTGCCCCTTGATCGCGACGACGAGCATTCGCTCCTGCGACTCGCTGAGCAGCAGCTCGTAGGGAGTCATCCCCTGTTCGCGCGCGGGCACCTTGAGGGTGTCGATCACCACGCCGACGTCGCCGCGCGCGGCCATCTCCGCCGACGACGAGGTGAGCCCGGCGGCGCCCATGTCCTGGATGGCGACGATGTGGCCGCTGCGGATCAGCTCGAGGCTCGCCTCGAGAAGGAGCTTCTCGGTGAACGGATCGCCGACCTGCACGCGCGGACGCTTCGCCTCGCTGGCCTCGGAGAGATCCTCCGAGGCGAAGGAGGCGCCGTGGATGCCGTCGCGCCCCGTGCGCGCCCCGACGGCGATGATCGGGTTGCCGACGCCCGAGGCGACGGCGGTGATCAGCTCGTCCTCGCGCAGCAGTCCGACGGCCATCGCGTTGACGATGGGATTCCCCTCGTACGCGGCGTCGAACACCACCTCTCCAGCGACGGTGGGAATGCCGACGCAGTTGCCATAGTCGCCGATCCCCTTCACGACCCCCGCGAAGAGGTAGCGTACCCGCGCCGAGTCGAGCGAGCCGAATCGCAGGGAGTTGAGCAGGGCGATGGGGCGCGCGCCCATGGTGAAGACGTCGCGCAGGATGCCACCCACGCCGGTCGCCGCGCCCTGGTACGGCTCGACGGCCGAGGGATGGTTGTGCGACTCGATCTTGAAGGCGACGGCGAGGCCGTCGCCGATGGCGATCACGCCCGCGTTCTCGCCCGGCCCCTGCAGTACGTACGGCGCCCTGGTGGGGAGCGTCTTGAGCAGGGGGCGCGAGTGCTTGTAGGAGCAGTGCTCGCTCCACAACGCGCTGACGATCCCCAGCTCGGTGAATGTCGGCGTGCGGCCCAGCATCGCGACGAGTCGGTCGTACTCGCCGTCGGTGAGGCCATGCTCGGCGACGAGGGCCGGGGTGATCGCGGGATCGCCTGGACGAGCGGAGACTGTCACGGGTTCTTCTTGGCGGGCGTCGAGGAGGACGCCGGCCTGAGGGCCGGCGCGTCGAGCGGAATGGAGGGGCGCACGTCGTTCGCCGGCGGGACCTTTAGACGCGTCGGCGCGCCGGCGGCGGGAGGCTTTCGCGCGGCCGCGGCACCCGGCGGGATGGCCGCGGGCGAGCTGCTGGCGCCGGCGTACGTGCGGCGTGCCGAGCGGAAGATCGCGTCGGTGACGGAGTCGTTGCGAAGCACGACCAGGTCGTTCATCCCGCAGCGCCGGCCGCAGTCGTTCCGGTAGAACAGATACGCGAAGCCGCCGGCGGTGCGCTCCGCGACGGGGGGCCCGAGCGCGGCGACGACCTGCGCGTGCGACATCCCGGGCGCGATGGCGGCGGGGGTGGGGGTCGGGCGGGGGCGCGACTGCGCGGCGAGCGCGGCGGGCAGTGACAGGAGGACGACGATCGGCAGTCTGCGCACTCTCGGCTCCTCGTCAGGCGGCGACGTGGTGGAGAATCGATTCGAAGAGTGCGAGCCCGTCGGCGGGGCCGAGCAGGGGATCCACCGCGCGCTCCGGATGCGGCATCATGCCGAGGACGTTGCCCGCGCTGTTGACGATGCCGGCGATGTCGCGCATCGAGCCGTTCGGGTTGTACGCCTCCTGCGCCTGCAGCGCGTCCGGCGCGTAGCGGAAGACTACCTGTCCCTCGCCCTCGAGCCGGTCGAGCGCCTCCTCCGAGTCGCTGTAGCGGCCGTCGCCGTGGGCGATGGGGATCGTGATGTGCTGGCCCTTCCGATAACCGGTGGTGAAGCGTGTGTCGGCGCGCTCGACGCGCAGCGTCACCGGGGCGCAGACGAACTTGAGCGACGCGTTGCGCAGCAGCGCGCCGGGCAGGAGTCCGGCCTCGCAGGCGATCTGAAACCCGTTGCAGATGCCGAGGACGGGGCCACCGCGCTTCGCGTGCGCCTGCACCTCGCGCATGATGGGACTGAACCGCGCGATGGCGCCGGCGCGCAGATAATCGCCGTAGCTGAAGCCGCCGGGGAGGATCACGACGTCGGAGCCCTGCAGGTCGTGATCCTTGTGCCACAGGTATGTCGCCGGCTCTCCGAGCGCCTCGACGACAGCGCGGTAGGCGTCGTAGTCGCAGTTGGAACCGGGAAAGGTGACGATTCCGAATCTCATACGGCCGGCGACGTCTCGATGGCGAAGTCCTCGGTCACCGGATTGGCCAGGAGTTGGCGGCACATCTCCTCGCTCTGGCGTCGCGCGTCGTCCTCGCTCTCTGCCTCCACTTCCAGCTCGAGGTGCCGGCCGACGTGGACGCTGGCGACGCCGGCGAAGCCCAGCGTGTGCAGCGCGTCAGTGACCGCCTTCCCCTGTGGATCGAGCAGTCCCTTGCGGGGAACGACATGGACGGCAATGCGATAGAGGCTCATTCCGGGGACTCCGGGGACGGCGGAGTGAAGGGGACAGTGGGGGAGGACGCGGGCGGCGTTGGCGGCGGAGTCGCCGGTGCCGGAGACGGAGCGGGCTGGGGGGGCGGTGAATCGAACGGCCGCGCGGGCTCGGGAGAGACGCTGGGACGCTCCGAGTACGCCGACCGGTCGGAGTCGCCGGCCTCGTCGTCGAAGCCACCGGACTCCTCGCCAGCAGCCTCGCCCGAGCCGTCGACCGATGGGCGGTCCTTGCGCTCGCCGCGACGGCGGCGGCGCTTCCGCTTGCGCGCCGGCGCGCTATCGCCTGTCGCGGTCGTGCCATCGCTTTCCGCGGAGCCGGGGATGCGCCCGATGACCTCGAGATCCTCACTGGCGTCGTCGACGCCTCCGTCGAGCGAGATGGCGCCGACGCCGCTCGCCGGCGCGTCGGGGGCGACGGGGCGGTCGGGGCGGTCGGGGCGCGGCTCGCGCGTTGGACGCGGCTCGCGTGCCTCACGGCCTTCGCGCTTGTCGCGCTTCTCGCGTCGCGCGGCGCGTTCGGCCTTTTCCTCCTCCGTACGCTCGGGCCGCTCCGTGCGCTCGGGCCGCTCCGTGCGCTCCGGGCGGGCGGGACGGTCGGGACGTGTCTCGGTCCGCGTCTCGGTCCGCGCGGCGCGCTCCGGACGGTCCGGCCTGCCGCGCGTGCGGTCGAGTCGCGAGCGGGAGGGCTCCCGATGGCCCGGACGCGCATCGACGTCCACGGCCTCGGCGAGGACGAGCTCCTCGTCGTCCTCGTCATCCTCGCCCTCGGACAGATCGTACGGCAGCGTCGGCTGGCGACGCTCGAACAACCCGGAGAGCAGCCAGCGCACGACGCCCCACGTCACGTAGAGGAGGGCGAGCGGGAAGAAGTACTCGAGCTTCTTCGTCATCAGCAGCGCGATGGAGCCGACGACGACCAGCGTGGCACCGATCGCGCGGAGGCTGCGGAAGCCGGTGCGCGGGAAGACCGGATACGGGATGTTGCTGATCATGAGCGCCGCGAGCGCGATCATGAGGAAGCGCATCATCTCCGTCCACCGGAGATTGCCGATCGCGCCGTAGTTGTAGAGCCACGACTGGCTGAACCAGTAGTACGACGCCAGCGTGATCCCCGCGGCGGGGCTGGGGAGCCCCTGGAAGTAGGTCTTGGCGGTGCCGGCCTGCTCGATGTTGAAGCGTGCGAGGCGCATCACCGCCGCGGCCGCGAAGACGAACACCCAGATCCAGTCCCAGCCGTCGCGGCCGAGCACCGCGAAGTACATGATCATCGCGGGGGCGAGGCCGAAGCTGATCGCGTCCACCAGCGAGTCGAGCTCCTCGCCGAACTGGCTCCCCGCGTTCGTCGCGCGCGCGACGCGCCCGTCGAGGGCATCGAAGATGCCGCCGACCAGGACGTAGACGCCCGCCGTGGAGAAGTTGCCGCGCGACGCGGCGATGATGGCGAAGATGCCGAAGAAGAGGTTGCCGAGGGTGAGCCCGCTCGGGAAGAGGAGCACGGCGCGGCGCATGTTCTTCCGGCCGCGGCTGCGAGGTGGCATGGTCATCGGGGGGCGAGCTCGGCCAGGAGGGTCGTGCCGGCCACCGGCAGGTCGCCGATCTTCACCTTGATCACCGCGTCCATCGGGAGGAAGACGTCGACGCGGGATCCGAAGCGGATCAAGCCCATGCGCTGGCCCTGTTCGACGTGCTCGCCCAGCTTGCTGTACGTCACGATGCGGCGGGCGATGAGTCCGGCGATCTGGCGGGTGAGGACGCGCCCCCGCGAGGTCTCGACGCCGACGGACATCTGCTCGTTCTCGGAGCTGGACTTCTCGGCGGCCGCGTTCAGGAACTTGCCCGGATTGTACTGCACGTACCGCACGGTGCCGCTCACCGGATACCGGTTCACGTGCACGTTGAAGACGTTCATGAAGATGGAGATGCGTTGCGCCTTGCCGCCCATGAAGGCCGGCTCGTCGACGGTCTGGATCAGCACGACCTTGCCGTCGGCGGGGGCCACGACCACCTGGTCCCCGCGCACGCCGGTGCGCTCCGGATCGCGGAAGAAGTAGGCGACCCAGAGCGCGAGCACGGTGAGAACGAAGGCCAAAAGCCAGAGCGGCCACGACCGGCGATTCAGCGCAATGGCATAGGTCCCCGCCGCGATCAGCGCGGCGATGACGATGAAGACGATTCCTTCGCGGGCAAAGCTCACGGAAGTGGGGTCAGAGGGATGAGGCCTGAGCCAGCGGCGCGCCGGTGAGGCGCTGGAAGACGTCGAGGTAGCGCGCGCTCGTGGCCTCGATCACCGGATCGGGCAAACGTGGCGGCGGCGACTCGCCGTTCCAGCGACCGGCACGCCGTTCGGCGTCCAGATAGTCGCGCAGCGGCTGCTTGTCGAAGCTCGGCTGCGGCCCGCCCGGCGCATACCGGTCGGCGGCCCAGAAGCGCGAGCTGTCGGGGGTGAGGACTTCGTCGATGAGGAGGATCGCGCCGTCGCGGTCCCTGCCGAACTCGAACTTCGTGTCGGCGATGATGATCCCGCGCTCAGCCGCCACCTCGCGGCCGCGCGTGTACACCAGTCGGCTGAGCCGTTCCAGCTCCGCCGCGTCGGCCGCGCCGATGGCGTCGGCCATCCGGGCACTCGTGACGTTCTCGTCGTGTCCCGTCTCGGCCTTCGTCGCGGGAGAGAACAGCGGCCGCTCGAAGCGGTCGCTCTCGCGCAGTCCGGGGGGCAGCGGCTCGCCGGCCAGCGAGCCCCTCGTCCGGTACTCCTTCCAGGCGGAGCCGCTGAGGTAGCCGCGGACCACGCACTCGAACGGGATCACCTCCGTGCGGCGGCAGAGCATGGAGCGCCCCGCCAGCTGCTCGCGATGACCGGCGAGCTGTCGCAGCTCGGCGACGATCTCGTCGGCATCGGAGGTGATGAGATGATGGGCAAGTACACCGCCGAGCAGGCCAAGCCACCACGCGGTGAGCTGCGTGAGCACCATCCCCTTGAACGGTACAGTCTCGTTCATCACGACGTCGAACGCGCTCACCCGGTCGCTCGCCACGAGGAGGAGCCGCTCGGCGTCCACCTCGTAGACCTCGCGGACCTTGCCGCTGCGCAGCAGGGGGAGGGGGAGGGGGAGACGTCCGGCGGGGGGAGCGGTCATACTCGCACCGCCTCCACCGCCGACTCGTCGGCGGCGAGGCCGCCAAGCAGCGGCTCAACGACCTCGGCGAGAAACTCGTCGACCTGTTCGGGGGCGCGTCCCACGTAGCGGTGCGGGTCCATCGCCTGCTCGAGCTCGTCGCGGTCCATGTCGAAGGTGTCGTCGGCAGCGATGCGGTCGAGCAGGTCGTTGCTCGGCGCGCCATTCTTGAGCGCGCGCGCGGCGTCGATGCTGTACCGCCGGATGCGCTCGTGCGCCTCCTGGCGGTCGCCGCCCGCGCGCACCGCGCGCACGATCAGCTCCTCCGTCGCCATGAACGGGAGCTCGTCCATCAAGCGCCGGCGGATCCGCGCCGGATGCACCTCGAGCCCCGACGCGATGTTCTCCATCAGCACGAGGATGGCGTCGGTCGCCAGGAAGGACTCGGGGATGGTGAGGCGCCGGTTCGCGCTGTCGTCGAGCGTGCGTTCGAAGAACTGCACGGCGTGCGTCTGGTTCGCGTTCGGCTCGAGCGAGCCGACGAAGCGTGCAAGGCTCGCGATGCGCTCCGACCGCATGGGATTGCGCTTGTACGCCATCGCCGACGAGCCGATCTGGTCCCGCTCGAACGGCTCCTCGATCTCGCCGAAGGCCTGGAGCATGCGGATGTCGGCGCTGAACTTGGAGGCGCTCGCCGCGATCCCGCTCACGATGCCGAGCACCTGCGCGTCGAGCTTGCGCGAGTAGGTCTGCCCGCTCACCGGGATCGACGAAGGGAAGTCGATGGCGGCGGTGACGAGGCGGTCGAGTTCGCGCACCCTGGCGTGGTCGCCCTCGAAGATCTCGAGGAAGCTCGCCTGCGTCCCGGTCGTCCCCTTCACGCCGCGGCAGGGGAGCGTCGCGATCCGGTGGTCGAGGTCGGCGAGATCCAGCACGAGGTCCTGCATCCAGAGCGTCGCGCGCTTGCCGACCGTCGTCGGCTGCGCCGGCTGGAGATGCGTGTAGCCGAGCGTCGGCTCGGCGCGCCACACGCGCGCGAAGGCGCCGAGCGCGCGCAGCACCCGCACGAGCTTGCCGCGCAGCAGCACCAGGCCGCGGCGCATCATGATCAGGTCGGCGTTGTCGGTGACGAAGGCGCTCGTGGCGCCGAGATGGATGAACTTGTGCGCCGCCGGCGCGACGTCGCCGAACGCATGGACGTGCGCCATCACGTCGTGCCGGAAGCGCCGCTCGTAGGTGGCGACCGCCTCGAAGTCGATGTTGTCCCGGTGGGCCCGCATCTGGGCCAGCGCCTCGTCCGGGATCGGCACCCCCAGCCGCTTCTCGGCCTCGGCGAGGGCGATCCACAGCTCGCGCCAGAGCCCGTGCCGCGTGCGCGGCGACCAGAGCTCCAGCATGGCCCGTGAAGCGTACCGCTCGGCCAGCGGAGAGGAGTAGCGATCGTGCGCCGTCATCGAATCACGAAGTCGGTGAAGAAGATCTGTTCCTGTCTCTCGTAAAAGAGGCGAATTGGCCCACGCCCCGCATAGTAATCGAGCGCACGCGATGCGTCCTCTGCCGAGCCGATTTCCGTCCGGTTGATCTGCACGATCAGGTCGCCCGGCACGATGCGAAGCTCGCCCGCGACGCGCTCGCTGGCCCGGTAGACCAGCGCGCCGCGCGGGCGCTGGAACCCGCGCTCGGCCCGGATCGCCGGAGTGAGAGTGACCAGCTCCAGCTCGCGCAGGACCTGGACCTTGGGCGCGCTCACCTCGGGGAGGTCCGCGATGGCGACGTTGATGGAGACGTCGCTCCCTCCTCGGCGGACGACGACCGGCACCGACTCCCCGACGCGGAGGTCGAGGAGCGCCGCCTCCCAGTCGAAGCGGTTGCGGATGGTGCGGCTCCGCGACTTCACGATCAGGTCGCCCGGCCGGATCCCCGCGCGCTGGGCCGGTGATCCCGGGACGACGGCGGCCACGGTGGCACCGCGCGCGATGAGGTCGCGGGGATTTTCCGACCGGGGCTGCTCGAGCTGCACGCCGATCCAGGGGCGGCGGACGCGGCCGTGGCTGAGCAGGTCCTCCGCCACGCGCCGCGCCCGGTTGATCGGAATGGCGAAGCCGAGCCCGATCGAGCCGCCGCTGGTCGAGTAGATGGAGGAGTTCACCCCGACCACCTCGCCGCTGGCGTTGACCAGCGGGCCGCCCGAGTTGCCAGGATTGATCGACGCGTCGGTCTGGATCATGTCGAAGTAGGCGGACGGTCCTTCGCCGCGCGCGACGAGGTTTCGCCCGACGCCGCTGATCACCCCGGCCGTCACGCTCGGCTCGGCATTGCCGAGCTGGAAGCCGTACGGGTTGCCGATGGCGACGGCCCATTCGCCGACAAGGAGGTTGTCCGAGTCGCCGAGCGGCGCCACGGGGAGCCCCTTCGCCTGGACCTGGAGCACCGCGAGATCGTTCGTCTCGTCGGTCCCGATCGCCTTCGCGGGGTAGGTGGTGCCGTCGCGCAGCATCACCGAGATGGAGGTCGCGCCGGCGACGACGTGGGCGTTGGTGACGATGACGCCGTCGCCGCGGATGATGAAGCCGGTGCCGAGGCCCGCGGCGGTCTGCGTGCGCGACCCGCCGCCGCCGAAGAACGACTCGAAGGGATCGGCCTGGACGCGCTGCACCGCCTCGGTCTGGACGGTGACCACGGAGGGCGCGACGCGGGCCACGGCGTCGGTGATGGCGGTTCGCCGGGAGGCGGCGATGGGCGCGGCGCGGGGGGCGTCGCCGGTCCGCACCACCTGGGCGCTGGACTGTTCCGGCGTGGTGCCGCACGCGACGACGCCGGCGAGGAGGAGGGCGGATCCCGCCCGCATCAGGAGAGTGGCCATGCGCGGCGCAGTCGGGCCACGTCGCCGAGAAACTGATCGACGCCGCGGTCGGTGAGGGGATGGACGATCAGGGCTCGGCAGAGATCGGCGGTCATGGCCGCGACGTCGGCGCCGGCCACCGTGCACGAAGCGAACTGGGTCGGAGACGCGGGGTGCAGCGCGATCACGTCGCACTCGGCGCTCGAGCTGTCGAAGGCGTCGCGGATGCCGCGCACCACGGCGACGGCATCGTGCCCGGCGGCGTCGAGCTGCTCGAGCGAGACGACGACGCTCGACGCGCCGGCGGCCACCGCCATGAGCGCCTGGGCGGCGTTGTAGACGTAGGAGGTGGCGACGCGGATCCCGTCGGCATGGAGCCGGCGCACGGCGCCGAGCGTCTCCTCGACGAGCGGGACCTCGACGACGATCTGGTCGGAGAGCTTCGCGAGCTCGCGCCCGTCGCGGTAGGCGCCGGCGGCGTCCACCGATTGGACGCTGGCGAAGATGGGGCCGTGGACGAGACGTCCCATCTCGACGAGGTGCGCGCGGGCGTCGGGGACCGCCGCGTCGGCGAGCAGGCCGGGCGAGGTGCGCACGCCGTCGAGCATCCCGTGCGCGGCGCCCCACGCGACGTCGTCGAGGTCGGCGGTGGCGAGGAAGATCTTCATTCCACGGGAAGGTAGAGATGCTCCGGGTAGTCGACCCGGTCGAGAAACAGGGCGTGCGCCGGGGCCGGCGCGGAGACGTCGTCGTTCGTCGTCGCGTGAAGCAGCGCCTCCAGATCCTCCGCGGGCCGCTTGCCCGTCGCGATGTCCATCATCGTGCCGACGAGGAAGCGGACCATGTGGTGCAGGAAGCGGTTGGCCGAGAGCTCCAGCCGCAGCCCTCCACCGCGTTCCCGCCATCGGGCGTAGCGGATCTCGCAGCGATGGTCGTCGCTCGGGGGCGCGGTGCCGCGGACGGCGAAGGCGCGGAAGCAGTGCAGGCCCACGATCTGCTCGGCGGTGCGATCCAGCGCGCCACGCTCGAAGGGACGGAGCATCGTCCACTCGATGCCCCGGCGGAATGGGGAGGCCGACGCCTCATCGGTGCCCACGAGGTATGTGTAGTGGCGGCCGGTGGCGCTGAAGCGCGCGTGGAACTCGTCACGCATGGGATGCACGGCCTCGACCCACATGTCGTGCGGGAGGATGGCGTTGAGCGCGCGCCGGAGCGCGAACGCGGTCCACTTTCCGGGAACGCGGACCCCCACCGCCTGGCCGCGCGCGTGCACCCCCGCGTCCGTGCGGCCAGACCCGAGCGCGGCCATGGGCTGTGCGCAGAGACGAGTCAGCGCGTCCTCCAGCACCCCCTGCACGGTGCGTCGATCGGGCTGTCGCTGCCACCCGCTGAAGTCCGTGCCGTCGTAGTGCAACACGAGCTGAAGCGTTCGAGTCGGCATCGGCTGAAATAGTACACGCGAGACAGGCGGTAATCAATCGCGCCCGCAGCGACCGGCTTCGGACTTGACGAGTTCCCAGGCTGCAGATTGACAGGAGGGAAGCGCGGCGGCCAGTTTTCCTCTGGATGCCCCCTCGCACGCTCGCCACGCTCGCCCACGCCCTCAGCGTTTCACCCGACGTGGAAGGGACGCTGCTCGCGCTCGCCGACGCGCTGGCCGAGTTCGACCGGTTCGCGCAGGTCGCCCTCGTGCGCTTCGACGCACGGCACTCGATGCTCGTCGAGCGCATCCTGCCGAATGGCGACGTGACGAGCGCGCAGCGGCTCGACACCACCTTCGATCATCTGCCGACGCGCGAGCGCATCGCCGTCGCCGCCGGCGGCGCCTTCGTCGACTTCGGCGACCAGTCCGACGAGTTCGCCGCGCTCTTCGCCCTGCCGAAGCTGACCGACATCGGATGGCTCTCGCTCCGGGGGATCCGCTTCGACGGCCAGCTCGCCGCGGTGATCGTCCTGTACGAGACGCGCAAGTTCTTCGGATCGCGCTCCTCGGAACGGCTCGCCCCCTCGGCCGCGCTGTTCGAGCTCGCCTACGCGCGCTTCCTCGAGCGCGAGGCGCGCCAGGAGGCGGTGCATACCCTCGAGGACGTCACGCAGCGCGTGCACGCCGAATACGAGCGCAAGCTCGCGCTGCTCGAGCAGCAGCTCTTCCGCGCGGCCGACGCCGTCCCGGGCGCCGATCCGGAGCGCCTCGTCGCCCTCGAGCGGGAAGCGGCCAAGGCGCTCGAGGACGCGCGCCAGGCCGCCCGCAAGGCCGACGCGATCGAGGCGCAGGTCACCGCGGCGGTGGACCAGCTCGAGAAGGCGCACATCGAGCTCCACCGGCGCAGCGAGTCGCTCCGGCAGAAGACGCGCACGCTCTACCTCATCGACCGGGTCCTCTCCCTCGATGCGACGACCGACGATCCGCGCGAGATGGTGAACGGGCTGCTCACCCTCGTCGGCGACGACATGGGTGCGCAGCGCTGCTCGCTCCTTCTCCACGCCCCCGACGAGGGGGCCCTCTACCTGGCCGCGGCGCGCGGCATCGCGCCGAACGTGCCAGCCGGGCACCGCATCCAGTTCGGCGAGGGGGTCGCCGGCAAGGTGGCGATCTCCCGCGAGCCGATTCTCGTGCAGGACGTCGCCGAGGCGAAGAGCCACCCCCTGCTGCGCGACGAGTACTTCACGACGGGCTCGTTCATCAGCTTCCCCCTCGTCTATCACGGCGCGCTCGTCGGCGTGGTGAATCTCACCAACCGCGCGATGCACGGCATCTTCGTGGACGAGGACGTCGAGCGCGTGCGCCTGCTGGCGCTCGTCATGGCGCTCGTCGCCACCCAGTCGCGACTGGCCGAACGCATGCTCGAGACGCTCAGTGTCGGCTAGCCCCGCCCCCCCTCTTCAACAGGCCATCCGTCAGCTCGCGATGGGCGGCTCGCTCAGCGAGAGCGAATCGCGCGCTGCCTTCGGCGTCGTCATGGCCGGCGAGGCGACGTCGGCGCAGATCGCCGCCCTGCTCATCGGCCTGCGAGTGAAAGGGGAGTCGGCCGACGAGGTTGCGGGCGCGGCCGACGCGCTGCGCGGCGCCATGGTCCGCCTGCCGAGCGAGCGCCCGGACGATCTCGTCGACACGTGCGGAACGGGGGGCGGCGCCGTCGGCACTTTCAACATCTCGACGGCAGCCGCGCTGCTCGCCGCTGGGCTTGGCGTGCGCATCGCCAAGCATGGCAACCGCTCGTTCACCTCGCAGTGCGGCAGCGCCGACGTCCTCGAGGCACTCGGCGTCCCCATCGACGTGGGAGTCGACCGGATGGAGAGCGCCCTGCGACAGGCGGGGATCGTCTTCATGTTCGCGCCCCTCATGCACCCGGCGATGAAGCACGTGGGGCCGGTCCGTCGCGAGCTCGGCATCCCGACGGTCATGAACATCGTCGGTCCGCTGGCCAACCCGGCGGGGGCGGGGCGGCAGGTCGTCGGCGTCGCGGACGCGCGCCGAGTGCCGCTCATCGCCGGCGCCCTGCGCGCGGGGGGCGCGGTGCACGCCCGCGTGGTGCACCGCGAGCCCGGGATGGACGAGATCTCGCCCCTCGGGCGCACGCACGTCGTGGAGATCCGCGAGGGTGCGGTGCGCGAGTGGACGATCGACCCCGCGCTCTACGGATTCCCCGCGGGCGTGCAGGACGAGCTGGGCGGCGGCGCGCCGGCGGACAACGCGCGCGCCATCCTCGAGGTCCTCAAGGGCTCCGCCCCCCCCACCGCGCTCGCCGCGGTGACGCTCAACGCCGCCGGCGCGCTCTACGTGGCCCCGGGGGGTCCCACCGACTTCGGCGACGCCATCGCCGCGGCGCGACGCGGGATCGAGGATGGGGCAGGGCTGCGCGCCCTCGAGCGATTGCGGCTCGCGTATGGGGTGTAGCCTTTCGCCCCGTGAAACAGCGGGGGGCGAATTCCTCGAATGGATCTGAACTGGGCCGAATCCGACCTTGGGCGGGGCACTATACCGGGGCACACCGCAACAGAGAGGAGCGGCTGCGACGGATTCGACGGGAACTGCCGGCACTGCCTGGCGCTTTCCAATGCGCGCGATGCAAGCATCGCAGCCAAAGGAAGTTGATCGATGGTGGTGATACGACACCGGCATCGGCGAGCACGAGCCTGATCTGCACCCCACCGGCAGTTCCTGTGCAACCCGTGAAATCCGTTCCTTGCGGTTGCGGTGGCCGGCCCGGCGCGAGGAGTCATTCGGCTCCTGTCGGATGCTTTGAATGATTCGCTTCCACGCTGTCGAACAAGAAAAACGGCGCCCACGTTGGTGAGCGCCGTTCCGCTTCCATGACCAGGAGTCCTAGTACCGCCGCATCACCCCGACGACGATCCCCTGGATCGTGATGTCGTTCTCGTGCACGTACATCGGCGCCATCGCCTCGTTCGCCGGCTGCAGGCGAATGCGGCCGTCGCGCTCGCGGTAGAACTTCTTTACCGTGGCCGAGTTCCCGTGCAGCATTGCGATGACCATCTCGCCATTGTCGGCGCGCTGCCGCTCGTTGACCACCACGAAGTCGCCGTCGCGGATCTGTTCCTCGATCATCGAGTTTCCGCGCACGCGCAGCACGTAGTGGTTGCCGCCGCGCTGCACGAACGAATCGGGCACGGCGATCGTTTCCTGATGGGAGACCGCCTCGATGGGGACACCGGCCGCGACCGCGCCGAGGAGGGGGAGCTCGATCGCCTTCGGCATCAGATCGCTCGGGAGGATCTCGATGGCGCGGCTCTCGTTGTAGGAGCGCTTGATGAACCCCTTTCGCTCCAGGTTGCTCAGATGCTCGTGCACCGTCGCGAGCGAGTTGTAGCTGAAATTCTCCGCGATCTCCTCGAAGCTCGGCGCGTAGCCGTTTTGCTCGGAATAGATCGTCAGGTAGTTTAGAATCTCGCGTTGGCGCTTCGTCAACGGCATTGGCAGCTCCTGCGGGAAAAGTGGCACTCGCGGCCGCTGCACACCCACGCGCGCGGCGGGCGCCAGCTCGGTTGCCCGAACAACTCCCGAATAGCATATCCGAATAAGTCCCGAAGTGCAAGCATTTTCTCGCTGGAGCCCCCCCGGGGGCACGTTGGGCGGAATCGTTGCCGAGGCCAGGCTCCGCGCGCAGGCGCTGGAGCGGCGCCGCGGCGAGCTGGTGCGCGCCGCTCGCGAGGTGCCCCCCGGTCCCTCGCTCGAGGGGGCGTTGCGCGCGGGAGGGGGGGTCAACCTGCTGGCCGAGGTCAAGCGCCGCTCCCCCTCCAAGGGGGCGATTGCCGAAGGGCTCGACGCCGTCGCCCAGGCGCGCGCCTACGCGGCGGGTGGCGCGGCTGGCGTGAGCGTCCTCACCGAGCCGGACCACTTCGGAGGATCCACCGACGACCTCGTGGCGATCCGCTCGGCGCTCCATCTCCCGGCGCTCAAGAAGGACTTCCACGTCGCCCCGCTGCAGCTCGTCGAGGCGCGGACCCTCGGCGCCTCGGCGGCGCTGCTGATCGCCCGCGCGCTCGGGCCCGACGACCTCCCGCGCATGATGGAGGCGGGGCTCGCGCTCGGACTGGAGCTGCTCGTCGAGGTGCGCGACGAGGAGGAGCTCGAGCGCGCCCTCGCTGCCGGCGCGACGATGATCGGTGTCAACAATCGCGATCTCGAGACGCTCGTCATCGACCCGGCCACGAGTGAGCGGATCATTCCCCTCGTCCCCCGCGACCTCGTCGCCATTGCCGAGAGCGGGGTCCGCTCGCGCGACGACGTGGCGCGCTACGCGCGCTGTGGCGCCGACGCCGTGCTGGTCGGGTCGAGCCTGTCGGCCTCGCCCGACCCCGTCGTGGCGACGCGGGCGCTGGCCGGCGTGCCGAGGTCGGTGCGGTGACGGAGGTCAAGATCTGCGGGCTGACCCGCGCGATCGACGCCGAGAGCGCCGACGCGGCGGGCGCCGCATACCTCGGGGTGATCTTCGCGGGGGGCCCACGCCAGCGCACCCCCGCCGAGGCACGCGCGACGCTGCTCGGCCGCCGGGCGCGCAAGGTCGGGGTGTTCGGCACCCAGTCGCCCGAGGAGATTGCCGACGTCGCCAGCCAGGTGGGGCTGGATGTCGTCCAGCTGCATGGCGCCTCGGATCCCGAGCGCGTGGCCGCGGTGCGCGCGGCGACGGGTCTCGAGGTCTGGGCCGCCATTCGAACCGCTGACGGCGCTCTCCCCGATGACGCGGACGACCTCGCGGACGCTGCGGACGCTCTCCTGGTGGATGCGCTCGTCCCCGGCCAGCTCGGCGGGAGCGGCGTCGCCGTCCCCTGGGGGGTGCTGGGAGAGTCGCTGGACGCGATGGAGCGCGGGCATCGCATCGTTCTCGCCGGGGGGCTGACTCCGGAGAATGTGGAGGAGGCGATCGGCTATGTTTCACCCATGGTTGTCGACGTCTCGTCCGGCGTGGAGTCCGCGCCGGGCATCAAGGATCACGCGCGCATCAGGGCCTTCGTCGCCGCGGTGCGGGCCAGTGGAGTGAGAGAATGACCGCATCCGTCCAGCCGTCCGACCGCTTCGGCGCCTTCGGTGGCAAGTACGTGCCCGAGACGCTGATCCCCGCGCTCGACGAGCTGGAGATCGCCTACGCGAGGGCGCAGAACGACCCGGCCTTCCGCGCCGAGCTCTCGGAGATGCTCGCGACCTACGTCGGCCGGCCGTCGCCGCTGAGCGAGGCGCCGCGGTTGTCCGAGAAGGTCGGGGCGCGCGTGCTGCTCAAGCGCGAGGACCTCAACCACACCGGGGCGCACAAGATCAACAACACGGTGGGGCAGGTGCTGCTCGCGCGCCGCATGGGCAAGCAGCGGATCATCGCCGAGACCGGCGCGGGACAGCACGGCGTGGCGACGGCCACGGTGTGCGCGCGCTTCGGCCTCGAGTGCGTCGTCTACATGGGCGAGGAGGACATGCGGCGCCAGGCGCTGAACGTCTTCCGCATGAAGCTGATGGGCGCGACGGTGGTGCCCGTGCTCAGCGGGACGCGGACGCTCAAGGACGCCACGAGCGAAGCGATCCGCGACTGGGTCGGCCACGTCAACGACACGCACTACATCATCGGCTCGGTCGTGGGTCCCGCCCCGTATCCGCGGATGGTGCGCGATTTCCAGGCGGTGATCGGGGTGGAGTCGCGCGCGCAGGTGCTCGAGCGAGTGGGCGTGCTGCCGAAGACCGTCGTCGCCTGCGTCGGCGGCGGGTCCAACGCGATGGGAGTGTTCCACGCCTTCGTCCCCGATGCGGGGGTGGAGCTCGTGGGCGTCGAGGCGGCGGGGGAGGGGATCGGCACGGAGCGCCATTCCGCGTCGCTGACGCGCGGCACGCCGGGGGTGCTTCATGGCGCCTTGAGCTATCTGCTCCAGGACGAGAGCGGGCAGGTCCACCCGGCGCACTCGATCTCGGCGGGGCTGGACTATCCCGGCGTGGGCCCCGAGCATTCCTTCCTGAAGGACAGCGGGCGCGCGGAGTACGTGTCGGTGCGGGACGACGAGGCGATGGAGGGGTTCAAGGCGCTGAGCCGTCTGGAGGGGATCATCCCGGCGCTGGAGACGGCGCACGCGGTGTCGTGGGTGATGCGGGAGAGGGGCAGGTGGGCCGCCGACGACGTCGTCCTCCTGTGCGTGAGCGGCCGTGGCGACAAGGATGTGGCGCAGGTGATGGAAATGGGTATCTTGGAGGCGTGACCACCCCCACCCCGTCCGCCCCAGTTCCGGCGCGGGATTTGGAGCGTGAGCCAGCCTCGGTGGATCGTGCACTCGTCGAGGAGCTGTTGCGGTTGTTCGGCAAGGCCGCCAGGGCGCATCAGCTCTACCTCCCGAACAATCCGGTCTATCAGGCAGCGCAGGAAACGCTGCGTGCCGGTTTTCTCCCCATCTGGGAGACGACCGACGAGCTCGTGCTGAGCTTCACCGAGAGCGAGGTGAAGTACGCCGGCGAGACCGTGCTGGAAGAGAAGACGCGCGGCAGCGACAGCCTGCCCTGGATCTTCTTCAAGGACGGGGTGCGCGAGGTGCGCTTCCTCCGCGGCTTCGACCAGGACGAGCTGCCCAGGCTGCTCACCATCCTGCAGCGCATCCGCAAGGCGTCGCCCGACGAGGACGACCTGTTGACGATGCTCTGGGAGGGGGACTTCCTCTTCCTCCGATATCGCTACGTCGACCTCGGTGTCGAGGCCACGGTTCCCCTCGGCGAGGGCGGCGAGGCGCTGGCGGCGAGCGAGACGGAGCAGTCAGGGGGCGAGCGCGGCGCGGGGGAGCGCATCCCGTACTCGCAGGCACAGGCCGAGGCGGAGCTGCAGACGTCGAAGCCGGGCGTGGTCAACATGGCCGACTTCGACGGAACGCTGTACTTCCTCGACGAGCGCGAGATCGAGTACCTGCAGCGGGAGATCCGGCGCGAGTACGACACGGACCTGCGTCAGAACGTGGTGTCAATGCTGCTCGACATCTTCGAGCAGCAGCCCGACCCCTCGGTGCGCGACGAGGTGGGCGACGTGCTGGACAGCCTCATGCTGCACATGCTGTCGGCCGGCCAGTTCCACAACGTGGCGTACCTCATCCGCGAGGCGAACGTGGCCTCGCAGCGGGCGACCGAGCTGTTGCCCGCGCACCACGAGCGGCTGGCGCAGATCCCGGCGCGGCTCAGCAGCGCCGACGCGCTCACGCAGCTCCTGCAGTCGCTCGACGAGGCCAGCGACCTGCCGTCGCCGGGCGACCTGCTCGAACTGTTCGATCAGCTGCGCTCGGGTGCGCTCTCGACGGTGCTGGAGTGGCTGAGCCGCCTGCAGAATCCGCGGCTGCGCACCTTGCTCGAGCAGGCGGCGGCGCGGCTCGCCTCCCAGAACACGGGCGAGCTGGTGAAGCTCATCGCCTCGCCGCAGCGCGAGGTGGCCCTCGAGGCGATCCGGCGGGCCGGGGCCCTGCGGACCCCCGCGGCGGTGCTCCCGATCGCCAAGGTGCTGGGGGAGGGAGATGCCGAGCTGCGCGTCGCCAGCGTCGCGGCGCTCGCCGAGATCGGATCGCCGAGCGCGCTCCAGTCGCTGGAGCGCGCGGTGGAGGACGGGGAGCGCGACATCCGCATCGCGGCCGTCCGCGCCCTGCAGGCGCGCGGCTACCGCCCGGTGCTGGCTCGCCTCGACGCCATGGTGAAGGGACGCGGCATTCGCGATGCCGACCTCACCGAGAAGATGGTGGTGTTCGAGGCCTACGGGTCCCTCTGCGGCGACTCGGGGGTCGCGGCGTTGGAGACGATGCTCAACGGCAAGTCGCTGTTCGGGCGGCGCGAGGACTCCGAGCTGCGCGCCTGCGCCGCGGTGGCGTTGGGGCGCATCAACACGCCCGCCGCGCTCGAGTCCCTCCGCAAGGCGTCCAGCGAGAAGGACGTCGTCGTGCGCAACGCGGTCAATCGGGCGCTGCGCGGACCGACGGGAGGCGCCGCATGATCGACGAGGGAAACACCGGCTCGTATCCGCGGCCGACGCCGACCCCCACGCCGGCGCACGTCCCGCGTCAGACGCTCCAGGTGTCGCAGCCGCCGGAGACCAGCGGCGACGCCTACGTGCGCCGCGCCGGCCGCGCGCTGATCCTCGCGCTCTACGCCGCGCTCCGGGCCATCCGGCTCTACCCGCTCGAGAACGCGGCGGTGCAGCGTGCCGCCGAAGATCTCAACGCGATCGCGGCGGAGTTCCTCGGCAACGAGCAGGAGCTCGAGCTGCGCGTGAGCGGAGAGTTCGTCTTCATCAACTCGGTGCGGCTGCGGCTCGATCTCGAGAACTACGCGAGCTTCAGCCACCTGCTCTCGGTCTTCCGTGCGACGGGGGTGGGCTCGCTGCACCTGCGGGAGGTGCCGAGCCTGCGCGACTGGCAGCGCTTCCTGGCGCTGCTGCTCGTCCCCTCCACCGAGCCGCCCCAGGCGCGCTTTCAGCTGCTCGCCGGACGGCTCGCGCAGCAGGAGCTCGGGGTGTTCGAGATCGGCGAGCCGATGGAGCAGGCGCCGGACGACGAGACGCGGGCGAAGTCGAAGGAGATCGCGAAGAAGACCTACGCGCACTCCGTGGCGGTGACGAAGGACCTGATGACGTCGGTCCGGATGGGGCGCAGCCCGAACATCAAGAAGATCAAGCGCATCGTGCAGGGGATCGTCGACCAGATCCTCAACGAGGAGGCGTCGCTGATCGGCCTCACGACCATCCGCGACTACGACGAGTACACCTTCACGCACAGCGTCAACGTCTGCATCTTCGCCGTCGCGCTCGGGAAGCGCCTCGGGTTGACCAAGCTGCAGCTCTACGATCTCGGGATGGCGGCGCTGTTCCACGACATCGGCAAGTCGCGCGTGCCGGCGGAGATCATCAACAAGTCGGGCGGGCTCACCGACGACGAGTGGCGTCTCATCGCCGCGCACCCGTGGCTGGGGGCGCTGGCGCTGTTCCAGCTGCGCGGCCAGGCGGAGCTGCCCTACCGGGCGATGGTCGTCGCGCACGAGCATCACATGAAGCTCGATCTCTCCGGCTACCCGCGCCCCATCCGGACGCGCGCGCTGAGTATGTTCAGCAAGGTGGTGGCGGTGGCCGACGGCTTCGACGCCGCGACCTCGCGCCGCGCGTATCAGACCACCCCCCTCACCCCCGCCCAGGTGATGCTCGAGATGCGGGACAACCCGCGCCGCGGCATGGACCCGGTGGTGGTGAAGGCGTTCATCAACCTCACCGGGATCTACCCGGTGGGCACGCTCGTCATCCTCGACACCTTCGAGCTCGGTATCGTGCACGCGGTGAACCCCATCCCCGAGATGCTGTCGCGGCCGATCGTCCGCATCATCAGCGACGCGATGGGCAACCTGCAGCAGCCCGGCACGCTGCACGACCTGGCCGAGCAGAACGAGGAAGGCGTGTATCTGCGCACGATCATCAAGACCGAGAATCCCGAGCGGTATGGCATCCGGGTCAGCGACTATTTCCTCTGACGCCATCGCGCGTCGCTTCGCGCAGCTCAAGGCCGACGGCCGGCGTGCCTTCGTGCCGTACGTCACGGCGGGGCACCCCGACCGGGCGCGCAGCGTGACGCTGCTGCAGGGGCTGGAGGCCGCCGGCGCCGACGTCGTCGAGGTCGGCGTCCCCTTCTCCGATCCGATGGCCGACGGCGCGGTGATCCAGGCGAGCTCGCAGGCGGCGCTCGACCAGGGGATCCGCTTCGATCAGGTGCTCGAGATCATCTCGGCTGCCGGGCTGGCCATCCCGGTGGTCTTGTTCAGCTACTTGAACCCGCTGCTGCGCGGAGGGAGCGATGCGCTGCGGCGCGCCGCCGACGCCGGCGCCCACGGGGTGCTCGTCACCGACCTGCCGCTCGGTGCCGATCCGGAGCTCGAGGCGCGGTTCGCCGCCAGCCCGCTCGACTTCATCCGCCTCGTCGCCCCGACGACTCCCGCCGAGCGGATGGGCGAGATCGCGCGCACCGGGAGCGGATTCGTCTACCTCATCAGCCGCCTCGGCGTGACCGGCGAGCGCAGCGACCTCCCCCCCGACCTGCCCGCCACCGCGGCGGGGCTGCGCGCCGCGACGACGCTCCCGCTCTGCATCGGCTTCGGCATCTCGCGTCCCGAGCAGGCGCGAGCCGTGGCGGCGCTCGCGGACGGCGTGGTGGTGGGGAGCGCGATCGTGCGCGCGGCGAACGAGAGCGTCGAGGCGGCGCTCGCCCTCGCGGCGTCGCTGCGGCGCGGCATCGACGAGGCCTGAGGGGCGTCGTGTCCTCGCGTACGCAGATCACC
>JBBQJC010000056.1:0-22714 GCA_038325515.1 Gemmatimonadales bacterium | reverse complement strand
GGCGAGGTGCGCCGCGACGGTGCCGCCGAGCCGCAGGTGGTGGACTGTGCCGGCCTGGTGGTCTCGCCAGGCTTCGTCGACGTGCACTGCCACCTGCGCGAGCCGGGCCGCGAAGAGGTGGAGACCATCGCCAGCGGCGCGCGCGCGGCGGCGGCGGGGGGCTTCACCGCGGTCTGCGCCATGCCCAACACCGACCCGGTCACCGACAACCAGGCGGCGGTCGGCTTCATCATCAGCCAGGCCAAGCGCGCCGGCGCCTCGCGCGTGTATCCCATCGGTGCCATCTCCATCGGCCAGATGGGAGCGACCCTCGCCGAGTTCGGCGAGATGGTCGGGGCCGGGGCCGTCGCTGTGAGCGACGACGGCAAGCCGGTCGTGAGCGCGCAGCTCATGCGCACCGCCCTCGAGTACGCCCGCACCTTCGGCATCCCGGTGGCCGACCCCTGCGAGGATCCCACCCTCGCCGCCGGCGGCGCGATGAACGAGGGCCTCATGAGCGCCCGGCTCGGCCTGCGCGGCATCCCGGCCGAAGCCGAGGAGATCATGGCGATCCGCGACATCCTCCTCGCGCGGCTGACCGGGGGCCACATCCACCTCTGCCACATGAGCACGAAGGGGTCGGTGGAGCTGATCCGCTGGGGGAAGGACCGAGGGATCAACGTGACGGCGGAGGTCTGCCCGCACCATCTCTCCCTCACGGAAGACGCGGTGGACGGCTACGACACGAACGCGAAGATGAATCCCCCGCTGCGCACCGCGGCCGACGTCGAGGCGCTGCAGCAGGCGGTGCGCGACGGGACGATCGACGTGATCGCGACGGACCATGCGCCCCACCACTACGACGAGAAGGAGCGCGAGTTCGCCGACGCGCCGAACGGGATCGTCGGGCTGGAGACGGCGCTCGCGGTGAACCTCACCTGGCTCGTGCACTCGGGCATCGTGAGCGTGAGCACCCTCGTCGAGCGAATGGCCTGCGCGCCGGCGCGGCTGTTCGGGCTGCCCGGTGGAACACTGCGCCGCGGCGCCATCGCCGACGCGACGGTGTTCGACGCCGGCGTCTCCTGGACCGTGGACCCCAGGCAGTTCCGCTCCAAGGGACGCAACTCGCCCTACGCGGGACAGACGCTGCGTGGCCGCGTGGAGACGACTGTCGTGGACGGGCGCGTCATCTATCAGCGTGGCGAATAGCGCGGCGTCGGAGCGCGCGGCGGAGGCGATCGTCGCCATCTGCCGCCATCTCTACTCGGCCGGCCTGATCGCCGGACAGGATGGCAACGTCAGCGCTCGGCTGCCGGGGGGCAGCATCCTCATCACTCCCGCGGGCCTCTCCAAGGCGGACGTCACCGCGGCCGATCTCGTGGAGCTCGCCCCGGGGGGCGAGCGCGTGCGCGGCGCGCGGGAGGGGTCGTCGGAGGTGGAGATGCACCTGCGCATCTACGCGCGGCGGCCCGACGTGCACGCCGTGGTGCACGCGCACCCGCCGGTCGCCACCGGCTTCGGCGTGGCAGGAATGGACTTCATGGACGGCGTGCTGCCGGAGCTCGTCTACCAGCTCGGCGGGGTGCCCCTCGTGCCCTACGCGATGCCGGGGACGCCGGCGCTCGCCGACGCGATGGAGCCCTTTCTCGCTCGGCACGACGGATTCCTCCTCGCCAACCACGGCGCCACCACGGTGGGCGCGACCCTCCTGCTCGCCCACCAGCGGATGGAGAGCCTCGAGCACGCGGCGCGCATCCTGCTCACGGCACGCACGCTGGGACGGGTGACGCCGCTCACGGCGGAGCAGGTGGCGGAGCTGCAGCGTGCGCGAGGCGGTGGCTGAGCGTCCGCACCGGCTCGTGGAGCTCCACATGCCCGCGTCCTTCGCGCGCCGCTAGCTTTCAATGTCCGGACTGCACCTCGACGAGGGAACGTGGAATGAGCGACGAACCGATGGACCCCCCCCCCGCGACCCCCGCCGCACCGGCCGGGCCGGCGGCGCAGGAGAGCACGCCGCTCGGCGCCGTGACCGCGCTGATGGACGAGCGTCGCCGGTTCGAGGGTTGGATCGCGGCCCTCGACCAGCGGCGCGCCACCACGCCACCGCACGTCTTCACGCGCGTGCAGGCCGACTATTCGGCGCGCCTCGCCGGCGTCGTGCAGCGGCTGGCGGCGCACGCCGATGCGCTGCGCTCGGAGCTCGGGACGCTCACCGAGCGGCTCGCCGGAATTGACGCCGAGCAGCAGCTGGCGCGGGACGAGCGCGCCGAGGGAGAGCTGCGCGCCCACGTTGGCGAGCTGACTCCCGAGGCGTGGGAGGAGGCGGAGATGGCGAGCGACATCAAGCTCGAGGAGCTCGCCACGCGCCGCGCCGCGGTCCAGGAGCAGCTCGACCGCACGCGCGAGCTGCTGGGGGAAGCCGAGCGGCCCGCCTCGGGTGACCCGGCGGCGCCCGCCGGGTCAGAGGCCGGGGCGCCCGCCGGGCCATCCGATGAAGGGGAGGGGGCGCTCCACGTCCCCGCGGCATCGGCCGCCGAGACGGCCGGTCCCGTCACCGAGCCAATGGAGGTGAGCGCCTCGGTGATCGCGGCGGAGCAGCAGCTCATCGACGCCGACGCGTCGGGCGCCGACTCGCTCGGCCTGCAGGGGCCGGCGGTGGATACGCCGATCGGGGCGATGGACGCGGCGCCGGCGGACCGGCCGGACGAGGCGTCACGCCGGGATTCGTTCTCGATGCGGGCGCAGAAGGACGACATCGTCAACCTGAGCGACGACGGGACCACCGGTCTCGATGGCAGCGCCCCCGCGCTGGGGCGGGCCGCGGAGCCCCCCATGGCGGCGAATGTGAGCGGCAACACGCCGATCGTCCTGCGTGACAAGCCGGCCGAAGCGGCGAAGACGCTCAAGTGCTCGGAGTGCGGCTCGATGAACTACGCCACCGAGTGGTACTGCGAGCGGTGCGGGGCGGAGCTGGCGTCGCTGTGAGGCGGTGAGTCGGCCCGGCGGCAAATGAAAGCGCCAGACGGGAGACCCGTCCGGCGCGTTCAGAGCAGAATGACCCGACCGAGGTCAGGCTGCAGCGTTCGCGGTCTTGGCCATGCGGCTCTTGAGGCGGGCGGCGCTGTTCTTGTGCACCAGGCCCTTGCGAGCGGCACGATCGAGAAGGCTGACAGCCTTCGTCCGATCTTCGGCGGTAGCGGTCGACGCCTTGGCCTTCTTGAGCATGGTGCGCAGCGTGGAGCGCTGGGCACGATTGCGTGCGGTCGCGGCGCGCGACTTCCGCATGTTCTTCTTCGCGGATGCGATATTCGGCACGAAAGATCCTCAAAAATTCAGTAGAGCTCGCGAGAGTCGCGAAGTCCATGAACTTACGGGCTCGGTGGGTTGAAGTCAAGCTGGGACAGCGCGTTGGACCCGTTTGGCCCCCCCTTGGGGAGCTCCAGGAAACCCGGCCGCGTGCAACCCGGACTCCGGAATGCGCCGAGCCTGCTGATCCATCCCGCTCGATCGAGCGAGAGTCAGCTGACGGCGCGCACAAACGCCCCGGAGAACGACCAGGTAGAGTCGACACGCACCAGACGGACCACCTCACTGCGTCGATGGATTGGCCGGCCGTTCACTCCGGCCTCGAGGAAGCGAATCGGAAGAAAGGCCGTATCGCCCCGAATCGTGGGTTCGGAGAGCCACAGGATCGCCCCTGCTCCCACCATCACGCATGTGCGAGGCCTGCGTGCATCCGCACACTTCACCAGATCCTCCGTGCGGCTCATCCTCGTCACGCCGAGGACCTTTGCGAACAGCGGCTTCGGGACGACGCTGCGCGTGCGGGAGTTCGCGGCAGTGCTCGATGTATCCAGGGCGATCACGACGTCCCTGCCGATCTTCGACCGAGCATATTGCAGCACGAGCGTCTGGATCTGCGTCGTGTCGGCGCTGTGTTGTGCCGAAAGCGCGCTTGGTGCGGAGACGAGCAGCATCGCGCCAAGCACGGTGAGGAGCATCCGAGCCATGATCCTGCCTGCCGGGGTGAGAAATGCATGGTTCTGGCCGATGAACGTTGAACCGTGGGGCCATTCATGGAACACGACTATTGGCGAAGCTGTAGGACTCGCCCGTCGCATCCCTCCAGCACTGCATTGCGGACGCACAGAGTGCGAACCATTTGCTGCATGTAGGACTTCACGAGGCAGCAATCCCCCACTTCCGAGATCTGTGAGAACGCAATCGTCATCAGATCCTTGTCGTCACGCGTGAGCGGAGATGAGTGGCACCCGAATACGCATTCCATGTCATTTAGAGATTACATCACCGGGCCGTCGTGGCATTCATTTATCAATGCCGTGTATGGCGCTCGGGTCTCCAGGCGTGCAATCGTCAGTTACGAGTGTGTCCGAACTTCCGTTGTTAAAGCTGAACGCCGCTGTCGGAACGCTTGGTGCACTTGCGTCGCTGCACGCCCACACAGCGACGGACACTGCCACGAAAGCGATGAGTCTGACAAGAGAAACCAGCTCTGGTTGCCGCCTAGCCATGGGTCGAGGCGGAAATGCGTGACAACGGCTTGACGTCGGTCGCCGAGCCGGCTGATCGGCGAACGCCTCCGCCTCCCGCCGCTTTACTCTCCCCTCCGGGCCCGCTACCTTACGCCCGATGTGCTCTCCCGGCCCGCGCCGGAGCCTGCCGTTCCTCGCCAGCCGCCGTTGAATACTCTCACCACCATCCTCCTCGTCGCTCCGGTCCTTCTCTTCTCGGTGATCGCGCACGAGATCGCCCATGGATACGCGGCGCTGCGGCAGGGGGACCGGACGGCACTCGAGGCGGGACGCCTGAGCTGGAACCCCGCCCGGCACATCGACCTCTACATGACGATCATCCTCCCCGTCATCATGCTGACGGGGTCCTCCCTCATCGGGGGGCGGGGGATCGTGCTCGGCGGGGCCAAGCCGGTCCCGGTGAACCCGGCCAACTACCGGCATCCCCGGCGCGGCGACATCATCGTCTCCCTCGCCGGCGTGGCGACGAATCTCGTCATCGCCATCCTCTGCACCGGCCTTGTCGCCCTCACGGGGATCCTCGGCGCGGCGGTCGAGCCGCTGCAGCCGTCGCTGGGTATCCTGCAGGCGATGTTCGCGTACGGTGTCTGGCTCAACGCGGGGCTCATCGCCTTCAACCTGCTGCCGATCCCCCCGCTCGACGGATCGCACGTCTTCAAGTACCTGCTCCCGCGCCCGCTGGCGATCCGCTACGTGCAGCTCTCGCGCTACGGGCTGCTCGTGCTGATCGCGCTGCTCTATCTCGGCGGCGGACTCCTGCAGGCGTGGGTCACCCCCGCGATGATCTCCGCGCAGTACGCGCTCGGGACGGTCGCGGGCTACATGCTCCCCTCAGCCGGGCAATGGTTACGGTGACCGACTACGCTCCCGCACACCCGGCCTTCGCCGCCGGCGCCTCGGCGCCACCCGCGTCGTTCGTCGTCGAGCTGACCGAGTTCTCCGGTCCGCTCGACCTGCTGCTCACGCTGATTCGCGAGGAGCAGGTCGACATCTACGACATCCCGATCGCGCGGGTGGCGGAGCAGTTCCTGCTGCGCATCCGGTCGCTGCAGCTCAACGAGGCCGCCGACTACCTCGAGATGGCTGCGCGCCTGCTGCGCATCATGGCGCAGATGCTGCTGCCGCGCGGCGATGGCGAGGAAGGGTGGGACGATCCGCGCGCCGAGCTGGTGCGCCGTCTGCTCGAGTACCAGCAGATGCGCGAGGTCGTCGACGTGCTGGAGAAGGCGGGCGAGGAGCGGCGGAGCCGCTTCGCCCGTGCCTACATCCCGCTGGCCGCCGCTCCTCCGGAGGCGCCGCTCGCCCTCTCGCTCAGCGAGCTGCTCGCCGCGGTGGACCGCATCCTCCGCACGGTCAAGGAGCCGACGATGCACGACGTCGTGCAGCGAGCGATCGACGTGCCCGGCGCCATCGGCGTGATCCGCGCCCTGCTCGCCCTTCGTGCCCACGCGCTCTGGACCGACATCGTCCAGAAGGGCGCCGAGCCCTGGCAAGTCCTCTCCACCCTCCTTGGCCTGCTCGAGATGGCCAAGCTTGGAGAGTGCCGCGTCCTTCAGCCCCGACCGTTCGCCAACGTGGAGATTACTCGTGACGCCGCTAGCGAAGCTGCTTGAAGCGGCGCTGTTCGCCAGCGCGCGCCCCATCCCCACCGAGGAGCTCGCGGCGCTGGACGGCGACGCCTCCAAGGCCGCCCTGTCCGCCGCCCTCGACGAGCTCCGGGAGCACTACGACGTGGATGGCCACGGCGTGGAGCTGACCGAGATCGGGGGAGGATGGCAGATCCTCACCCGCGCCGAGTACACCGAGGCCATCGAGCGGGCGCAGCTCGCCTCGCGGCCGGCGCGTCTCAGCGCCGCCGCGCTCGAGACGCTCGCGCTCATCGCCTACCGCCAGCCGCTGGGCCGCGCGGAGATCGAGGAGATCCGTGGCGTGTCGGTCGGCAGCGTGTTGAAGTCGCTTCACGAGCGCGGCCTCATCGACGTCGTGGGACGCGGCGAGGGGCTGGGCCGGCCGCTGCTGTATGGCACCACTCCGATCTTCCTGGAATACTTCGCGCTGCGCCACCTCGACGAGCTCCCTCGCTCCGACGAGCTGGCCGTCGCGCTCCGCGCTCAGCCGCAGGCCCTCTGATGTCCGAATCGATGCGCATCCAGCGGGCGCTCGCCCGCGCCGGCGTCCTCTCCCGCCGCAAGGCCGAGGAGCTCGTCGCCAACGGCCGGGTGACCGTGAATGGCCAGCTGGCGCAGGTGGGACAGACGGTGGACCCCGACAAGGACGTGATCAAGGTGGACGGGGAGCGGATCGGGTCGCCTTCCCCGGTCGAGTGGTTCGTTCTGCACAAGCCGGCCGGGGTGATCACCTCGCGCCATGACCCCGAAGGGCGGAAGACGGTATTCGACCTGGTGCCGGCGCGGCCGGGGCTGACCTACGTGGGGCGGCTCGACTTCCTCACGGAGGGGGTCCTCCTGCTGACCACCGACGGCGCCGCCGCGCACCGGCTCACCCATCCGAGCCACGAGGTGGAGCGCACCTACGTCGCCTCCGTCCTCGGCGAGGGCGACCTGGCCGCCGAGGAGGCGCGCCACGGGGTGCAGCTGGAGGACGGCATCGTCCGTCCGAAGAAGATCAGCGCGGAGAAGATCGGGCGCGGGCGCTGGGACCTGACGATCACGATCGCCGAGGGCCGCAACCGCGAGGTACGCCGTCTGTGCGAGGCGGTGGGAGTGCAGGTGGACCGGCTGGTGCGCGTGAAGTTCGGCCCGGTGGAGCTCGGGGATCTGGCCCCGGGGAAGACGCGAGGGTTGACGGCGGCCGAGCGGAAGGCGCTGGACAAGCTCTAGCCTGGGACTCAGCTCTCGGACCGCCAACTCAGGCCTCGAACCGCTCACCTCATGTGAGATCGTTCGAGGCGAGCGGTTCGAGGTGAGAGGTCAGGCCTCGGGATGTCAGCCGGCGGCTGGCCTGACTTTCCGGATGAGCTGGACCAGCATCGTCTCGGTGCTCAGCGCAGCGGCACGGGCGGGCTGTGTCAGTGCACGCGAGGACAGTCCGGCTTCCTCGGCAAGCTCGAATTGAAACTTGAGCTCGCGAACCGAACCGAGGGCGATGGCGAGAAACGAAGCGAAATCCCGGCTCGTCGATCGTCCGCTGCCTTCAGCGATGTTCGAGCCGACGGATACCGCGGCGCGACGAAGCTGGCGAGCCAGCTCGAACCGTTCGGTTGGTGGGAGAGAAGCGGCCACCGCGTAGGCGCGCAGCGCCAGCTGTTTCGCTGAGACGTACACCCGTAGTCGTTCGGGATCCTGCATGCCACGACGGGTACCGCACGGCGTTCGGAGTCGGCACCATTCTACCGCAACGCGGAGCATCCCGAGGCATGACCTCTCACTTCTCACCTCTCACCTCGAACGTCGTTCGCGCAGGAGGGAGACCGGAACCTCGATTGGAAAACACGGTATCCTTCTTGTAGAAGCGCCTCGTCCTAACCGTACTTCGAGAGGGCTTGTGGCCACATCCGTTCCGTCCGCGTCCAGTACCGCCGATGCCCGCCTGATCCAGGACGTCAGCCGCCAGGTGGCGCTGCGCGTCGTCGGTCAGGAGTACATGATCGACCGCCTGCTCATCAGCATCCTCACCGGAGGCCACGTCCTCCTGGAAGGGGTGCCGGGCCTGGCCAAGACGCTCACCGTCCGGACGCTGGCCGAGACGATCTCGACGAGCTTCTCGCGCATCCAGTTCACCCCGGACCTGCTGCCGGCCGACGTGGTCGGGACGCAGATCTACGACCAGTCCACCGGCCAGTTCATGGTGAAGAAGGGGCCGATCTTCGCCAACATCATCCTCGCGGACGAGATCAACCGCGCCCCCGCCAAGGTGCAGGCGGCGCTCCTCGAGGCGATGCAGGAGAAGCAGGTCACCATCGGCGGCACGACCTACAAGCTCGAGGAGCCCTTCCTCGTCCTCGCGACGCAGAACCCGATCGAGCAGGAGGGGACGTATCCCCTCCCCGAGGCGCAGGTCGACCGCTTCATGCTCAAGCTGCGCGTCGGCTATCCGACGCGCGACGAGGAGCGCGAGATCATGCGCCGCATGGCGAGCGGCCACGCCATCGACATCCGCCACGTCGCCACGCCGGAGGCGATCCTCGAGGCGCGCGGCCGCATCGCCGATCTGTACATGGACGACCGGATCGCCGACTACATCGTGGACATCGTCCACACGACGCGCGAGCCGGCGGCCAACGGCCTTCCCGACCTCGCGCCACTGATCGAGTTCGGCGCGTCGCCGCGCGCCACGATCGCGCTCGCGCAGGCGTCGCGGGCGCACGCCTTCCTGCGGGGCCGCGCCTTCGTCACCCCGGACGACGTGAAGGCGATCGCGCCGGACGTGCTGCGCCACCGCGTGCTCACGACCTTCGAGGCCGAGGCCGAGGAGGTCACGCCGGACGACATCGTCACGCGCGTGCTCGCCAAAGTCGAGAGCCCGTGAGCGCAGGCTCGCCCGTGAGCACCGCGGCGAAGGTCACGAGCGTACCGCCCGAGATCCTGCGGCAGGTCAAGCTGCTGGAGCTGCGCACGCGTGGCCTCGTGAACTCCCTTTTCACCGGAGAGTACCGCTCGGTGTTCAAGGGGCAGGGGATGGAGTTCTCCGAGGTGCGCGAGTACCAGCCGGGCGACGAGGTGCGCTCCATCGACTGGAACGTCACGGCGCGCATGCGGAAGCCCTACGTCAAGCGCTACATCGAGGAGCGCGAGCTCACGGTGATGCTCGTCGTCGACCTCTCGGGCTCGGAGCGGTTCGGCACCCGCAAGCGGTTCAAGAGCGAGCTCGCGAGCGAGCTGGCGGCGGTGCTGGCCATGTCGGCGATCCGCAACAACGACCGCGTCGGCGCGGTGCTCTTCACCGACCGCATCGAGCATGTCGTCCCCCCGCGGAAGGGGCGGCGCCACGCGCTGCGCCTGCTGCGCGACCTGCTGGTGTTCGAGCCGGAGGGGCGCGGCACCGACCTCGCCGGCGCGCTCGAGTACACCGGCAAGATGCTCGGTCACAAGGCGATCGTCTTCGTCGTCTCCGACTTCCAGTCGGCCGAGCTGGAGCAGCCGCTCAAGCTGCTCGCGCAGCGGCACGACGTGGTGGCCGTCACCGTCGACGACCCGAGCGAGCAGCTGCTCCCCGACATCGGCCTTGCGCGCTTCATCGATCCGGAGACGGGAGAGACGCTGGACGTCGACACGAGCAACCCGGCGGTGCGCGCGCAGTTCGCCGCGACGGTGGAGGCGGAGCTCGGTGCGCGCCGCCGCCTCCTGCGCCGCCTCGCGATCGACGAGATCCCCGTGCACACCGACGGCGGCGTCGTCGATCCCCTGATCAAGTTCTTCCGCACGCGAGAGACCCGCTCGCGCCGCCGCTGATGCGGGCACGACGCTTCCTGCCAGGACTCGCCCTCCTCGGCGCTGTCGCGGCGCCGCTGGGGCGCGTGCCGGCGCAACAGCCGGCGGCATCCGCTGCGCAGGGCGCGGGCGCGGCGATCCCCGTGCAGGCGGGCACCTCGCTCGACCGCGATTCCGTCACGGTCGGCGACGTCGTGCGCGTCACCGTGCGCGTGCACGCTCCCCTTGGCGCGGCGATCAACTTCCCCGCGGCGGTGGACTCGCTGGGGCCCGTGCAGTCGCTCGCGCCGCCGACGGTGCGCAACGGTGCCGATTCGGCCAACGCCGCCGACCGGATCGCGACGTACCGCTTCGCGCCGTGGGACGTGGGGCTCCTCCCGGTGCGGCTCGGCGACGTGCTCGTGCAGACCGACGAGGGGGAGCGCCGCGTCGCCCTCACGCTGCCCTCGCTGTTCGTCCGCACGGTGCTCCCGAAGGACAGCGCGCTCCGCGTCCCGAAGCCGGCGCGTCCCCTGATCGAGATGAAGGCGCCGGCTCCCTGGTGGTGGTGGCTCGCGGCCGCCCTCGCGGCGGTGGCGATCGGCCTCGGCATCTGGTGGTGGCGCCGGCGCGCCCGCGGCGACGCGGCCCCCACCGGCGATCCCTATCTCGACGCGCAACGCGCCTTCGAGCGGGTCGACAGGCTCGAGCTGGTCCGCGCCGGCGAGGCCGGCCGTCACGCGGCCCTGATGGCCGACGTCGTGCGCCGCTACCTCGCGGCGCGCCTCGACGCGGCGTCGCTCGCGCAGACGACCGGCGAGCTGCTCGCCGCGCTGCGCGAGGTGCCGACGGTGCCGTACGCGCGCCTGCAGTCGCTGCTCGAGGCGGTGGATCCGGTGAAGTTCGCCGCCGCGCCCCTGTCTCCCGAGCGCGCGCGTGTGGTGGGTGACGAGGCGAGGGCAGTCGTGCAGGAGGAGAACGCAGCGCGCCTCGCGCTCGCCGCCGCCGCCGAGCGCAAGGAGGCGGCATGATCGAGCTCGGCGCGCTGCAGTTCGCCTCCCCCTGGTGGCTCCTGCTCCTCCTGCTGCTTCCCGTCTGGTGGCTCGTGGCCCGCTCGCGGCGGCCGGCGGCGATCGTCTTCTCGCGGGTCTCCGTGCTCGCCCGCGGGCCGCACGCCGGACGCGGGCTGGCGCGCGCGCTCGCCGTGCTGCGCAACCTCGCGCTCGCGGCGGGCATCGTCGCGATGGCGCGTCCGCGCTCCGGAGCCCATGCCGAGACCTCCACCACCGAAGGGATCAACATCGTCATCGCCTTCGACATCTCGAGCTCGATGCTCGCGCAGGACTTCCAGCCGCAGAACCGCCTCGAGGTGGCGCGCGAGCGGATGAAGGCCTTCGTCACCGCCCGCAGCTCGGACCGCATCGGGATCGTCGCCTTCTCCGGCGAGGCGCTCACGCAGGTGCCGCTCACCACCGACTATCCGGTGGTGCAGGCCGCGCTCGACAACCTGCAGCCCGGTCAGCTGGAGGACGGGACTGCCATCGGCACGGCGATCGCCACCGCGGCGAACCGGCTGAAGGACGCGCCGGGCAAGTCGCGCGTGATGGTCCTGCTCACCGACGGTGTCAACAACCGCGGCTCCATCGACCCGCGCACCGCGGCCAAGGCGGCGGCGCAGTTCGGCATCAAGATCTACGGCATCGGGGTCGGCACCGAAGGGATGGCGCCCGTGCCGGTGGGACGCGGGCTGTTCGGCCTGCGCTACGAGATGCAGCGGGTCGAGATCGACGACGCCCTCCTCACCGACGTCGCCAACGCGACGGGGGGACGCTACTTCCGCGCGCGCGACCCGGCCGCGCTGCAGCGCATCACCGAGCAGATCGATGCCCTCGAGCGCACCCCGGTGCGCAGCCGCACGTATGTGCGCTACGCCGAGCTCTTTCGCTGGCCCCTCGGCCTGATGCTCGTCGCCATCGCCGCCGAGCTGCTGCTCGTCGCGTGGAAGGGGCCGCTGCCATGATGACCATCGGCCAGCTCTTCGAGATGCCCTGGCTTCTCGCGCTCGCGCTCGTGCTGCCCGTGCTCTTCCTGCTCCTGCTGCGCCGCGCGCGGCGCGAGCGCGAGCGCCGCTTGCTGCAGCTCGGCTCCCTGGATGTGGTGCGGCGCCTCGTGCCCGGCTCCGCGCTCGCGGGGACCGGCTGGCGCGCCGCCCGGCTCGGACTCGCCGCGGCGCTCGCCGGCGTCGCCGTCGCCGGCCCGCGCTGGGGCTTCGAGCGTACCGTGGTGCAGTCGAGCGGGGTGGACATGGTCCTCGCCGTCGACGCGTCGCTCTCCATGATGGCCACCGACGAGAAGCCGAGCCGGCTGGAGCGGGTGAAGCAGGAGATCCGCCGGCTGCGGGCGCTGTCGCCGGGCGACCGCGTGGGGCTGCTCGCCTTCGCCGGCCGCAGCTATGTGCTGTCGCCCATCACCGTGGACGGAGGCGCGCTCGACCTCTTCCTCGACAATCTCGATCCGAGCATCGTCGGCCAGGCGGGGAGCTCGCTCGCGAGCACCATCACGCAGGGGACCAACCTGCTGTCGCTCACCAAGAGCGGCGCCGACCGCGCGCTCGTCGTCCTCAGCGACGGCGAGGGGTTCGAGCCGCAGGACGACGTCGTGGCCGCGGCGAAGCGGGCCGCCGCGCAGAACGTCAGCCTCGTGATGGTGGGCTTCGGGACGACCGCCGGCAGCACGATCCCCGTCACGGAGGACGGGCGTCCCGGGGTGAAGAAGGACGAGAGCGGCCAGGTCGTCGTGACGAAGTACAGCCCCACCCTGATGCAGGCCGCCGCGGCCGCTGCGAACGGCACCTTCATCCCCGCCGAGGCGAGCGACAAGGCGGCGCGCGTGAAGACGGCGTTGAGCAAGCTGCGGACGCAGGCGCGGACGACGCAGAACGGCGAGAATCTCACGCCGCGCTACGCCTGGTTCCTGCTGCCCGCCATCCTGCTGCTCTGGCTCGACACGGTGCTCGCCGGCCACCGCGCACGCCGACGCCGCCGTGCCGCCGCGGCCGAGACGGCGGTCGCCGCCGCGCTGCTCGTCACCCTGTTCAGCGGCTGCGCGCAGCCGACCGAGGCGATCGACGCCGCGGCGGCGTACAAGGCGAAGAACTACGGCCGCGCCGTCACGCTGTACGCGCAGGCCGTGTCGCATGGAGACAAGACGCCCGGCACCCTCTACAACTACGGCACGGCCCTCCTCGCGGCGGATTCCACGAGCACGGCGGCGGAACTGCTGGAGCGCACCGCCGAGAAGGCCGGCGCCGAGGTGCAGTACCGCGCCCGGTTCAACGCGGGACTCGCGCACCTGCTGCGCGGACTGGGCGGACAGGGGGACTCCGCATCGGCGGAGCTGAAGCAGACCCTCGCCCTCTACAAGCGCGTGCTCATCCAGCGCCCCGCCGACGCCGACGCGAAGTGGAACTACGAGCTCGCGCTGGACAAGCAGAAGAAGGGGGGCGGTGGAGGGGGCGGGGGACAGTCCGATGCCTCTCCCGCCCCGGCGGCGCAGGAGCCGAAGCCCCAGCCGACGCTCGCGCAGCGGCAGGCCGAGCAGCTGCTCGGCAGCGCCGAGCGCGAGGAGCGCGACGTGCAGGGGAAGAAGCAGAAGCAGAACCGCCCCGAGCCGCCTCCGGGCGGCAAGGATTGGTGAGCGCCCGGTGATCGGCCTGCTCCTCGCCGCGCAGCTCGCGATCGTCGCGCAGGGGCCCGACACGGCGACGGTCTGCGCTCCATTCGAGATCACCGTCGCGTCGCGGGTGCCCGGGCTCACTGCCCCCCGTGTGGCGCTCGCGCGGTCGCCGGTGATCCAGCTCCTTCGCAGCGCGACGACGTCCCGTCCCGAGCGCGACGCGCTCGGCCAGCCGTCGATGTTCAGCGAGACGACGCTGCTCGTCGCCGCCTCGGCGGTCGGCCGGATCGCGATCCCTCCCATCGTCGTCACCGCGGGGACTCGGCGCGGCACGGCACCGTCGGTGGTGGTGAGCGTGCACGACGCAGCCTCGTCTGCCGCGCAGGTGCTCGTGCGCGCGAGCATTGCCGGTCTGCGCGGCCGGCGGAGCGATTCCGTCTACGTGGGCCAGCAGGTGGACTACGTCGTCGACGTGCAGCTCAACGAGACGGCGCGGCAGCGGCTGCGCCGCAACCCGACCTTCTTTCCCCCCGAGATGCCCGCCGTCCTCGCGTACGACCTCGCACCGCCGGGCACGATCGCGCGCGAGGGGCGCCACTGCTTCGAGACGCTCAGCTACCATCGCGCCCTCTTCCCCCTCTTTCCCGGTGCGGCAGTGATTCCTCCGGCGGCGCTCACCTATTCCCTGCCGCTCTCGACGTCGTTCTTCTCCCGCGAGGAGAGCTTCGAGCTGCGCACCGACAGCGTGCGCTTCGTCGCGCTCGAGCCTCCCGCCGCGATGCGCCCCGCCGACTACGCCGGCGCCGTCGGACGGCTCACCGCGATCGCTCGACTCGCGGCGACACAGGGCCGCATGGGCGATCCGGTCACCCTCACGCTGCGCGTGGCGGGCACCGGCAACGTCAAGCTCCTGCCGCGTCCCGCGCTCGCGCTCGACTGGGCCTCCGTGGCGCCCACGGAAGAGCGTGTGGAGATCGACACGACGATGGCGGAAGTGCAGGGGGCCAAGGAGTTCGACTGGCTCGTGACGCCGCGCCGGGCGGGCGCGCAGGTGGTGGCGCCCATGCGCTACCCCTTCTTCGATCCGGAGCGCGGCGCCTACGACGTCGCCCTCACCGCTGGCCTGACGCTCGACGTGGCCGCGGCGGCGCTCGCCTCGTCCGACAGCCTCGTTCCAGCGACGCTCGCGATCGTCCGCACGCTCGGTCCAGAGCGCGCGCCCCCGCTGGCGTCACGTCCCTGGTTCTGGGCGTTGCTTGTCGCCGCGCCGGTGCCCGCCGCCCTGCGCCGGATCGGACGCCGCCGCCGGCTGCGCGCGAGCGGGCTCACACCGGCGCGCCGGCTGCACGCGCTCGCCGCCGCCGCGCTGCCGGCGACGCCGCGCGAGGTGCGCCGGCTCTATCTCGACGCGCTCGCCGAACGAGTCGCGGGCGCGGGCGACACGAGCGCCCGGCTTTCCCTCGCGCGCCGGCTGCGCCGTGGCGGTGTGACGGAACCTGTCGCGCGTCGCGCGGCGGAGCTGCTCGAGCGACTCGACACGGCGGCGTTCTCCGTCTCCTCCTCGTACGACCCGTCGCTCGCCGAGTCGGCAGTCGAGGTGCTCTCCGCGGTGGACCGCGAGGCGGTGAAGGCCGCGCCGCGGCGCGTGCCTCGCGGAAGCGGCGTGGTCGCGCTCCTTGCCGCCGTCGCTCTCTCGAGCCCGGCGCTGCTCGCGCTGTCGGAGCCGGCGGCGCGCGCCTACGAGGACGGCGTCCGGGCCTACGCCCGCAGCGACTTCGCCGCCGCGGAGCGGCTCTTCGCGCGCGCCGCGTCGCACGCGCCGCGAGCCCCCGACGCCTGGGCGAGCTACGGCACCGCTGCATGGGCAGCGAAGGACACGGCCGCCGCGGCGCGCGGTTGGCAGCGCGCGCTCCGGCTCGATCCGCTCGACGACGAGAGCCGCACGCGACTCGCCGCGCTGCAGACGCCGACGATCTCCGCGCCGGCGTACGTGCCTCCGCTGCCGGTGAACGCACTCGCGTGGGGAGGGCTGCTGCTCTGGCTCGTCGCCTGGAGCGCGCTCGCGATCCCGATCGAGCGCCGGCCGGCTGCCGCGCGCGTCATGGCGGGGGGCACGATGGCGATGTCGCTGCTCGCGCTCGCGGGCGCGCTCGCCTTGCGCGACCGACTGGATGCATCGAGTCTCGGGGTGCTCCGCGTCACCCGGCAGCTGCACGAGTCCCCGGCGAGCATCTCGCCCGTCGTCGCCGGCGCCGCGGCGGGGGAGACGGGAGCGCTGGGGCCGCGCGAGGGCCTGTGGATCCGCCTCGCGCTCGATGGGAGCCGCGCCGGCTGGCTGCCGCTCTCCGACGTGCTGCCGCTCGAGGAGTGAGTGCGGTGAACCAGTCGTCGACGGCGTGAGAAGTGAGCAGTTCGAGGTGAGCGGTCGGGCGTCGGGACGCAATGCTGACCGAGGTTCGACTTCTCACCGCTCACGTCGAACCTCTCACGCCGGTCGGTTCACCGTTCACCGTTCGCCGTTCACCGTTCACCGTTCACCCTTCAGTGCGCCCCCCCATCCGGGTTGTACCACCGGGTGGCGAGAGGTAGCATTCCCGGGATGGGTCTCGTCGCCATCCTCCCCCCCGCCGTCGCTGACCAGATCGCCGCCGGCGAGGTGGTCGAGCGTCCCGCCTCCGCGGTGAAGGAGCTCGTCGAGAATGCGCTCGACGCCGGCGCCTCCGCCGTCGACGTCGCCGTGGAGGAGGGGGGCCGGCAGCTCATCCGCGTCAGCGACGACGGCACCGGCATGGCCCGCGACGACGCCACGCTCGCCCTCTCGCGCCACGCCACCTCCAAGATCCGTCTCGCCTCCGACCTCGTCGGCGTCGCCAGCTTCGGCTTCCGGGGCGAGGCGCTGCCCGCCATCTGCTCCGTCAGCCAGCTCACCATCGAGACCGCGCTCGCCGACGGCGCGGGCACCGTCATCCGCGCCGCCGCCGGCACCATCGAGGAGATCGCCGACGTCGCGCGCCGGCGCGGCACCACGATCGCCGTCGCGCGCCTCTTCTACAACGCGCCGGCGCGGCTCAAGTTCATGCGCGGCGCGCGCAGCGAATGGCGCGCCGTCCAGGATGCCATGACCTCCGTCGCGCTCACGCGCCGCGACGTGCGCCTCACCCTCAGCCATGACGGCAAGCTCGCCTTCACCCTGCCCGCCGCCGGTTCGTTGCGCGACCGGGTCGCCGCGCTGTGGGGCGCCGGGATGGCCGACCGGCTGCTCGACGTGGAGGACGTCCGCGGCGCGATCCAGGTCAGCGGGCTCGCCGAGCGCCCCTCCGACGTCGGCACCGCGAGCCGCCGCGTCTTTCTCACGGTGAACGGCCGCCCCGTGCGCGACAACGGAATCCTCCGCGCCGCCGAGACCGCGTACCGCTCGACGATCACCGCCGGACTGCGGCCGAGTCTCCTCCTCGAGATCGTCGTGCCCGCCGAGTCGGTCGACGTCAACGTCCACCCGGCCAAGGCGGAGATCCGCTTCAGCGACCGGTGGACGGTCGAGCGCGCCGTCGAGGAGGCGGTCCGTCGCGCCCTCGGGACTTTCGACGCCAGCGCCGCGCTCGGCGTGCGCCGCTGGTCGTCCACCGGCGCCGCATGGCCGAGCGCACCGGCGGAGCGCGACGTCGAGCTGCTGCGCGCGCCTCCCGTGCCCGCCGAAGGATTGTTCGCGTCGCACGATCCACTCGACGACGACGACGACGACGCGCCGGCGCCGGGCGACCGCTCCGTGCCGCCCGCCGAGCCGAGCTTCCCCGAGGTTGCACCCCCGCGGGAGAGCGCTCCCGCGCTCGTGGTGCCGCCACTGCTGCAGCTCCGGCGAACGTACATGCTCTTCGAGCACGACGACGGCGTCGTGCTCATCGACCAGCACTCGGCGCACGAGCGCGTGCTGTACGAGCAGTTCATGGGAATGCTCGAGCGGGGCGAGGCGCCGTCGCAACGCCTCCTCTTTCCGCTCACGCTGCATCTCACCCCGGCGGAGGGGGAGGCGTTCGAGGCCAACCGCGAGATGCTCGCGAAGCTCGGCTTCGAGGTGGAGGGGTTCGGGGGACACACGCTGCTCGTGCACGCCGTCCCCATGCCGCATCCGCGCTTCGACGCCGAGCGCTGCCTGCGCGAGTCGCTCGCCACGCTCGCGGGCGACCGCGACGCTGCCGCCCACGCGCGCCACGAGCGTCTCGCCGCGACCGTCGCCTGCAAGGCGGCGATCAAGGCCGGCGACGAGATGTCGCCGGGTGAGATGCGCGCGCTCTTCATCGCCCTGGGCGACACGCGCCTCCCTGCCCACGACGTCCACGGCCGCTCCACGATCGTCCAGCTCTCCTGGCCGGAGCTCGAGCGCCGCTTTGGACGACAGTAGCGCGCTCGTCGTCCGCGTCATCTGCGGACCCACCGCCGCCGGCAAGTCGTACGTCGCGCTGCGCGCCGCGGAGCAGGCCGACGCCACCATCATCAGCGCCGACTCGCGCCAGCTCTACCGGGGATTCGACGTCGGCACCGCCAAGCCGTCGGCCGCCGAGCAGCTCGCGGTGCCGCACCGCGGCATCGATATTCTCGATCCCACCGAGCGCGCCTCGGCGGCCTGGTGGGGGGAGCGCGCCGGCGGATGGTTGATGGAGAGTCTCGCCGCGGGGCGCGTGCCCGTCGTCGTCGGCGGGACGGGACTCTATCTACGCGCCCTCTTCGGATCGCTGTTCGAGGAGCCCCCGATGGACGCCGCGCGGCGCACAGCGCTGCAGGCCGTCCTCGCCGAGCTGCCGGTGGAGGAACTGCGCCGCTGGGTGCGGAAGCTCGATCCCGACCGCGCGCATCTGGGACGGACGCAGCTCCTGCGCGCCGTGGAGATCGCCCTGCTCACCGGCCGGCGGGTGAGCGAGCTGCACCGGGAGCGGCGGACCACGCCCCTGTGGCGCGCACGCTATCTTCTCGTCGATCCCGGCGCGGCACTCGGGGCGCAGATCCAGGAGCGGACCGCGCGGATGTTCGAGGAGGGGTGGCCGGACGAGGTGCGCCGCCTCATGCGCACCGTCCCCCCGGATGCGCCGGCGTGGAACGCGTCGGGGTATCGTACGGTTCGTGAGCTGGAAGCGGGGCAGGTGAGCCACGAGCAGGCCCGGGAGCGAGTGATGATCGAGACGCGGCAGTACGCGAAGCGCCAGCGGACCTGGTTCCGCCACCAGCTCGCTGGCGAGGAGGTCACCCTCCTCGACCCGACGAGCCCCGATGCGATGGCGCAGCTTCGTGGATGGTGGCGCGGATGAAGATCGGCATCACCTGCTATCCCACGTACGGAGGATCCGGCGCCGTCGCCACGGAGCTCGGCATCGCGCTCGCGTCGCGCGGCCACGAGATCCACTTCATCACGTACAAGCAGCCCTTCCGGCTCCCCTCGTTCCTGCCGCGGATCTTCTTCCACGAGGTGGACGTCGGCCGCTATCCCTTGTTCGAGTACCCGCCGTACGACCTCGCCCTCGCCGTGCGCATGCACGAGGTGACGCTGGCGCACGGGCTCGATCTGCTGCACGTGCACTACGCCATCCCGCACGCGACGAGCGCCTGGATCGCGCGCGAGATGCTGGCCACCACGCGGCCCGACATCAAGGTGCTCACCACCCTGCACGGCACCGACATCACGATCGTGGGGCAGGACCCCTCCTTCCACGCCATCACGAAGTTCTCCATCGAGAAGTCGGACGGACTGACCGCCGTGTCGGAGTATCTGCGCCGCGAGACGATCTCGGCGTTCGGCTGCGCGGGCTGCCGGATCGAGGTGATCCCCAACTTCATCGACCCGGCGGTCTACGACCGCGCTCGCTACGGCACCTCGCTCGGCACGGAGATCGCCGCGGGACGCAAGGTGCTGATGCACATCTCCAACTTCCGCCCCGTCAAGCGCATCCGCGACGTGATCGGGATCTATGCGCGCGTCGCCGCCCGCATTCCCAGCGTGCTCGTGATGGTCGGCGACGGCCCCGATCGCGTCGAGGCCGAGCTGGAGGCGCGCCGGCTCGGCGTGGACCGCGACGTCCACTTCCTCGGCAAGCTCGAGTCGGTGGCCCCTCTCCTCGCGAGCGCCGATCTCTTCGTGCTCCCGACCGAGAGCGAATCATTCGGGCTGAGCGCGCTCGAGGCGCTGGCGAGCGGGGTGCCCGTGATCGGCGCGCGCTCCGGCGGCCTCCCCGAGGTGGTCACGGACGGCGAGACCGGCGCCCTGTGCGCCGTGGGTGACGTGGAGGGGATGGCGGAGGCGGCGATCGGGATCCTCGGTGACGAGGAGCGGTGGCGCACGATGAGCCGCCGCGCCGCCGCCGACGCCCGCGACCGCTTCTCGATGGACGACGTGGTGGCGTCGTACGAGGCGTTCTACGCGCGCGCCCTCGAGGGGAAGGTCCCGGCGTAGCGCTGCGGCGTTATCTTACCGACTCTCCTTCACCCAGCGAGCCCCGCACCGCATGACGATTCTCCACGCGCTCCTCCTCGGCATCGTCGAAGGGATCACCGAGTTCCTTCCCGTCTCGTCCACGGCGCATCTCATCCTGACGAGCCACCTGCTGCAGCTCGCCGAATCCGAGTTCGTGAAGAGCTTCGAGATCATCATCCAGCTCGGAGCGATCCTGTCCGTCGTCGTGCTGTACTGGAACAAGTTCTGGAACTGGGACGTGCTCAAGAAGCTGGTGGTCGCCGTCATCCCCACCGGCGTCATCGGCCTCACCGTGTACAAGGCGGTGAAGGGCTACCTGCTCGGCAACATCCCCGTGGTGCTCGGCGCGCTGCTGGTGGGCGGCGTGCTGCTCATCCTGTTCGATCGCTTCAACAAGACGCCGGACCGCGACGCGGTGGACTTCCGGGAGATCACCTACCGCAACGCCTTCCTGATCGGCCTCTTCCAGGCGATCGCCGTCATCCCCGGCGTCTCGCGTTCCGCGGCCACGATCGTCGGAGGATCGCTCATCGGGATCTCCAAGCGCACCATCGTCGAGTTCTCCTTCATGCTCGCCGTGCCGACGATGCTGGCCGCGAGCGGTCTCGAGCTGGTGAAGAGCCGTGGCGCGCTGGCCGGCCACTACGACCTGCTCGCGATCGGCTTCGTCGTCAGCTTCGTCACGGCGATCGTCGCCATCAAGTCGTTCCTCGGATATCTCAAGAACCACAGCTTCGCGGCGTTCGGCTGGTACCGCATCGCGCTCGCCGTCGTGTACTTCCTTGTCTTCCTTCGCTGACGCACGCCCCGCGCGCTTCGACGGCGTCGCCGGCGAAGCGCTGGCGCGGCGCCTCGGCGTCCCCCGCGTCGTCGTGTTCGACGAGATCGGCTCCACCCTCGACGCCGCGCACCAGCTCGCGCCGGAAGCTCCGTCGGGCACGCTCGTCATCGCCGACCAGCAGACCGCGGGGCGGGGACGGCACGGCCGGCGGTGGACGTCGCCCCCTGGCAGCGGGGTCTGGCTCACCCTCGTCGAGCGGCCCGCCGACGCGCGTGCCCTCGACGTGCTCGCCCTGCGCTGCGGACTCTACGCAGCCGAGGCGCTCGATCTCCTCGCTGGCGCGACGGTCGGCGTGAAGTGGCCGAACGACCTGTACGTCGGCGACCGCAAGCTCGCCGGCATCCTGATCGAGACACGCTGGCGTGGCACGGCGCCCGAGTGGGTCGCGATCGGATTCGGGATCAACGTCCTCCCCCCGGCGCTGGACACCGCGGCCGGGCTGCTGCCGGGCACTTCGCGCCTCGCCGTGCTCGACCTGCTCGTTCCGGCGCTCCGTCGCGCCGCCTCGGCCAGCCGGCATCTCTCCGCCGACGAGCTGCGGCGCTGGGCGTCGCGCGACATCGCGGCGGGACGGCGCCTCTCCTCGCCCGGCGAGGGGGTCGCGCGCGGAATCGGTGCGTCCGGCGAGCTGCAGGTCCTGCGCGTCGACGGCACCAGCTCCACCCATCGTACCGGGTCACTCACCTTCGCGGACCAGCCCTGATGCTTCTCACCTTCGACGTGGGCAACTCCGAGACGACGCTGGGGCTCTTCGACGGGCACGCCCTTCGCGCGCACTGGCGCCTCATCACCGACGTCCCGCGCAGCGCCGACGAGCTCGGAGTGCTGTTGCGGGGGCTGCTGTCCGGGGCCGGGGTCGAGGCGGGCGAGGTGCACGGGACGGCGATCGCGTCGGTCGTGCGCGGCATGGCGACGCACATCGCCGACGCCTGCCGCCGCTGGCTCCCGTCGGCGCGGATCGAGATCTTCGACGCCACCTCGCCCCTCCCTATCACGCTCGACGTCGAGGAGCCCCTCACCGTCGGGGCGGACCGCATCATCAATACTCTCGTCGCGAGCCGGCGCTACGAGCGCGACGCCATCGTCGTGGACCTCGGCACCGCGACGACCTTCGACTGCATCACGCGCGAGGGAGTGTTCCTGGGCGGCGTGATCGCGCCGGGCGTGCGCACGTCGGCCGAGACGCTGTTCCGGCGCACCTCCAGGCTGCCGGCGACCGAGCTGATCCCTCCCGAGCGGGCGATCGGACGCCGGACGGAGGAGTGCATCCGCGCGGGCGTCATGTTCGGCGCCGCCGATTCGATCGACGGCATCGTGCGGCGCATCATGGCCGAGTGGCCGAGGGACGAGCGCCCGATGGTGATCGGCACGGGCGGGCTGGCCGAGCTGTTCGCCCCGCTGTGCGAGAGCTTCGACCTAGTGGATCCCTTCCTCACGCTGCACGGGCTGGTGATGGCCTTCGAGCTGGTGGCGGGCGCGTAAAAAGGGCGGGGGTCGCGGGGGCGGCTGCGGCAGCCCCTGTCACGGAGCCCCCGGACGCGCCCAAACCGGCAGCGCTGCCCCACCTGGCGCCCTCCGCCCGCCTCTGCGCCCTCCTGAGCCCGGCGGAAAATTCCGTGCCGCAACCTGTGGGTAAGGCATTGCGAATAAACGATTTGCACAATTGGGCAATCCGTCGGCGCGACCCCTTGATTCCGGAGGCCGGGGAGGGTATTCTCCATTCTGTTAGCACTCGCTATCGCTGAGTGCTAATAACCAAGGCATATCAGTTCTCACCGCTTTTCCATATCGGAGGCACACTACCTATGGCCACCAAGAGCGCGGCCGGCGTGAAGAT
>JBBQJC010000055.1:0-23325 GCA_038325515.1 Gemmatimonadales bacterium | reverse complement strand
CGGTTCATCCCCGCGCGTGCGGGGAACGCTCTTACGGCTAACACACAACCTACCAACGTCTTACCCGCTACTCCAAGTCGCCACCATCAGCTCAGCGCAATCTCACCGTCGTCGAGCGCCTTGAACCGCACGAGCGTCAAGCCATCGAAATCAACCGGCTCACGACGGTTCTCTCCGATCGCCTCGAACGAAAACCCGGAGTCGGTGGCGGTCGACCACGCAATCACAGCCGATCCCTCGCCGATCAACTCGCCCACCTCTCCCCAGATGCGCTCGCGCGTACGCGCCGTGAACACGCCCACGTACACGCCCGCTCTGACCTCCGCGAGCCAAAGCGACAAACGCCCCCGCAATCGCGGGGGCGCATTCTCAACCACGATGACCATCATCGCCTGACCTCGGTGTAGGAAGTGCCGGTGCCTGCCCCTCCGGCGCATCCGCCGGCGGGTGGAGACCACTGGCTTCGAGCAGTTCAGAGATCGAAGGAATGATGCGTTCCAGGAGATTGCTGCGACGGAAGATGTCCCGGCACGCAATGCGCACCTGCCGTTCGATCGGCACGCCGACTCCGCCTCCCCGCGCGACACGCCCCGCCACGGTGAACGCGGCGGGGACCACCGTTTCGAACTTGAAGATGTCGGCGATGTCGTAGACGAAGCTCAACGGCTTTCCTCGATGCAGAAAGCCGATCGCTGGCGCATAGCCGGCGGCAAGAATGGCGGCTTCGCACAACCCGTACAGACACGCTGTCGCCGCCGACAGGCATCGATTCGGCACATCGGCAGCGCTCCATGCCGCAGGATCGTACCGCCGGCCGTCCCACTCCACGCCATGCACACGCGCCATCTGCTGGTACAGCGTGCGCACCCTCACGCCCTCGATTCCGCGCAATTGGTCCACCGAGCGACGAGCAGGCGGCTCCTCACCGAAGCGCACGCGGTACATCGCCCGCACGACCTTCAGGCGCGCCGTCTCATCCAGAGCAGCCGCAGCCTGATACAACAGCCGGTCGGCACGTGCACCACCGGGCTGGCCTGATGCATACAGGCGCACGCCCCCTTCGCCCACCCACACCAGCAGACATCCCACGCGCGCCGCGAGCACGACGGCGGCATGGGAGACGCGCGTGCCTGGCTCCAGCATCAGGCAAGCCAGCCCTCCCACCGGTATCTGAACGCGCACACCCTTCTTGTCCACAAGCACGAACGCATTGTCGATCACGTCCACTTCGCCGTGCTCCAGGAATACGATCGCCGCTCGGTCCTTGATGGCGATCGGCCGCAACGGAACGAAGGAGCCCTCGCTCATGACGAGCGCGTCACGCCCGCCTGACCAGCATCAAGCCACAGCCGAACGCCTTCGCCCTTCCGAACCCCTTCCCGAGCGCGCTCACGAACAGATCAGGATCACGGACTTCGAGCTCCCCTTCCAACTCCAGCACTCCGATCCGCGCCGCCGGTCCTCCGTGGTCGATGCGAAGCGTTCGATAGTCGGACACGTGAACGCTCGACGCGATGCCGTCGCCCTCCTCGTCCAGCTCACCGATTGCGAACCCGCAGCGACTCCCCTGGTTGGCAAGCCACCGCACCCCCTCCCGCGATGCGGCAGCATGCCGCGCGCTCGCGCGCGCGTTCTGTGGCATCCTGTGAAGCACGTCCATCACTACGTCGCACGGCTTTCCGCGCCCCTTGTCTCCAGTCGCCTTTCGCGCAACTGTCGCATTGGCGCGCAGGGAAAAGTGCACCCGGTCACCAACGTCGAACGCTGGCGCGAACAGCTTCGGCGGCTCCACTTCAAAGAGTCCATGACGGTCCTCCGGCAGTCGACTCGACAGCAGGTAGTACACACCTGCGTCAGCCTCACGCCACAGGAAGTCACGCTCGCGCTCCGCGGTGTCGGCAAATAGCGTCCATACGACCCGATGACCAGCGCCAGCCCGACCCGACTCGCTCGCGGGGACGAGGAGCGCGCGGAGCGCTGCGGCCGATACGTCGCGCCGAAGCGTAGCACGAGAGAGGTATAGAGGTGACGTGCTCATGCGTCCTCCTGTGAAGCCGTCTCCGCATCCAGCATTCCTACCCCGACGCCTCGCTCGGCGAACTGCCATCGCAGTCTGTCCGGAGCTGTGTCGCGGCGCACCTCTCGACGCACCGCGCGAAGGCCGGTCGGCGATGGGAGGTCTACGTCGTATGACACTTCCGGAGCAGGTGCCAGGCGCAGCCGCTCGAGCGCGAACCCACTGCGTCGCAGGCGTTCGTTGTCACGCCCCTGCAGCGCCTTTGCCAACGACGATGCCTCGACGACCACGGGATCGGCGGGGAGCCCGAGAGCGTTCGCCTTGCGGCCGGCGTAGAGAACGAATACCGGCCGGCGGATCGCGCTCGCAAGCTCCCGCAACGTCCACCGCGATTCGTCGCGCTCCCAGAGCGCGATCGTGGCAAGCGCGTCCTGCCGATAGACGCGCCGCGAGAGTATCGTCTCCCGCTCACCAGCGGCGAGCAGCTCTGCGCGTGTCGCCGGACGCCGCTTCTTCACCAACGAGGCGCTCACCGTCTGCGCGGTATGATAGTCGCCGAGCGGAGTGCCGGCGGCATCGAGCCGAACGGCCACCCCGTAACCGGCGCTGAGCGCGTCGTGGTCAGCGGAATTATCACGCCGCACCCCCAGCGCGGCGGCGACAAAGCCAAGAACGGCGCTGCGGCTCGGCCGGTCCCACGATCCGCGCGATTCACCGACAGCGATTTCGCCCCAGCTCGCGAGTGGTGAATAGAGGGTGAACAGGAGATACTCCGTCACGAGCAGCAACCCCGCGCAAAATCGACCACCGCGGCGAGGGTCCCCTGCGCTCCCTCGATTGGGGCGCCCGATTTGGCATCCACTGCATCGACGGTCGCGCGCATCTCGACGCGCCTGTCGGCGCACTCGCCATACACCTTGTCGAGGTTGTCACGGAAGTTGACCAGCGCCGCGATGGACTGCCCGACCACGTCTCCGCCTCGCGTCCCGATGGGCTTGAGGAAGGCGGCGGCAAGCGTGCGCGGCTGCTGGCTCCCACACTCGGCCATGACGTATGAAGCCCGGGCACGCGATGCGAAACTCGCCTGCTTCCCCCTCGGCGAGACCGTTGCGGCGCATTCCACGAGCGCGGCAAGGGCGTCCGCTGCCAGCCCCTTGTCGCCGCCGAGGTTGTTCGTGAGGAGATTGCAGTCGATGCAGGCATAGAGATAGAAGAGCCCGGAGCCGAACTCCTGCACGCCGATGAAGGAGGTTCCGGCGTCGTCGTGCTCGGCGGCGTTCTTCAGATCATCAACAGCGACGTAATAGTCGTCCTCGACGGCGGCCTTGTGCGTCGTGAGGGCATGCGCTACCTGGACTGCGGCCTCGCGGTTGAAGGCCGGATTGTCCGCGAGCATACGACCGAACATCGCGATGTCGGCGGCAGTATCCGTCTTCACCAGCAGCGTTTCGGCCTCAGCCTTGATGTCCTCGCCGGCGATGGCGCGATCCGCCATCGCGAAGGCACGCTCGAACTCCTCGGGCGCCACGAAGGCGAGCTGCTTGATGTACGTGGGGTGCTTGTCCGTCTTGTCGACTCCCTTGCCGAAGACCTCGGCGATCTTGCGTGCCGTCGACGTTGCATCCGCTTCGCTCATGCCTCCCGCCTCGAGCCGCGCCTTCACCTGCTCGCCCAGGCGCTGGGTACGCTTTCCCACGCGAGCCCCGAGTCGCTCGGAGAAGACACTCGAGGTGCGCCATGCTCGCTTCAGGCTCTGGGACGAGACGCGAAGTCGCGGCTCGCCGCCGAACGTCGCGGTCTTGGGTCGCCCGGTGTCGTCGCGGTTCAGATTCGACGGGGGATAGGCGGTGAGCAGATGAAGCTGCAGGAAGGTCGTCATTCGGCGTCCTCGTCGTCGGTAGTGGTGTATGAATGGCTTTCGGGGCGTGGTGCCGCTGGCGACGCGCTGGAGGCGTTGTAGTAGTCGAACGCCCAGCGCTCCCGCACCCCATCGCCGAAAGCCGGGTGGTTCCAGAGCAGGAAATCGTTGGCCAGCGTATCGACCTTCACGGCGCCGTTCAGGATGGCGACGAGCCGCGTGAACGCGGCGACCTTCTCCTCGCCGTCGCCGGTTTCGTAGAGGCGGCGAAAGCGCGCCTCGCTGAGCGACGGACGATCCTCGCCGGCGTCGCTCTCCCTGCGATCCCCGGCGAAGCGCTTCCATCCCGCGGCCTGCATGGGTCGATGAGCCGGATCGTGCTCCCTCACATGCGCCAGGACGCGCGCCAGGTCGAGAACATCTCGGGTGCGCTGGTCGGGCGCCCCGGCATGTGCGGCACCCAGGCGATTGGCCAGGACGACACCCGCGCGCACATTGAGCGCCTCGAACGAACTGCGCGCCCGCCGCAATCGTGCGCGGCTACCCGGATCACCGAGCTGTGGATCCACGAGCCTGCGCCACCAGGCGAGCGCCCGTGCGCCGCGATCTTCCCGAGCTCTCGTGGACACCCCCGCCGCCGGCGGAGCACCGGACACGCTATCGCTCATCTCGCAACCTCCTTTCGTGATCGTGCTTTCTTCCGCGCCACCTGCCCGCCTCCCGGGAGGGGAAGCTGCAGGGATTCGAACATCTTCTCACCCAGCTTCGAGTATCCGCCGAGCGTGGTCAGCAGGTTGTAGCGCGCCGCCACGTGACGCCGCATCGCCTGGGGGGACAGCCCAGCCGCAGGGCACCATCGGTCGAAGACCTCGGTGGCTCGGCTGACGAGGATTGGGTGGAACGCCGCTCGCCGCTCGGCGACAGCGACTTCGGCGCGCTCCTCGTCCAGCGCAGCGTCCGCGACGGCAGCGATGGCGGCGTAGAACGCCTGTTCCGTAGCATCCCACAGATCAGCGCGCACCTGATTGAGATCGCCCTTCGCGTCCTCCGCGCTCTGAAAGAGCGCTGCCTTGACCGAGCCAAGAAGTGCGGACGCGGCGATGCCGGTCGCGTCTGCCACGGATGTGGCAAGCCCGTACAACAGCGTTTGCTGCTCCTCGCCGAGCGCAAACGCGGGCAGGAGGGCGTCCGTCCACCCACGCGCCTTCATGTTGTCCATATCGAATCCGAACGCGTGCAGTCGGACGTCGCGCATTCCCAATGCACGACCGCGCCGGTGGAAGTTGCTGCCAGTGGCCGCCGGCTCGCGTAGACCCGCGACTGGCGCGCGCAGCGCCAACGCGATCCAATCACGCCAGCCGATTCCGCCGGGCTGGGCATGCACCGGGAGCCATTCCTCACCAGACTTCTGCCGGTAATAGGGGGAGAGGGGATGCCGCCAGGCGACGTACTGAACGCCGTAGTTCCGCGCACGATAACCGGTCACGGTGGCGCTGTCGTCCTGGCCCGTGAAGTCACACCGCCCTGCCCCACCAAACTCGAGGCGTACGCGTCGAGGCATGCCGAAGTAGGCCTGCAGCGGGTGCGCGTAAGAAGGCGTGGTGCCGACGCTACCCTTTTCCGATGTGCGCGTTGGAGCCAACCAGGGAAAGGCTGTGTCGACCGAGACGGATCCGCCTTCCGGGGCACGCTCGAGCCAAGCGTCGCGCGTCTCGACGTTGGCCCAGATCTTCTGCCAGAGTGGCAACTGGTTCGCGCGCTCGTTGCCGGCGCGATCGACCCGGGGATCGACGAGCGTCGTGAGGGGTCCTCCCCCGCGCATCGAGGTGCGGTGTCCCTGTCCGCCGGAGGGCGCATAGGTCTGCAGCGTGAGCAGCGCCATCGCCGCGGCGGGCCGCCCGAGGCGCTCGACGCGCTCGCGCTTGACGAAGAGGTCCTTGTTCAGGATCCTCGTCTGATCGCCCGGCGTTTCGATGAGCAGCTTCTCGATGGCTCCCGGCTCGCCGTCCGCGAGGTCAGCGATGGAGAGGTCCTGCAGGAATCTCGCACCTTCGCCATCCAGGTCGAATGCCGCCGGCAACCCGTCCAGTGCGGCCTGCAGCTCGTCCACGCTTGGCGGAGTATCCCAGCGCGCCCGCCAGTCCGCCTCGTCCTCCGGCATTAGCGCGACGGTCATCAGGCCGATGAGAAACTCCTGCAACGCTCCGTCGAAGTCCGGCCGCAGCGCAGCGATCGCTACGACCGGGTCGTCATCGATCTGGCTGACGAGCATGCTCGGCGGACCCCATTCCACCAGCTCGCTCCGTCGGCGCCATGGAATCCATGGCTCACTCCTGAGATCGTAGGTCATCGATGCGGGATTTGGGTGACTCACTCGACAGACATCTGACGCGAGCTTTGGACGCTTCATCCGCCGAAGGGAACCTCCGGTGCGTTAGCACTCCGGCGGCTGGAAGAGGATTCCGCGGGCTTGATCGTAATAGAGCCGGCGTCCTGCGGCGGAATCGGCAGCGGCAAGAACACCGTCGAAAACGCCGGCGCTGGCCTCGACAAGCGGCAGCACCGGCCGATCCTGCTCCCACTTTCCCCACCCAGCTCTCACCGCCGCGATCGCCGCGTCGTACCTCGGCTCCGCCGTCGCCCCGCGCGGCACCTTCCAGCGCGACAGCCGCACCTCGGACAGCGCCCACGCCTTCCACGGCTCGCTCTCCGTCTCAATCCAGGGCGCCAGGCTCCCGTCCGGCATCACTCGCGCGAGCCGGACGATGGTCTGCTCGTCCCCCAGTCGCGTCGGCGCACGTATGTCGCTCAGCCACCCGTGCTGGCTCGCGTCGTAGCCCGCGCTCACCTTCAGCGTCGCGTAGTTCGCCGTCGCCGCGAAAGCGCTCTCCTTCCCCTCCGCTCGCTGGGCCGCGGCCAACAATGAGTCCGGCACCTCGTCGTCGTCGTAGACGGCACCGATCAGGGCGCGCATCCCCTGCGGGGTCCGGATGGCCAGCTCGCTGCTCAGCACCTTTACTGTCCGCCAGAGCACGCCGCTGTTGCCGTAGACGTAGGCCGTTCCGGCGAATGGCCCGCCGAGCCACTCCGACGATGGCTGCTCCGAGAACACCGGGGCCAATACAACGAGCTCGCGTTCGCCCTCAGGGAGCGGCCGCTCGTCATCGCGCTCCGCGTGCCGCCAGAGCCTCCCCGCGCGCTGCACGAGGAAATCGATCGGTGCCAGATCGCTGACCATCGCATCGAAGTCGAGGTCGAGCGATTGTTCGATCACCTGGGTGGCGACGAGCACCCTGCCGCGCCGATCCTCCCTTGACGCTCCCTTGCCAAACAGGGCGAGCACCTGCCGCTCGCGCTCCTGGCGATCGCCCTGCGCGAACCGCGCATGAAAGATCAGCGGCGCTACCCCGCGGGCGCGCAACATCTCGGCCGCGGCGAGACAGTCATCAACGGTATTCCTCACCCAGGCGACAGCGGCTCCCCGCCCGTGCTCCGCAACCACGTGCTCCACGGCGCCATCGACACTGTGCACCATCCTCACACGCACTGTGCGGTGTGACCACGACGCCGCCTGCAGAGCCTCCTCTCGCACCGGCACGTCTCCCCCGCTCACGACAGTCGCCAGTGGGTACTCCACCGACTTCGTGCGACTTGCCCCGGCGCCCAGACGACGGCCGCCATTCGTTCCGTCCATCCATGCCGCAACCATGCGTTCGCGCTGCTCGCTGGAGAGCGTGGCCGAGAGCACGACCGCGCTTCCGCCGAGCGCGACGTGGAAGCGGAGCAGCTCCTGTACCTCCACGCCCATGTACGCGTCGAACGCGTGCGCCTCGTCGATGACGAGCACTTTGTCCGCGAGCGCGAAGAGCCGCAGCGTGTTGAAGCGCGACGGGAGGACTCCGAGCAGGGCCTGATCCACTGTGCCCGCTCCGATGTCCGCGAGCAACGCCACGCGCCGGTCGTCGGCCAGAAAGGCAGTGCACGAAGCGCTGGACGGCATGTCCTCGTCCTGCGCAGTACCTGCAGCCTTTGCTGCTTGCCCAGTGCCCGATAGGCCGAGGACGGTGGCTCGAAAGCCGGGATGCAGCCGCTGCTGGCCGTGGGCCAGCACAAGCGAGGGCAACCGATCGCCGCACGGTTCGTACAGCGCGGCGAAGAGCTCACGCTGGCGAGCATACATTGCATTCGCGGTCGCCTGCGTGGGCATCGCCCAATAGGCGCCGCTCGCGCGCCCGTCGGACATGAGGCGATGGACAAGCATCTGCGCCGCCTCCGTCTTCCCGGCGCCCGTCACGTCCTCGATGATGGCGAGGAGGGGCCCACCGGGCAGCTCGGTGGTTTCCGCCCATCGCTGAGTCGGCGTCGGAGACGCCTGTCCCGCGATCTCGGAAAATTGGCGCAGCGGCGCGACCCGTGGCGCGACGAGCCCGGCTTCGCGGACGGCCCGGACCGCACGTTCACCGGCAAGAGCCCAGTAGACTGTCAGCGTCGGATCGTCGTTAAGTGGCGCGACGTACGGGAACCACTCCTGATTCGATCCCACCCAGTCCGCGAGCGTCGTGAGACCGGCAACCCACCAGCTGGCCAGAGCCGCACGCTCCATCGTGAGATCATTCGCCGCGAGAGGCTCAGGGTGGAGCAGTTGGAGCATGGCGTCCGCATGCACGAGCGCCTCCGAGAGCCCAGTGCGTCCAAGAGCCTGCGAGGCCGTTGGGCCGTTCGGCGCACCCACCGGATACCCGTGATGGCCAAAGATCGCTGGAGCCAGCGCACGCAGGGCGTTTCCACCTCCTGGCCACAGACGAGGTCGTGCGATGGCTTCGAGCTTCGCCTCCCAGAGTGTGAGACCATCCTTGGTGTGATGTCCCTTGTGGACACCCAGGGCATCGCAGGGTCCGAGCGCGGCGGGCCAGTGCTCGGGTGCCTTCATCTGGAACTTCGGTGCGCATTTTCCGAGATCGTGCAGCGCGATCAGCGCTACGAGTAGCTCTCCGGCGGCATCCTCGTCGAGCTCCAGGAGCCTCGCAGCCGCAGCGCGCACACGCGGCCGTGCCGAGAGGATCTCTCTGGCGCAGGCGGCGACATCGAGCGAGTGATAGGCGAGCGGATGACTGCCCGGCGCATCGGGGTCAGCGTTCGACGGCTGCGCCTTGCCCCAGAAGGTCAAATCAATCATGGCGGGATGGAGAGCGACACAGCGTGCGGTGGGCCTGCCAACTCTATTTCGCGTAACGCATTCGGCAAGGCCGGCTAGTCGCTACGCATCATGAGAGGTTTCTCAGACAGAGAGACCGGAAGCTTAATTCCTCGGTGCGAACGTTCCGACTGCGCTCGCTTGCGGGTCCAGAACGGGCCAGTATGGTCGTGCCCTCGCAGGTATCGTCGATATGCAAAGCTATCCGGTGGCGCGCGCCGTCGATCCGCGACGCCCGTCTGCTCCTCCCACCGTCCTGCCGGACATTCCCGCGCGGAGCTCGACTAGGACAGTTCGCTGCGCGACATGTCCCGCGTCTGCGCCTGCGATGGTGAGCTTGCGTGGTGCGTAACTTCCGCTACCTCCAGCGTGTACAGCAGCGCGCCGGACGGTGGCGTCGTGCTCTGCGCTGATGGCGTCGTGCTCTGCACTGGTGGCATCGTGCTCCCCGAGGAGGGCACGTCTGCTCGGAATGAGGCGGGTGCCCTCGATCGAGAGGGCGGCTTCCTCGGCGTCGAGGTCTTTCGTCTCGGCGATGGGGGCGGCATCCTCGGCGCTGGCGGCACCTTCCTCGGCGACGAGGAAGCTGTTATCCCGCTGGTGGCGCAACCCCACGCCGCCGGCCACGAAGTCCGTGCATGCTCGGTGTCCCTTCCCTCTCCAGTGAGTGAGCTCCGCTCGTCTGCGTTACTCGCGAGATCCACGTCACGAGGACGCCGCCTCTTCGGCGCGGGAGCTTCGCTTCGCGGCGATGGACCTCACCTCGGCGATGAGCGCGCCGGATCGCGCGTGTTGCCTCCATGCCCGTCGGGCGATCCGGTCGCGCGCGCGGCGAGGGAGATCGCCGCGCGCTGGTATCCTCTCGCTCCGCGGCGGAGCGCGGCACTGCTGGCCCGACGACCGCACTCGCAGCACCGGTGGTAGCCGCGTGCTCCGCAGACGTACCTCCACGGTCGGCGCTGGTGCAGGTGATCGCGGCGGCGTGTCCAGCGATCTCTCCAGACATTCAGATGATCTCGGCGTCGCGGCTCGTCATCTCGGCGATGTGTCATGTCTCCTACCTCCGCCTTCGGCCGCGCTGGACTGAGGACCGGCCGCGACCGTCGCCGGCACGTGCCGGGCAGGCGCTGGTACAGCTCCCACGCGCGTGGAGTCCGCTCGCGGCCGCAATGGGGCGGCTTGCGCCGTGGGACGTCCCGATCGACGGAGCTGTGCTGCAGGTGCGCGCCGCGCACCGCGACCGTTGCGCGCGCATGCCTCACTTCTCGTGAGGCGCGCGCGTGCAGACCTCCGCGTCGTTCCGCCTCCGGCGGGCCCCGGTGCCCCTCCTCGTCGCCGCCGGCGCGCCTCGGCCGGCGATCGTGTGCGGCTCGTGCGTGCGGCGGCGCCTGCGCTACGCGCAGTTCCGGCTCGCGCCGTTCCGGCGGGCGATACCCTCGCCGACGTGCGCTGCTCCTCCTGCGCCGGGAGTGCTGCGCTCGGCGCGAAGAAGTCCGACGTCGCCGCAACGGCGTGCGAGCTCGCCGCCGCGCTCGATCCGCGCGACGTGGAGTCGCGTGAGCAATTCGTCGGCTACTACGACTCGACGTCCAGCATCGTCTGGGAAACGTCGTGTGGGCGATCTGGCATCGCGCTCCGTGGCGTGTTCGTGTCAGGGATAGTCAGCTTCCCGGAGGGCCGCCGGTGTGTCAGACACCGCTTCGCTCGCTCGCGCGCGAGGCCGGCCCGGCACTGTCTCACGCACGCCCCCCACCTCGAGCAGTCGTCCACGCAACGCGTGAAGCTCGTCGCGCGCCGATGAACGCCTCCTCGGCGCTCGTTGGCGTCCGGTCCCGCAAGATGCAGGTGCTCTCGTTCCGCTGTCGGTCGATTGCGTCTCGCCGTGCCTCAAAGCGCTCCCCTGTCCGTCAACAGCCTTTCACACCGGCAAATGCCCATCACGCGGCGGAACGACACTCGTAACGCACCGCGCCCGCTCGCGCGCGCACACCGACGGGCACGATCTCCCGCATCGCCCGCCCTGTGCCATCTATGGGAACCCCGCGCCAAGCGCACGGAACATCCCCGCTACCCGGTGTACAGCCAGCTGGAGCGGGCGCAGGGAAGCATTCCGGCGATCGACGCCGGTCAGGCCGCCGGAGCCCACACGGCGGCGTCACCGATTCGCGCAGGGCTCACCCTGCGAGAGGGTTCCCTCGTGCAGACGCTCCCCCTGCTTCCCCGAGGACGTGATGGCGTCGCACTCCTCATCGCGATTTGCGCGCTGATGCTGCCGCTCGCGTCGCGACCCGCATGGGCCGGCGTCACCCTGAGTCCACAGCTCTCGCCGGCAGCCGCCGTAGCCAACGACTCCCTCGCCGAGGCCCGCCGCGCCTTCGACGCCGGGAAGACGGCCTTCGACGCGAAGAACTTCGACGCCGCCGCGACGGCGTTCGAGCGCGCCGCCGCGCTCAACCCCTCCGACGCCCGCACGCAGCTCTGGCTCGGCAATGCGTACATCAACCAGGCCTTCACGGCCAACATCTTCCGGAAGGCGAGGCTTGCCCCGCGGGCCCGCGACGCGTGGCTGCGCGCCGCCGCGCTCGACCCGCGCGACATCGAATCACGCGAGTACCTCGCCGGCTACTTCGACCAGGCACCGGGCATCGTCGGGGGAAGCGCCGAGAGGGCGACGGCGATGGCGCAGCAGGTCCGCGCGATCGACCCGTACCGTGGCGCACTGCTGCTCGGCTCACTGGCCGAGCGGCACAAGGATCTCGCGCTGGCCGAGCGCTACTATGCCGAGGCGGCCGCGCGGCCCGGCGAGAACGATGGCCGCGGCTTCGAGGCCTGGGTCGTGACGCTCGAGGCGCAGCAGCGGTACGCCGAGGCTTACAGGGCGGCGAGCGCCCGTCTCAAGGCGATGCCGGCGGACTATCTCGCGCTGTATCACATCGGCCGCGTGGCCGGGCTTTCGGGCGAGCACGTCGAGGAGGGAATGGCGGCGCTGCGGCGGGCGCGTACGCTGGAGCGGCCCGCCGCGACTCGCTTCGGCGCGAGCGGGGTTCCCTACTGGCTGGGCATCCTGCTGGAGCGCACGGGCGACCGGGCCGGCGCGGCGGCGGAGCTGCGGATGTCGCTGACGATGAATCCGTCCGACCAGAAGGCGAAGGATGCGCTGGCGCGGGTCACGGCGACGCCGTAGCCGTGTGGTAGTTCCTGAATCCGCCCTCTCCTCAGGACTTGTTGGCTGACTTCGGAAAGTACTCCACCTCTGGCAGTCCCTCGAAGTCGGCGTCCTGCGTCCATACCACCCCGCCCACGCGCAGCGCTGTCGCGTACACCACGCTGTCAGCCAACGGCAGCCTGTGCGCCAGTCCCAGCGTGGCGGCGGAAAGGGCCAGAGTGGCGTCGAGCTCGACCACGGTTCCCTGCTGCATCAGCGCCGCCGCCTGGAGCGCATCGCTCTCTCCGCGCTGCCGCAGTACGCTCTTGAACACTTCCACCAGGCAGATCGCCGGGACGACCAGGCGCTCCACGGCCTCGATGGCCCGCGCGAAATGCGACGCGCCGCCGCCATCGGCGAAATACTCCAGCCACGCCGACGAATCCACGACGTTGGGACCGGAGCGCTTCGCCGGAGCGATCATACCCGATCGCGCTCGCGGCGCACGGCCGTATCGATCCCCTTCAGGAAGCCGCGCATGTGCTTCAGCGAGCGGACGGGGATGAACTCGATCCGATTCTCGTACGCGAGCGCCTGGACCTTCTGACCCGCTTCCAGGCCGAGCCGCTCACGAATTTCTCGGGGAATGACGACCTGAAACTTGGGGGAAATCGTCACAACGTCCACGGTTCCTCCATCGATCTGGGTATCGTACAACGATATCGGAATCTATCGCCTGCCAGTGGCCGGGAAAGGGGGCGTCCCGGACGAGTGCCAGTCTTCCAGATTACGGTTTCTGCCGCCGAGCCCATGGCGCCCACTCGATGCGCCGCGGCCCCACGCGCCCGAGCGAGCGGGCAACCGCGCGAGTGACGCTGGCCCACCCTTCCTGCCGCAACCCCGGAGCGCCCTCCTCCCCGCCGAATCGATAGCTGAGCCGAGCGCGCCCCAGCAGCGGCACGCGTAGCTCCTCGGTGAGCCGCCCCCCCACCACGCCGTCGACCAGCGCGTCGAGCCGCTCGATCTCGCCTTCTGCGGTCGCACCGCACGCATCGCACCCGCACGACGGGAAGGGCGCCGCGTGCCAGCGACCATATCGCACGATCACGCTGGGAAAGGTCGTGAACGCGAACCGCAATGTCGCCGCCGTCGGAGTGGCGGGCGTCAGCGTCACCGGCGGCCGCTCATGCTCCACCTGCCATATGAGATGGGGCAGCAGCGCGAACGCCTCGGTCGCCGTCACGTCGTAGGTCGCGTGCAATCGCGCGCAGACCGCGCCGGCGTGCTCCAGCAGCGGCAGAAAGCGTTCCGGATTGGTGACGCGCGAATACGCATCGGGAAGGGGGACGACCGGACCTCGGCGGCGCAGGTGCATGGCTCTCCCGGTGGTCAGCGCACGACGTCGATGACGCTGACGCGCAAACAGGTAGATGCGCCGTTCAGCGGCTCGCAGGCATACGCATCGGACTGCAGGCCGTTCGCCCTGACAGCTCCGACGACACCCGGCGCGATCGTCACGAGCAGCCCGCTGCCGTCGGCAGCGCCGATGATGCGCGCGGCGGTACTGTCGGTCAGCGCCCACGCCACCGCGCGAATCGTGTCCCTTGCCGTGATGACCTCCCCGTGCGCGTCGCGCACGAGACGAAAGACCACGGTATCCCCGACGTGCAGCACGCCGCGATAGCCCGACCCGCTACTGCCGAGATCGACCTTCGCCGCGGGAAAGCCGACGACGAAGCTCGCTGGCCCATTGCCGAGCGGCTCGCAGCTGCCCACCCCGATCACGATGCATCCGCTGTCCGAGTGGCACGCGACAGCGAGCAGCTCGACCGCCGCCAGAATGCCCATCAGGCCAACCGACCGGGCGATGCGCACGTCGTCCTCCCCTGGCCCAGTATACGGCCGCCACGGCTGGCCGACAATGCAAAGGCCGGAGCACGGGATGCGGGATCCCATGCTGACGCCCCGAAACCCGCGATCGTACATTGCCGTACGAGTTACCTACACAGGAGACGTGCCGCCAATGGGTGCCATAATCATCGAGGGCGTACTGTTCGTCGCGCTGGTCGCGACGGGGGTCGCCCTCGTTTCGTGGGTGATTCTCGCCTTCACCCCGGCGGGGGTCAGGCTCCGCCAGGCACGCAACCGCCGGCGGATCGAGCGCTCGTCGGCGCTGACATGCCCCATCCACGGCCCACAATCACAGGACAGGCTGGTGCTGCTCGCGAATGGTGAGCGAGTGTGCCCCGACTGCTACCAGGAGACTTTCACATGACCGGCTCCACGCTGGACTTCGACGCGGCCTCGCAGCGGAGACTCAGACGCATCCTCACCGCGGTCGGCGCGCTGGTGGTGATGCTCGTGCTGCTGCCCTCCACCTTCACGTACGTGAACCCGGGCTACGTCGGCATCGTGATCCACCGCGCCGGCGGCGGCGTGGACAACGTGCCGCTCGGTCCCGGCGTGCACGCGCGCCTGCCCTTCGTCACGGGCATCGAGGAGTATCCGGTGTTCCTGAAGACGATCGTGCTGGCGCGCAGCAGCACCGACGGCTCGGCCACCAACGACGAGATCAACGTCAACAGCGTGGAGGGACAGCCGCTCTCGCTCGACGTCTCGCTCTCCTTCCAGCTCGACCAGTCGCAGACGCCGCGCCTCTACACGACCTTCCGCACCGACATCAACGCTATCACGCACGGCTTCGTGAAGCAGACGATCCGGCAGGCGCTGCAGGAGATCGTCGGGACGGAGCCTGTAGCGGACGTGATCGGCCCGAAGAAGGCGGAGGCCACCAATCGCGTGCGGACGCTGATCCAGCAGCGCCTGGCGCCCTTCGGCTTCGACGTGAAGCAGTTCACCATCAACGAGCTGCGCGCGCCAGCGGCGGTGATGGAGGCCATCAACCAGAAGAACGTCATGCAGCAGCAGGCGCTCACGGCGCAGAACGAGCTGCAGAAGAACACGTTCAACGCGCAGGGCGACTCGATCAAGGCGGCCGGCCGCGCCAAGGCGATCACCGCCGAGGCGGAAGCGCAGGCGCGGGCGAACGAGCTGCTGTCGCGGAGCATCACGCCGACCCTGGTGCAGTACGAGATCACGAAGAAGTGGGACGGCAAGCTGCCGCAGGTCAGCGGGGGCGGGACGCCGTTCATTCAGCTGCCGGGGCGGCCATAACCCAACAGAGCTGCGCTACGGGCGGTAGCATGTACGCGGATCCGACTTCGGTACCGGGAATGGCATACTGCCCACGTGGACTCCCTCGCGGGGTCCACGTCACGCGCGAGCACCGACTCGGCGGATGGCATCCGGTTCGATGAGGGCGTCGGTGACGACGTTCGACTGACGGCTGCGCTGCTCGCTGAACCGACGGCCACTGGCATCGGTTGAGGTCAGCGGGCTCTCCTCTCGCACTCGGGCCTTCCATAGAATTTCTGATCGTCGTACCTCCAATCATTGCAATTGTGTGCACGCCCCCGCGGCGACATGCTGTCATTGTCGCCTTCCTCGCTGCGCACGACGCGCGGCCTGCGAAGGCGCTGCGGCGGCGCGCAGAGGCGCGCGACCAGGGAGGAATGGCAATGCGCTCGAACGACACGCACGTCCCACGGGGCGGTACCATCGGCATCCTCGGCGGAGGATTCGCGGGCCGCATGCTCGCGCAGGCGGCGACGGGACTCGGCTTCCACGCCCGGATCGTGTATCCCGATCCGATGCTCGTCGCCGGACGCGCGGTATCGCGACCGGCCGGCGACCGGAACGACCTGCTGGCTGCGCTGGCCACCGCCCATGGCTGCGACGTGCTGACGATCTCCTCCGAGGACGTGCCGCGGCACGTGCTGGAGAGCCTGTCGCTGCGGGCGCCACTGCTCCCGTCGCTGGAGTCGATCGAGCTGATGCAGCATCGCGAGCGGGAGCGGCGGTGGCTCGAGTCGGCGGGATTCCACGTGCTGCCGTGGCGCACCGCCGCCAGCCGCGAGGAGCTCGTCGCGTCGTTCGAGACGCTGGGCACGCCGTGCGTGGTGAAGCCACAGCTGCGCCGCCGCGCCGACCTGCGTCCGTTGTGGGTAACGAGCGCGGCGGAGGCGGCGAGCGCCTGGACGGCGATGCGCGGCATGCCGACCATCGTGGAGTCCGCCGCGTCCATCGACATGGAGCTTTCCGCTCTGGTGGCGCGCGACCGTACGGGAGAGGTCGTGTCGTACCCGTGCGCGCGCAGCGCCCGCGATCACGGCGAGCTGGCGTGGACGGTGCTTCCCGCCGACATCCCCGCCCAGATCGCGGCGCGCGCCGAGCGGCTCGCCGCATTCGTCGCGCGGCGGCTCGACGTTCACGGACTGCTGGCGGTGGAGCTGTTCCTGCTCCGCGATGGCCGGCTCGTGGTGAACGAGCTGGTACCGTGCCCGCACCCCACGTACAACGCCACCGAATCGGCCTGCGCGACCGACCAGTTCGAGCAGGCCATCCGCTGCATCACCGGATTGCGACTGGGATCCACCGAGATCGTGCAGCCCGCCGCGGGGCTCGTGATCCGCGATGGCGACGGACGCGCACTGTCCTCCGCGGCCGAGGCAGCGCGCCGCGAGCCGTTCGTGCGCGCGCACGTGTACTCCCCGGGCGCCGGGGCGCGGTTCACGGGACACTTCCACGCGAGTGGCACCACCGTGGGGGAGGCGACCTCGCGCATGCTTCGCGCGCTTCGCGGGCGGCTCTCGTCGCGCGGTCGCCCACCCGCGTTCGTCACGCGAACACGTCGCGCTGCGCAACGCTGGACATGAGCTGCACGGCGGGGTGCCGGATGCGACGCTCCACCGAGATGGCGTAGAAGCGTTCGCGGATCGACTCCACGCGGCCGGCCAATCGCACGCCGTACTGCCGCCGCACCTCCCGCTCCACCGCGGTGGGTGCGGCGAACAGCCCCACGCCCGCCTGGCCGAACACCTTGAGGAGGGCGCTGTCCTCGATCTCCGCCGCGCAGTGCGGGCGGATGCCGAGCTCGGCGAACCAGTCGTCAAGGGAGCGTCGAAGCGTGGTGCCCTCCAGGGGAAGGAGGAAGGGGGCGTCGTGCAGGCTCTGCGGAAAGCGCCGCCGCCGCGCCGTCACCAGCTCCGCGGTGCCGAAGATGCTGATGCTGCATTCGCCGAGCAGGTGGTTGAACGCCTTGATCCGCAGTGATGACGGCACTGGCGCATCGCTCAGCACGACGTCCACGGCGTGCACCGCCAGGTCCGCGAGCAGCCGCTCGAACGGTCCTTCCCGCAGGACCATCTGCATCGGCTCCTTCGCGTGGAGGATGGGCTCGAGCAGCCGGTACGCCACGAGCTTCGGCATCGCGTCCACCACACCGACGACCACGCGCATGGGCCGCCCCGCCGGCCGGCCGGCGAGGGTTTCCTGCAGCTCGCGCCCGAGGGTGAAGATCTCGTCGGCGTAGCGATACACGAGGCGGCCGGTATCGGTGAGGACGAGACTCCGGCCGCGCCGCTCGAAGAGCCGCTCGCCGAGTGCCGCTTCGAGCGTGCGGAGCTGAGCGCTCACGGCGGGCTGGGTGAGATGGAGCACCTCGCACGCCCGCGCGATGCTCCCCTCGCGCGCCACGGTCCAGAAGTACAGCAGGTGATGGTAGTTGAGCCAGGCCATCGCGTCCTCCGGCGGGGGCGGTTGGTAGCTGCCAACCGCAGCTATCGGATGCTGCTTTGAGACGGGCGTCCAGCGGTAGCATGTACGTGGTGGCGGACAGCGGCACCTGGAATGGCATACGGTCCACGTGGACTCCATCGCTGAGGTCCGCGTGGCGCGCGACCACCGACGCAGCGGATTGTATCCGGTTTGGTGAGGGCGTGGATGACGGCGTTTGACTGACGGCTACGCGGGACGGCCGCGCGCGACGGAGATCTGCTTGCGGCTCCTGCCGGTCCGGGTACGATGGTCTTCATGCCGCGTCCCCCACGCTGCTGCCGATCCATAGAGAATCCGTGCTGATTTCGCTCAAACATTGAATTTGTGCGCCGACCGGGGTTCCGCCATCCTTCGATCGTGGCCGGCGGCAGCCCGCCGCGGCCCGTGACCCGATGGAGAGAAGAGGGAGGAGAGGATCATGACGTCGCTCACCGCGTTCCGGAGCACCACCAAGGTCGCCCTGCTGATGGCGGGCCTCGCCGCGCTGTTCGGCGCGGCCGGTCACGCGGTGGCGGGCCCCACGGGCCTGCTCGTGGCGCTCGGGCTGGCCGCCGCCACGAACGTGGCGATGTACGTGTGGTCGTCCACCCTCGTGCTGCGGATGTTCGGCGCGCGCGTCGTGACCGAGGCGGAGGCGCCGGCACTGATCGCGATGGTGGACCGGCTGCGCCGCCGCGCGGGGCTGGCGATGCCGGCGGTCGCGATAGCGCCCCACGCCCAGCCCAACACGTTCGCCACGGGTCGGGGCGAGCGGGCCGCCGTCGTCTGTGTCACGGAGGGACTGCTGGCGTCGATGGAGCGCGAGGAGCTCGAAGGAGTGATCGCGCACGAGCTCGCGCACATCAAGCAGGGCGACATGCTGCTCATGACCATCGTCGCCACGCTCGCCGGCGCGGTGAGCAACCTTGGCAACATCGCGCTGTTCTCGCCTCTCCTCGGCACGCGGGACGAGGACGGGGAGCGGAGCTGGGTGGGCCAGCTCGTCCCGCTGATCGTCGCGCCGCTGGCCGCCATGCTCATCCAGCTCACGATCAGCCGGCAGCGCGAGTTCCGCGCCGACGCCCTCGGCGCGTCCATCGCCGGCCGGCCCGACGGGCTGGCGCGCGCGCTGGTGCGGCTGGACGCCATGGCCCGCGCGATTCCGCTGGCGGCCAGCCCGGCTTCGCATCGCGTGAATGGTGTCATGCGCGTCGCGTGACCCACGTCGTTCCGCCACCCGCAGCACGGCTCGCACCGGCCGCCCCGCTCGACACGTCCTTCCCCTGAAGTGAGCGAGACATGGAGATCACCGTCTGGTTCTGGATCCTGTTCAACGCCTTCGTGCTCGGCATGCTGGCGCTCGATCTCGGCGTCGTGCACCGCAAGGCGCACGAAGTCTCCGTGCGCGAGGCCGCCATCTGGAGCGTCGTGTGGGTAGCGCTTGCGCTGGCGTTCGCCCTGGGGCTCCAGGTCGTGTGGGGGAGCGGACCGGCGCTCCAGTTCCTCACCGGGTATCTGATCGAGAAGTCGCTGTCCGTCGACAACGTGTTCGTCTTCGCGGTGGTGTTCTCCTACTTCTCGGTGCCCGCCGCGTACCAGCATCGCGTGCTCTTCTGGGGCGTGCTCGGCGCGCTCGTGATGCGCGCGCTGTTCATCGCGGGCGGGGCGTTCATGCTGGAGCGCTTCCACTGGACCATCTACCTGTTCGGCGCGATTCTCCTGCTCACGGGCGTGAAGCTCGCGCTTCGCGCGCAGGCCTACGACCCGTCCGCCAATCCACTGATCCGGTTGGCGCGCCGGCTGCTGCCCCTGACGGATCAGTACCACGGGCAACGCTTCTGGGTGAAGGCGGGGGGCAGATGGGTGGCGACGCCCCTGCTGCTCGTCCTCATCATCGTTGAGGCCACCGACCTGCTGTTCGCCATCGATTCCATCCCGGCGATCTTCTCCGTGACGCGCGAGCCCTTCCTCGTCTATACGGCGAACGTCTTCGCCATCCTCGGGCTGCGCGCCATGTACTTCCTGCTGGCGGGGATCCTCCATCGCTTCACCTTCCTGAAGTACGGACTGGCGGCGACGCTGGTGTTCGTCGGAGCGAGGATGATGCTCGTCGACCTGATCACCGTGCCGGTGGCGGCGTCGCTCCTGGTGGTGGGCGGGCTGATCGGTGGCTCGATCCTGATCTCGCTCTGGCGCAGCCGCAACATGCAGCCCGGAGCGCCGGCCGACGGGTCCCGTCCGCCGGAGCGGGAGGGCTCGCTGACGGCACCCCGGTGACCGATCGCGAGCCCCCGTGGTTCCGCTCCGCTGCCGCGCGCATACACTTTTGGGCATGCCTCCGGACTCCGGCGTCCCCCTCCCCACCGCCCTTCCCGACGACCGCGACGGGGCGCTGCAGCTTGCGGCGCACCGCCGCGACGTGCGCTTCCTGCTCACCATGGCGCGCGCGCTCCACACCGCGGGCACCACCGCGCAGCGCCTGGAGGATTCACTCGCCCTCCTGGCGCGCGGGCTCGGCATGGGCGACGCGCAGTTCTTCTCCACGCCCACCTCGATCATGTGTGCGTTCGGGGAGCTGGAGCGGCAGGAGACGCACCTCCTTCGCCTGGCGCCGGCCGGACCGAACATCGGCCGCCTGTCCAAGCTGGATCGCGTCGTCAACGACGTGCTCGACGGAGCGATCTCCACCCCGGAGGCGCTCAAGCGCGTCGAGCGCATCGAGGCGGAGCCGTCGCCGTACCGCGCCCTCACCACGATTCTGGCGTTCGGGCTGGGCTCGGCGGGGATCGCGCGCTTCCTCGGCGGCGGCATCGCCGAGATCGTCGTCGGCGCGCTCCTCGGCCTGGTCACCGGCTCGCTCGAGTCGGCCGCCGAGCGGGTGCCGTCGCTGGAACGGGTCTATGAGACAATTGCGGCATTCATGGCGGCCTTTCTCGCCACGAGCATCGCGGCGCTGCTCGGCCCGTACGCCTCGTCCACGGCGATCCTCGCGGGGATCATCGTGCTGCTCCCCGGGCTCGTCCTCACCAACGCGGTTCGCGAGCTTGCCGAGCGGCACCTCGCGTCGGGGACGGCACGGCTCGCGGGGGCGGTCATGATCCTGCTGGGCCTGATCTTCGGCGTGGCGCTCGGCAACCGGACGGCGACGCTGCTGTTCGGCGCCGCACGCGAGATCGCGCCCGCCGCGCTGCCCTGGTGGACGCTCGTCGTGAGCATCGTCGCGGCGGGTGCGAGCTTCGTCGTCATTCTCAAGGCCGAGCGGCGCGATACCGGCTGGATCGTCGTGGCGTGCGGCATCAGCTACCTGCTCGCGAGCGGCAGCGTGCGACTGGCCGGCCCGGAGGTCGGCCTCTTCGTGGCGGCGCTGTTCGACGGCGTGTCCGCCACGCTGTGGGGGCGGTGGCGCGACCGGCCGCAGAGCGTCGTGCTCGTGCCGGCCATCCTGATGCTCGTGCCGGGGAGCGTGGGCTTCCAGAGCCTCAACAGCCTGCTCGAGCGGAACGTCATCGCCGGCGTGCAGACGGCGTTCGCGATGGTGCTCGCGGCGACGGCGCTGTCGGCGGGGCTGCTCGTGGCGACTTCCATTGCGCAGGGGGGAAGGCGGGTGCGGCGGCGTGTGCGCGGATCGATTCGCACCGACGAGTACCGCGCGCTGACGCTGCCGCCGCTGTAGGCGGTTCCGCTCGAGCCATCCGGGAAGGGCGGTTGTCCGACCGCCCCGCGCTTGGCGTCAGGGGGGGGCCGCGCTCCTCAGGCTTCGTTCTCCACCTGATAGCGTAATTGCACCAGGCCGTCGTCGAAACGCTCGACGGAGAGCAGCTGCAATGGCGTGTGGCGGTGGCGGCGCGCGATCAATGGAATACCGTCTCCGATGAATACCGGGATGACACTGACGATGAACTCGTCGATCGCTCCCTCATCGAGAAATGAAGCGATGAGATCGCCGCCGCCCATCAGCCAGACGTTCTTGCCAGGCTGCTGCCGAAGACGGCGCACGAACGGGACGATTGCGCCGTTCACGAATTCGACGCCTGACGGGGCATCGGCCGGTGGCGCGTGACGGGAGAAGACGACGGTCCGGACCTTCGAATCGAACTTCGCACCCAGACGGAGGCTCGCCTCGTACGTCTTCCGGCCCAGCACCGTCGTGTCGATCGATTCCATGAAGGCGTTCATGCCGTAGAACCCCGCGGGGGCGGGGCGCGACGTCAGCCAGTCCAGATCACCGTCGGGACGCGCGATGCAGCCGTCGGCATTGGCAGCGATGTGGACGATGACCTTCCGTTGTTTCGTCATGAGTGTCGGCCTCCGTTGTTGCCTCACTGGCGTGTTCAGGACACGACGGTCACTCGGTCGCCAACGCGGATCGTGCCGGTTCGTACCACTGTCGCATACACTCCGGCGGTGTTCCCGTTGAGGCGGACGACCGTTTTCAGTGCTCGAGCATCCTGTCGGGCGGTATCCGGATCGAGGTTGATCATCATGCAGCGCTCATCACGCAGGGTGACGCTCACCGCGGGCCGGAGTTCACCGTCCCCGAAGACGAGCATTCGCCCGATCCACTCATCCTCGCGAAATGGCTCCTGATCATCCGTCTCGAGCAGGACGTTGGCACGAAAGCGGCGGGGATCGAGCTCCAGTCCGGCGGCGCGGCCTATGCCTGCGATCGTCGCCAGACTGATCACCGAAACGGCGCCCTCATCGAAGAGACCGTGCTCCGCGTGAGGCGCCCGACCGCGGATCTCACATCCCACCCACGCCTGATGAGCCACGGGATCAACAGCGCCGCGAGCCCGACCTCGGCGACCAGCGGGCGTCACCGCACCGTGACGCGAAATGTCTCGTGGCATGCGGTGCAGGATCCGCTGATGCGCGCGATTCCCACCAATACCGTGTCCTTGAGCTCCGGCCCGGTCCGCGTGGCGCGCACCGCTGCCGTGAGGCTATCGAAGCCGCCGTGCGTGCGTTCAGCCAGTTCCTTCCATTCGGTTGGCAGCAGCGCTTCGATCGCCGGGTCGGCGGCGGCCGCACTGCGAGCCGGCGCCAGCGCGGCGATCACGGCGCTCGTGTCCCCTCTTGCCGCAGCCGACAGCGCACCACCGATTGCGCCGAGCATCTGACGCATCTCGCGGAGGACCGCTTGCTGGCCATCGGCTGGGAGCACAACAGGCGTACGCGGGTCGTCCGCGGCAGGTGGAGCGGCGTGCGGCGCCGCTCTCGGGCCCGAGTCACACGCGAGCGAGGCCAGGAGCGCCGTGAGCGCGACCCTGGATCGCACCGACCACCCGGAAACAGAGTAGCGCATAGCTCCGGAATTCCTCCATGTGCAGGACAGCCGGATCAACGCAAATCGATTGCGTTGATGTGTCGAAGCTTCGGTCGCCAGTTCATTGGGCGTCTCCTTCCGTTCCCATGTTGCTCGTGGCTGGGCAACGCTCGCGTTCAGCTGCAAGGGA
>JBBQJC010000054.1:0-23592 GCA_038325515.1 Gemmatimonadales bacterium | reverse complement strand
GGACGGTTCGGCCGTGCCGAGCTTCCCGAACGCGCGGTACGTGGCGCGCCGCGGCGAATGGGACTGGGCGCATCACACGAACGAGCGCACTGCGGGGAGCTACTTCCCGCACAACTACGATCCGATCGAGCGGGCGGAGATGCTCGAGCTGTTCGATCGTGACGGGGAGGTCGTGTCCGGGATCGAGCTGCGGAAGACGCCGGGTCACACGCCGCATCATCAGGGGATCCTCGTGACGTCGGGGAGCGAGCGGCTGTTTTATCTGGCCGACCTCGCGCCGACGGTGGCGCACGTGCCGCTGCCCTGGATCATGGGGTACGACGTGGAGCCGCTGGTGACGCTGGAGACCAAGCGGCGGGTGTGGGCCGAGGCGGCCGCGGAGGGGTGGACGGTGATGTTCGAGCACGACGCGACGACGGCGTGGGGGCGGGTCGTGGCCGAGGGGAAGGGCTACGTCATTCAGGGCGAGGGATGATACCTCGTATTTCTGACGCTCGGGTTCGAGGTTCGAGGTTCGAAGTGAGAGGTCGGGCCTCGGGCGGGCCGATGCGTCCCGAGGCGTGACTTCGGACTTCTCACTTCCAACCTCTCACGATTCGTCTCCGGGGCGGAGCCAGGGTCGCTGGAGATCGATACGTTGGAGGTGTTCGACGTCTGGAGGTTGACATTCGCCCCGTTCCCCCTAACTTCCGTCCTGACAACTAGCTAAGTGGCAGCCTCAGGGCTGCCCACCCTCTGGCCCTCGCGTCGATGCGAGGTGTGCTGCAGGAGTCCTGGATCTTCACGCGGCCCCGCCAGAGGTGGGCGTCGTGCGTCGTGCGGACTCTTCATCCAGAAGGTCCGCTTTTTCGTTTTCTCTCTCAGAGGTTACGAGTATTCAGGACACCACGAAGCGCGTGCGGGTCAATCGCATGATCCGTATCAGCCCGGTCCGCGTGATCGGCGCCGATGGTTCTCAGCTCGGAATTCTCGAGGTGGACGCGGCGCTCCGGATGGCCGAAGATGCCGGGTTGGACCTCGTCGAAGTCGCCGCGACCGCCCGCCCGCCCGTCGTCCGGATCATGGACTACGGCAAGTACAAGTTCGAGATGGCGAAGCAGGCTCGCGTGGCCAAGAAGAAGCAGCACGTCATCGAGCTCAAGGAAGTGAAATACCGTCCTGGCATCGACGACCATGACTTCGAGACGAAGACGCGGCACGCGCGACGGTTCCTGGAAGAGAAGAACAAGGTCAAGGTGACCATGATGTTCCGCGGCCGGCAGGTCGCGCATCCCGAGCTCGGCCAGGACGTGCTGAACCGGGTGAGCAGTTCGCTGGCCGACATCGCGAAGATCGAGAGCGCGGGGCGGCTGGAAGGCAAGTCGATGACGATGATTCTGACGCCCAAATAAGAGAGCGTAGCATGCCTAAAATGAAGACCCACAAGGGCGCCGCGAAGCGGTTCCGCGTGACCGGCACCGGCAAGGTGAAGCGCTACAAGGCCTTCAAGAGCCACATCCTCACCAAGAAGACCTCGAAGCGGAAGCGCAACCTGCGCCGCGCGGGCCTCATCGCCACGAACGGCGAACAGAAGCGAATCAAGCGCCTCATTCAGGCCGCTTAATAGGAGCTAGACTATGCCACGCGCCGTATCGAACGTCCCGCGCCTCAAGCGGAAGAAGCAGATCCTCAAGCACGCCAAGGGCGCCTTCGGCGCTCGCTCCAAGCTGTGGAAGGCGGCCAAGGAGAACGTCGAGCGTGGGTGGAAGTACGCCTACCGCGACCGCAAGAACAAGAAGCGCGATTTCCGAAATCTGTGGATCGTCCGCATCAACGCGGGCGCGCGCCAGCACGACATGTCCTACAGCGTCTTCATGAACGGCCTCAAGCTCTCCGGCATCGAGATCGACCGGAAGATCCTGGCCGACATCGCCGTGCGCGATCCGCAGGCGTTCGGCGAGATCGCCGACAAGGTCCGCGCCGCGCTGAACGCCGCGTAAGCAGGCTCGTACTGCAGGCACTCGGCGGCGGCGCGACCTCGGTCACGCCGCCGTTCTTGTTGCCATGTCATCCCGCGCGAGCGCCGCGAGCGCCGGGATCTCTCGTCCGCGCTTCATCGCCCGAGCAACCGCGCAAGCCCTTCATCGCCCACCCGATGCTCCCAGAAAAGCCGACACCCGAGCAGTTCGAGAGCTACGCTGCCGAGATGCATCTCGACGGCCCTCAGGCATTCAATGCCGCCTCCGACCCGGACGAGCTGGAGCAGGCCCGGATCGAGTATCTCGGTGACAAGCGGGGCAGGCTCGTCGCGCTCCAGAAGGCACTGGGCACCCTCCCGCCGGACGCGCGACGCGATGCGGGCAAGCGGTTCAACGAAGTCAAGCACACGCTGACCGAGGCCTACGAGCAGCGCCGAGCCGCCCTGAGCCGGGCCACGCGCGCCGCGGGTCCGTCGCTCGACCTCACCCTCCCCGCGCGCCAGCGCTGGACGGGCGCCAAGCACCCGGTCACCCTCGTGATCGACGAGATCGTCGCGATCTTCCGCGAGCTCGGCTTCACCGTCGCTCTCGGGCCGGAGAGCGAGTCGGAGTGGTACAACTTCACCTCGCTCAACTTCCCCCCCGACCATCCGGCGCTGGACATGCACGACACGCTGTACCTGGGCGAGGGGGCGCTGCTGCGCACGCACACCTCGCCGGTGCAGGTGCGCACGCTGCAGCGCCACGCGCCGCCCATCCGCATCCTCGCGCCCGGCACGGTGTTCCGCCGCGACCCGTTCGACGCGTCGCACGCGCCGGCCTTCGCCCAGCTCGAAGGGCTCGCCGTGGACGAGGGGATCTCCTTCGTCGACCTGAAGGCGACCCTCACGCTGTTCGCGCGACGCTTCTTCGGTGCGCAGACGCGCACCCGCTTCCGCCCGAGCTTCTTCCCCTTCACGGAGCCGAGCGCGGAAATGGACGTCGAGTGCCAGCTCTGCGGGGGCACTGGCTGCTCCGCCTGCAAGGGCACCGGGTGGATGGAGATCCTCGGCTCCGGCATGGTGCACCCCAACGTCCTCGAAGCGGCGGGGGTGGACAGCGAGCGCTATACCGGTTGGGCCTTCGGCATGGGACCGGGCCGCATCGCGATGCAGCGCTACGGTCTCCCCGACATCCGCCTGCTCTACGATTCCGACGTCCGCTTCCTGGAACAGGTGGCCAAGTGAACGTCTCCGTCCAATGGCTCAATGCCTTCGTGAGCACCGGGCTCTCCGCGCCCGCGCTGCGTGACCTTCTCACCGCCCACACGGCGACCGTGGAGGAGATGATCGCGCTGCGCGCCGATCTCGCCCCCATCGTGATCGCGCGCGTCGTGGAAGAGGCGGCACATCCCGATTCCGATCACCTGCACATCACGAAGGTGGACGTGGGCACCGGCGAGCTGCTGGACGTCGTCTGCGGCGCGCCGAACGTGACGGCCGGCAAGCTCTATCCCTTCGCGCCCACGGGTACCGTGATCGGGGGGATGAAGATCGAGAAGCGGAAGATCCGCGGACAGACCTCCAACGGGATGCTCTGCTCGGCGCGGGAGCTCGGCCTGGGCGACGACCACGAAGGGATCCTGGAGCTCGATCTCGACGCCGCGCCGGGCACGCCCTTCCTCAGTGTCGTGCCGGTGGGCGATACGCGACTCGTCGTGGACGTGCTCCCCAACCGTCCCGACCTGCTCTCGCACCTCGGCGTCGCGCGCGAGCTGTCGGCGATCACCGGCCGGCCGCTCGCGCTGCCCGAGATCGGCGTGAGCGACGTCGCGATCCCCGAGCCGAAGCGCTTCCGTCGCGCCGGCAATGCGGGCGGGATCGTGCTGCACCTGGAGGACGCCAGGCTCGCGTCGCGCTACATGGGGGTCGTGGTGCGCGGCGTGAAGGTTGGCGAGAGCCCGTCCTGGCTGAAGGAGCGGCTCGCGGCGATCGGGGCGCGCTCGGTCAACAACGTCGTCGACGCCACGAACTACGTCCTCCACGAGCTCGGCCAGCCGACGCACGCCTTCGACCTGGGCAAGTTCGACCTCGACACGCAGCTCCCCGAGAAGACCGTCGTGATCCGTTCGGCCAAGGCGGGGGAGACGCTCGTCACGCTCGACGGAGTGACGCGCGCGCTCACTCCCGACATGACGATCATCGCCGACTCGGTGAGGCCTGTGGCGATCGCCGGCGTGATGGGGGGGCGCGACACCGAGGTCGACGAGACCACGACCGATATCTTCATCGAGGTGGCCACCTTCGACGCGGCACGCACGCGCCGCACGCGGCGCCTCGCCGGACTGTCGACGGACGCCAGCTACCGGTTCGAGCGGGGGGTGGACGTCACCCTCCCGCCGCGCGCGCTGGAGCGCGTCGCGGCGCTGGTCGTCGCGCTCGCCGGCGGACTGGTGACCGCCGCGCCGGTCGATCTGTACGCCGGTGATCCAGCCCATCACACGCTCCTCCTGCGCACCGAGCGGCTGGCGCGGGTGCTCGGTGCCGCGCTCCCGCCCGAGCAGAGCGCCGGCTATCTGAAAGCGATCGGCTGCGCCGTGAACATCGATGACGACGGCGCGGCGCTGCACGTCGTGCCGCCCGCGTGGCGGAAGGATCTCGTGGCCGAGATCGATCTGGTCGAGGAGGTCGCGCGGCTGCATGGCTACGACGCGCTGCCCGACGAGATCCGGCCGTACCGCCCCGGCACCTCCATCGACGCGCCGTACTGGACGCTCGCCGCGCGGCTGCGCGACGTCCTCTCCGGCGCCGGACTCCTCGAGGCGCGACCGATCCCCTTCGTCTCAGGGGGCGAGGGATACGTGCGCCTGCTCAATCCCCTCGCCGAGAACGAGGCGCACCTGCGGCGCTCGGTGCTGGAGACGCTGGCGCGGCGCGCCGAGCACAACCTCGCGCACATGAGCGGCAACGTGCGGTTGTACGAGGTGGGCTCCGCGTTCGCGCCCGGCACCGACGTCCTTCCCGACGAGAGCGTGCGCGTGGCGCTCCTCGTGATGGGCGACCGCGAGCCGGCGCACTTCACGAACGCGAAGCCGCCGCGGTACGACGCGTGGGACGCGAAGGGGCTCGCCGAGCTCGTCGCGGCCGCTGTCGCGCCCGGCGCCGATGTCGAGCTCGAGCCCGCCGATGGCGAGGGGGCCGTGCTCTGGCACGTGCGCATCGGCGGCGCGCATCGCGGCGATGTCTCGCGGGTGGAGCTGGATGCGCCGGTGTGGGCAGCGACCGCATTCGGCGTGGAGATCGACCTGGGCCCGATGTCGAACGGCGACGTGGCACCGCCCGGCGAGCACGCGCACGGCGCTCCGATCGCCGCTGCGTCGCGGGTGGCGAGCCGCTACCAGCCTCTCCCCACGACGCCGGCGTCGGAGTTCGATCTGGCGCTGCTCCTTCCCGCCGGCGTGACCGCGGCGGCGGTGGAGCGGGTGATCCGCGACGCGGCGGGCGAGCTGCTGGAGCGTCTGCTCGCCTTCGACCTCTACGAGGGGCCGGGGATCGAGCCCGGCTACCGATCGGTGGCGTGGCGGTTGACCTTGCGCCACCCGGAGCGCACTCTACGCGACAAGGAAATCGATGGCCGTCGCGCCAGGATCCTCTCTGCGCTACAAACCGAGCTGAATGTCCGACACCGCACGACCTGAGACCGTCGCGTTTCGCGAGCTGGAAACGCTCGTCCGCCATCTGGGGGACGAGCTCGCCGGCTTTCGCCGGCGCGCGCTGCTCGCCGAATCGCGGTTGCGCGAGCTGGAAGGGCAGGATGCCGAGCCGGTAATGAAGCAGCAGCGGGAGCTCGGCGACCGCGTCACGCAACTCGAGCACGAGAATGCCGCGCTCAAGGGACGGCTCGATGCGGCGACGGCCCGGACACGGCAGATGCTCGATCGCGTCCGCTTTATCCGTCAACAGGCGCAGTCGGGGGTGGAGCGGTGAGCGGGCGGAAGAATTCCATCAAGGTGGAGATCCTCGGCGAGTCGTATGTGCTCCGGAGCGAGGCGGCGCCTGAGCACACGAAGGCGGTCGCCGAGTACCTCGACCGCGCCATCCGGCAGATCCTCGCGGGGGGCGCGGTGATCGAGGCCAACCGCGCCGCGATTCTCGCCGCGCTCCAGATCACCTCGGAGCTGTTCCAGGCGCGCGAGGCCACGACGGCGCTCACGGGCTCGATGCAGGCGCTGTCCACCGACGTTCGGCGGCTGCTGCCGCCGGCCAAGCGCGACCTCCAGGCCGCGGAAGGCTGAGCCCTCCGGGCGACCGGGCCGGGCTGGACAGCTTGCAGCTTTCCCCCCCGGCCAATAACTTCCGACGAGCAGCCTAGCCGGGTTCGTAGGTTGAAGCGCCCTTTGTAGTTAGCCCTTCCATGCCACGCCCTACGCCGGCGCGACATCGAGGCCGGCCCTGCATGCTGGCGCTCCGCGGACCCTGCGGTGGTTCCCTTTCTCCCGCGGCCCGCCCGCGGTGGAGCATAGATCGCATGGACGCAATGGCATTGTATGCCGCGCTTGGCGCATTTCTCGTCGCCTCGGCGGTTTTTTTCGTTCTGGGCCGTAGGATCGGTGCGACAGCGGGCCAGAGGGCCGAGCTGGAGCGCCAGGCGGCGGCGAAGTCCACCGCCGAGGAGACCGCGAAGCGCATCCTGGGTGATGCCGAGCGCGAGGCGGAGACGCTGCGCAAGAGTGCTGTCGTCGCCGGCAAGGAAGAGGTGATGCGCGTGCGCGAGGCGGCGGAGGAGGAGCTCCGTGGTCGACGAGCGACCGTGCAGGCCGAGGAGCGCCGCATCACCGAGCGCGAGGGCGCGCTCGAGCGGAAGGCCGAGCTCGTCGAGCAGCGCGACCGGGAGATCGGTCGCCGGGCGAGCGATTTCGGCCGGCGCGAGAAAGCGGTGCAGACCCGCGAGGAGGAGCTGGACAAGCTCATCGCCGACGAGCGCCGCCGCCTCGAGGGGATCGCCGGCATGTCGGCGGCTGACGCCAAGGCGGAGCTCACCCGCCGCCTGGAGGAGGAGGCGCTCGCCGACGCTGCCAACTCGCTGCGCGAGATCCGCGAGGGCGCGCGCCGGAACGCCGAGCGGGAGGCCAAGAAGATCGTGGCGCTCGCCATCCAGCGCATCGCCGCCGACACCACGGCAGAGACGACGGTCTCGGCCGTGGCCCTTCCCAATGACGAGATGAAGGGGCGCATCATCGGGCGCGAGGGGAGAAACATCCGCGCCTTCGAGCTCGCCACCGGGGTGGACGTCATCATCGACGACACCCCGGATACCGTCGTCGTCTCCTGCTTCGACCCGATCCGTCGCGAGGTCGCGCGGCTGGCGCTGGAGAAGCTCGTCTCCGACGGACGCATCCATCCGGGGCGGATCGAGGAGGTCGTCAACAAGTCGAAGAAGGAGGTCGAGGTCGCGATCGTCGAAACCGGCGAGCAGGCCGCCTACAACACGGGCGTGCACGGGCTGCATCCCGAGCTGATCAAGCTGATCGGGCGAATGAAGTGGCGGACGAGCTACGGGCAGAACATCCTGCAGCATTCGCAGGAGGTGGCGCACCTGGCGGGGATCATGGCGGCGGAGCTGGGGCTCGACGTGGCGATGGCGAAGCGCGGCGCGCTGCTGCACGACGTGGGCAAGGTGCTGACGCACGAGCACGAGGGGACGCACGTACAGCTCGGGGTGGAGATGGCCACGAAGTACGGTGAGAACCCGCTCGTGGTCAACTGCATCGCGGCGCACCATGACGACGTGCCCCACGAGAGCGAGGTGTCGGTGCTCGTGCAGGCCGCGGACAGCATCTCCGGCTCGCGGCCCGGCGCGCGGCGCGAGGCGTTCGAGACGTACGTGAAGCGGCTGGAGGGGCTGGAGCGCATCGCGTCGAGCTACAAGGGGGTGGAGCGGGTGTTCGCCATCCAGGCGGGCCGCGAGATCCGCGTCGTCGTCGTCCCCGATGACGTCGACGACCTGCGGATGACGACGCTCTCCGAGGAGATCGCGCGGCGCATCGAGGCCGAGCTGCAGTATCCGGGACAGATCAAGGTCGTGCTCATTCGCGAGACGCGGGCGGTGGACTTTGCCCGCTGAGACCGACGTGACGCCCGCCGGTGGCGCGACGCTGATCGACGGCACGGCGCTCGCCGCGAAGATCCGCGGCGAGGTCGCCGAGCAGGTCGCGGCGCTGCGCGAGCGCGGCGTGATCCCCGGCCTCACCGTGGTGCTCGTCGGCGCCGATGCGGCGAGCGCCGTCTACGTCGGCGCGAAGGAGAAGGCGTCGCGCGAGGCCGGGATGGCCGGCGAGACGATCCGCCTCCCCGCCGACACGACGCAGGCGCAGCTCCTGTCGCTGGTGGAGCAGCTCAACGCCGACCGCGCCGTGCACGGCATCCTCGTGCAGATGCCGCTGCCGAAGCACATCGATCCCGACACCGTCATCCGTCACATCGATCCGGCGAAGGACGTGGACGGGTTCCACCCGGTGAACGTGGGCAAGCTGCTCATCGGCCACACCGACGGCTTTGCCCCGTGCACGCCGGCCGGGGTGCAGCGGATGCTGCTGGAGTACGGGGTGGAGACGCGCGGCGCGGAGTGCGTGGTGGTGGGCCGCAGCACGATCGTCGGCAAGCCGATGGCGGCGCTCATGATGCAGGCCGGCACGGGCGCGGATGCCACGGTGACGATCTGTCACAGCCGCACGCGTGATCTCGCCGCGCACACGCGGCGCGCCGACATCCTCATCGTGGCTGCCGGCCGTGCGCAGATGATCACGGCGGACATGGTGAAGCCGGGCGCCGTCGTGATCGACGTCGGGATGAACCGGATCCCCGACGCGACGCGGAAATCGGGGACGCGGCTCGTGGGCGACGTGGACTTCGACGGCGTGCGCGCGGTCGCCTCGCGCATCACCCCCGTGCCCGGCGGCGTCGGGCCCATGACCATCGCGATGCTGCTGTCCAACACCGTGCGCGCGGCGCAGGCCGTCGCCGGCGCATGAGCCCCCCCCCGCGCGGTCCCGTGGACGCCCCGTCGCTGTTCGACGCGGCCGACGAGGCGCCGGCCCGCGCGGCGTCTCCGGCGTCGCGCGTGGGGCGTTCGTCGCGCACGAGTGCAGCCCGGCGCGTCGCGCCGGCGCTCACGGCGGCCGCCCCGGCCGGGCTCGAGGCGGTCGTCGACGAGGCCGACCAGATCCCGGGCGCGAGCCCGCGCTCGGCGATCGCCGTCTCCCTGCTCACGCAGACGGCCAAGGACATCGTCGAGGGGGCGTTTCCCCCCGTGTGGGTGCGCGGCGAGGTGAGTGACTTCAAGGCGCACCGCAACGGGCACTGGTACTTCACGCTGCGAGACGAGCTGTCGCAGCTCCGGTGCGTCGTGTGGTCGCGCGACCAGCGCGGCATCCCCGCCACCCCCGACGACGGGATGCAGGTGACGGCGCTCGGCCAGCTCGGCGTGTACGCCGCGCGCGGCGAGATGCAGTTCACCGTCAAGCGGATGGAGGCCGAGGGGGACGGGCTGTGGCGCAAGGCGCTGGAGCTCACGCGCCGCCGGCTCGAGGCGGACGGGCTGCTGGCTCCCGAGCGGAAGCGCGCCCTGCCGCGGTATCCCGGGTGCATCGCCATCGTGACGAGCGCCAGCGGCGCGGCGCTGCGCGACGTGATCGCTGTGCTGCGGCGCCGCGCGCCCGGGGTGGAGCTCGTCGTGGCGCACGCCGCGGTGCAGGGGGAGGGGGCGCCGGAGGAGCTGTGCGCGGCGTTGGACCAGGTGGCGCGCTGGGGCGGGGCCGAGCTGGTGATCATCGGGCGCGGCGGTGGATCCCGCGAGGACCTGTGGGCGTTCAATGACGAGCGGGTCGCGCGTGCGCTCGCGGCCTGTCCCGTTCCCACCATCTCCGCCATCGGTCACGAAGTGGATATCACCCTCTGCGATCTCGTCGCCGACCTCCGGGCGCCGACCCCGTCCGCCGCGGCCGAGTCGGCGGTTCCCTCCCTCGAGGAGATCGCCCTCGTCCTGGGTGGCTATCGCCGTCATCTCGTCGCCGCGGCGCACGGATGCATCGACGCCCCGCGCCGCCGCGCCGCCGAGTCGGCACGGGCGCTGTCGCGCGCCACGATGCAGCGGCTCCAGGCGCGTCAGTCCGCGCTCGGCGGGCTCGCCGGCCGGCTCGACGCGCTCAGCCCCCTCGCCACGCTGAGTCGCGGCTACGCGGTCGCCTCGGACGACGCGGGACGCACGCTCGCCTCGGTGCGCGACTTCGCCGCGGGGCGCTCGTTCTCGCTGCGCCTGCGCGACGGCACCGTCGACGCCGCGGTCACCGGCGTGCGGGCCGGCGGAGAGGGCACATGACGCTCGAGCGCCGACTCGCGCGCCTCGACGCGATCGTCGCGCAGCTCGAGGCGGGGCAGGGCGACCTGGCCGAGTCGCTCGCGCTGTTCGAGGAAGGGGTCGCGTGCCTGCGCGAGGCCGCGACCGCGCTCACCGAAGCCGAGGCGCGCGTGCAGCGTCTCACCGAGCTCGCCGACGGGGCGTTCAGCGTGGAGGCGCTCGATGACGACGGCGATGCGTGAGCACGCCGCGGGATTCGCGCTGCAGCGCGACGCTATCGGCGCCGCGCTCGCGGCGTTCTGCGAGCGGCACGTCGGCGCGGAGCTCGGGCCCGTGGGGGAGGCGATCCGCTACAGTCTGCTCGGCGAGGGGAAGCGGATGCGCGGCGTGCTCTTTCTCAGCGTCTTCGAGGCCGCGGGGGGAACGGGATCGGGCGCCGATCTCGCCGCGGCGGTCGAGGTGGTGCACGCCTACTCGCTGGTGCATGACGACCTCCCCTGCATGGACGACGACGACGTCCGGCGCGGGCGCCCCACCGTGCATCGCGTCTTCGGCGTCGCCGCGGAGACGGCGGCCGGCCTGGCGATGGTCCCGCTCGCGGCGCTCAGCGCGGCGGAGGCGGCCCGCGCACTCGGCCTGTCCGAGGACGCGGTCGGCGAGATCGTGGCCGAGCTGATGCGGGCGTCGGGAGCGGGGGGGATGATCGGCGGCCAGCAGCTCGATCTCGAAGGCGAGGGACTCACCCTCGCGCTCGAGGAGCTGGAGCGGATCCACCGCGCCAAGACGGGAGCGCTCATCCGGTCCGCCGCCGTCCTCGGCGGGCTGGCAGCCTCCGTCCCGCGCGAGCGGCTCGCGGCGCTCGCCCGCTACGGCGATTCGGTCGGGCTCGCCTTCCAGATCGCCGACGACGTCCTCGACGTCACCGCCACCACCGACCAGCTTGGAAAGACCGCGGGCCGCGACCTGGCGCTGAAGAAGAGCACCTATCCCGCCCTGCTTGGCGTCGAGGGAGCCCGGGACCGGGCCGCCGCCCTGGTACAGGAGGCGTGCGCCGCGCTGCGGGACGTCGGGCTCCTCACCCCGGCGCTCGCGTCGATCGCGCGTTTCACCATCGAGCGCACGTCTTAGATTTCCCACTGCCTCTCATGTCTCTCCTCGATCGCGTCAACTCCCCCGCCGACCTTCGCGCCTTCACGCGCGACGAGCTCCGCACGCTCGCCGACGAGGTCCGCGGGCGGCTCGTCGACGTCTGCTCCCGCACCGGCGGCCACATCGGCGCCGGCCTTGGAGTGGTCGAGCTGACGATCGCCCTGCATCACGCCTTCGACACCCCACGCGACCAGCTCGTGTGGGACGTGGGGCACCAGGGCTATCCGCACAAGCTCCTCACCGGCCGCAACACGCGCATGGAGACGCTGCGGCAGGAAGAGGGGATCTCCGGGTTCCTCAAGCGCAGCGAGAGCGAGTACGACACCTTCGGCGCCGGCCACGCCGCCACCGCCATCTCGGCAGGGCTCGGCATGGCCGCGGCGCGCGACATCAACGGCGAGAAGGACCTCAAGGTCGTGGCGATCCTCGGTGACGGCGCGCTCACCAGCGGCCTCGCCTACGAGGGGCTCAACAACGCCGGCCATTCGGACCGCGATTTCGTCGTGGTGCTCAACGACAACGAGATGTCCATCGCCCCGAACGTCGGCGCGATGCACAAGTACCTCACGTCCATCCAGCGCAACCCGCTGTACAACCGCGTCCGGTCCAAGATCGGAGAGATCGTGGACAGCGCGCCGGGCCCGCTCGGCACGATCGTCCGGAAGTGGGAGGAGAGCATGAAGTCCTTCCTCACGCCGGGGGTGTTGTTCGAGGAGCTGGGCTTCCGCTACTTCGGGCCGATCGACGGGCACGACATGGACGCGCTGCTCGACACGCTGGCGATGGTGCGCGGGCTCGATGGCCCGCGCCTCGTGCACGTCATCACGCAGAAGGGGAAGGGATTCCCAGCGGGCGAGCACGCCGCGGGGGAGAAGTGGCATGCGCTGCCCCCGGGCCACGACCCCGCCACGGGGAAGCAGCTCAAGGTCTCCACCGCGAACCCCGCCTGGACCGCGGTGTTCGGCAAGGGGCTCGCCGAGCTCGGCGCCGAGAACACGAAGGTGGTGACGATCACGGCGGCGATGCCGAGCGGCACGGGAGTCGGACTCTTCGCGAAGCAGCACCCCGACCGCTTCTTCGACGTCGGGATCGCCGAGGGACATGCCGTGACCTTCGCCGCGGGGCTCGCGACGCGCGGCCTGCGTCCCGTCTGCGCCATCTACTCGACCTTCCTGCAGCGCGGCTTCGACAACATCATCCACGACTGCGCCATCCAGTCGCTCCCGGTGGTGTTCGCGATGGACCGCGCCGGCCTCGTGGGGGAGGACGGCGAGACGCACATGGGGCTGTACGACATCGCCTACATGCTCGCCGTGCCCAACATGACGGTCACCGCGCCCAAGGACGGTGCGGAGCTGCTCGGACTGCTGCGCGCCGGCGTGGAGCACGACGGCGGCCCCTTCTCGCTGCGCTATCCGCGCGACGTGGTGCCCGACGTCGTCGGCCCGATCGCGGGCATCGCGCCGGTGCCGCACGCCACCTGGGAGGTGCTGCGGCATGGCAGCGAGGTGGCGATCCTCGCCGTGGGCACGATGGTGCAGACCGCGCTCGCCGCGGCGGAGACCCTCGCGGCCGACGGGCTGGACGTGACGGTCGTGAACTGCCGCTATCTCAAGCCGCACGACGAGGTGACGCTCGCCGCCATCCTCGCCGAGCACCGCCAGGTGCTCACCGTGGAGGAGGGGACCGTGGTGAACGGCTTCGGCGCGTACATCGCCGCCGTGATCGAGCGGCAGGAGCCGTCGGTGCGCGTGCTCACGCATGGCGTCCCCGACCGGATCATCTACGCCGCGTCGCGCGCGAGACAGCTCGCGTCGCTGGGGCTCGACGCGGCGGGCATCGCCGACCGCGTGCGGGCGCTGCACGGTACCGAGGCGCTCGCCGGGTGATCCGCCTCGGCGTCGTCGGCCACCTCGGCTACGAAGGTCTTCCCGACGTCCTGGCCGCGCTGCGCCGCCTCGCGCCCTCGCTCGGCATGGCGCTCTCGTTCGAGGACTCCATCCTCGGCACGGCGGGGATGGATGCCGCGCCGATCGACCGCCACGAGGTGGACTTCCTGCTGACGCTCGGCGGGGACGGCACGCTGCTGCGTGCCGCGCGGCTCGTGCACGACCGCGGCGTGCCGATCCTCGGGATCAACCTCGGCAGGCTCGGGTTCCTCACCACGGCGCCCGCGGAGGCGCTGGAGCCCGCGCTGCATCGCCTCGCGTCGGGCGAGTACGTCGTTGAGTCGCGCATGACGCTCGACGCCCGCGTGCGGGACGCGCGCGGCGCGGAGAAGGCGCGCTGGCGCGCCCTCAACGACGTCGTGCTCCACAAGGGGGGCTTCGCGCGCGTCGTGAAGGTGCGCGTGCTGGCCAACGGCGAGATCGTCGCGCACTACTCGGCGGACGGCGTGGTGCTCTCCACCCCGACCGGCTCCACGGCGTACAACCTCAGCGCGGGGGGGCCGGTGGTGTATCCCACGCTGGAGACGATCCTCCTGACCCCGGTGAGCGCCCACACCCTCGCGCTGCGGCCGCTCGTGCTCCCCCCCACCTCCGAGGTGCTGGTGCAATCGGATGATGGGCCCGACGAGCTTCTGGTGACTGTCGACGGCCAGGTCGGCGCCACCTTTGCCGCCGGAGAGACCCTCGTGGTGCGCCGCTCGGCGCACCCGGTGCCCATCGTCCGATTTCCGGAGAGCAGCTTCTTCGCGACGATGCGCGCCAAGCTCCACTGGGGCGGGCTGCTGGACCGCGACGAACCCACGCAATGCTGACCGAGCTGCGCATCAGGAACTTCGCCATCATCGAGTCGTTGACGCTGCCGCTCGCGCGGGGGTTCAACGTGCTCTCCGGCGAGACGGGCGCCGGCAAGTCGATCATCGTCGGTGCGCTGGGGCTCCTCCTCGGCGAGCGGGCGAGCGCGGACCTCATCCGCACCGGCGCCGACCGGGCTACCGTCGAAGGGGTGTTCGACGTGGCGGACCGCCCTGAGATCGCCGCGCTGCTCGACGAGCGCGGCATCGATGCGGAGGAGCCATTCGTCGTGCTCAAGCGCGAGATCGTCGCGGCGGGCCGCGCGCGGGCCTGGGTCAATGGCACCACCGTCAGCGCCGCGATCCTCGCTGAAGTCGGACGGCTGCTCGTGAACCTGCACGGGCAGCACGAGACGCAGACGCTGCTCGACGCCGACGCGCAGCGCCGCATCCTCGACGCCTTCGCCGGCGCCACGGAGCAGGCGCAGGCCGTGCGCGCCGCGCACGACGAGCTCGCCGCGGCGCGCCGCGACATCGCCGACCTGCAGCGCCGCCGCGCCGACGCCGAGAAGCGCGCCGACTACCTGCGCCACGTCGTGCAGGAGATCGAGGGGGCGAAGCTCGTCGAGGCGGAAGATGCGCGGCTGGAGGAGGAGGCGCGCCGGCTGGAGAATGCCGAGGAGCTGCGCGAGCTCGCCACGGGGATCTCCGGCGCCATCGAGGGCGAGGACGACACGGTGCTGGAGCGCCTCTCCACCGTGGAGCGGCAGCTCTCGCACATCCAGCGCGTGGACCCCACCCTCGTGCGGCTGCAGGAGCTGTACGACGCGGCCTACTACAACCTCGAGGCGCTCGCGCGCGAGCTCACGGAATACGAATCGTCGGTGGATCTCGATCCCTCGCGCCTCGACGAGGTGCGCCGCCGTCGCGACCTGCTGTTCAAGCTGACCAAGAAATACGGCGCGACCGTCGACGAGGTGCTCCAGGTCGGACGGGCGGCAAAGGCCGAGCTGGACCTCGTGGATTCCGCGGGCCTCGACCTCCGTGCCCTCGAGGAGCGCGAGCGCACGGCGCGTACGCTCCTCGGAGAGCGCGCCGGCGCGCTCACCGCCACGCGCACCGCCGCCGCCGAGCGCCTCGGTCACGCCGTGGACGAGGTTCTCCCCGAGCTGGGCATGTCCGACGGGCACTTCCATCCCGCCATCCTCCCGCTGCGAGAGACCGGGCCGGACGGCGCGGAGGCCGTGGAGTTCCGCGTCTCGCTCAACGTGGGCCACGAGGAGCGCCCCCTGGCGCGCGTCGCCTCGGGGGGCGAGCTGTCGCGCGTGATGCTGGCGCTGAAGACCATCCTCGCCCGGCTCGATCGCGTGCCGACCCTGATCTTCGACGAGGTGGATGCCGGGATCGGCGGCAGGGTCGGTCTCCAGGTGGGCGAGACGATGCGGCGTGTCGCGAGCTATCACCAGGTGTTCGCCATCACGCACCTCCCGCAGATCGCCGCGCGCGGGCACCACCACATCCAGGTGAGCAAGGGAGCGCGCGGCGGGGTGACCACGGCCGACGTCGCCGTGCTGGAGGGCGAGGCGCGGGTGGCCGAGATCGCGCGCATGCTGGGGGGCGATCCGGAAAGCGACGTGAGCCGCGCGCACGCCCGCGAGCTGCTGGACAGCGCCGCGTCGCTGCAGGCGGACGCCGGCGGAGCGCCCTCCGCCCGGTCGACCGCCAGGCGCGCGTCTCGGCGCTAGGAGCTCATCCGGCGCCTGTGGGGCCAGCCGGGAAACGTACGGCGCGGGGCAGGCCTGCTCCCTCTCTTTCCCGACGAGTCGGAACCGGTGGCTCCCTTTCTGCGATCGTCCCGATACATTCATGCTGGCATGGCTGGCGTCGACGCTAGCGTACTCGTGTGGCGAACGTGGGTAGATGACAGTCACGACCGATCGTAAGCTCGAGGAATCCACATCCGATGCGGTTGCGTCCCCCGTCGTTCTCGACGTGGGGGATGCGGCTGGCAGCGCGACGGTCCTCCAGCCGAAGCTGTATCGGGACCTCTGGGGGCGCCGCGTCTGGCGCGAGTGGCGCCATCGCTGCATGCGGGGCACCTATCTGGTCGTCGGCGACGGGCTCGCGTCGCTGCTCGCCTGGAAGCTGGTCACCCTGATCCTCGCCACGCCGGCCTCTCCCAGGCACCTGGACATGGCGCTGAGCGCAGGGGTACTCGGCCAGGCGGTGCTCGGCACCTATCGCGCGGGCATGTTTCGCAAGAACCGCGACCGCATCGGTGCCGGCGTCGTGGCCACGCTGGGCCTCATGCTCATCGCGGCGATGCGGTCGAAGGCATACCAGGTCGGGGTCGCGCCGACGCTTCTGTTCGGGGCGCTCGTCGCGCCGTGCATCATGCTCAGCCGCCTCGGCGCCGAGCGGCTCGTCCGTCTCGCCAATCGTCACGGCATCGCGCGAAAGTCGACGCTCATCATCGGCAGTGACGATGACGCGTGGGAAGTGGTGGAGTACTTCCGCCGCAGTGGCGAGCGAAGCCTCAACATCATCGGCCACCTCTCGCCGAGCACGGCGTGCGCGCCTGGGGCCATCGGGACCACGCAGGAGCTCCCTTCGCTGATCGAGGAGCACGACATCGCGCACGTCGTGGTGGCTGGGAGCATTCCCCTGGATTCCTACTTTCGCATCGCGCGGGAGAGCCTGCTTCGCGGCGCGACGGTGGGCGCGATCGACGGACTGATCGACAGGGAGCTGCCTTCGGCGACCTTCCGCAGCGTGGGGGGCTGGCCGGCGCTCCAGCTCCGGGTGGGCCGGCTCGACATGGTGCGCGTCGCGGCGAAGCGCTTCGTGGATGTCGCCGCGAGCCTCTTCCTCATCGCCCTCGCCGCCCCGCTCCTGTCAGTCATCGCGATCATGGTGAAGCTGGAGTCACCCGGTCCGGTCTTCTTTCGCCAGCGGCGTCCGGGGCTCGGCGGACGCCCGTTTCACATGCTCAAGTTCCGCTCCATGCGGGCCGACGCCGAAGCGATCCTCCATGCCGACGAGGAGCTCTATCGCCGCTTCATCGAGAACGGCTGCAAGTTCCCGGCTGGGGAGGATCCGCGCATCTCACGCATCGGCCGGGTGTTGCGCAGCTCGAGTCTCGACGAGCTTCCGCAGCTCTTCAATGTGCTGATGGGCGACATGTCGCTCGTCGGTCCGCGCCCCGTCGTCGGCCCGGAGCTCGAGCACTTCGGCGACCGGGCCGCGACGATCATTCTGAGCGTCAAGCCAGGGATGACCGGGCTCTGGCAGGTGAGCGGACGCAGCACCATCGGCGCGGGGGATCGCGCGGCGCTCGACATGGAGTACGTGGCCAACTGGTCGCTGCGTCTCGATCTGCAGATCCTGCTCCGGACGGTCCCCGCCGTCCTTCGGCGCTCCGGCGCACACTGAGGAGATCCAACTCCGCCGCGCTCGCGGCGGGCGTCCTCCTCAGCGCCCCCGCAGGCGCAGGAACAGCCGCATCTGTACCTGATCGCGGAAGATTTTCGGCGTCCCCGCAGTCCCGCTGATCGTCTCGAGATGGGTGAAGGACACCTCCACCGGCCAGGACGTCTGGCCGCGCGCATACGCATCGACGGTGGAGTAACGCACGCCGAAGCCCACGCGTTGTGAGACGAGCGACGTCGTCGCCGCCGGAAGGAGCAGCGAGCCGGCCATCGTGGTGGACAGGTCGCCGTCGGCGCCGGTGAACAGGAACGGCGTGGCCCGCTCCACGCCGTAGTGCGCGTCGAGGGCGATCCAGTCGGTGAGCAGGAAGCGCGGCGTGACGTCGAGCCCCGCGACGTCCCCTCCGGTCCGCGTCCCCGCGCCGAACACCGGGTTGGGGAAGTCGCCACTCGCCGCTCCGCCGAGCACGCCGCGCTGCACGCGCGAGAACTGCTTCGCGTACCGCGCCGCCACCGTGGCGCCGACGCGTCCCGCGATGACGTCGAACGCGGTGCGCAGCTCCGCGCCCGCGCCGCTGCCCGTGGCGATGTCGAGAATGTCGTTCGCCGAATCGGGTCGCGCCGTGTCGAGGCGCCACGACCCGCCCACGGTCATCCGCGTCTGCACGCGCCGGCGGGGCAGGGTGTCGCGCTGGAAGCGATCGAACAGCAGGAACTGCACTCCGATCTCGACGTCGCCGATCGAGAGCTTCTCGGTTGTGTGCAGCGAGTCGAGCCCACCGCCGACCGGGCTCTGGAGCAGCCCGGGCACGCCACTCCGCCCCTGGAACTCGATCAACGAGAAGTCGCTCGTGGCGGCGTACACCGAGCTCGTCGCGCCGGCGCCCGCGCCGAGATAGCGCTGCAGTCGCTGGTTCACCGCGAGACGCTGGAGGTCGATGTCCCGGGCGAGAGCGCTCCCCGCTCTCGGCGCGACCACGACGGACGCCTGATCGACGCCGAGTCCGGAGCGGACCGCGTCGGCGAGACGCTGCGCGAGCTGCCGCGTCGCCTCCGCGTCGGCGGCGTTGGCGTTGACCGTCGCGCAGCCCGCTCCCGCGGGATTCGTGCGGCAGGTGGTGATGAGCGACGCGAGACTGCTCGCCGCGGAGGCGAACGCGTTCGCGAACTGCAGGTTGGTCGTCGCGGCGGCGGCGCGGGCCCCGACGGCGACGAAGCCGACGTTCGCGGCGCGCACCGCGTCGGCGTTGACCGCCAGCTGCACGGCGCGCCGCGTCTGCACCACCGGCACCACCACGCCGATGCTCAGCCGCCGCGTCACGCCGTAGTCGAGGGCGAACGGAGTAGTGACGATGCGCGCGTCGCTCACCGCCTGCAGGCGTCCGAGGGTGAGCCGCTGCCCGGGATTGCCGGTGAGCGCCTGGAGCGACGCCTCGGCCGGCGCCAGCAGGGGAAGCTGCGCCGTGCCGAGCGTGTCGCTCGAGAGGGCATCACCGAGCCCGCGCGCGCCCGACGCGGTGAAGCGCTCGTCGAATCGCGTCCACCCCGTGATCGCCCGGAAACGGAGCACGCCGGCCGGCACGGGGGCGGCGTCGTCCGCGTGCGTCAGCGTGGCCTGCGCGGCGGCAGGAACGGCGTGGATGAGCAGAGCGGCCGCGACGCAGGCGCTGGAGAGAAGTCGCTGAGAGCGCACGGCGTACCGGCTGGGGCGTGAAGTGACGGATGGGACGAGCGAAGGCATGGGCCGGAAGGTTATCATTGGGGCGCACCGCCATCAACTTCACCGGTCAGTCTCGTGACACACAGCGCACTCCCCGCCGTTCCCTGGCAGCTCACGGGCAATCACTGGCTCGCCCTGCCGTGCATCCACCCGGCCGACGGTGCCATCCACGCGGTGGGGATGCTCCATCGCGGCGCCCGCGCCGCCGTGGAGTTCGCGGGAAGCGCGGACTTCGCGAACGGAGAAGGGCGGCCGTTGCTGGCGCCCGTCATGGAGATCGACGGTGTGGCGCAGGACCTCGCGCGCGGGACGATGGCCTGGGAGAGCGCCTCTGCCTGGCTCCCCACGTTCACCTGCGTGCTGGGCGACATCATCGTTCGCGGAACGATCTTCGCCCCGTACGGGCGCGACGCCGACGTCGCGGGCGCCGTGTACGCGATGGCCGTGGAGAACCGCGGCTCCGCCCCGCGCCGCGTCGCGCTCCGCATGGAAGGGGTGCTCGGCCACCGGCAGCTCCGCGTGCGCACCCCGCGCCCCGCCGACGACATGGCGCGCGTGACGCGCAGCGCCAACGATCTCGTGCTGCTCGAAGGGAGCGCCCAGCCCGGGCTCGTGGCGCTCGCGCTCGGTGCCGACGGCGATGCCGAGGTCGTCGTGGAGGGAACCGCGTACTCGCTCACTCGGCGTCTCGAGGTGGAGGGGGGCGCCATCGCCCACGCGGCGTTCTATCTGGCCGCCGGTCCGGAGCGGGATGGCGCCGAGGCGACCGCCGCGGTGCTGCGACGGCGCGGATGGCGCGCCCTGCTCGCCGGCACGCGCGACGCGCTGCAGCAGCTCGAGCAGAGTTCCGGCGCCGAGCAGATCGACCGGCTGATCAACCGCAACCTGCTCTTCGCCTACTTCTACGGCGTGGGGCGCGCGCTCGACGACGCGCACTACTACCTCGTGCGGACACGCGTTCCCTGGCACCGCGCGGGAGTGACCGTGCGCGACTGGGAAGCGCTGATGTGGACGCTGCCCGCGGTGCAGCTCGCCGACATCGGCCTCGCGCGAGAGCTGCTGCTGCGCATGTGCGAGCTCCACGCGTACGCGCCCGGCCGTGGCGTCCACTATTTCGACGGCACCCTGTTCGAGCCCGGCTTCGCGCTCGAGGGCGTCGCCGCGTATCCCATCGCCGTCGACCGCTACATTCGCGATACCGGCGACGACGCGATCGTGGACGAGCCGGCGGTCGGCGACGCGCTCTACCTCGCGAACGACGACCTGCGCGACCGGCGCGACTCGCGCTTCTCGCTCTATTCCACCGACGTGACGCCGAGCGGACAGCCCACGGCGCATCCGTACACGCTGCACGCCAACGCCACCGTCGCGCAGGCGCTGGAGATCCTGCGCCGGACCCTCGACGAGCAGACGGCCCGCGCCGTCGAGGACCCCGCGGCGGTGCGGGCGGCGATCAAGCGCAACTTCGTCCCGGGTCGCGATCCCAAGGGGAAGTTGGACGCCTCGATCGACCTCTCCGGCAACTCGTCGGAGGAGGACGAGCCCTCGGCGAGCGCGTACTGGCTGCCGCTCTACGAGACGCTCGACCGGCAGGACTCGCTGTATCGCCGAACGGTGAAGGCGGTGCCGGAGGACCGTTCCTCTCTCGTGCGGCAGATCGGCCGCCTGCTGGGCCCGGACGCGGCGTCCGTGCTGCAGTGGCTGCGCCGCGCCCCGCTCCACGGGGGGCTGGCCGCGGAGGTCGTGGACGACGCGGGCGCCGCCGTGGGAAACGGTGGGGATGCCGCCCTGTCGGGGCTGCTCGCCTGGACCGCGTGGTACGCCGTGCACGGGCTGGGGGTCAAGGCGTAGAGAAGCGGACTTGGGCGGGGTGGACGAACGCTGGGAAAGCGGTGCCCTGAGGAGGCAGGTGTCGCGCGAACGAATGACGCCCCGACCGAGCCGCAGCCCTGCACTTTGCGCGATCGGTCGCGTATCCGCGACGCGCGCGATTTGGCGCGCGCAGCGAGGAGCTGCCGAGGCATCTGTCTCTCGTCAATCCAGCTCTGGAAGTGAGCAGAGGCGCGACCTGGACCTTCCTCAGGTGCGCGCGGGCGTGGGAGAAGAGGGGGAGTGCACAGCATGTGGCGCCTTGAGCGACGGCATGCGCGCAAGGTGCTCCCGCGGCAGCGCCAGGACCTCGCCGTAGGCCCGCGCTAGGCGGGCCAGGGAAGGTACCCGTGCAAGGTGCCTAAGAATCTCGCCGAGTATGCATTCTGTTTCGCCGATACGTAGTTGAGTCTTCCAAATGGTGGCGAGCTGGCCCGAGAGTTCTGGCTCGACTGACGCGAGCTTCTCGAGGATCATGGTCGGGGTATCCCCTTTCCTGAGAAGATCACTCTGGTGGAGGATCATGCAAGCCATGGCAGCGCGCTCCGCGCTACGCGCCGCAAGGCGAGCCCCGCGCGTCGACGCACCGTCATGATCGTCGATGGATTCCCGGATCGCCGCTGCGTAGAGCCGAATGGCATCGTCGACCGCATCCTCGACATGTCCCAAGATGATCTGCGCGCCGGGGCGAGGCGGGTGGAGCGGAAAACGGAGCGAACGTTGGTACGATTTCCTGCCGTGGAGGTGTGCAAGGAATTCGACTCCTCCGAATACTTCCCCGGCATCGGCTGACTGGCTCGTCGTGCGCACCCAGAGGTCTACCCTCCTCGGAGCACCGCGGAATAACGCATCGAGCTGCAGCCGAAGCGCGATATTGGACGCCGAAGTCCAGCGGATCTGCGGCTCCGGCTCGACGACGAGCAAGAGATCCACGTCGCTCGATTCCGTCGCGTGACCGGCCGCTAACGAACCGAACAGGACGACGGCTTGCACCATGTCGCCGACGCGCGAGATCAACAGTTCGACTATCTTATCGAGGAGCTTGTCATCACTCACGTGCTGCATCGCTTCACAACGCCCCGTGAAATGCGCGCGAATCATTCGGACTGGTTCACCCCATCCAAGCGCACTGTATGAGCCGAATCTTCGCCCTGCTAGGACCGCCGCTTCCTCTCGCCCACTACCACTTGATGCAGGAATTCGACCCAGGACTGAGAAGGTCGTACGGCGAATCGCTGTAGAGGTAGATCGCGTTCTGCGGGTGAGAGGGATCGGGCATCATGAGGTATCCGCTCGGGTGCTCGAGTCCGAGGGCATGGGCTGCTTCGTGCAGCAGCGTGTTTGCGACTTCGCGGCGGGTGTAGTCGTCGCCGGTCGCCGCGCCGTCGAGAAACTGCGGGTCGATGTGCATGTTCTTGGTATCCGAATTGTACGCGCCGAACTGTGGGTCCACCCCCTGATCCCCGTCGTGCGTGTCGAAAAGCCCGCGCTTGATGTTCTGGGGGAGCATGTCGTTGACCTTGGCGAGGAGCGCGCCGCACTGCTGCCGCGCCGGCTCCGGCAGTGACGACGGGTCCTTGATCTTGTCGGCAATGAGCGAGGCCAAGGTCGTGCGGTCGGTGTCAGTCAGCGGCTTTTCACACTCCGGATTCACCGATGGGTCGCACGTCTTCCCGTTCATCGCAGGATCGTCGAGCGGGTCATAGCTCCAGCTCTGACCGCCTCCAGCGTCGCCCTGCGAGGCGTCGTTCGGGTTGATGTCGTTTTATGATTGCCCAACCTGCCCCGCACTCCACTCTCCCCAGTTGAACGTCCAGGTGGCGGTCGTAACGACGGCGGGCAGAGTCGTGTACGAGGCGGTCGACGCCAGGAGGGAGGGATTGGCCCTGGAGGTGCCGTGTCCCTGGTGTGCCCGCGCCTCCTGCCTGACGAAGTACCGCTCGACGTAGGCGGCGGCTTGCGGGGTGTGCGGTAGTGTGCAGACTACGGACACCTGAGGCTCGTCGGTGGATGACACGAACCGGATCCTCAACTTCAAGGTGCCATCGGCGAACGCGCTTCCGATGCTCGCGGGAGCGCGAAAGCGTACGGCCTTGTACCGGTAGCGGTAGGCGGGTTCGTCGCTCGCTGCTTACAGGCGAGCAGCGTGACGGTCTCTGTTTCACCGCGTTCGCGCGCTCGTGAGATGGTGTCGTTTGTTCATCTCATCCCGATGCGCGCCATGGGGGACGAACACATGACGCCGCGCCGACCCTAGCCCGGATTTCTCACAAGGTGGAGCAGGTTTGTGAGGAGGGTGCATTTTTGTCGCCCGGTGCGATGGTTTGATGCCCGCGTTCGCACTTGGGGTATCGCGACGCAAGCGTCTGGGTCGCGAAATGGGTCTCGTCGGCG
>JBBQJC010000053.1:0-24763 GCA_038325515.1 Gemmatimonadales bacterium | reverse complement strand
GCGTGGGGAGGGTCGGGGCGAACGAGGTCGCGTTGCCGAGCACGCCGCCGGGCGTGAACAGGTCCTGCGTGCGCGAGCCCTTGACGTTGGCTTGCACGGCGAGCCGGCTGTTGAGCAGCTTGTCGCTGTAGTTGAGCGCGCTGGTGAGCCGCTGAACGTCGGTGCCGCGTACCACTCCCTGCTGGTCGAGGTAGCCGAGCGAGAGGCGATACGCCATGTCCTGCCGGCTCCCCGACAGGGCGAGCGAGTGGTCCTGGCCGAACGCCGAGCGCTGCACCAGGTCGCGCCAGTTGGTGTTCGCCGTCCCGATCTTGGCGGCGTTGCCCGGCGCGTACTTCGCCACTGCCGCCGTGTACTGCGAGGCATTCAGCAGGTCTGGCCCTCCCGCCACCTGCGAGCTCGAGACGGATGTCGTCACCGCCAGCCCGCTCGTCCCCGCCCCCGACTTCGTCGTGATCACCACCACGCCGTTCGCGCCGCGCGAGCCATAGATCGCCGTGGCCGCCGCGTCCTTGAGCACCGTGATGCTCTCGATGTCCTCGGGGTTCAGGAAGTTCAGCGGGTTGCGCCCCCCGACTCCGCCGCTCGCCTGCAGCCCTCCGTCGCCGGTGGGGAGGGGCAGGTTGTCCACGACGAACAGCGGCTGGTTGCTGCTCGTCACCGACGTGCCGCCGCGGATGCGGATGGCGATGCCGCCGCCCGGCTCGTTGTTGTCCACGACCTGCACGCCGGGCACCTTCGCCTGGATCAGCTGCTCCGGGCTGACGATCCGCCCCGTGTTGAAACCGCTGTCGGTGACCGTCTTGATGGAGCCGGTGAGGTTGCGCGCCTCCTGCGTGCCGTATCCCACCACTACCACGCCGCCCAGGGAGACCGCCGACGCCTTGAGCTGGAAGTCCGCCGTCGCCGTGCCACCGGCGGTGACCGTCACGCCAGTCACCGAATCGGCGGCGAAGCCGAGGCGCAGCGCGCGCAACGTGTACCGTCCCGGCCGCACCACGAGCGTGTAGCGGCCGTCCTCGCGCGTGATCGCGCCGACGCTGGTGCCCATGACGCTGATCTGGGCGCGGGCCACCGGCTGGCCTCCGTCCGCGGTGGTGACCCGGCCCGAGACGGTGCCCGTCTGGGCGAGGGCGGGGGCGGCCGCAAGCAGCGTTGCGACCACTCCGCGGAATGCTGTTCGCAACATCGTGTCTCCTGAAGTGAGGGGGCTTCGTATCGTGACGACGAGCTTCAGCGGAACAGCCAGTGCATGGCGCTGGCGACGCGCCGGGCCCATGCACTCTCATTGTGCACGGCGTTCGGCGCGACGACATAGTGGAGGTGGGATTCAGGTACGCCGCCCCGTCGCAGCGCGTGGACGAGCGCGTCGTTTCCTTCGACGTAGGCCCGCGGATAGGTGACCTTCTCGCCGCGCGCGTCCGTCACGTCCGGATCGGTGTCCCGGCTCCGCTCGGCGGTGCCGACGTCCACGTAGAAGCGGACGTCGCGCGGGAGCGGCCGGCTCGCCGCCACCTCGAGCAGGTGGTTCCGCGACAGCCAGGGCCCTCCCTCCTCGGCGAACCAGACGGCGGTGGACATCGCCATCACGCTCCCGAATACGTCGGGCCGCCGGATCCCGCCATAGAGGGCGATCAGTCCCCCCATGCTCGAGCCGCCGATCGCCGTGTGCCCCCGGTCGGTCATCGTGCGATAGCGGGCGTCGATCTCCGGCTTGAGGGTGTTGGTGACGAAGTCCAGATAGGCGGCCCCTTCGCCCCCCTGCACTGGGGCGGACCAGTCGGCGGGCACCCAGTCGTGCATGTGGCGATTGACCCACGGGCTGTACTCGTCCCACCGATGCGAGCTGTTGTCGATGCCCACGACGATCACGCCGGGATAGCGGCCGACGCGCGACATCGTGTCGAGTGTCTCGTCGATGAGCCAGTCACCGAACGGACCGGGCTGGAAGAGCTGCTGGCCGTCCTGCATGTACATCACGGGATACCGGCGCTCCCCGTCGTCGTAGCCGGCGGGGAGATAGACACGGATCTCGCGGGGCCGCCTTTCCAGCTCCGGGATCGTCGTGCCGAACGACTCGATCGTGCCGCGCGACGGAGTCCCCACCGACGCCCCCGCCCGCTGTCCTGCATGACACGCCGTGAGCATGAAACCGAGGAGGGCGAGAGACGTACGGGGAGCGATCGCGGCGCGACGGATACGCATCTCGAGTCTGGGGCCGGCGCGGGACGACGCTTGCGTCGCAGGCCGCGCGAATCAATTGTGTTGTTACTACACGCTATCGTACGGGCGCCTGACGGCGCCGTCAATAGCGCGTTTCCGCGACCGCGAACGGTGGGCGACGGCTTCGCGTACGATGCGTGTGGTTCTTTCCTCGACCCCGGACCCGATGGCGGAGCGGCATCTCAGTATCGAATTCCTGGGCGGCGAGGCGTCGGCCTACCTGCCCCACCTGGCCGTGGACTGCGTGGTGTTCGGCTTCCACGCCGGCCAGCTACGCATCCTGCTCACGCACTGGAAGGAGCGGGGTCGCTGGAGCCTTCCGGGAGGCTTCGTGCGGAGAGACGAGCCGGTCGACGAGGCCGCGCATCGCGTGCTGCGGCTCCGCACGCAGCTCGACCATGTCTACCTCGAGCAGTATCACACCTTCGGCGGGCTCGATCGGCGCGACGAGGTGATCGAGCGCATGTTCGACGACACGCGGCGCCAGCGCGCGGCGGCCGCGTGGATCAGCGACCGCTTCGTCTCCATCGGCTATTACGCGCTCGTCGACTGGACGGAGGTCACGCCGACGGCCGATGGCGTCCTCACCGACGACTGCCGCTGGTGGGACTTGAGCGATCATCCCCCGCTGCTGTTCGACCACGACGCGATGGTGGAGCGCGCCCTCGGCGTGCTGCGGTCGCATCTCGGCCACCAGCCGATCGGCCTCAATCTGTTTCCGGAGACCTTCACCCTGCCGCAGCTCCAGCGGCTCTACGAGGCGATCCTCGGCCGCAGCCTCGACCGGCGCAACTTCCAGAAGAAGATGCGCGATCTCGGCATCCTGGAACGCGTCGGGGAGCTGCGCGCCGCCGGCGTTCGGCGCGCGCCGTATCTGTACCGCTTCGACCGGCCGCGCTACGAGGCGGCGCTGCGCGAAGGGATCTCGATGGGACGCTAGCGCCGGCGCGACGAGTCGGCGGGGTGCGCGTACAGCATCCAGTCGAGCGCGGCGGGAAACTCGCGCCGCCAGAACCACTCGGCATGCTTGCCGTCGGCGGGAATGCGCGAGACGACGTCGGTGCCCTCGCGGAATCCCGCCGCTCGCAGCGAGTCCACCATGCGCCGCTGGTCGGCCGCGGGCTGTCCCTCCTTCGTCTCGAACGCCCCGGTGGCGAAGTAGAGCCTGGCGCGGCGCGGCGAACGTGCTGCCTGCCGCGCATAGGCGTAGATGTGCGGGTCCGCCACCCAGCAGGCGCAGGAGAGCACCCCCGCGCTCCCGAACACCTCCGGATGCTTCAGCGCGGCGTAGAGCGAGATGAGCGCGCCCATGCTCGAGCCCATGATCCCCGTGCTGCGCGGGCCGCGCAGCGTGCGGAAGTGCCGGTCGACGTACGGCTTCAGCGTGCGGACGAGGAACTCCACGTACGCGTCGCCCTCGCCGCCGCCCAGTCTCGGGTTCGCGTTCTTCCACGGATCGTACTCGTCCATGCGCGTGCCGCCCCCGTTGTCCACCGCCACGACGATCGTACCGCGACCGTCGCTCGCGCGCAGCGAGTCGAGATACTCGTCGACGCCCCACTCGCCGGCGAAGCTCGTGGCCGCGTCGAAGACGTTCTGCCCATCGTGCATGTACAGCACGGGATAGGGGCGCGTCTCGCGCGCGTAGCCGGGGGGGAGATAGATCCAGACGCGGCGGGTACGCCCGAGCTGCCGGATCGCGACGCTGTCGCTCAACACCCGTACCGAGGCCGATGCCGTGGAGCGGCGTGGCGCGGCCGGCGTCGACGGTCCGCTCTTCCAGGCGGCGACGCTGCCGGTCCAGGTCGCGCTTCCCTGCGCCGGGATCGACGTCTCGTGATTCGGGACGTCGGCGCCGGACGCGGTGGTCTCGACGTTGTCCCACGACCCGAGCGTGAACTTGAAGGCGACGTCGCCGCGCACGGACGACGGCAGGGTGATGGCGTAGCTCCCGTCGGACTGGCGGGCGAGCGTGTCTCCCCCGGCGTTCCACACGTTGAACGAGCCGGCGACGTGGATCGCCGAGCCCCGAGGCGTGCCCGCCGGCACGGCGAGCCGAATCGTGAACTGCGCACCGGCCGCTTGCCCGAATGCGGCGACGCCGAGGAGTGCACCCGCGAGGATCGGTCGCATGACGTGACGGGACGCTGGTGGGTGGAAGGAGGCGATGCGTGCCGCTCCTATCATATACTCCCGTCCAGCGTCCCGGCACGCGCCGCCCTGGGGCGGCCCCGAGATCCTCGTCAGCCGAGCGACATCCGGATGACGTTCACGGATGCCGCTCGTGCCACACTACTCCCGGGCGGTGCTCGCGAGCTTCACCACCGACTCGGCACCGCGGCCGAGGAGGAGCTGTTGTCCGGGAGCGAGCCGCCGCAGCATGAGCTGCGTCCCCTCTCCCTCCACGCGGTGCAACTGGCCGAGCGCATCCACCGTGCTGTACTCGACCCGGGCGACCGCCGACGCGCCGCGTGCCGCGCCGCGCGCGGTGATCTGCAGGTCGAGTGCCGAGTCGGGCAGCGAGACGGCGAACGGCATTCTCGTGAAGAGGGTATCGCCACGCTGGCGATATGCGCCGGCGACGACCTGCACCGGAGCACCGGTGAGCACGACTGTGGCGTTGGCCCCACCGGAGGCGACACGCACCCAGACGACACGGTCCGCCTCGCTCGCGGCGCTCGCGGCGCTGGCGGCGGGTGCCGTGGCGACCGGCACGAACGGCGTCGGCGCGCTCGCGCAGGCGAAGAGCAGCGGCAGCAGGAACAGCAGTCGGCGAGGGCTCATCGGGATCTCCTGATCATCGCGTGGCGTGAGCTGCATCGAACGTCGTGATCGACCTACGCGGGCACACGCCGCGAGGTTTCGCCGTTCGTCACGCGAGGTCGCCACTCGTATCGCGCGCATCGCGCGCATGGCGCGCGACGTGCTCATCGCGTGCGCTCGACACGCGGCACGCCAATGGCTGCTGCGTGCGCCAGCCTGCGGCGCGATGATCGCCTTTCAGCGCGGCGGCGGCCCCATCGGCTCACCCGGCTCCGGCCGCGCGCGCCGCAGCGACTCCGCTCGGCGGCGCACCTGCTCCTGCAGCGCGGCGAGCTTCGCGCGCTGGCTCGGCTGCATGAAGCCCGCGAACTCCTTCTGCTCGGCTTCCTGGATGTCGAGCCGTTCGCGCTGCAGCCCCTGCAGCCGGTCGAGCGCGGACGCCACGCGCCCCTCGTCGGGGCTGCGCGACGTCAGCTCCTCGCGCAGGACGAGTCGCTGGGCCCGCTCCTGCTGTGCGTGCGCACGACGCCGGGCATCGAAGCGGCTCGCCGTCTGCTCGAGCTTCTGCATCTGGTCATCGGTGAACCCGATACGCTCCTTTGCCACGCGCCAGAAGCTGCGGCGAATCTGCTGCTCGAGCTGCTGGCGCCGCGCGTTGGGCGGCCCGCCGGGGGCCCCCTGCGCGACGACCACCGGCGCGGCGAGCGTGAGCGCGGCGAGGGCGGCGAGCAACGTCAGTCGCGTCATGGCTGCACTCCCGAGGGGGACAACGAGGGCTCCACCTCCACGGTCGCGGAAGGAATCACATCCATGGAGCGCACGTCCTTGAGCAGCGCCGCGAGCTCCTGCTCGCTCAGGTCGCCCATGCTGCCGCCCCCCATGGCGAGCTCGCGCGGCGCTGCCGCCGCGGTGGGGTGGCTCGTCGGGGACACAGCGGCCGCGGAGGCCAGCGGCTCCGCGATGACGCCGGCGGCGGTCGATGCCGCCGCGGCCGTCGCCGGGGACGCCGCCACCGCGATCGTGTCGGCGGAATCGGGCACGCCGCTCTGCATCACCGCCACCGAGGTGCCGCCCACGGCGATCATCGTGACCGCGGCGGCGATCCGCCATCCACCCCACGAGCGCTTCGCCGGCGCGCGGTACGCCGGAATCGCCGCCACGATGGCGCCGACGTCGACCGCCGGCGCGCGGTGCATCGCGGCGCGCAGCCCGCCCAGCAGCGCGAGCTCGGCGCGGCAGTCGGCGCAGGCGTCCACGTGGGCCTGCACGCGCTCCCGCTCCGCCGGCGCGAGGCGCTGGTGGAGCAGGTCGGGCAGCAGGTCGCGGATCTCTCCGTTCGGGCAATCAGTCATCGAGAAACTCCTTGACGGCTCGCATCGCGTTGTGATAGTGCACGCGCGCGGCTCCTTCGGTCGTGCCGGCGGCTTCGGCGATCTCCTTGTACGACATCCCTTCACCCACACGCAGGGTGAAGACTTCCCGCTGCGTCGGCGTGAGGCGCGCGACGGCCGCGCTCATGCGCTCGCGCATCTCGTCCGCGACGACGCCGTCCAGCGCGTCGAACTCCGTGATGGCATCGGTGTCCTTGACCTCCACCTGCTCGCCGCGCCGCTTCTCCGAGCGCCGGCGGTCCAGCAGCCGCCGCCGCGCGATGGTGAACAGCCAGGTGCGCAACGAGCTCTCGCCCCGGAAGCTGTCCAGCGACGCGAACGCCCTGACGAAGGTATCCTGCACGACCTCGTCCGCCTCGCCCCGCGCCCCGACGCTCGCCGCGAAGCGGGCCAGTGGCCCGGCATGCCGCTCCACGATCCTCGTGGCCGCCCGCTGGTCCCCTGCCTTCCACGCGGCGATGAGGCCGAGGTCGGTCTGCGCATCGTCTGGCTGGTCGTCGATCATTCGCTCCGGCGAGTTGGACGCACCCATCGGGCCGGTGTTAAGGGCGTTGGCGGCCGAGGGTCGACGCGATAACATACCCCCCGGTAGCCAGAATCCTCCACCCGGTCCGCATGCCGCCCCCTCCCCTGCCCGGCCCCGCAGCCTCGCACGCGCCGATCCGCATCGCGCACCGCGGGATGCCCCGGAAGATCCGCGAGAACACCCTCCCCTCCTTCGCGCTCGCCATGGACTCGGGGGCGGACGGGCTGGAGCTCGACGTCCACACCACCTCCGACGGAGTGGTCGTGATCCATCACGACCCCGAGCTGGCGAGCGGCGAGCGCATCGATACCCTGTCGCGCGACGAGCTCGGGAAGCGCGAGGCGGCGCCGGGCATCGCCATCCCCACCCTCCGCGAGCTGTGCGAGCTGGTGCGGGGGCGGATCGCCCTTTTCGTGGAGCTGAAGGGCGCTGGCGTGGAGCGTGCCACGCTCGACGCGCTCGCAGGATACGACGGCCCTTTCGCCCTGCACAGCTTCGATCACGAGATGATCCGGCGCGCGCGGCGCCTCGACGCGCGCGTGCGACTCGGCGTGCTGCTCGAGGATGCTGCCGGCGACGCGGCAGCGGTGCTCGCGCGCGCGGGCGCGACCGATCTCTGGCCCCAGCATTCCCTCGTCTCCGGCGAGCTGGTGCAGGTGGTGCACGCCGCCGGAGGACGCGTGATCCCCTGGACGGTCAACGAGCCGGGCGAGGCCCGGCGGCTCGCGGCGGCGGGGGTGGACGCGATCTGCACCGACGACGTGACGATGGCGGCGCTTCGCTGAAGGGGGCGCTCTGGCCGGGCGGCGACCCCGACTCTACCTTGTGCGCGGCAGCTGTACGCATGCCGTCACCCTCCCTCCCAGGACCGCACGCCCGATGCGTAACTTCGCGATCGCGCTCTCCGCCGGACTGGTCGCCTGCGCCGGACACCCCGGGGCCACGCAGGCACCCGCTCCCGCCACGGCGCGCGCCACGACCAGCGATTCGTCCACCCGCCTTCCGGCCATGTACGGCGCGCTCTCCACGCCGAACGCCGATCCCTTTCCGAGCACCTATCGTCCGTTCGCCTCGCGCGCGACGCTGATCCGCAACGTCACCATCCTGTCTGCGGCCGGTCCAACGGCGCTGGGCAGCGTGCTGCTGCGCGACGGCAAGATCGCCGAGGTCGGCGCCTCCGTCACCGCGCCAGCCGACGCGCTCGTCATCGACGGCACCGGCAAGTACGTGACGCCGGGGATCATCGATACCCACTCGCACATCGGCGCCGGCGGCGTGCCGGGCGATAACGGCACACAGACCAACGACGTGAACGAGGCGACCGCGCCGGTCACGGCGCAGGTGTGGGTGGAGCACTCGGTGTGGCCGCAGGATCCGCAGTTCCCGCGCACCCTCGCCGGCGGCGTCACCACCATTCAGGTGCTCCCGGGCTCGGCGAATCTGATCGGCGGCCGGAGCGCCGTGCTCAAGGTCGTCCCGTCGCGCACCGTCCAGGGGATGAAGTTCCCTGGCGCGAAGTACGGGCTGAAGATGGCGTGCGGAGAGAATCCGAAGCGCGTGTATTCGCAGCGCGGTCCGTCCACGCGCATGGGCAACGTGGCGGGCTACCGCGCCGCGTGGATCCAGGCCGAGGGCTACCGGCGCCGCTGGGACAAGTGGAACGCGGACAAGAAGGGCGATCCACCGACGCGCGATCTCGGGCTCGAGACGCTGGCGGAGGTGCTGCGGGGGAACATCCTCGTGCACAATCACTGCTACCGCGCCGATGAGATGGCGCAGATGATCGACATCGCCCACGAGTTCGGCTACAAGATCCGCTCGTTCCACCACGGTGTGGAAGCCTACAAGATCGCCGACCTCCTGGCGCGCGACTCGATCGGCGCGTCGGTGTGGGCCGACTGGGGCGGGTTCAAGCTCGAGGCGGCGGACGGCATTCGCGGCAACATGGCGCTGTTGAACCGTGCCGGCGTGCGGACGATCATGCACTCCGACGACGCCAGCGGCGAGCAGCGGCTCAACCAGGAAGCGGCGAAGGCGATGGCCGAGGGCAATCGCATCGGCGTCCCGGTCTCCGAGGACGAGGCGGTGAAGTGGATGACGATCAACCCGGCGTGGGCGTTAGGACTCGACGGAGTCACCGGCTCGATCGAGCGGGGGAAGAACGCCGACGTGGTGCTCTGGAGCGGCAATCCGTTCAGCGTGTATTCGCGCGCCGAGAAGGTGTGGATCGACGGGGCGATGATGTTCGACCGCCTCGACCCGAGCAGGCAGTGGCGCACCGACTTCGAGCTCGGCTTCGTACCGGCCAACCGTGGAGGCAGCAAGTGATGCGCGCCCGTCTCATCGTCACCGTCGCGCTGCTCGCCTCGGCGACCGTCGCGGCCCATGCACAGAGCATCGCCATCACGGGCGGCAAGGTCTATCCCGTGAGCGGCCCCGTGATCGAGAACGGCACGGTGCTCATCCGCGACGGGAAGATCGTCGCGGTGGGGGCCGGCGTCGCCGTTCCGGCCGACGCCCGGCGCATCGACGCCACCGGCAAGATCGTCACGCCGGGCCTCGTCAACGCGGCGACGCAGCTCGGCCTCGTGGAGATCGGTGCCGTGGGGAGCACGCGCGAGAGCAACGCGCGCGGGCACGACGGGATCGCGGCGGCGTTCATGCCCTGGGAGGGGCTCAACCCTGCGTCGGTCATGCTCGGACCGGCGCGCGACGCGGGGATCACCTCCACCGCCGTGATGCCGGGCGGAGGGCTGATCGCCGGCCAGGCGGCGATGCTGCATCTCGTCAATGGCGCGAGCGCGTCGCAGCTGGTGCTTCGCGCGCCGATCGGGATGGTGGCGAGCCTCGGGCCGGCGCGCGGCCCCAACGGCATGCCGCGCGCCGAGACGCTGATGCGGCTGCGCGAGATCCTCGACGACGCGCGCACGTATCGCACCCGCCGCGCGGACTACGACCGCGCGCAGACCCGTCAGCTCGCGGCCAGCCGGCTGGACATGGAAGCGCTGCTGCCGGTGCTCGACGGACGCGAGCCGCTGATCGTCGAGGTGGACAAGGCGAGCGACATCGAGGCGGCGATGAAGATCGCCGCCGAGTATCGCATCAAGCTGATCGTCGCGGGAGGCGCGGAGGCCTGGATGCTCGCCGACCGCCTCGCCGCCGCGAAGATCCCGGTGCTCACCGGGGCGATGAACAACATCCCGGAGAGCTTCGCGACCCTCGGCCAGCGGCAGGAGAACGCGGGGCTGCTGGCGAAGGCGGGGGTCGCCGTGACGCTGATCGGCAACGCGGGAGGTGGCGACGAGGAGGCGTTCAACGTGCGCAACATCCGCTACGAGGCGGGCAACGCCGTCGCGTACGGGATGGACTGGAACGCGGCGCTGCGCGCGATCACGCTGACTCCGGCGGAGACCTTCGGCGTGGCCGATCGCATCGGGTCGCTGGCGCCGGGCAAGCTGGCCGACGTGGTGATCTGGAGCGGGGATCCGTTCGAGTTCGCCTCGCAGCCCGAGCACGTGTTCGTGCAGGGGGTGCAGACGGTCCAGCCGTCGCGTCAGGACCAGCTCGAGTCACGCTACAAGACGCTGCCGCCGAGCTATCGGCAGCCATGACCTGCCGAGAGCGTGAGTAGTTCGAGGTGAGAGGTGAGAGGCCGGACCTCGGGACGCAGTGGCTGCCCGAGGCCTGGCCTCTCACCTCGAACTTCCAACCTCCGACGTCGTTCTGAGTCAGCGTGTCTTCAGCGCGTCCAGCTCCCCTTCCAGGCGCGCCACTTCCGCCTCGGCGCTGGCGATGTTCTGGGCGAGCACTGAATAGCGCTCGGTCTCCAGCTCGCCTCCGTCGGCGCGGGCGCGGTAGATGGCGAAGCCGAGCGAGGCGGCGGCGGCTTCGGCGCGCTGCTTGGCGCGGTGCGACTCGAGGCGGAGCTTGCCCTCGTCCAGGGCGCCCTGCGCCACCTGGCCAGCCTTGTCGAGCTCGCGCTTGATCGAATTCAGGATGCTCATGATTCTCGTCTCCGTGGGTACCCGGCACCGTACGTGACCCGGCCGATGGAAGTTGCGCGCGGGACCATCCGGATGCAAAACGCCCTCCGCGTGGCGGAGGGCGCTGCGTGCTGCGGGAGACGCGGGCGGGTCAGGCGGCCGACGTCGCCTCGGCGGTCTCGGCGGCGTAGACGCTGACCTTCTGGCGCGTCTTGCTCTTGTGCTCGAACTTCACGACGCCGTCGATGAGCGAATAGATGGTGTAGTCGTTGCCCAGCCCGACGTTCTTGCCGGGGTGGAACACTGTACCGCACTGGCGGATGATGATGTTGCCGGCAACTACCTTCTCGCCGCCGAACTTCTTCACGCCGCGGTACTTCGGGTTGCTGTCGCGGCCGTTGCGCGACGAGCCGACGCCCTTTTTATGAGCCATTGTTTCCTCGCGTCAGCCGAGAGTGATGTCGTTGATCTTCACTTCCGTGAAGCCCTGCCGGTGTCCCTGCTTCTTGGCGTAGTTCTTCCGGCGCTTCATCTTGAAGACGATGATCTTGTCGCCGAGCCCGTGCTTGACGATCTCGCCGGTGACCTTGGCGCCGGACAGGCTGGGGATCCCGGTCTTGACGTTCTTGCCGTCGCTGCCGAGCAGGACGTCATTGAACTCGATCGATCCACCGGCTTCGCCCACGAGCGTGGGGAAGCGATATTTCTTGCCCGACTCGACACGGAACTGCTTGCCGCCGGTGCGAATGATAGCGTAAGACATGATAGGCTCGTGAGCGTGTGACGTAGAGCCTATAATGTTAAACGGCGCGGGGTTAGGTGTCAACCGGTGGCGTTCGGCGTCCGGAGTGGGGGTTCGGGTCGCTGTCCCTCTTCGATTTGCTGGTGGCGCCGCCAGCTCCTGGCGGCCGGCATGGCGTCCGGAGTACCAGCCGGGCGCGCGCCGCGCCGGTGAACTTCCGTCGCTCGGCACCCGTATGGTGACCAACCGCCGGGTGTGCCGGTTAGGCGGTGCGAACCGTTCACCCGATCCGCCATGCGACGCACACTACGCCCGATCCTCCTCGCCGCCCCCCTGGCCCTCGCCTGCGCCGGCTCCACGAGTCCTGCCGCCGGCGCCCCCGCCCAGACTCCTTCGGGGATCTGGGCCGGCGTTGTGACCGCCTCGGCCGGCCCGGCGGGGATCGTCGCCCGCAACCAGACCGAGCGCCCCGTCTTCTACACGGCGTTCGAGCGCGGCACGCTCGCCTACGTCAAGTGGGCGCCGTGCGTCACCGGGCCGTCATGCCGAGTGATGCTCCAGGGCGCGACGGCGACGCTCCCGTGGAGCGAAGTGTCCGGCTATGCCAGCGGAAAGCAGGAGTATGTCTTCTACTGGTGGCAGGCGATCACCGACCCCGACGGGGAGACCCGTCCGGGCGCGGTGCAGTCAGTGATCGTGACCCGATGAACAGGCCGCGCGCGTTGCGACTGCTCTCCCGCTCCCCCGCCCCCGCCGCCGCCCCGGCGGCCCTTCCCCTCCCCACGCCGGGCGCGCCGGCCGAGCGCAACATGCTCGTGCACGCCGCGCGCGACGGGGACGTCCGCGCCTTCGCCGCGTTGGTCGACTGCTACTACGCGCGCTGCCTCCGGTTCGCGCTGCACATGCTGGGCAGCCGGTCCGACGCCGAAGAGGCGGTGCAGGACACCTTCGTGCGGGTCTACAAGGCGCTTCCCACGTACGAAGAGCGTGAGACCTTCGAGCCGTGGCTGTTCCGCATTCTCGCGAACCGGTGCCGGACCATCGGCGCGCGCACGCGGCGCCGCGGCGAGCTGCTGGAGTACGGCAACGTGCCGGACGTCGCGAGCGAGGGGCGTCACGACGATACCATCGCCTGGCGCGAGGAGATCGGCGCCGCGCTTACCACGCTGCCGGCGGAGCAGCGAGAGGCCTTCCTGATGCGGCACGTGGAGGACCTGAGCTACGAGGACATGGCCGCCGCGACGGGGGCCGGCATCTCCGCGCTGAAGATGCGCGTCAAGCGCGCCTGCGACGCGCTGCGCGCACGACTCACCGAGGTGGAACGTGGTTGACGACCGGGATGAGATCATCGAGCGGGTTGCGGAGGCGCTGCGTCCTCTTCCCGACGTCGACGCGGCCGCAAAGGCGCGGCTGCTCGTCGCCGTGGCGGCGGAGCGGGAGCGCGACCGCGAGTCGGCGCTCCGTCGTGCGGGACGCGTGCGCATGCTGCGCGGCCTGGTGGGCGGCGCAGGGGTGGCGGCGGCGGCGGCGATCACGACGCTCTGGGTGCGCGATGCGCGCTCCGTGCGGCCGGGAGCGGTCACGTCCACCTCGGTGGCGCCCGTCGCCAGCACCGTTCCAGGCGGGCCGGCGGCGGCCGGACAGTTCGCGGCGACCAGCGAAGATGCGGCGGCCAGTGCGCTGCGTCCGGTGGAGCTCGTGCTGCGGGCGCCCACGGCCAAGCGGGTGCGCGTGGTGGGAGATTTCAACGGGTGGGACGGCGCGCGGGCCCCGCTCGTGCGCGACGCCGCGAGCGGCCTCTGGAGCGTGACGCTGGCGCTCAGGCCGGGCCGGCACGTATATGCATTCATCGTGGACGACACCCTGTGGATGCGCGACCCCCGCATGCCCGCCGCGCCGGACGCCGACTTCGGCCGTCCGGGCTCGGTGATGCTGGTGGGCAAGCCATGACGTGGAGTCGACGAGGGGCGTGCAGGCTGGCCGCCGCGCTGGTGCTGTGCGCGGCATGCGCGCCCGTCGAGGCCGGCGCCCAGCGGGTGGCCTACGCGGCGAGTGTGGGACCGGAGCTGGACAGCGCCAGTCAGGCGGCGATCACGCGGGAGATCGACCGAGCGCGCGAGCGCGGGCTGCCGGTGGCCGTCCTGGTGAGCAAGGTTCGCGAGGGGCGGCTCAAGCGCGCGAGCGGCCCGCGCATCCGCACCGCCGTGCAGGCACTCGCGGTACGGCTCGACAGCGCGCGCGCCGCGCTCGGTGCGCAGGCGTCGCCGGAGGAGCTCACCGCCGGCGCGGACGCGCTGGCGGCGGGCGCGGGGCCCGGCGCGCTGCGCGCCGTCTCGCTCGCGATCCCTGCACGGTCGGCCGCCGCGCCGCTGGGCGCGCTCGCGCAGCTCGTCGCGAGTGGTGTGGCGCCGGGGCGCGCGGTGGAGATGATCGTGGCGCTGCTGCGGCGCAATGCACCCGCGTCGACGGTGCTGGCCTTCGGCAACTTCGTGGAGTCGGACGTCACCAGCGGGGTCCCCGCCGAGGAGTCCGCGCTGTTCAGGCTGCGCGGCATCGAATCGGCGCTCAGGGCGGGCGCCGACCTGAGCGCCTCGAGCCCGACCGCGAGCAGTCCGGGCGGAAGGACGTACGCGCCGGGCGCCACACCGCCGAAGCGACGACCTTAGTGCATTCGCGCGCACGCCGGTTCGCGGGCGGCCTGCTCATCGCGCTGGCGATGAGCAGGCCGCTTCGCGCACAGCAGCGTTCCGTCGTGGAAGTGGGAGTGTCGCTCGTGCGGTTCGTGGACGACAGCGCGACGGTGGCGGGTCCGTCGCTGCGATGGGCCGAGGAGCGGCACCGTGGGCCGTTGTTCGGTGCGGCGAGCGTGAATGGGGTGGCGGCCGCCGGCGCGGCGACTGGCTCGGCGTGGGTGGACGGCGGCTGGCGGCAGGCGCTCGGCCACGGATGGATCGGCGAGGCGGGAGGCGAGGCGATCTCCGTGCTCGGCACGTCGTCGCGCGCCTCGTCCACCGGGCTCACGTCGCTGCGGCTGCTCTGGACGGCGGATGCGGCGGGAGCCTGGGCGCGCGTGACGGGCCACGTCGCCCGCCGCGAAGCGGGGACGCTCTGGGGACGCGGCGCGGAGGCTGGCGCATGGCGCCGTTGGCCTCGCGCCCAGCTGGTGGGAACGCTCGCGCGCGAATGGTCGATGGCGCAGCTCTTTCGCGACCGCTTTTACCAGGGGTTGCTGGGCACGGTGCCGGTGAGGTACACCGAGGGCTCGCTCGCCCTGCGGCTGGAGCGGGACGCGGCGACGCTCGACGTGCAGGCTGGCGCGCGGCACGATCCCGACGCGGCGCGGTCGCTGGAGCCGTCGCTGGAGATCATGGCGGCCTTCTGGCAGTCGCCCACGCGTGCGTGGACGGTGAGCTTCGCGCGGCAGCTCCCGGACTTCGTGCGCGGGGGCGACGCGACGCAGGCGGTGAGCGTCGGGCTGCGGTTCCGCCAGGCGACCCCCGCCGCGGCGCGCGCCGAGCGCGTGCGACCGGTGATGCGGCTGTCCGTACGCGACGACGGGTCGACGATTGTGATCGTGCGTGCGCCCGGCGCCCGGCGCGTGGAGATCATGGCCGACTTCACCGACTGGCTGCCGGTGGAGCTCACCCGGGCCGACGACGCCTTCGAGCGCGCGATAACCGTGTCGCGCGGCAGCCACCGGGTGGTGGTGCGCCTGGACGGGGGAGCGTGGCGGCCGGCGGCGAACACGCCGGCGGTGGATGACGATTTCGGAGGACGGGTGGGGCTGGTCGTGTCGCCGTGAAAGATCTCACACTTCGAACCGCTCGGTTCGAACGCCGCGCACCAACGACGTGAGAGGTTCGAGGTGGGAATGAAAAGTCGGGCCCCGGGAAGCCGCTGCGTCCCGGGGCCCGACCTCTCACCTCGAACTTCTCACTTCAAACGACGTTCGACGTTGGAAGTCAGGCCACCGCGTACTGCTGTGTGACGTCCCGCCCCGCGCTCTTCACGACGAGCTTGAACTCGTCGGGGCGGAGCAGCGGATCGTCGCGCAGCTCGAGGACGAAGCCGACCGACTTCTCGAGCTTCTTCATCAGGTCCGACTCGTTCTCCATGGCGAAGATCGCCACGTCGGGGTGCAGCTTGACGAGGAGCGGATCCTTCTTCCCCTCGATCCCCATCCGCTTCACGCTGCGCTCCATGCGGCGGAGGATGGACTCGGCGGTGAAGATGCGGCCCGTGCCGTTGCAGGTGGGACAGGCCTCGGTCATGCTCTGCAGATGGCTCTGGCGCACGCGCTGCCGGGTCATCTCGATGAGGCCGAGGTCGGACACGGCGAACGCCTTGGTTCTGGCGCGGTCGCGGCCGAGGTGCTGGCGAAGCTCCTGCAGCACCTTGTCGCGGTTCGTCCTGGTGTCCATGTCGATGAAGTCGCAGACGATGATGCCGCCCACGTCGCGCAGACGCAGCTGGCGGGCGATCTCGCGCGCCGCCTCCATGTTCGTCTTCAGGCTCGTCTTCTCGGGATCCTTCTTGCCGACGAAGCGCCCCGAGTTGACGTCGATCGAGATGAGCGCCTCGGTGGGCTCGATGATCAGGTAGCCGCCCGAGGGAAGGTCGCAGCGCCGCTTGAACAGGTCGCGGATCTCCTGCTCGATCTCGGCCTTGTCGAACAGCGGCGTCGTCTCGGCGTAGAGCACGATGCGCTCGATCAGCGCGGGGGCGATCTCCTTGAGGTACTCGACGATCTCGTTGTAGAGCTGCTTGGAGTCGACAGTGACCCGCTCGACCTTGTCGCTGAAGATGTCGCGGATGAGGCCGCGCGTGAGCGAGGTCTCCCGGTGCACGAGCGACGGGGGACGAACGAAGTGGGTCTTCTTCTTGATCCGCTTCCAGGCGTTCATGAGCGACTGCAGCTCGCGCTCGATCGTCTCCGGGGTCACGTCCTCGCCCACGGTGCGGACGATGACGCCGCCGGAGTCCTCGGGCAGCATCCCTTCCACCAGCGCGCGCAGCCGCTTGCGCTCGTCGCGGTCGCCGATCTTGCGGCTCACGCCGACGCGCGCGGCGAAGGGCATGTAGACCAGGAAGCGTCCCGCCATGGAGACCTGCGCGGTGACGCGCGGGCCCTTGGTGGAGATCGGCTCCTTGCTGACCTGCACGAGGAGCTCCTGGCCGCGCTTCAGGACATCCTGGATCTGCGGGATGTCGCGGTCGTTGCGGCCGGGCTCGTGAAAGCTCTCCTCGCCGTCCTCGTCGTCGTCGTCCCCCTCGCCGGTGTCGGGATAGACGAGATCGGAGGAGTGGAGGAATGCGCTCTTGTCAGTACCGATGTCGACGAACGCCGCCTGGAGACCGGGGAGCACCGCGTCGACCTTGCCGAGATAGATGTCGCCGACCATGCGGCGGGCATCCGGCCGGTCGACCAGCAGCTCAACGAGCTCGTCGTCCTCGAGGATGGCGACCCGCGTCTCGCGCGGGTTCGCGTTGATGAGAATTTCTCGTTTCATCGTGGACCGCGCACGCTTGGGCCTCCGGCGACTCGGAGACGGCGGTGCGGCATGGCAGAGGATTGGCGGCGCTCTCGGGCCGGAATGGAGACGAGAGCTCCGAAAGACGAATTGACGCCGGGTCTCGCCGTGTGATCGGCCACGCTCCATCCGGGCGATCCTTCCAGCCCCACAGTCCCGAGGCGCGATGCGCGCGCGCAATGAGCTGGGCGAGGAAGTCCGCCAGTAGCCGGACGAGCGTGCGATCTCCCGGGCGTACCCGGGACCGCACGGTGGAAACGACGAGCGCGCCGGCAAGACCGAAGACTGCCTCGGCCATGCCAGCGCACGATGCCATCCGGATCGGGCGCGAGTCGCCGCGCGCCGCCGGATGAGGAAGACAAGGGGTAAGGATCACTGCTGGATGCTAACGTTTACTGACTGGAAGCGCAACTTTCGAACCTCTAACCACTTACGTCCACCTCGACGGCGTGAGATGTGAGAGGTTCGAGGTGAGAGGTCATGCCTCGGGACGCACCGGTATTCCGAGGCTCGACCTCAAACCTCAGACTTCGAACGTCTCACGTCGTCAGGAGGCCAGCTCCTTGAGAATCTGCCTGGAGATGACCATCCGCTGGATCTCCGACGTTCCCTCGCCGATCTCGCAGATCTTGGCGTCGCGCATCATCCGCTCGACCGGATAGTCCTTGGTGTAGCCGTAACCGCCGAACACCTGGACCGCCTTGGTCGTGACCCGCATCGCCAGCTCCGAGCAGAAGAGCTTCGCCATCGCCGCCTCCTTGCCGAAGGGACGGTGGTTCTGGGCGAGCCACGCCGCGTGGAACATCAGGTGCTTCCCCGCCTCGATCTCGGTGGCCATGTCGGCGAGCTGAAAGGAGATCCCCTGGAACTCGGCGATCGCCTTGCCGAACTGCCTGCGCTGGGCGGCGTAGCGGACCGCTTCCTCGTACGCCCCCTCGGCGATGCCGAGGGAGAGGGCGGCGATGCCGATTCGGCCGGCGTCGAGCGTCTTCATGAAGTTGACGAAGCCCTGCCCTTCGGCGCCGACGAGATTCTCCGCCGGCACCTCGACGTCTTCCATGATCAGCTCGGCGGTGTCGGAGGCGCGCCAGCCGAGCTTGTCCTCCTTCTTGCCGGCGCGGAACCCCTTCATGGCGTCCAACGAGGGCTCGTGTCCGATCCCGAGCCCTTCGACCTTCGCCAGATCGGACGTGGGCTTGGTGAGGATGAAGGAGCTGATCCCCTTCGTCCCCTTCGAGGGATCGGTGACCGCGGTGACGATGAAGATCTCGCCGACGCTGCCGTGGGTGATGAACCGCTTGGTGCCGTTGAGGAGGTAGCGATCCCCCTGCTTCACCGCGGTGGTGCGCGTCCCCCCCGCGTCGGAGCCGGCGTCGGGCTCGGTGAGACCGAAGCCGCCCATCACCTTACCGCTGGCCAGGAGGGGCACGAAGCGCGACCTCTGCGCGTCGGAGCCGAAGTTGACGATGGGCGAGGTGCCCAGGGTGGTGTGGGCCGAGATGGTGAGGCCCGTGGAGGCGTCGACCTTGGCCAGTTCCGCGATGGCGATCATGAAGCTGATCGTGTCGAGCCCCGCGCCGCCCAGCTCCTCTGCCCACGGGATGCCGAGCAGGCCGAGCTCTCCCATCTTCTTCACGTTCTCCCAGGGGAAGGTCGCGTCGGCGTCGAACTGCCGGGCGACCGGCGCCACCTCGTCGCGGGCGAACTGTCTGACCATCTCGCGGACCGCGAGGTGCTGCTCGGAGAAGTACAGCGAGTCGTCCATGTATCGCTCGGTTAGGCGGCTTCGGTTTCGTCGGCGGAGCGGAGCAGCTCGAGGAACCGCTCGCCGTACTTCTCGATCTTCGTCGGCCCGACCCCCCGCACCTCGCCGAGGGCATACGGCGACTTGGGGCGGCGCACCGCCATCTCCAACAGGGTCCTGTCGGTGAACACCACGTACGCCGGCACCTGTTCCGCGCGAGCGATCGTCGTGCGCAGCGCGCGGAGCTGCTCGAGCAGGCGGGCATCGGCCGGGCTGGCGACCATCTCGCCCTCGTCGGACGCCGTCCCCCCCACCGATGCGCCACGTGCCGCGCGCTTCTTCACTCCCGGCTTCGCGACAGCGTTGGACTGCACCGCGCTGGCCGCGCCGTGCGTGCCGAGGCAATTGTCGCACCCACCGCAGTCCTTCCCCGCGGCCGGGTCGCCGAAATATCGGAGGACGAAGCCGCGGCGACAACCGCTCGCATAGGCATACTGCTGCACCGACTCGAGCTTCGCGAGCTCCGCCTTGCGCCGGCGGTCCAGGGCGCTCCAATCGAGGGGATAGGCGGAGAGCGGGCGCCTGGGATTGGTGAGCCGGTCGCCCCCGCCAACGCGGTGCCATTCGAGGAACTGTGTCCGCTCCAGGGCGTCGAGCAGGGGCATCGCGCCCGATGCGCCGCCGAATCCCGGTGGCAGGCCGGCGAGATCGATGACGGTTCCCCCGTGCAGGGCCTCGCCGGCCGCCCGCCAGAGGGCGCGCAGCAGGCCGAGCTCCATCGCGCGCGCGCCCCCGCCTCCGCCTCCGCCGCCGCCCCCACGGCCGCCCCCGTCGCCCCCGTCGCCCCCGTCGCCCAGCTCGCGCTTGATGCGGTCGGGGGTGGCGAGGAGCCGGATTCGCACGAGGCTTCCGCTGTCCGGCTCGGACTTGATGGCGCCCGCCATGATGAGCAGCCGCAGCGACGACTCCACCTCGCGATCGCTCACCTTGCCAGGCAGCGCGGCGGCGATGGCGCCAGGCTCGAGCTGCGTCATCCCGTTGCGGTCGGCGGTGGCGAGGGCCCGGTGGTAGACGCGCTCCACCACAGCGCGCTCGGGATGGGCGCCCTTGATGAAGAACTCGTGCGTGAAGCGGTCGGGGAAGGAGTGCAGGAGGTACACGTCGGACATCTGCCCGTCGCGGCCGGCGCGGCCGGCCTCCTGATAGTACGCCTCGAGCGTGCCCGGCATGGCGTAGTGGATGACGAGGCGCACGTTGGCCTTGTCGATCCCCATGCCGAAGGCGTTGGTGGCGACGATGGCGCGGACGCTCTCGTTCATGAACGCGTCCTGCACCTCGTGGCGATGCGCGTCGTCGAGGCCGGCGTGATAGGCGGCGGTGGTGATTCCCGCCGCCTCGAGCCGCTGCGACACCTTCTCCACGCTGCGCCGCGTCGCCGCGTAGACGATGGCGACTCCCTGGTGCTTCTCGAGCAGCGAGATGAGGGTCGCGTCCTTCTCGGCGTCGTTCTTCGTCGGCACGACGTGGTACCGCAGGTTCACCCGGTCGAAGCCGGTGATGATCGTCTCGCTGTTCTCGAGGCGGAGCTGGCGGGCGATGTCAGCGCGGACCTGCTGCGTTGCGGTCGCGGTGAGGGCGACGGCGGGGGGTGAGCCGAGCTTCTCCCGGAGCTGCGCGACGCGGAGGTACGCCGGCCGGAAGTCGTGGCCCCACTCGCTGATGCAGTGCGCCTCGTCCACCGCCAGCAGGCTCACCCCCACCTCGCGCAGCCGCTCGGCGGCGGTCCCCACGTCGAATCGCTCCGGCGCGACGTAGAGCATCTTCACCGCGCCGCGCGCGACGCGCGCCATGCGCTCGGAGATCTCGCCCTGCGAGAGGGTGCTGTTGACGAAGGTGGCGGGGATGCCGCGCGCGGTGAGCGCGTCGACCTGATCCTTCATGAGGGAGATCAGGGGGCTCACGACGACGGTGAGCCCCGGGAGAAGCAGGGCCGGCACCTGGTAGCAGAGCGACTTGCCGCCGCCGGTCGGGAGGACGACGAGGGTGTCGCGACCGGCGAGCACGTTCTCGACGGCACGCTCCTGCCCGGGGCGGAACTCGGGAAAGCCGAAGCGCGCGCGCAGCACGGCGCGGGCGGCATCGAGAGTGGGGCGTGGGTCGCTCATGGATCGAGCGTGGCGCCGGCGGCGCGGCGATGCGTCATCGCCGCATGGCGTCGTGGGGCGAAGTGTTGCGCGACGGTGCCATCCCGCAGGAGTGAGCGCAGCGAACGAGTGTCGGGATCTGGCATCCGGGGCTCGTGGAAAGTCCTCTCGCCGGGAGAGGAGATCCCGACACTCGCTGCGCTCGTGCGGGATGACAGGGCCGTCCTCTCGCTCGGGCGGGATGACATCTCCGTCTCCCTCACACCGCGCGCGCGAAGTGGCCGCGCGTGAACGCCGCGCCGAGCACGGCGCGCACGGGGTTCGTCGCGCCGCGGCCTCCGGCGGCGAGCTCCTCGAGCATCGCGCGGTAGCCCGAGACGACCTGGGCGACGGGATCGCCCACCACGTTGAAGACGAGGTGATAGTTGCGCACCCCGCCGCGCCAGAGGCGGGGGAGGAACTCGCCTCCCTCGATGGGGCGCGAGTGCAGCAGCCGGTTGCGGCAGGCGGAGTCGGTGGCGACGGCGAAGGTGTAGCCCGCCGGATCGGTGAGCTGGACGTTGGTGTGCTTCTGCACGCAGAGATCGCGGCAGGTGGTCGGCGTGCGGTCGAAGGCGGCGGAGAGGACGCAGTGCTCGATCGTCATCCCCTCGGGCCGCCCGTAGAGCATGACGTCGAAGCCGTGCCCCTCCCAGGGGGCCGCGACGGCCAGCAGCTCGTCCGTCGTGAGCTCCACGGAGAGCACGATGCGGCGCGCGCCGAGCCGGAAGAGCTCCGCGGCGGTGTGCTGGTTGAAGGCGTTGACGGCATAGTCGGCAATGACGTCGCGGCCGGCACGGGACAGCTCTGCGACGAGCCCGAGATGTCCGCTCACGATGGGCAGCCCGAGCGCGAGCCACTTGTCCACCACGCGCCGCTCGCCGGGACGAACGATCGTGGGCGTGCGGAGGCGCAGCTGGACGTTGCGCGCCGCGAGCTCGTCGGCGAGCGCCTTCACGCGGGTCACCGGCGGCGTGGGATGACGGATGAAGGGATCGAGCACCACCGTCGAGGCACCGGCGTCGGCCGCGACGCGCGCGTTGTCGAGGTTGAATACCGACGCCACGAGATCGTACGACGCTCCCTCCCGACCGTCGGTCGCCGGCGCGATCCCGGCATCCCGCACGACGAGCCATTCGTCGATCGACGCGCGCCGCTCGGCGACGATCGCCTGATGCGCCCAGTCGCGGCGCTGCAGCAGCTCGTCGACGCCCTGCTGGCGCAGGTGATTCAGCTCGCTGATGGGGAGGAAGAGCCCGGGCGCGAGCGCGCCGGTCTCCAGCGTGCCGAGCGCGAAGGGGGTCTCGCCGAGGCGGCCGAGCTGCTCGCGGAGCGAGGCCGCGTCGAGGGCGCGCTTCGACGCCGGCGCGAGGTTGATCTCGGTGCGCACGGTGACCGTCTCGTCGTCGGCGGCGAAGACCGCCTTGAGCGGACCGCCACTGCTGCCGAAGAGGCGGACGTCGAGCCGGGTCTTGCGCGCGCGGATCTCGGCGGGGAGACCGGCGTAGCTGGCGCGCGCCCGCTCGAGCAGGGCGGTCTCGGACGAGCGGATGACGCGCGAGCCGTCGATCACGGCGATGCGCGACGGCAGGGCGATCGCCTGGCGCACGATACCCCCGCGCTCGGAGATCGTGCGCACGTCGCCGATCGTGAAGCCGACGCTCGCGCCACCGCGCACGCCGGGCGCCTCGAAGCCGACGCCGTCTCCCGTGCGCAGCGGGGCCGAGAGCTCGACGAGGAGCTCGCGCCCCTCGCGTCCGGTGACGACGCCCAGCTCGATCCCGCGGTTGTCGGGATGCTCGCGGGTGATGTAGTCGCGCCCCTGGCGGCCGCCGTACATCCCGCCGGTGTTGCCGCGGCTATAGATCTGCGCGAGCGGTTCCACCTCGACGGCGGAGGGGGCACTGCGGTCGCCGGCGGCGATGCGGTCCAGGAAGGTGCGGTAGCCGTGCGTGACGGTCGCGACGTACTCGGGGCGTTTCTTCCGGCCCTCGACCTTGAGACAGCCGACGCCCGCCTCGGCGATGTCCGCGAGGTGATCGGTGGCGGCGAGGTCCTTGGCCGAGATGAGGAAGCCGCGGTCGAGCTCCTGGTGCTTCTCCACGTCGTTCAGGACGTAGTCCTTCCGGCATGACTGGGCGCAGGAGCCGCGGTTGGCGCTCCGCTCGGAGATCATCCCCGACATGTAGCACTGGCCGCTGTACGAGATGCAGAGCGCGCCGTGGACGAAGGTCTCGAGGCCGAGCTCGGGCACCGCGGAGCGGATCGCGCGGATGTCGTCGAGGGTGTTCTCGCGGGCGAGCACGACGCGCTCGATCCCGAGCTCCTGCACGACGCGGGCGCCGCTGGCGTCGTGCACGGTCATCTGGGTGGAGCCGTGGATCTCGAAGCCGGGATAGATGCGCTGGATGAGGCGCACGAGCCCGATGTCCTGCACGATTGCCGCGTCGACGCCGTGATCGATCGCCTCGCCGAGGAAGACGAGGGCATCCGCGAGCTCGGCGGGCTTGAGCAGGATGTTGAGCGTGAGGTAGATGCGGCGCCCGCGCTCGTGCGCGAGCCGGCAGGCCTCCCCGACCTCGTCGAGGGTGAGCTGCGCGCCTTCGTCGCGGGCATTGAACCGGTCGGCACCGAGGTACACCGCGTCCGCACCGTTGGCGAGGGCGGCGCGCACGGCGTCGAGCGAGCCGGCGGGGGCGAGCAGTTCGGGGATGGGCAGGCGCGTCATAAGCGTTGAAACATAACGCTTTACGTGGTCTGATTGCAGTGCTGGCCCTCGCCGATCGAGCTGCCGAGCACACTCAGCTTCAATTGCGGCGTCCGCCTTGTCGCGCCAGATCGGCCGGGGGCATTCGCGGCGACGGCTGGACTCGACGCTCGCCTGCGGCGCGCGCGAGAAGCCGTCTCTGCGAACGCCCCCGGCCTCCCTCCACCATCTTCCGACACGGCGGGGAGTCAGCAGCACTCGAGCCTCACCACCCATGGCTCACCGCTCAGGAGTGCGGCACGCGCCCCGTTCGACGCGTCATGTCCCCATCGGGGCGCGGTCGGGCACGTCGCGCCCCTTCGCCGCTCACTCCGCTCGCTTGTCCCTGCCCCCGCCCGGCGCGAAGCGCAGCACCAGCACGACGGCCAGGATCGCGATCCCCGCCCAGCGCAGCCGCACGTCGTCGAGGCGATAGCCGTAGCCCCACACCAGCACCGCGATGACCGCGAGCGCGATGCGCGCCTTGAGCACGTTCGTCATTCGCTCCCACCTCCTCGCTTCCGCTCCGTGAACCGCCGCACCCCCGTCTTGTAGTCGTCGGTGGCGCGGGCCTCGACGTTCGTCACGACCCCCGCGGCAATGCCGTCCTCGAAGCCGAGCGAATCGAGCTTGTGGAAGAGCCACTTGGTCAGCGCGAGCGAGGTCGGCGGAGACTGGCTGATCTGCTCGAGCGTCGCGTTGATCTCCTCATCGAAGGTCGCGGCGGGCACGACGCGGCTCACCAGGCCGATGCGCTCGGCCTCCTCGGCGCTGATGATCCGCCCGGTGAGGACGAGGTCCGCGGCGACCTTCTCGCCGACGGTGCGGCGCAGGCTCGTCATCGCCAGCGCGGGGACGAAGCCGAGGCGCACCTCGGGAAACCCGAGCTCCGCGTCCTCGTGCGCGAGGACGAGATCGCACGCCGTGGCCA
>JBBQJC010000052.1:0-25651 GCA_038325515.1 Gemmatimonadales bacterium | reverse complement strand
GATGTACGTGCCGCCGCCACAGGCGATCGTGGCGCGCAGGACGTCGTCTTCTCTGACGACGTCACGCCACTCGTAGACGTGCACGAGCGCCGGCGCGAGCTCCAGCGCCTCGCCGGCGCGCGCCGCCTCGTATGCGCGCTGCCCGCCGACCCGCTTCGCCGAATAGGCAGGGGGGATCTGCTGCAGGTCGCCCGTGAGCAGCGGGATCGCCGCGGCGATGGCGTCGTCCGTCGGCAGGGGTGCGTCGCGGAGCGTCGCCCCCTCGAGGTCGTCGGTGTCGGTCGCGCGGCCGAGCGCGATGGTCGCCTCGTATTCCTTGGGCACGCCGTCGAGATGCGGCAGCAGCCGCGTGGCGCGCCCGAGCAGGAGCACGAGCAGCCCCGTCGCGAAGGGATCGAGCGTACCGGCGTGCCCGATCCTGGACTCGCGGAACGCGCGGCGCGCGGCGAGCACCACGTCGTGTGACGTCACCCCCGCCGGCTTGTCGACGAGGAGCATCCCGTCAGTCGTCGACTCCCTCATCGGGCGCGGCGGGCTGGGAGGGGGACTGGGGGGGCGCGTCGAGGCTGGCGGGGGGGGGGGCCGTGGTCTCGGGAGGAAGATCCTTGCGCACCTGCGCGAGGAGCTGCTCGATGTGCGCGGCGTGGGCGACGCTCTCGTCGTTCTTGAACTCGATCTCGGGGGCGACGCGCAGGCGCAGCGCGCGGCCGACCCGGCCGCGCAGGTGCGCCGCCACGGCCCCGAGCCCGTCGAAGGTGGCGGCGCGCTGCGAGTCCGAGCCGAGCACGCTGACGTAGACCTTGGCGTGGCGCAGGTCGCGCGAGATCTCGCACGCCGTGACCGTCACGAGCCCCATGATGCGCGGGTCCTTGACGTCGTTGGCGAGAAAGGTGGCGATCTCCTCGCGCATCGCAGCGGCGACGCGGTCGGAGCGGTGGTGATCAGCAGGTGACACTCTACAACCGGTGAACGAGAATACGGATCGACATCATTGGTTAAGCGGTGAACGGTGCACGGTTCCCGCCGACTACGTGAGGAATACGGGGTTCGGGGTGTGGGGTGAATTCGGCACCGACATTACCGCTCACCCCAGACTCCAGACCCCCTACGCCGTTCACGGTTCACTGCTCACCGTTCACCGTCACCCAGATGCTGCTATTGTGGTGCCGACTCGAGCGTTCGTGCGATCTCCTCGGTCTTGTAGCACTCGATGCGATCGCCCGTCTTGAGATCGTTGAAGTTGTCGATGCCGATACCGCACTCGAACCCCTCGCGAACCTCCTTGACGTCGTCCTTGAAGCGACGCAGCGAACCGATCGTCCCCTCGAACACTTCCACGGCGTCGCGGATGACGCGGACGCGCGCGTCGCGACGGATGATCCCGCTGCGCACCGCGCAACCGGCGATGAGGCCGATCTTCGGCACCTTGAACGTCTCCAGCACCTCCGCCTCGCCCAGCACCACCTCGCGCTGCTCCGGACGCAGCATCCCCTCGAGCGCCAGGCGCACGTCGGCGACGGCCTCGTAGATGATGCGGTAGAGCTTGATGTCCACGTTCTCGCGCTCCGCCGCCGCCCGGGCATTGTTGTCCGGCCGCACGTGGAAGCCGATGATGATGGCTCCCGAGGCGCGGGCCAGCAGGATGTCGCTCTCGGTGATGGCACCCACACCGCGGTGCACCACCTCGACCTTCACCTCGCTCGTGCCGAGCTGCTGCAGCGCGTCGGCGAGCGCTTCCGCCGGACCGCCCTGGTCGGCCTTGATCAGGATGCGAAGCGAACGCGCCTCGCCCCCGGCCGCCTGCGACATGAAGTCTTCCAGGGTGACGCCACCCCGCGTGGTACGGCGGCTCTTCGCCTCGCGGTCGAGCCGCTCGCGGCGCTGCGCCACTTCACGCGCCGCCGTGGCATCCTCCACCACCAGCAGCTGATCGCCGGCCATCGGCACGCCCTGCATGCCGAGCACCTGCACCGGGATGGCGGGACCGGCCGACTTCACGTTCTTGCCGCGCTCGTCGAGCAGGGCGCGGACGCGGCCGGAGAACATGCCGACGATGAAGTCGTCGCCGACCTTGAGCGTGCCGCTCTGGACGAGGACGGTGGCCACCGGCCCCTTCCCTGCGTCGAGCTGCGCTTCCACCACGGTGCCGGTCGCGCGCTTGTCGGGATTCGCCTTGAGCTCCAGCAGGTCGGCCTGGAGCAGGATCTGCTCGAGCAGCTCGCTGATGCCGGTGCCCTTCTTGGCCGAGATCTCCGAGCTGAGCGTGGTGCCGCCGAAGTCCTCGAGCACGACACCGTGCTGGAGGAGGTCCTGCTTCACCTTCATGACGTTCGCCTGCGGGAGATCGACCTTGTTGATGGCGACGATCATCGGCACGCCGGCGTTCTTGGCGTGCGAGATCGCCTCGATGGTCTGCGGCATGACCGCGTCGTCCGCGGCCACGACGAGGATGACCTCGTCCGTGACCTGGGCGCCGCGGGCACGCATGGCGGTGAACGCCTCGTGACCCGGCGTATCGAGGAAGGTGATCATGCGGCCGCCCGGCAGCTCGACGTGATACGCGCCGATGTGCTGCGTGATGCCGCCCGCCTCTCCCGCCACGACGTTGGCCTTGCGGATGTAGTCGAGGAGCGAGGTCTTGCCATGATCGACGTGGCCCATGATCGTGACGATCGGGGGACGCGGCCTCATGTCCTCGGCGGTGTCCACCACCGCGGTGCCCACCTCCTCGGCCTGGTACTCGTCTTCCTTGACCGCCTGGAAGCCGAACTCCCCGGCGACGATCTCGATCTGGTCGAAGTCGAGACGCTGGTTGACGGTGATCATGAGCCCGAGGTTCTTGAAGGCGAAGCCGACGATCTCCGTGGGCGACACCTTGAGGATCTGCGCGAGCTCGCTCACCGTGATGAACTCGTTCACGCGGACCAGCTTCTTCTCGCGCTCCACCTCGGCGAGGCGGGAGGCCTCGGCCTCCTCGCGCATGCCGCGGCGGTCGGTGCGCCCGCCGCGAGTCGGCGCGCCACGCATCGACGCCATCGTCTTCGCGATGTTCGCGTCGACGACTTCCTGGTCGACCGACCCGCGCTTGCCCTTCTTGCCGCGGGCGCGGCTCGCTGCACCACCGGCACCGGCGCCAGCGCCGGCCGTGGGCGGATTGCCCGAGGGCGGGCCACCGCCCTGCGGACGGCGGTCGTCGCGGCGCGTGGGTCCGCCGAAGCCGCCCGGCGATGCCGAGGCGACTGGACGCGGCGGGAACGACCCGCCACCGCCGGCACGCGGACGCGGCGCGCCCGGCGTGATGGGACGGGGACGCGGACGGCTGTCGCCCCCCGCCGATGCCGGCGGAAGGGGCGACGGGGTAGCCGCACGGGGCGGCTCGACACGCTGTGCGGCAGCTTCCGGCGCACCGCCGGCGACGGCCGGCGCGACTGGCGCGCTGGGCTCCTGCTCGGCGTCGGGCGCGACGTCGGCGCGAGCCGCGGGCTGCGCTTCCTCTTCGGCGAGGGCGGCGCGCTCCTCGGCGAGGGCAGCGGCGCGAGCGGCGGCGATCTCGGCGGCGCGCGCGGTGGCGGCGGCGGCTTCGGCCTGTTCGCGCTCGAGGCGCTCCTGGCGCTCGGCGGCGATCAGCGCGTCTGCGGCGTCCTTGTCCGCCTGCTCGGCGGCAGCGACTTCGGCGGCGGCGGCGACGTCGGCGGCCTTGCGACGGCGACGGACCGGCGCGGATTCAGCGGCACCGGCCGCCGAGGTGGCGTCGGGCGCTGCGGCCGCGGGCGCGACGTCGGGGGCTGGGGCGGCAGCGGCGGCGGCGGCGGCGGCGCCGCGACGGCGGCGCGCGGGAGCGGGTGGCGCCGCCTGCTTCTCGGCGCGCACCCGCTTCTCGCGTTCCCAGCGGGCGCGCACCCGCGCGACCTGATCGTCCGTCAACGGGCTCAGATGACTGCGAACGGGGACGTCCATCGTACGAAGCAGACCCATCACTTCATCGGCGGGGATCCCGAACTCGCCGGCCATGTCATGTACGCGAAGCTTGCTCAAACTGCCTCCTGTGGGGCTCCCGCGGAGCCCGACTCCACCAGCGCGCGAATGCCCTTCGCGAGCTGCCGATCGACGATGCCCACCACAGCGGTGGACTCGCGTCCTACAGCTCCGCCGAGCTCGGCGGCGCTTGGTACCTCAACGAATCTAACCCGCCGGGCATTCAGAAGCGGGACGATCTTGTCCAGGCTGTGTCGCGAGGCGTCCATCGCCACGATGGCGAAGGCCACCTTGTTCTTCTTCGCTCCTTCCCGAACGTTCTCCACACCAACCACGGCACCCCGTCCCCGCACTCCCAATCCGATGAGGCGGAGCAGCTTCAGCCGGTCGAAATCACTCAGCGTCACGCCGCGGGACCGTCGGTCGAATGCGCGGGCGCCTCGTCGGCGACAGTCTCTTCCATCGTGAGCTCGTCCAGCAGGGCGATGATGCGATCCGCCTCCTCCGGCGCGATGCCGGCGAGCCGCAGGAAGTCGTCGCGCTCGAGATCGATGATGTCGTTCAGCGTGCGATAGCCTGCCTCGTTGAGCACCGCGACCGTGACCGGATGCATGCCGGCGAGCTCCGTGAGGGGCACGTCGGCGGCGGCGTCCTCCTCGGCCTCACCGGGGAGGGGAGCGAAGAGCTGCTCGGCGCCCCCCTTCTCCAGCCATTCGCGGCTCGAGTAGAGGTCGATCTTCCAACCGGTCAGCTCGGAGGCGAGCCGCACGTTCTGGCCGTTGCGACCGATCGCCAGCGAGAGCTGGTCCTCGTCCACGACCGCCTGGATCGTCTTGCTCACCGCGTCGCTGAAGACGCGGGCGACCTTGGCCGGCGCGAGCGCCAGCTTGGCGAAGCGCTCCGGATCGGAGGACCAGGGCACGATGTCGATGCGCTCGCCGCCGAGCTCGTTCACGACGGTCTGCACGCGCGAGCCCTTGAGCCCGACGCAGGCGCCCACGGGATCGATGCTGTCGTCACGCGAGAAGACGGCGATCTTGGTGCGGCTGCCCACTTCGCGGGCCGTCGCTCTGATCTCGACGATGTTCTGCTGGATCTCGGGGACCTCGAGCTTGAACAGCGCCTTGACGAAGAGGCCGTCGGCGCGGCTCAGGATCAGGCGCGGGCCCTTGGGGGTCTCCTCGACGCGCTTGAGGACCGCGCGGATCGGCTCGCCCTGATGGAAGTGCTCGCGATGATTCTGCTCGCGGTAGGGGATGATCGCCTCCGCTTCCCGGAACTTGTTGAGCATGACCACCAGCTTGCCGCGCTCGATCTGCTGGATCTCGCCGGAGAGGAGGTCGCCGACGCGCGACGCGAACTCGTCGCGGATCTTCGTGCGCTCCCCTTCGCGGACGCGCTGGATGATGCGCTGCTTGGCGGCCTGGATGGCGGCGCGGCCGAAGACGGTGAAGTCGAGCGGCTCCTCCATCACGTCGCCGGGCTCGAACCCCTCGTCGAAGAGCTTGGCCTCCTCGAGGGAGATCTCGCGCGCCGGATCCTCGACGTTCTCGACCACCGTCTTCAGGACGGTGATCTTGATCTCGCCCTTGGCGTCGTCGATCTCGACCTCGGCCTGGACGGTCGGGCCGTACTTCTTGGCGAGGGCGGCCATGAACCCGTCCTGCAGAAGCCCGTAGAGCTCCGTCCGGTCGAGCTGCTTCGAGTTCGACAGCTCACGGAACGCGGCCAACATTTCTGCGGAACTGACCATCCAAGACCTCGCTGAGAAGGGTCGCCCTGGGGACGACCCGTGACTATTTGCTTATGAGAAGCGGAACGCCAGCCTCGCCTCCTTGACCGCGGCGAGCGGGATGCGCTTGACCTCACCTCGCTCGGGACGCAGCATCACCGCCACGTCCTCGCTCCCTTCCGCCGGCTCGACGGCCAGGATCTCGCCCTCGAGCCGGCCGCCGAATTCCGGCGCCAGCACATTCGCCCACCGGCCAACGAAACGTCGCCACTCGGCGGGCGTCCTCAAGGGACGCTCACCCGGTGACGACACTTGAAGCACATACCGTTCGGTCACCAGCTCGCCCGTGTCCAGCCGCGCTTCGAGCGCCCGCGAGGCACGTGCACAATCCTCGACCGTGACCTTCTCGCCATCGCGGCGATCGATGCGAACCTCGAGCACGGGGCGCGTACGCGTACCCCCCTGCCGCAGTTCGACGAGATCGAATCCGATGTCGTCAAGCCCTTGAGCGACAACACGTTCCAACGCGTCGTTCATGTTGTCTCTAGGTTGCGTCCGGCAATAAAAAAATGTGGGGAACCTCCCCCACATTCCGCGGACGCCCCGAAGTTCGTCCACAGCATAGAAGGTACCGAGTTCGGCGTACCAGGTCAAGCTGACATGGAAACGTGATGCGTGAACAGTGAATCGTGAACCGTTCACCGTTCGCCGGTTACCGTTCACCGTGCACGGTGCACCGTGCACGGTTCACCACTGGTTCGACACGACCCCCAGCTGCCTCCCCGCATCGCCGGCGCGATGCGAGAAGAAGCGGTCGTTGTCGCACCTGGTGCAGAGCGGGCTCACCGTGATCTCGCGCACGCCGAGGGCGCGCGCGTGGCCGGCAATGATGGCGCGGAGGTCCACGGTCACCGGGCGGTCGGTGGCGCGGCCGGTGAGCGCGCCGTACACGTCGGGGCTCACCTCGTAGCAGGCACCGCAGATCGCCGGCCCGCAGTGGAGCAGCAGCTCGGCGGGGGCGAGGCCCAGCGCGGCGAACTGGGTGATGGCCGCCTGCGTGATCCCCGCCGCCGTTCCGCGCCATCCGGAATGGAGCGCGGCGGCGGCGCCGCCCGGGTGGGCGAGGAAGACCGGCACGCAGTCGGCGACGGTGACCGCCATCGCCGTGCCGCGCTCGGTGGCGAGATGGCCGTCGGCGGCGTCGCCGCGCAGCCAGCCGCGCCATCCGGTCGCATGGCGAAGGATGGCGCTGCCGTGCACCTGGAACGCCGTGGCGAGACGCCCGCTCTCGCCGCACACGAGTCGTCGCAGGGCCTCCCAGCGCGCCATCACGTCGCGCACCGGCTCGTCGGACGCCGTGCCGAAGCTGCCCGCCGCGCGGCCCGTGGTGAATGCGACGAGGCCGATGGCCGCGAACGCCTCGACCACCTCACCTCCGGCGCGCGCGTCCGGAGGTGCGGGAGGATTGGCGCTCACCCGTTGCGACGTTCCTCGACCCGCTCGATCTGGGCGCCGAGCGCGCGGAGCCGTTCGTCGATGCGCTCGTAGCCGCGCTCGATCTGGCCCACGTTGTCGATCGTGCTGGTGCCGTCGGCGCAGAGCGCGGCGAGCAGCATCGCCATGCCGGCGCGGATGTCGGGCGATTCGACCCGGCCGCTGTGCAGCTTCGTGGGGCCGACGACGACGGCGCGATGCGGATCGCAGAGCACGATGCGCGCGCCCATCCCGATCAGCTTGTCCACGAAGAAGAGGCGCGACTCGAACATCTTCTCGTGGATGACGATGACCCCCTCGCACTGCGTCGCGGTGACGAGCGCGATGGACATGGTATCCGCCGGAAAGGCGGGCCACGGCTGGTCCTCGAGCTTGGGCACCGCGCCACCGAGATCGCTGCGGATCACCATCTCCTGGTTGGCAGGGATGACGAGGTCCTCCCCCTCCACGCGGCAGACGACGCCGAGGCGCTCGAAGCCCATGAGCGTGGAGCGGAGGTGCTCGACGCCCGCCTTCTCGATGGTGATCTCGGAGCGGGTGACGGCCGCGAGGCCGATGAAGGAGCCGACCTCGATGTGATCGGGGCCGATCTCGTGCGTGCAACCGTGGAGGGGGCGACCGCCGTGGATGGTGATGGTGTTGGTGCCGATCCCCTCGATGCTGGCGCCCATCGCCACGAGGAAGTGGGCGAGGTCCTGGACGTGCGGCTCGCTCGCGGCGTTGCGGAGGACGGTGGTCCCCTCGGCGGCGACGGCGGCGGAGAGGGCGTTCTCGGTGGCGGTGACGCTGGGCTCGTCGAGGAAGACGTCGGCGCCCGTGAGCTTCGAGGCGCGGAGGATGAAGGCGTCCTCCAGCTCGAAGGAGGCGCCGAGCTGCTCGAGGGCGAGGAAGTGGGTGTCGACGCGGCGACGGCCGATCACGTCGCCGCCGGGGGGCGGGAGCACGATCTCGCCGCAGCGGGCGAGCAGCGGGCCGGCGAGGAGGATGGAGGCGCGGATCTTCCGGCAGAGCACCGGATCGAGCTCGGCGGCCCGCAGCTCCTTGGCGTGGATGGTGAGCGCGTTGCGCCCCGTCCACTCGGCGCTGGCGCCGACGGACTGGAGGAGCTGGACGAGCGTCTCCACGTCGCGGATGCGCGGCACGTTGGTGAGGTACACCGGCTCCGGACAGAGGAGCGCCGCGGCGACGATGGGGAGGGCGGCGTTCTTGTTCCCCGAGGGGCGAATGCGGCCGGAGAGGCGGTGGCCTCCTTGAACGACGTACTGCAGTGCGGGCATGTGGCGACGTGCGAGGAGTGAGGGCGCTGGCGGAGGGCCAGGGCGTCACAGCAACCGGAAACATCCCCGGCGTGCAGGCGAGCGTCAAGCGCGCGCGCGCGCGCCCTACTGCACCCTTCGCGCCGCCGGCGGCGGGGAGCCCGCTTGACACCGGCTTCACGCGCGCGCTACGATCTGCGAACGCCCGTCCGGATGGCCCCGCCCTTGCACACGGCAGAGCCGGCGGCATTGCGCCGCCCGCCCGGCGAGGACGCGGCCTGATCCCTCTTTCAAACCAGGTTGGCGATGATCGTCTCGTTCGCGCGCGCCAGCGCGTGGTGGCTGGTGCAGGGTGCGCAGTTGACGCAGCACGCCGACACCGTGCTGATGCGGCAGGTCGGCCAGGAACGGAGCTGGTTCGAGAAGGCGACGACGATCGCGAGCGGCCTGATGACGGTGTCGCTGCTCGTGCTCACCGTGGCGCTCGTGCCCGCGGCGTGGAACTTCCGGAAGAGCTACAAGAAGATCAGCGATCTGCTCGACCGCATCTACGGGGACGTCAACCCGCTGATGCGGCATGCGAGCGCGATCGCCGACAACGTGAACTACATCACGACGTCGGTGCGGACCGACGTGCAGCAGGTGAACGCGACGATCGCATCCGCCAACCAGCGGCTGCAGCAGGCCGTGGCGATCACGGAGGAGCGCCTGAACGAGTTCAACGCGCTGCTCGAGGTGGTACAGCAGGAAGCAGAGACGATGTTCGTCGCGACGGCATCGACGGTGCGCGGGGTGCGCACTGGAGCCGCCGCGCTTCACACTGAGGACGACGAGGCCGCGGCCGACCGCGCGGCGGCCCTCGCGTCAGAGGAGCTCGACGATGGCTACGACGATCCCGATGCGCCCGAAGCGGGGACCACGCGTCCGCGAGTCCGGCCGCGCCGCCGGGGATGGGCGTGACGCGCAGTACGACCTGCTCACCGCGGCCCTCATCGGCGCCGCCATCGGCGCCACCGCAACCCTGCTGCTCCGCCGCGGCCCGTCGGGCTCGCGCCCGGTGGCGCCCCTGCTCCGCGGCGCCCGCGTCGGCGCCGGCATCGCCGGCCGCCACGCCTTCAAGGCCGGCTCCGCCGGCGCCGCCTGGGCCCGCGAGCAAGGTGGCGAGCTGCTCGACAAGATCCCGATGGACCGCATCGAGCACGACGTCCGCGAGACGATCGGCGAGGCCCGCGACCGGATCGACGGCTTCGTGCAGAGCGAGCTCCGCGACCTGCGCCGCACCCTGCGCCGCCAGCGCAAGCGCCTCGGCGTCTGAACCGCGCACGGCCCGCCTCGCGCGGGCCGTGATGCGCGGCGGCGGCCTGCTCGCCGTCGCGCTGCTGCTCGTCGCCCTCCTCCCGCACACCGCCCACGCCTGGACCCCCGGAACGCACGTCTTCCTGGGCGAGGCGGTGCTGGCGTCGCTGCACCAGCTCCCCACCGCCGTGGCCGACCTGCTGCGCGCCTTCCCGTACAACTTCCTCTACGGCTCGATCGCCGCCGACACGAGCATGGCGAAGAAGTACGTCCCCACGGGACGGCACTGCCACTCGTGGACGGTGGGGCTGGAGATCTACGAGGCCGCGCCCGACGAGCCGATGCGCGCCTTCGGGCTCGGCTACCTGGCGCACCTCGCCGCCGACGCGATCGCGCACAACCACTTCGTCCCGAAGCAGCTCGCCGTCACGGCGAGCACCTCGTCCCTCGGGCACAGCTACTGGGAGAGCCGCTTCGAGACGCACCTCGGGCCGGCGTGCGCGCGCCAGGCGCGCGACCTCATCCTGCTCGACCACTCGCGCGCCGACGGGCTGCTCGACCGGATCCTCAGCCCGACGATCTTCAGCACGCAGACCAACCGGCGGCTCTTCCGCGGGATGGTGCACGTGGCGGACAACGACGGCTGGCAGCGCATCTTCGGGCTGATGACCGAGAACAGCCGATGGGATCTCGCCAATGCCGAAGTGGGCCGATACGTGGAGCACACCTACGACTTCATCGTCGACTTCCTGATCAACTTCGACAAGTCGTCGCCGTATCAGCTCGATCCTTCCGGCGACGAGGCGCTCCGGCGCGCCAAGCAGGTGCGCCGAGAGGCGCTGCGCAGCGGCGGCACCGAGTGGCTGAGCGCCGAGGCCGAGCGGCACTTCGGCCTGCCGGCGGCGGCGCTGGGTTACGCCCACGCCGCCGGCAAGACCCTCTACGCCCCGAGCCGCTCCTCCAGCATCTGAGCGAGCTTGCGGGGATCGGCGCGCCCCCTGGACTTCTTCATCACCGCGCCGATCAGCACTCCCGACAGCTTCTTCTCCCCCGCGCGGAAGCGCGCGGCCTCGGACGGCTTCTCCGCGGCCACCTCGTCGATCCAGCCGGCGAGCTGCGCGTCGTCGTCGACCTTGACGAGCCCTTCCCGCTCGGCGATCTGCGCCGGCGGGTCGCCGGAAGCCACCATGAGCGTGAAGATCTGCTTCGCCGCCGTGTGGCTGACGATTCCGTCGCGCACGAGGTTCAGCAGGCCGGCGAGATCCATCGGCCGCACGCGGAAGTGCGCGATGTCCTCGCCCGAGGTCTTGAGCTGCGCCAGCACCTCACCCATCACCCAGTTCGCCGCCGCCTTCGGATCACCGTGGGCGCGCGCGACCGACTCGTAGTAGTCGGCCATGCGCGGGTTGGCCGTGAGGACGTCCACGTCGTACTCGCCGAGCGAGTAGTCGCCGACGAAGCGGGCGCGCCGCGCCGCCGGGAGCTCGGGGAGATCGTGCTGCATCTTCGCGATCCACTCGGTGGACAGGACGAGCGGGGGGAGATCGGGCTCGGGAAAGTAGCGATAGTCGTTGCTTCCCTCCTTCGTGCGGGCGGGACGAACCTCGCCGGCGTTGCCGTCCCACAGCATGGTCTGCTGCAGCACCGTCCCGCCCGATTCCATCAGCGCCACCTGGCGCATGAACTCCATCTCCAGGGCGCGCTCGACGCCGGAGAACGAGTTCATGTTCTTGACCTCGGTCTTGGTGCCGAGCGTCATCTCGCCGCGGCGGCGCGCGCTGACGTTGGCGTCGACGCGGAGGCTTCCCTCCTCCATGCTGACGTCGCTCACGTCCATGTACTCGATGATCTGCTTGAGGACGCGCAGGTACGCGCCGGCCTCCTCGGCAGAGCGCATGTCCGGCTCGCTGACGATCTCGATGAGGGGGACGCCAGCGCGATTGAGGTCGATGGCGGTGACGCCGGGATAGCGGTCGTGCACCGACTTGCCGGCGTCCTCCTCCATGTGCACGCGCGTGACCCCGATGCGGATGGGCGAGCCGTCGGCGCGGGCCCCGATCTCGACGTAGCCGTCGAGCGCGAGCGGCCTGTCGAACTGCGAGATCTGATAGCCCTTGGGCAGGTCGGGATAGAAGTAGTTCTTCCGTGCGAACACCGACACCGTCTGCACCGTGCAGTTGAGGGCGAGCGCCGCGCGCGTCGCGAGGTCCACGGCGCGCTCGTTGAGCACCGGCAGCGCCCCCGGCAGCGCGAGGCACACCGGGCAGGTGTTGACGTTCGGCGACATGCCGTACGCGGTGGAGCAGCCGCAGAACGCCTTCGAGCTGGTCTTGAGCTGGCAGTGGACCTCGAGGCCCACGACCATCTCCCACGACTCGAGCACCTTCGCCATCGCGGGGGTCGTCATGCGCGCGCCTCCTGCCCGAGCGCCTGCTCGAGCGCGTAGGCGGCGGTGAACATCGCCTCCTCCTCGAAGTGCGGCGCGATGAACTGGCCGCCGACCGGGAGGCCCTCGACGAGCCCGATCGGCTGCGACATCGCCGGCACGCCGGCGAGGTTCGCGGTCGCGGTGAAGATGTCGCTCATGTACATCTCGTAGGGATCGGAGATCGCGCCGATCTTGAACGCCGTCGTCGGCGCGGTCGGCGTGAAGAGGACGTCGACGCCGGACTCGAAGACGCGGCGGAAGTCGTCGGCGATGAGGGTGCGGACCTGCTGGGCCTTGCGGTAGTACGCGTCGTAGTAGCCGGCGCTCAGCACGTAGGTGCCCAGCAGGATGCGCCGCGTGACCTCCTCACCGAACCCCTGCGAGCGCGTGGCCTCGTACATCCCCTTGAGCCCATCGCCCTCGATGCGCAGCCCGTACCGCACCCCGTCGAAGCGCGCCAGGTTGGATGATGCTTCGGCGGGGGCGACGATGTAGTACACCGGGATCGCGAGCTCGGTGTGCGGGAGCGAGACCTCCTTGACCACGGCGCCGAGCGCGCGCATGCGCTCCACGGCCGCGTCGCACTTCGCCCGGATGCGGGGGTCGAGCGAGTCGGGGAAGTACTCCTTCGGCAGCCCGATCACCATCCCCGTGATGGGCAGTCCCATCGCCGAGTTGTAGTCGGGAACGGCGGTGTTCACGGAGGTGGAGTCGAGCGGATCGTGGCCGGCGATGATGCGCAGCCCGCGCGCCGCGTCGTCGACGGTGGCACCGAAGACGCCGACCTGGTCGAGCGACGACGCGAAGGCGACGAGCCCGAAGCGGCTCACGCGGCCGTACGTCGGCTTCACGCCGACGATGCCGGTGAAGGCGGCGGGCTGGCGCACCGACCCACCCGTCTCGGAGCCGAGGGCGATGGGGACGATCCCCGCCGCCACCGCCGCCGCCGAGCCGCCGGAGGAGCCGCCGGGGACGCGGTCGGGGGCGAGCGGGTTGCGCGTCGGCCCGTACGCGCTGTGCTCCGTGGAGGAGCCCATCGCGAACTCGTCCATGTTCGTCTTGCCGAACGGCACGGCGCCCGCCGCGCGCAGCTTGCGCACGACAGTCGCCTCGTACGGGCTCACGTAGCCCTGCAGGATGCGCGAGCCGCACGTGGTGGGATGATGCAGCGTGGCGATGTTGTCCTTGATCGCCACCGGGACGCCGAGCAGCAGGCCGGGCTCGGTGTCGCCGAGCTGCGTCGCCGAACCTGTCGCGTGCTCCTCGAGGAACTTCGCGTCGAGCGACGCGAAGATGTTCAGCCCCTCGCGGCCGGCGTTGACCGCCTTCGCACGGTCGAGCGCGCTCCGCACCGTGGCCTGCGTGGAGACGCCCCCCTTGGTACTGTCGCGGAGCGCGGCGGCGCTGGCGATGGGATCGCTCATTCCCCCTCCGACGCTTCGTGCGTGGAGAGCCGCGGCACGAGGATGAAGCCGTCGCGCAGGCTTGGGGCGAAGGCGTCGATCGACTTGAGCAGCGGAATCGGGCCGCCCGCGTCGGGGCGCACGGGAAGTCCCGTCGCGCCCACGCCGATGGCTTCCTGCACCCCTTCGGTGTCGACGCGGGAGAGCTGGTCCATGTGTCCCAGGATCGTGTTCATCTCCACGGCCAGCTCGCCGCTGCGCGCGTCGGTGAGGCCGAGGCGCGCCAGGGCGGCGATATGCCGAACGTCGTCGGTGGTGACAGCCACTATTCGATGTCCCGTTCGAGGTTGGCCTGCGCGACGACGAGCGTCTTGCGCCCGATGCTCTCGTCGTCGAAGTCGATCTTCGCCTTGAGGTCGCGGCCGGCGCCCGCCAGCTCGGCGATGACCCCGCTACCGAACTTGCGGTGCTTCACGCGCGCGCCCACGGCGATGATCGCCGCGTCCTGCGACACGTCGCTCTCGTCGAATGCCGGCGCGCGCGTGACCGGGATGCCCGGCCGCCGCTCGGCGGCGCTGGGCGGGAAGCCCGCGTCGTCGTCGAACACCGCGCTGCGCAGCGGCTGCCCGGCGTTGCCGAAGCCGGGCCGCTTGCGCGAGTTCCCCCACTGGCTGCCGCCGCCGAGCGAGTGCATGAACGACTTCCCCGAGCTGCGCACCTTGATCGTCTTGCGCTGCTCGAGCATGTCCTCGGGGATCGCCTGCAGGAAGCTCGACGCCTTGGACGGCATGAACTCGCCGTTCCGCCGGCGCTCCTCGGCGTGCGTGAGAAAGAGCTTCTTTTCGGCCCGCGTGATCCCGACGTAGAAGAGACGGCGCTCCTCCTCCAGCATCGCCGGGTCGTCGTACGCCTTGGCGAGGGGGAACAGGCCGTCCTCGAGTCCCGTGATGAAGACGATCGGGAACTCGAGCCCCTTCGCGTTGTGCAGCGTCATCAGGGTGACCGCGTCGGCGTCGGGACCGAGCACGTCCAGTTGTGCGACCAACATCGCCTTCTGCAGGAAGTGGTCGAGCGGCGTGAGGCCGACTTCGCCCTCCTCGTCCGCCACCTGCTCCGCCGCGCCGGCGATCAGCTCGCGCACGTTGTCGAGCCGGTCGGCGGACTCCGGCCCCTCCGCGCGGAGGAACTCGTCGTAGCGAATGCCGTCGACCACCTCGCGCAGCAGCTCGTCCACCGCCGACTCCTTCGCCGCCTCGCCGAAGCGCGCGATCAGCGCGGCGAACTCGGCCAGCGCCCCACGCGCCGCGGGGCGGATGGCGCCCAGCAGGTCGGGGCGCACCGCGGCGGCGAGCATCGGGATCCCCGCCTGGCGCGCCGCGAGCGAGAGCTGCTCGATGGTCGTGTCGCCGAGCCCGCGCTTCGGCACCGCGACGGCGCGGCGGAAGGCCTCGTCGTCGGAAGGGTTGGCGATCAGCTTGAGGTACGACATGAGGTCGCGGATCTCGCGCCGGTCGTAGAAGCGCACGTTGCCGACGAGGCGGTAGGCGATGGCCCGCTTGCGCAGCCCCTCCTCGAGCGCGCGGCTCTGCGAGTTGGTGCGGTAGACGACGGCGATGTCGCGCAGCTCGACGCCGGACGACTGCGCGCGGCGCGTCATCAGCTCCTCCACGACGAAGTCCGCCTCGTCGCGCTCGTCCAGGCAGCGCACCGCGGTGACGCGCTCTCCGCTCGCGCGCGTGGCGCGCAGCGTCTTCCCCATCCGCCCGGTGTTGGCGCTGATGACGACGTTGGCGAGGTCGAGGACCTCGGGGGTGCTGCGGTAGTTCTCCTCGAGGCGGACGGTGTGTGCCTCGGGGAAATCCTTGTTGAAGTCGAGGATGTTCCGGATGTCCGCGCCGCGCCACCCGTAGATCGACTGGTCGTCGTCGCCGACGACGCAGAGGTTGCCGTGGCCGCCGGCGAGCAGCTTCACGAGCTGGTACTGCGCGCGGTTCGTGTCCTGGTACTCGTCCACGAGGATGTACTGGAACTTCCGGCGGTACTTCTCCAGCTCCGTGGGGCTCTCGGCGAGCATGCGCACGGGGAGGACGAGCAGGTCGTCGAAGTCGACGGCGTTGGCGACGCGCAGCGTCTCGCCGAAGTCGCGGTAGACCGTGGCGACGGCGCGCGAGAAGGGATCGAGGGCGAGGCTCGCGTACTCGTCCGGGCCGACGAGGGAGTTCTTGGCGTCGGAGATCGCCGCGTGCACGCCGCGCGGGGTGAACTGCTTGGTGTTGAGCTGGTGCCGCTCCATGATCCGCTTGACGACGCTCTGCGTGTCGTCCTGGTCATAGATCGTGAACGAGGGGGTGCGTCCCACCAGGTGCGGCGCTGCACGCAGGATGCGCGCGCCGATGGCGTGGAAGGTCCCCACCCACATCCCGGAGGGCTGGCGGCCGAGGAGGCGCGCGATGCGCTCCTTCATCTCGCCCGCCGCCTTGTTGGTGAAGGTGACGGCGAGGATCCGGCTGGGATCCACGCCGTGCGAATCGATCAGGCGCGCGAGGCGCGTCGTGAGCACGCGGGTCTTGCCGGAGCCGGCGCCGGCGAGCACGAGCAGGGGGCCGGCGACGCGGAGCACGGCTTCACGCTGCGCGGGATTCAGTCCCTCCAGCAGCGGATCATCGGTGACGAGGTCCATCAGGACAAGATAATCTCGAACGTCGCGCCGCGGTCCGTGGGGAGCAGGTGGAGCGCGCCGTCGTGGGTCTCCTCGATGATCCGGCGCGCCAGCGACAGGCCGATCCCCCACCCGCTCTGCTTGGTGGAGAAGCCAGGCTGGAAGATCCGGGCCCGCAGGTCGCGGGCCACGCCGGGCCCGTCATCCTCGACGAGGAGGCGCGCCCCACCCCCGGCCCGCGGCTCGGTGGTGAGGGTGATCGTCCCCCCGCGCCCCGCCAGGGCGTCGATCGCGTTCTTGACGAGGACCTCGATCGCCCATTCCATCAGCACGGCATCGCCGCGGACCTGCACCGGCTGGCTGCCGGGGCCGATCCCGATCGTGACCGCGTGCGCGAGCGTCGGGACGCGCGCGCCGAAGTAGGCGACGGTGCGCGTCGCGAGGGCGGAGAGGTCGACGAGGTCGCGGCGAGGCTCGCGGCCGATGCGCTCGAACCGCTGCGCCACCCGGTCGAGCCGCTCCAGGTCGGCGCGCATCTGCGCGACCGCGTGCCGCGTGGCCCCGTCGCCGGCGTCGCTCCGCTCCTCCAGCAGCTCCACCCACCCCGCCAGGCTGGAGAGCGGGGTGCCGAGCTGGTGGGCCGACTCCCTCGCCATGCCGGCCCACACCCGCTCGCGCTCGGCATTGCCCTGCGCGCGGACGATCAGGATGCCGACGACGAGCAGCACGAACGCGGTCGCGGCCTGGAGCGCGGGGATGATGCTGAGCCACTTCACCAGCGGGGTGTTCCCGTAGTGGATCTGCCCCACGAGCGAGTCGACGACCGGCGCGTTCTGGCGGTCGAGCTCCGCGACGTACTCGCGAACGCGCGAGTCGCTGGCGGCGACACCGGCCGGGAGGTTCGCGACGGCGGTGGGGCGCCCCGATGCGTCGGTCACGATGAGGGGCACCCCCTGCTCCACGACGCTCTTCGACAGCTCGAAGAGCGCCTGGGTGCTGGAGCCTTCGCTGGTGTCGGTCTGCGCACGGAAGACGCGGGCGTACAGCCTGCTCGAGCGCAGCGCCTCGCGCCGGAGGTCGTGCACCACTCGCTGCGTGTACACGACGTACGACGCGAGGAGCAGCACGAGCAGCAGGCCGACGAGCAGCTCGGGAGCTCCCCGTCGCATGGCCGTCAGCCGATCCGGTCGGTCCCTAGATACGGCCGCAGCACCTCGGGCACCGTGACGCTTCCGTCGGGCTGCTGGTAGTGCTCGAGCAGGCAGGCGATGACGCGCGGGAAGGCGAGCCCCGAGCCATTCAAGGTGTGCACGAAGCGCGGCTTCTCCCCCTTGGCGGGCCGGTAGCGGATGTTCGCGCGGCGCGCCTGGAAGTCGCCGAAGGTGCTGCACGAGCTCACCTCGAGCCAGCTGCCGACTCCCGGCGCCCACACCTCGAGGTCGTACGTCTTCGCGCTCGAGAAGCCGGTGTCGCCGGCGGCGAGCAGCTTCACGCGGTACGGGATGCCGAGCTGCTGCAGCATCGCCTCGGCGTGACCGAGGAGGAGCTGGAGCTGTGCCTCGGCATCCTCGGGCGTGCAGTAGCGCACCAGCTCCACCTTGTCGAACTGGTGCATGCGCAGGATGCCGCGGCTGTCCTTCCCCGCGGACCCCGCCTCGCGGCGGAAGCACGGCGTGTACGCGCAGAACGCCTTCGGCAGCTCGGCACCGTCGAGGATCTCGTCCCGGTACAGGTTCGTGACGGGGACCTCGGCCGTGGGAATGAGGAAGAGGTCGTCCCCCTCGATCCGGTAGGCGTCGTCCTCGAACTTCGGGAGTTGGCCGGTACCCGTCATGCTGGCGCGATTCACGAGAGCGGGAGGCCAGACCTCCTCGTAGCCGTGCTCGCCCGCGTGCCGGTCGAGGAAGAAGTTCATCAGCGAGCGCACGAGGCGGGCACCGGTGCCGCGATAGGCGGCAAAGCCCGATCCGCTGATCTTCGCGGCGCGCTCGAGATCCACCAGTCCGTGCTGTGCCGCGATGTCCCAGTGCGGCTTCACTCCGTCGGACGGCCGCGGCTCGCCCCAGCTCCGCACGACGACGTTGTGCTCTTCGCCTCCGGCGGGGACGTCCGGCAGCGTCACGTTGGGGATCTCGGCGAGAATGCGCCCGACCTCGCGCTCCACGTCGGCCAGCTCCAGCTCGAGCCGGGCGATCTCCTCACCGAGCTCGCGGCTATGCGTCACCAGCTCGCCGGCCGGCTCGCCGGCGCGCTTGCGGCGCGCCACTTCGGCGGACGCGGCGTTGCGGGCGGCCTTGCGCTCCTCGACCGCCTGGATCGAGAGCCGCCGGTCGCGGTCCAGCGCCTCGACGCGCTCGAGGTGCGGCGCGAGCGAGTCGAGCGCCCCGCGGCGGTCCATCGCGGCGCGCAGGTCGTCCATGCGCTCGCGAAACCACTTGGGATCGTGCATCAGCGCGAGGGAATCGTGTCCGGGATGACTTCGAGATAGCCGCAGTTGGGATCGACCACCGAGCGCGCGAAGATGCGTCGCGCCGAGAGCTGCACGCTGTCGATCACCATCTTTGCGTAGAGGGTGTTGCCCCCGAAGCTGCTCAGGCAGGTCGTGAGGTCCTGCAGCTCGACGGCGACCACCGCGCCGACCGGAACAGTCTTCACGGACAGGGTGTCGTAGCCGTCCTTCGGCACCTCGCGGAGCGCCTCGTAGGTGCTGGCCACCTGCTGCAGCCCCACTCGCTTGAGACCGCCGGCGAGCGATCCGCCGATGGTGCGCACCGGATACAGCATCACCTTGCCCGCGGGGTCGAGATCGAAGGCGATGTCGAAGCCGAAGGTGGCGGTGGCGCGCACGGGCCCGCCGAGGAAGTTCACCGCGTTGGGTGCATTGGCGGGCGCGCCGGTGAGCGTGTAGACGCTGAAGGTGCTGGGCGCGCTGGCGATGTACGCCTTGGCGCGCGTCGGGTCGCCGCAGGCGATCGTGAGGACGGCGAGGCAGGCGAGTGCCACGCGAAGAGGGCGGAGCGGCAGCATGGTCGTTGGGCGAGGACAGTTGCAGGAGTGGCTACCTTAGAATACGAGCGGGCACCACCAAACTCAAGCGATTGCCATCGCTTGACTTCACCCCTCTCGCCCTTAACCTTCGCTCGACTTTCCGACGGAGTGGGCATGCCGAACATTCGAGACCTCGTAGCGGCGATTCGGCAGCGCGATGGCGTGGAAGCCGCCGTCGTGCTGGGCCGTGACGGACTGCTCATCGACAGCCAGAGCGTTCCCGGGCTCGATGCCGAGGATCTGGCGGCGCGCATCCCCTCGATCATCGGGGCCGCCGACGAGCTGGGCAGCGCGGCTGGCCGCGGGGCGCTCACCACGGCCGTCCTCGAGCACGGCTCGAGTGTCGCCGTGGTCTCCGTCCTGAGCCCCGATGCGGTGCTCTTCGTCCTCGTCCGCCCGGACGCCAACCTTGGCCAGCTCCTGTTCGAGCTGCGCCGCAACCGCGAGCACATCGCGGCCCTGGTCTGACCGTGACCGACATCAAGCTCACGCACGCGCTCGTCGCCGACGACGAGCCCCACATCGGGCGCATCATCAAGATGAAGCTCGAGCAGGGCCCCTTCCGTGTCACCCTCGCCTACGACGGCCGCGAGGCGCTCGAGGTGCTCCGCCGCGAGCCGGACATCGCCATCGTGCTCCTCGACCTCATGATGCCCTACCTGAGCGGGCTCGACGTCCTGGCCGAGATGCAGAAGGACGAGCGCCTCAAGCTGCTCCCCACGATCGTGCTGACGGCAGCGGGCCAGGAGCAGCAGCATCGCATGGCGATGGAGCTGGGCGCGAGCGAGTTCCTGACGAAGCCGTTCAGCCCGAAGCGTCTCTACGCGCGCGCCGCCGAGCTGGCGGGGATCGCAACCGAAGAGTCGGGCGCCGGAGCGCCATGACGCGCTGGGCAGTCATTCTCGCCGGTGGCATCGGCTCGCGCTTCTGGCCGGTGAGCACGCCGGCGCAGCCGAAGCAGCTGCTCCCGCTCGCCACCGAAGCGCCACTGCTGTCCGATGCGCTGGAGCGGCTGGCACCCCTCGTGGCGCCGGAGCACACGCTCCTCCTCACCAACGCCGGTCTCGTGGACGCGATCGCCGCGCTCGCCCCCGCGGTGCCGCGCGCGAACATCATCGCGGAGCCGCGGCCCGCCGGCACCGCCGCGGCGCTCGCCTGGGCCGCGCACGAGATCGCGCGACGCGGGTCGCCGAGCGACGTGATGATCAGCGTGCACGCCGACTGGTCGGTGAGCGACGCGCCCGAGTTTCGCCGCGCCCTCTCGGCCGCCGCCGACGCGGCGGAGCGGCACCACGCGCTCGTGACGGTCGGGATCGTGCCGACGCGCCCAGACCCCGGCTTCGGCTACATCCAGCCCGGCGAGGATGCCGGCGACGGCGTGCGCAGCGTCGCGCGGTTCATCGAGAAGCCGGACCGCGCGCGGGCGGAGGTGATGGTGCGCGACGGATTCCTCTGGAACTCGGGGATCTTCGTCTGGCGGGCCGGCGACTTCCTTGACGAGGTGCGCTCGCACACGCCGGAGATCGCGCCGCACCTCGAGGCGCACGGCGACGACCTCGCCGGCTTCTTCGCCGCGGTCACGACCGGGATCTCGGTGGACGTCGGAGTGCTCGAGCGCAGCAGCCGCGTGCTCGTGCTGCCGGGCGACTTCGGCTGGGACGACGTGGGGACGTGGGCGGCGCTGCGGCGCGTGCGTGCGCTCGACGCGCAGGGCAACGCGACGAGCGGCACCGTCCACAGCCACGAGGCGCGCGACAACGTGGTGCACGCCGGCGACGGCGCCGTGGTGCTGTACGGCGTCTCGGAGCTCGTCGTCGTCTGCCGCGACGGGCTCACCCTCGTCACGACGGTGGAGCGGGCGGCCGACCTCAAGTCGCTGATCGAGTCGCTCCCGCCGGCGATCACCGAGCGGTCGTGAGCGCGGTCTATCTCTACGACGACGCGCGGGCGCGCGGCTTCCAGCCGTTCGCCCTCACGCGTCCCATGGGAGAGCTGCGGGCCGGCGCGCTCCTCGTGCGCGAGCGCTGGAGCTGTGCGCTCGCCGCCGGGGTGGGCGGGCACCTGACGTCGGCGCACCTGCGCGGCTTCGCCGAGCCGGGCGCGGCGCCCGTCGTGGAGGGGGGCAGCATCCCCGCCGGCTCGTGGATCGCGAATGCCCGCTTCTCCCCCGCCCTGCGCGAGGCCGCCGTGGCCGGCCGCCTCACCTGCGACGGCGAAGTCGTCGCCGTTCGGACGCGCGATGCGGTGGACGCGGGCCGACTCGGGGACGGGACGCTCGCATTGTCGGCACTGGCCCCCGACGGCGGGGAGGCCGAGGTCGGCGGCTGGTGGATGCACGAGGTGTGGGACCTGGTGCGCCACCTCACGCCGATGCTGAACGCGGACCTCCCGGTCATCGGCCACGGGCCGCGGATGGCGGAGGAGGCGCTCCCGGAGCAGGTCGTGCGTCTCGGCGCGCATCCGGTGTACGTGGAGCAGGGAGCGGTCGTGGAGCCCGCGTCCTGCTTCGACACGACCAATGGCCCGATCGTCCTTCGCGCGGGCTCGCACGTGCAGGCGTTCACGCGCGTGGTCGGCCCGCTGTATCTCGGCGAGGGGAGCTCGGTGGCGATGGACCGCATCGAGGGCTGCTCCATCGGCGACACGTGCAAGGTCCACGGTGAGCTGAGCAGCTCCATCCTGATCGGGCACGCGAACAAGGGCCACGCCGGCTTCGTCGGACATTCGATCTTCGGCCGCTGGGTCAACCTCGGCGCCGGCACGACGACGAGCAACCTGAAGAACACGTACGGCACCGTGCAGCTCTGGACGCCGGACGGCGTGCGCGAGACGGGGATGCAGTTCCTCGGCACCCTGTTCGGCGATCACGCCAAGACGGGAATCGGGCTGCACCTCACGACGGGGACGGTGCTCGGCGCGGGCGCCAACGTGTTCGGCACGACGATGCCGCCGAAGGTGGTGCCGCCCTTCGCCTGGGGCGAGGCGGGGTCGCTGTCGACGTACCGCGTGGAGAAGTTCCTCGAGGTGGCGGCGCGCGTCATGGCGCGGCGCCACGTGGAGCTGGGCGCGCAGGCGGCGGAGCAGCTCCGCGCCGCGCACGCCGGCCGCTGGTCGGCCCGCGACGAGGGCAGCGCGTGAAGCTCTGGGTGCTCGGCAGCGGGAGCGGGGGCAACGCCGTCCTCGTGGAGTGCGGCGACAGCCGCGTGCTCGTGGACGCCGGCTTTCCGGCGCGCACCCTCGCCGCGCGCCTGCAGGCGACCGGCGTGGCGCCGGCGAGCATCGAGGCGTGCATCGTCACGCACGAGCACACCGACCACGTGAAGGGGGCGGCGGCGGGCGCGCGCAAGTGGGGCTGGCGGCTGTACGCGAGCGCGGGGACGATCGGCGCCTGCCCCGAGCTGGCCGAGGCGGGGTGCACGGCGATCGCGCCGGGCGAGAGCGTGTCGCTCACGCGCCTCGAGGCCGTCGCCTACGCGACGCCGCACGACGCGGCGAGCCCGGTCGGCGTGCGTCTCACCGCCCGCGGCACCGGCGCGAGCGCGGTGGTGTGCACCGACATCGGCTACGCGAGCGACAGCGTGCGCGCGCTCTGCGCGTCGGCCGACATCCTCGTGCTGGAATCGAACCACGACGAGGGGATGCTGGCGTCGGGGCCGTATCCCCCCTTCCTGCAGGCGCGGATCGCGTCGCGCACCGGTCATCTGTCGAATCGCGGCTGCGCCGAGCTGGCGCGCGACGTGGTGCACCGCGACCTGGCGCACGTCGTGCTCGCGCACCTCAGCGAGAAGTGCAACGACCACGGGATCGCGCACCGCGCCGTCTCGGAGTCGCTGCGGCGAACGCGATACCGCGGGGCGCTGAGCGTGGCGATGCAGCACGGCGTGGTGGGACCGTTCCTGCCCCGCGCGGGACGGGGGGAGGGGGAGGCGCAGTACAGTCTGGCGTTCTGACCTCGCACGTCCGTCGCACTGCGTGAGAGGTTCGGGGCTGGGAGTTCGGGGTTGGGAGCTCGGGGTTGGGAGCTCGGGGTTGGGAGCTCGGGGTGATCCTCTGGGCGATCGCCGGACTCGACAGAATGGAGAAAGGGCACACCGCGCGTGACACAGTGTGCCCTTCGTCGTTCAACCCCGAACCCCTCACCCCGAACTCCTCACGATGTTGACGTGAGGAGTTCGGAGCCAGGAAGAGACCGTGGTTAGTACATCCCCCCCATGCCGCCGCCGCCCGGGCCGCCCGCGGGCGCCGAGTTGGCTTCCTTCTTCTCGACGATGATCGCTTCCGTCGTGAGGAGGAGCGAGGCGATCGATGCGGCGTTCTGGAGCGCCGTGCGCGTCACCTTCGTGGGGTCGATGACACCCGCCTGGACCAGATCCTCGTACGTGTCCGTGAGGGCGTTGTAGCCGAACTTGTCATCCTTGCTGTTGCGCACCTTCTCGAGCACGATCGAGCCTTCGCCGCCGGCGTTCTGCACGATCATGCGGAGCGGCTCCTCGATGGAGCGACGGATGATGTCGACGCCGATCTGCTCCTCGGCGTCGTCGAGCTTGAGGGTCTTGAGCGCCTTCTGCGCGCGGATGAGGGCCACACCGCCACCGGGGACGATGCCTTCCTCGACGGCGGCGCGCGTCGCGTGCAGCGCATCTTCCACACGCGCCTTCTTCTCCTTCATCTCGGCTTCGGTCGCGGCGCCGACGTTGATCACCGCCACGCCGCCGGCGAGCTTGGCCAGACGCTCCTGCAGCTTCTCCTTGTCGTAGTCCGACGTGGAGTTCTCGACCGCCGCCTTGATCTCCTTGATGCGGCCCTGGATCGCGTCCTCGGCGCCGTTGCCGTCGATGATCGTGGTGTTGTCCTTGTCCACGACGATGCGCTTGGCACGGCCCAGATCCGTCAGGGTCGCGTTCTCGAGCTTGAAGCCGACTTCCTCGCTGATGACCTGGCCGCCCGTGAGGATGGCGATGTCCTGCAGCATGGCCTTGCGGCGATCGCCGAAGCCGGGCGCCTTGACGGCGGCGACCTTGAGCGTGCCACGCAGCTTGTTCACGACGAGCGTCGCGAGCGCCTCACCATCGACGTCCTCGGCGATGATCAGGAGGGGCTTGCCCTGCTGGGCGACCTTCTCCAGGACCGGGAGCAGGTCCTTCATCGAGGAGACCTTCTTGTCGTGAATGAGGATGAAGGGATCCTCGAGGGCCGCCTCCATCTTCTCCGGATCGGTGACGAAGTACGGCGAGACGTAGCCGCGGTCGAACTGCATGCCCTCGACCGTCTCCAGCGTGGTCTCGAGGCCCTTGGCCTCCTCGACCGTGATGACGCCGTCCTTGCCGACCTTCTCCATCGCCTCGGCGATCAGGTTGCCGATCTCCGAATCGTTGTTGGCGGAGATGGTGCCGACCTGGGCGATCTCCTTCTTGCCGGTCGTCGGGACGCTGATCTTCTTCAGCTCCTCGATGACGGCGATGACGGCCTTGTCGATGCCGCGCTTGATGGCCATCGGGTTGGTGCCGGCCGTGACGTTCTTGAGGCCTTCACGAAAGATCGCCTGGGCGAGGACGGTCGCGGTCGTCGTGCCGTCGCCGGCGTTGTCCGACGTCTTGGTCGCGACTTCCTTCACCATCTGGGCGCCCATGTTCTCGAGGGGATCGGACAGCTCGATCTCCTTCGCGACAGTGACGCCGTCCTTCGTGACGGTGGGGGCGCCGAACTTCTTGTCGATGACAACGTTGCGACCCTTGGGGCCGAGGGTGACCTTCACCGCCTCGGCGAGCTGATCGACACCGCGCTTCAGTGCAGCGCGGGCGTCGACGTTGAAATGCAGTTCCTTGCTAGCCATTGGATTCCTCTAGTGTCGTGGGCAGTGAATTACGCGACGACCGCGAGCACATCGGACTCGCGGAGGATCAGGTACTGCTCGTTGTCGAGCGTGATCTCCGTGCCGCTGTACTTCCCGTACAGGACCTTGTCGCCGACCTTCACGGACATCGGGACGAGCTTGCCGTCCTCGTACTTCCCGGGACCCGCGGCGATGATCTCGCCCTGCTGCGGCTTCTCCTTCGCCGTGTCCGGGATGTACAGACCGCCGCGCGTCTGCTCGACGTCGTCCAGCGCCTTCACGACAACCCGGTCGGACAGCGGCGAGATCTTCACGCCGGCCGCGCTCTTGGTGGCCATAGGTGGTGCGCCTCCGTCTTGAATAACTGTGATGAAAAGAGAGTGGTGCCTGCTTTAGCACTCATTCGTTCGGAGTGCTAACAGAGTGATGATACTCGGGGTCTCCGGGTGAAACAAGGGCAAGGAGTGCTTTCGCTGTCGAGTGCGCTATGATATTGCGCCGCAATGATTTGCGACGCACGATCATCC
>JBBQJC010000051.1:0-26143 GCA_038325515.1 Gemmatimonadales bacterium | reverse complement strand
TCCTGAGATTCCTGGTCCTGGCAACGGCGAGCACAGACTGATGAGCACTGAGACGGAAGTTCCGGGCGGCATCGCGGCGGTATCCCCCGCGGAGATCCTGCGCGACTATCGCACGGCGTACCGCAGCCGGCAGGTCAGCACGCTCGCCCGCGGCGAGGTGATGCTCGGCCGCGCGATGTTCGGCATCTTCGGCGACGGAAAGGAGGTCGCCCAGGTCGCCCTCGCCCGCGCCTTCCAGCCGGGCGACGTGCGCTCGGGGTACTACCGCGACCAGACCCTGATGTTCGCGCTCGGGCTGCTCGACGTGCAGCAGTTCTTCGCCCAGCTCTACGCGCACACCGACCTGCAGGCGGAGCCCGCCTCGGCGGGGCGCGGGATGAACGCGCACTTCGGCACCCGGATGCTGGACGAGAAGGGCGACTTCGGCGCGCTCACCGACAGCTACCAGTCCTCGGCGGACATCTCTCCCACGGGGGGGCAGATGCCCCGCCTGCTCGGCCTTGCCTACGCCTCGAAGCTCTATCGCGAGCTCGACGCGCTGAAGTCGCTCACGCAGTTCTCGCGCAATGGCAACGAGATCGCCTTCGGCACCATCGGCAACGCGTCGTGCGCCGAAGGGGTGTTCTGGGAGACGATCAACGCGGCGGGGGTCCTGCAGGTGCCGATGCTGGTCTCCGTCTGGGACGACGGCTACGGCATCTCGGTCCCCAACGAGGTCCAGGTCGCGAAGGGGAGCATCTCGGTGCTGCTCGAGGGCTTCCGCCGCGAGCCCGGCGTCGCGGGGGGGGCCGGCTACGAGCTCGAGGTGGTACACGGGTGGGACTACCCGGCCCTCGTGGACACCTATCAGCGCGTCTCGGCGATCGTGCGCGAGGAGCACGTGCCCGCGCTCGTGCACGTGATCGAGTTGACGCAGCCGCACGGCCATTCGACGTCGGGCAGCCACGAACGGTACAAGTCCGTCGAGCGGCTGAAGTGGGAGAAGGAGCGCGACGCCCTCCCCCGCTTCCGGCAGTGGATCGTCGAGCAGGGGCTGGCGACGGCGGACGAGCTGGACGCGATGGAGGAGGAGGAGGGCGACCACGTGCGCGCCTCGCGTGACGCGGCGTGGGAGGCGTACCAGTCGCCGATCAGCGCCGAGCGCGACGAGGTGGTCGGGATTCTCGCCTCCCTCGCATCGCGGAGCGCCGAGGTGGAGACGATCCGCGCCGATCTCGCGAAGCGCCGCGATCCGCTGCGGCGCGACATCGCCGTGGCGGTGCATCAGGCCACCGTCGCGCTGCGCGGCACACCCGGTGCCGCGGAGCCGCTGCGGAGCTGGAAGCGCGGCCAGGACGCGCTGATGGACGACCGCTACCACTCGGAGCTCTACTCCGAGTCGGACGACGCGGCACTGCTCGTCCCCGCCGTCCCCGTGGAGTACGGCGAGGGGGCGATCGAGGTGGAGGGGTACAAGGTCCTCAATGCCGCGTTCGACGCGGCCCTCGCGCGCGACCCGCGGGTGATCGCCTTCGGCGAGGACGTCGGCAAGCTCGGCGACGTGAACCAGGGCTTCGTCGACCTGCAGGCGCGCTACGGCGAGCTGCGCGTCGGCGACGCGGGGATCCGGGAGTGCACCATCATCGGCCAGGCAATCGGCATGGCGATGCGCGGGCTGCGCCCGATCGCCGAGGTCCAGTACCTCGATTATCTGCTGTACGCGCTGCAGGTCATGTCGGACGATCTCGCCACGCTGCGCTATCGTACGAAGGGGGGACAGAAGGCGCCGGTGATCGTGCGCACGCGGGGCCACCGTCTCGTGGGCGTCTGGCACTCCGGCTCGCCGATGGGGATGATGGTGCACGCGCTGCGCGGCATGTACGTCGTGGTGCCGCGCGACATGACGCGGGCAGCGGGGTTCTACAACACGCTCCTGCAGGGCGACGATCCCGCAGTGGTGGTGGAGGTGCTCAACGGCTACCGCCTGAAGGAGAAGCTGCCCGCGAACGTCGGCAGCTTCACCATCCCGCTCGGGGTGCCCGAGGTGCTGCGCCAGGGTGGCGACGTCACCGTGGTGACGTACGGCGCCTGCGTCCCCATCGCGCTCGACGCGGCGCGGCGGATCGAGGAGGCCACCGGCGCGCAGGTCGAGGTGATCGACGTGCAGACCCTGCTCCCCTTCGACGTGAACGGCAGCATCGTGGAGTCGCTGAAGAAGACGAGCAAGGTGATCTTCCTGGACGAGGACGTGCCGGGCGGCGCGACCGCGTACATGATGCAGGAAGTGCTGGAGAAGCAGGGGGGCTTTCACTGGCTCGACGCGGCGCCGCGCACGATCACCGCGGCGGCGCACCGTACGGCGTACGGCCGCGACGGTGACTACTGGAGCAAGCCCGGCATCGAGCACGTGTTCGACGCCGTGTACGAGATGCTCAGGGAGTCCGAGCCGGAGCGGTTCCCCTCGCTGGAGGGGTGACGGAAGGCGCCTCGCGCCAGCATGTTGTGGTATCCTCCGCACGAGGTCCGCATGACGACGCGACGCGACTTCCTCCGCACGACCACCGCGACCGCGGGGGGGCTCCTCCTCACCGGAGGGATCCCCGCCTGCGTGCGGTTCAGCAGCTTCGCGCGCGATCCGGAGCCGGTGAACGGCCGCGCCGACCGTCCGATGGACCTGCTCGTGCTCGGCGGCACCGGCTTCATCGGGCCGCACCTCGTGCGCCATGCCGTGAGCCGCGGACACCGCGTCACCATCTTCACCCGCGGCCGGCATGACGCCGACCTCCCGCCGAGCGTGGTCCGCCTCACCGGCGATCGCAACGGGAAGCTCGACTCGCTGGTGGGGAAGAAGTGGGACGCCGTCATCGACGACTCGGCGACCAACCCCGACTGGGTGCGCCAATCGGCGAGCCTGCTGAAGGACGCCGCGGGAAGCTACCTGTTCACGTCGTCCACCGGGGTGTACTACCCGTATCTCACCGTCGGCGTCGACGAGTCCACCCCCGTGCGGCTCGAGGTGCGCGATCCGAAGGATGGCTCGGAGACCTTCGGCATCGCGAAGGCGCAGTGCGAGCGCGAGGTGATGCGGGCGTTCGGAGATCGCGGCATGGCGGTGCGGTCCACGTACATCGTGGGTCCCGGCGATACGAGCGACCGCTTTCCGTACTGGCCGCAGCGGCTCGCGCGCGGCGGCGAGGTGCTCGCACCAGGCCGCCGTGACGATGCCGTCCAGCTCATCGACGTGCGCGATCTCGCGGAGTTCATGGTGCGTCTCGTCGAGGACAGGCGCTCCGGCATCTACAACGCGGCCGGGCCGCGCGCGCTCCTCGCCATGTCGCGCTTCCTCGACGAGGCGCGCGCCGCCGTGGGCTCGGACGCGCGCTTCATCTGGATCGACGACTACGACTTCCTCGCGGCGCACGGGATCGAGGAGTCGATCCCCTGGGTGATGCTGCGCGGCAACGACCTTGGCCACATGTCGGCGCGCAACGATCGCGCCCTCGCCGCCGGACTCACCTTCCGCCCACTGGCGGTGACGGCGCGCGACACCCTCAACTGGTGGTCCACGCTGCCGGGCGCGCGGCGTGACGCGCCGAAGTTCATCATCACGCCGGAGAAGGAGGCGAAGACGCTGGCCGACTGGAAGGCACGATGAAGTTGTCGGTGTCGGCCAGCGCCGCTTCGCTCGGATACGCGAGCTCGGCCTGCCGCCGCCCGAGCCATACCCCGAGCCCCAGCATGACGAGCGAGAGGGGCACCGCGGCGAGCGCCACCCCGGCGAGCCCGAGCCCCAGCGCCGTCAGCCCGGCGTAGGTCCACGAGCCCACCTGGTCGCCACCGCGGTACACGAAGGTCTCGATGAAGTTCTTCGCCTTGTACTTGTCCTCGCGCGGGACGACCGTGAAGAGCACCTCCATCGCCGGGTTCGTCAGCGAGAAGTTCGTGGCGCGGCGCAGCACGGTGAACACGGCCAGCGTGGCGAACACCGGCAGCGTGGCCAGCAGCCCGAACCCGAGCATCGAGATGAGCGGGAGGATCGCCAGCGTCGCCGCGAGTCCCACCCAGCGGATGATCCGCCCCGTGAAGAAGATCTGCGTCACGATCGTCAGCGTCTGTGCGGCGAGCTCGAGCTGCGCGAGCACGGTCGTCCGCGCGGCGCGGTTCAGATACGACCGGCCGACGATCTCGCTCTGCTGGAAGTAGAGGAAGGTCGAGCCGATGGTGTACAGCACGAGGAAGACGGAGATGCCCAGGAGGTAGGGCGACTTCAGGATGCTCGTGACGCCGGCCCACACCCGACCGCCGATCGCCGCGTCCTCGTCCACCGCCCGCCGCGCGCGCCGCGTCTGCGCCGGAAAGCGGCTGACCGTCAGCACGGCCAGCTCGAGCAGCACGGCGGAGACGAGCAGGAGGTTCACCGCGCCGATGCGCGACGCGAGCAGCGCCGTCACGCTCGATCCGACGATCGAGCCGAGCGTCCCCCCGACGCCGATGAAGCCGAACAGCCGCTTGGCCTGCTCGCTCTCGAAGACGTCGGCCATGAAGCACCAGAAGATCGACACGACGAACAGCACGAACGCCGTCGTCCACACGAAGAAGCCGCGCCCCACCCACACGTCGGTTGCCGAGCCCTCGCCCGGCGACACGAAGCGCAACAGCACGTAGAACGCCAGCAGGTTGACGATGAAGAACTGGTACGTGATGGGGATGAACCGGCGCACGGGGTACTTCACCACCAGCGCCGAGAAGAGAGGGTTGAAGAGCAGCGTCACGGCGAGCGTGCCGGTGAACAGCCAGGGGAGGTCGCGCGCGCCTGATGCGGCGCCCACCGAGTCGCGGATGGGACGCAGCACGAAGTAGCCGCTCATCACGAAGAAGAAGTAGGCGAACGACGTCAGCGTCATCCCCACTTCGTCCTCCCGCACCTCCACCGCGCGCCCGAGCGCCGCGTGCAGCTTCATCGGCGCGAGGCCTTCCAGGCGGCGAGCACCTGCGCCTCACGCTCGGCCGAGATCCCACCGACCGCTCCGGCGGCGAGCGCCGCGAGGTCCTTGGCCGGCCGCGTCTTGTTCCACTCCAGCGTGTCCTTCGCCGTGACGGCGAGCGGACGGAAGGTGAGCCCCGCCGCGATCGCCTTCGCGTTGCTGCGGCGCGAGCGCCCCACCATGTCCCCCACCGGGGGGATCCAGACCGTCATGTCGCGCCAGGGACGGATCTTCTGCGCGGCGAGGAAGTCGGCCGGCACCCAGGTGAACTGCGCCCCCGCCGTCGTCACCGCCTTGATGCCATAGAGCATCTCCGCCATCGAGAGCGGCGCACCCGGACCCGTGGCGTTGAAGGTGCCGAACACCCGGTTCTCGGCCATGCGGATCGTCCACTCGGCGAGATCGCGCGAGTCGATGATCTGCGCGGGATCGGTCGGATTGCCGGGCGCCAGCACCTCACCCCCCCGGTCGATCCGGTAGGGCCAGTAGGTGAAGCGGTCGGTGCGGTCGTACAGCCCGACGATGAGCCCGGGGCGGATGATCGTGTGCATCCCCGGATACTGCTTTGCCACCTCGCGCTCGGCCGCCGCCTTCAGCGCGCCGTAGTAGCGCGTCGCGGTCGCCGGCTCCAGGGTGTACGGGTCGAGCCCCGCCGGCATCGGGACGGTCTCGTCGTTCTCGTCGAGCCCGATGATCAGGTTGCTGTTGTAGACCGACGCGGTGGAGATGAAGATGTAGTGCTTCGTGTGACCGGCGAGCTGCTGCGCCGCGTTGCGCACCCAGGCCGGAAAGGTCGTCGGATTGTCGATCACCACGTCGAACTTGCGACCGGCGAGGGCGCTCACGTCGCCGTTCAGATCGCCGATGAGCTGCTCGACACGCCCCTTGAAGAAGTCGGGACGCGTCTGGTTGCGGTTGAGCAGGGTGACCCGGTGCCCGCGCGCCGTCGCATACTCCACCTGCTCGGGTCCGGTGAATCCCGTGCCGCCGAGGATGAGGATGTCGAGGGGGGCCGCGGCGGGCGCGGGCAGGATGGGCACGGGCAGCGGCCCGGTGTCCCGCGCGGCGGCCGAGCCGAGCGAGGGACGGATCCCGAGACTCGCCGCGCCGCCCGCGAGCGCTGACAGCTTGAGGAAAGAGCGCCGGTTCGGCATGGGACCTCGGTGGTGGGGGGGGGAAGAGTGAAGTGCCGCAGGGAGTGGGGAGTGGGGAGTGGTGGCGTGCTGGCAACCACCCCACCCCGCCCCGCCACTCGGACCCTGCGATGACTACGCCCGATGCGCCATTTCTGCTGTTCCCGCCCGTTCCGTGTGCGCGGCGCGCCGGGTACGTCGCGGTACGTCGGTTACCTCATCCGTCCCGCCTCCACGATGTCGGCGCTCTCCAGCACGCGCGTCCGATACCCATGCCGCGCCACCCACAGCATCGCGCGTCCGAGCTCCTCCGTCGTCGTGACGAAGCGCGGGAAGTGCCTGAGCAGCGGCGCCAACGGTGCCGCGATCACGTAGCCCATCCGGTACAACCTGGTGCGCGAGGTGATCCCGTGCAGCGGCAGGATGACCCCCGGCCGGAACATGTACGCCCCCGCGAAGGGGAGCGCCAGCAGCTCGTTCTCCGTGCGCCCTTTCACCCGCGCCCACATCATCCGGCCACGCTCGCTGCCGTCGGTGCCCTGGCCCGATACGTAGATGAATGTCATCGCGGGACTCAGCCGCACGAGCGTGCGCGCCACGGACAGCGTCAGATCGTACGTGAGCTCGGTGTAGCGCTCCTCCGACATCCCCGCCGACGATACGCCGACCGCGAAGATCGCCGCGTCGAATCCGCAAAGCTCGGACTCCGCCCGCGAGAGGTCGGCGAGGTCGGGCACGAGGAGCTCGCGCAGCTTGGGATGCCGCTGTCCAGTGGCCGACCGCCCGACCGCCACGACTTCGGCGACTCCCTCGTCCAGGAGACACTCGCGCAGCGCCCCCTGTCCAACCATCCCTGTCGCGCCGAACAGGAGCACCCGCATATTCGTCACCATTGCTGTGCCTCACCCAACCGCTCCGGACCAACGCCATGCGCCGTCAGTCCCCCCTGTCGCTGCTTCCCTATCTTATCCTCGGGTGTGCGGCTTCGCTCGGCGCGCAGGGCGTGCCCGCCGCGCCGCCCCCCGGATTCGACGCCTACGTGGAGCGGGTGCTGCGCACCTTCGACGTGCCGGGCGCCGCCGTCGCCATCGTCAAGGACGGCCGCGTCGTCCTGGCGCGCGGCTACGGCGTGCGCGCCCTCGGACGGCCCGACCCGGTCGACGCCGACACCCGCTTCGGGATCGCCTCCAACACGAAGGCGTTCACCGCGACCGCCATCGCCCTCCTCGTCGAGGAGGGGAAGGTCGCCTGGGACGCGCCGGTCGTGCGCTACCTCCCCGACTTCGCGATGTACGATCCCTTCGTCACGCGCGAGCTCACCGTGCGCGACCTGCTCGTCCACCGCAGCGGACTCGGGCTCGGCGCCGGTGACCTGCTCTGGTGGCCCGCCTCCACGTACGACCGCGCCGAGATCGCCCGGCGGCTGCGCTTCATCAAGCCGGCCACCTCGTTCCGCAGCGCGTACGCCTACGACAACGTGCTCTACCTCGTGGCGGGACAGCTCATCGAGCGGGTGAGCGGGATGCGCTGGGAAGACTTCGTGCGCCAGCGCATCCTCGCGCCGGCCGGCATGACCGCGACCGTCGTGCGCCACTCCGACGCCGCGGCGACAGGCAACGTGGCGGTCACCCACGCCGAGGTGGACGGCCGCGTGCGAGCCATAGCGCCGATGACGAGCGACAACACCAATCCCGCCGGCGGCATCAACTCCACGGCCGCCGACATGGCGAAGTGGATGATCGTGCAGCTCGACTCGGGTCGTCTCGCGCGCACGGCCGGCGGCGCCGAGCGGCGCCTCTTCAGCCCGGCCAGCACTCGCGAGCTCTGGTCGATCGTCACCCCCATCCCCGTGCGCGGCGGCGCGCTCCCCGGCCTCGAGCATCTGCGCCCCAACATCTCGGGCTACGCGCTCGGCTTCGGCGTCTCCGACTACCGCGGCCGCCTGCAGCTTCAGCACTCGGGCGGGCTCCCCGGCTACGTCTCGCTCGTGACGATGGTCCCCGGCGAGCGGTTCGGCGTCGCGGTGCTCACCAACCAGGAGTCGGGCGAGGCATTCCGCGCCATCACGCTGCGGGCCGAGGACTTCTTCCTCGGCGCACCCGAGATCGACTACGCGGCGCGCTTCGCCGCGCTCCGCGATTCAGCCGTGGCGCGGTCGCGTCGGGACACGCAGCGCGCCGCCGCCGTGCGCGACTCCGCCTCGGGGCCATCGTTGCCCCTCGCGCGCTACGCCGGCCGCTACGAGGATGCCTGGTACGGCGACGTCACCATCACCGCGGATGGCCCGAACGAGGGACTCGTGATGCGCTTCGGGCACACCCCGCAGCTCGTCGGCGACATGGTCCACTGGCAGCACGACAGCTTCCTGGTGCGCTGGCGAGACCGCGAGCTGCGCGCGGACGCCTACGCCACCTTCGCCCTCAATCCCGACGGGAGCATCGACCAGCTCAAGATGGCACCGGCGTCGAGCGACGTGGACTTCAGCTTCGACTTCCAGGACCTGCTGCTGAAGCCGGTGAAGCGGTGAGCCGCCGGTGACGGCCCACCCTCACCACGCGATCTGCTCCGACCGGTGGTAGTTCCACCCCAGCTGCCGCCACCGCGGCGCGTGCGCGGCGAGCCGCACGCGCACGTCGTCCCACGACCGCGCGGCCTGCGGTGACCAGCCGACCTCGGCCAGCGCGGGCAGCCGCGGGATCGCCATGTACTGCACAGCCCCGATGTTCGGCAGCGTCTCGCTCCAGATCGGCGCCTCGATGCCGGCGATGTCGCGCTCCGTCACGTTCTTGAGATACGTGGCCGGATCCCAGTCGTAGGAGTCGCGCACGTCCACGTAGCCCGCCCAGTGCAGCCCCAGCTCCGTCGCCGGCACGTATTTCATGTCGAGATACGTCTTCCTGCCCGGCGAGAGGATCAGCTTCCCCCCCCACTGCAGCGCGCTCCCCACCGAGTCGTTCCGCCACTGCTGCACGAGCGTCGTCGCGCGCAGCGGCGTCTTGCCGATCTCCTCCCAGCCGATCATCCGCGTGCCGTGCCGGCCGACGATCTCCTGCACGCGCCCCACGAAGCGGGCGTACTGCCCGGGGGTGAGCGCCTGCACCTCGTCGCCCCCCATGTGGAAGTAGGGACCGGGCGTGAGCGCGGCGATCTCCCGCACGACGTCGTCGATCAGCGCGTACGTCGCCTCGCTGTCCACGCAGAAGGTGCTCCACCCCACCTCCGTCCCCGTGAAGAGCGCGGCGGGGCGCTTGCCGCAGCTCAGTTGCGGATTCGACACGAGCGCCGCGTTGCTGTGCCCCGGCATGTCGATCTCCGGCACCACCGTGATGTGCCTTGCTCCGGCATACGCCACGATGCTCGAGTAGTCCTGCTGCGTGTAGTACCCGCCGCGGCCGCCCCCCACCTGCGTCGCCCCTCCGACCGCCGCCAGCGCCGGCCGCGACAGGATCTCGATGCGCCATCCCTGGTCATCCGAGAGGTGCAGGTGCAGCACATTCAGCTTGTACAGCGCGAGCAGGTCGACGAACTGCTCCACCTCGCGCACCGTGAAGAAGTGGCGCGACACGTCGAGCATCGCGCCGCGCCAGGCGAAGCGCGGGCGGTCGGCGATCGCCACCGCGGGCACGGTCCAGGCCCGCGAGATCTTCATGTCCGACTCGACCGCCGCCGGCAGGAGCTGACGCAGCGTCTGCGTCCCGCGAAAGAGCCCCGCCGGCGTGAACGAAACAAGCCGCACCGCGCCACTCGACGCGGTGAGCTCGTATCCCTCGTCGCCGAGTGCCGCGCGGTCGGGAGCGACGACGAGGGCGATGTCGCCCGCCGCGGCATCACCCCGCGCCACCGGCAGCGCGAGCCCGGTGGACGGGCGAAGCCGCGACGCGAGCAGCTCCGCCACCATCACGGCCGCGCTGTCGCCGGTCACCACGATCCGCGTCGCCGCGCCGAGCGTGAAGGGCGCGCCGCTCTCGCGCACCATCGACGCCGGCGCCGGGATCACCGACACGACCTCTTCCGCCTTCATCGGGACCGGCGCGGGCGCCGCGCTCCGGCAGCCCGCCAGGAGGAGCGCCAGCACCGCCGGCAGCAACGAGGCGGCACGATACTGTTCACGCGCCCGCCGCATCCGCTACGGCGCCTTCACGAGCTTCGCGCCGGTGAGCTGCGCCACGGCGCCGAGCGTCGTCTGCGCCGCGTTCAGCCCGAGCCGGAAGTCGGCGTCGATGTAGGTGGTGAAGACGTCGCTCGGCTGGTGCCACTGCGGGTCCCATCCCGCGCCCACCTGCGTGCCCCGCTCGTTCTCACGCAGGCTGATCGAGGGGACGAGATCCTGAAAGGGCGCCGAGTCGGTGTTCGTCATGTGCTGCCCGACCGACGCGGGATAGTCGGTGGCGTACTTCTCGTTCGCCGTGGAGAAGTACCAGGCGAGCTTCTGCGACTCAGCGGCCTGCTTCGAGTTGCCCTGGAACTCGACGTTCACGTCGGCTTCCGGACGCTGTTCCCTGCTCATCGACCCGTCCGGCTTCGGCATCCCGTGATCGAACATCATCATGTCGTGCTGGATCATCCCCAGCCACTTCGGCTCCGGATAGTTCCCCGAGCCGGCCGGGCTCTCCTTTCCCTGCAGCGCCGCGCGCTGCGCGATGTAGGCGCGCGCGCCATTCAGCCCGGTCTCCTCGTTGTTCCAGAGCACGAAGCGGATCGAGCGGTCGGTCTTCACGTCGGGGGAGCTGAACACGCGCGCCAGCTCCATCACGAGCGCCGAGCCCGACGCGTCGTCGTTGGCGGCCTCGCCCCAACCGTGGCCATCCATGTGCCCGCCCACGATGTACATCTCCTCGGGGTGCGTGCTGCCGACCTTGGTGCAGAACACCTCCTGCCGCTGCCCGGGGGTCGTGGGCTCGGCGTTGATCGCGCGGATGCGCGCGTCCTTCTGCGCCAGCGAATCGGTGTTGACGCCCGTGCGCGTGCGCACGCCGCGCAGCCGTCCTCCCCCCGACGCCGCGTCGCTCGGCGCACGCGGCACGCCGGCCTGCGCCGCGGGGCGCGGTGCCGGCGGCTGATACTCGTACGTCACGCGTTCGGTGTTCGTGCAGCCGTAGCTCTTGAGCTGCGCCTCGATCCAGTCCACGGCGTCTCGATTGCGCTTCGTCCCTTGCCGGCGGTCGCCGAACTGGGTGAGCCCCTTCACCGTCGCCTTGTAGCGCGCGAGATCGAGCCGGCCGACCATCGCCTTGATGGGATCGGCGCCGGAGTCGGCGGCGGTGCTCCCCTGCGCCGCGAGGGGTGACGCGAACGCCAGCGCGAAGGCGCAGCCGGCGAGGATCCGATTCGTCGTGAGAGTCATACCGGGCGAAGTGAGGAGAGACGTCCTGTCGTGCTGCGCGGGGATTCCGTCAAACTACGTCCCGGCCGCGTGGAGCGCTGCACGCCCGCAGCGCGCCTCACCCGTCGGCGACTGCGGCCTCTCGTCCCCGCCCCACCAGCCAGAGCAGCCCGGCCAGCGCGATCACGCCGAGGAAGATGATGGCCTGCCCCGCCGCGCTCGCGTTCGCCGAGCCGGCCAGCGCGTAGATGAGCGCAGGCGGAAGGGCGCCGAGCGCGCTCGCGACCGCAACACGCGCCGCGCTCAGGTTGGACGTGCCCGCCATGATCGCCACCGATTCCGCCAGGAGGGGGATGGGCCGCGTGACGACGATGGCGAGGATCCCCCAGCGCGCCAGCAGCGCCGTCGCTCGTGCATGCTCGCGCGGGCCCACGAAGCGGGCGACAATACCGCTGCCGCGCCGGCCGAGCGCCACGCCGAACATGGCGGCGCCGACGGTTCCGGCCACCGAAAGCGCCGCGCCAGCTGCGACCCCGAAGAGGCGGCCATTGAGCGCCATCACGATGCTCGACGGTACCGGCAGCACGATGTCGCTCACCAGCAGCGCCAGACTGATCGCCGCGGCGGGCACTCCCCCGCCGGCCAGCCACGGTCCGGGCGCCACGAGGATCCCCACTCCCGCGCGCTCGACGGCGAGGAAGAGGAGGAGCGACACCCCGATGATGCCGAGCAGGATCGAGAGGTAGCGGGACATCGCCCTCAGGCGGGAGGCAGCGCGCGCCCCACCACCAGCGTCACGTTGTCCGTGCCGCCACGCTCGAGGGCCAGCGCCAGCAGTTCGCGCGTCACCTGCTCCGCCGACGTCATCCGGCCCAGTGCATTGGCGATCTCCGCGTCCGTCACGTGCTTGGTGAGTCCGTCGGTGCAGACGAGGATCACGCAGCCGCGCTTGCCGACGTCCACGCGCGTGACCTCGGGCACCAGCTCGGGCGCGCCGATGGCGCTCGAGAGCACGTGGCTCAGGGGGCTCGTCTTCGCGTCCTCGCGCGTCAGGACGCCGCGCGTCACCAGCTCCTCCGCATAGGTCTGATCGCGCGTGAGCTGCCGAAGCCGCCCCTCCTGATAAAGGTAGCAGCGGCTGTCGCCCACCTGCACCACGTACATCCACGGATACACGACGATGGCGAGCGACAGCGTCGTCGCCATCCCCGCCTCTCGGGGGGTCGACTCCGCCTCGCTGCGCACCGTCTCGTGCGCCTCGAGCGCCGCCGCGCGCAGCGTCTCCTCGAACTCGGCGGCGGATGCCGTGCCCAGCGTCTGGTAGCAGCGCAGCGAGGTGGCGACGTAGCGCGCGACGGCCTCGGTGGCGATGTGGCTCGCCCGGCTCCCCGCCGCGCTGCCCCCGACTCCGTCGGCCACGAGCAGGATCGTCGCCAGACGCTCGCCACGGAGCGCCCCTTCGTCCACGTCGTGGAGGCTCGTCGCGTGCACCATCACCTGCGGATGCACGGTGCAGAGGAGGAACTGGTCCTCGTTCTCGGCGCGCACGAGCCCCGGATGCGTGATCCCGAAGAGGTCGAGCTCGTCGTCGCGCGGGCGCGGGTCGGGCCGCCCCCCCTTCAGGATCGCGAACGTGGACGCGAGACTCATTGCCGTTCTTCCAGGATCGGAGTGAGCCGTAGCATGTCGCGGGCGACAGGGCCGACGCAAGGGCCGGACGCCACCCGTCGCGTGCCCGCTGCTCTCACCCGTTGCGACACCCGAATCAATCGATCGGCTTCAGCCGCGACACGATCTGCTCGCGCTGCGGCTCCAGGAATGGGGGCAGCACCACGGACTCCCCGAGCGTCGCCTCGTTCTCGTCCACGCCGAAGCCCGGACCGTCCGAGGCGATCTCGAACAGGATCCCGTTCGGCTCGCGGAAGTACAGGCTCCGGAAGTAGTAGCGGTCCACCTCCCCGCTGTTGGGGATCCCCATCGTGTTCAATCGCTCGGCCCACGCCTCGTAGTCCGCGTCCGGCGTGCGGAAGGCCACGTGATGCACTCCCCCGGCGCCCGGCCGCGCGACCGGCAGGCCGGGCCGCACGGCCACGTGGAGCTCGGCGTGCGCGCCCCCCTCGCCCATCTCGTACACGTGCACCCTGTGCTGCGCGTTCTCCGGATGCGCGTAGTCCCGCACCGGCCGCAGCTTCATGACCTTCTGCAGGACCTCGTCGGTGAAGCGCAGATCGGGGACGCTGAGCATGATCGGACCCAGCCCGCGGATCTGATTGGCCGCCGGCACGGGGCTGCGCTCCCAGGGATGCGCGCTTCCCGCCCCCCCGTCGTCCACGAGGGCCAGCCGCTGCCCCTCGAAGTCGTCCAGATCCAGCACCAGCCGCCCATCGCGCTCGGCGATCTCCCCTGCCGCGACCCCCTTCTCGCGCAGGTGCTGCGACCACCACTGCAGCGCCTCCAGCCCGTTCACCCGCAGATGCGTCCGCGACACTGCGTGGTTCCCGCGCTGCTCGCTCGGCACCGGCCAATCGAAGAAGGTGAGATCGGTGCCCGGGCTTCCCTTGGCATCGGCGTAGAACAGGTGGTACGCGCTCGTGTCGTTCTGGTTCACGCTGCGCTTCACGAGGCGCATCCCCATCGTGCCCGTGTAGAAGTGGTGATTGTCGCGGATGCGCGCGGAGACGGCGGTCAGGTGGTGGATTCCGGTCAGGTCCATCGTGGTGTCCTCGGTGTGCTGCGGCGCGCGTCAGGCGCGCACCGCATCGGTATGGGTGAGCGGCGTCAGCGCGGCCTCGATCTCGGCGCGGCGCGGCTCGAGGAAGGGGGGGAGCGAGAGCCGCTCCGCGTCCAGCGGGCCGTCCACCTCGAAGCCCGGTCCGTCGGTGGCGAGCTCGAACAGCACGTGGTTGGGCTCCCGCACGTAGGCCGACACGAAGTAGTGGCGGTCGACGATCCCGCTGTTGCGGTAGCCCCGCTCGTCCAGGCGCGCGACCCAGTCGGACATCGCCTCCCCTGCCGGTACGCGCAGGGCAAGATGATGCACCCCGCCCGCGCCGTATCCGGCGCGCGGCAGGTCGTCCCGCACTATCACGTGCACCTCGGCGTGCGCGCCACCGGCCCCGATCGTGTACACGTGCGTCTCGAACACCGGCGCGCCGTCCAGCGGATAGGCGTGACCGTGACGCAGGCCGAGTGCGTCCGTGAGGAAGGCATGCGTGGGCGCGAGCTCTGGGACGGTGATCATCACGTAGCCCAGCCCGCGGATCTGGTGCGTGGCCGGCACGGGGCTCTCGGCCCATGGAACGGCGGGGCCCGCGCCGCCGTCGTCGACGAGGGAGAGCTGCGTCCCCTCGAAGTCGTCGAACTCGAGCACGGCGCGTCCGTCGCGCATGCCGATGCCGCCGTTGGGCACCTCGTGCTCCTCGAAGCGTCCGAGCCAGTACTCCAGCGTGTCCGCTCCGCTCACCCGGAAGGTCGTCGTCGAGATGCTGTTGTTGCCGCGCCTCTCGCGCGCCGCGTACGGCATGTCGAACAGGGTGATGTCCGAGCCCGGGCTCCCGGCGCCGTCGCCGAAGAAGAGGTGATACATGCTCGGCTCGTCCTGGTTGACGGTCTTGATCACGGGGCGCATGCCGAGGATGCGCGTGTAGAAGTCGTGGCTGCGGCCGATGTGCGCGGTGAGCGCGCTCACGTGGTGCACGCCCGTCAGCGTCAGCGGAGCCGTCGCGTCGTTCATGGCGCCTCCCTGTCCAGTGTCCCGTCGCCGGCGCTTCCCATCGTGGCCTCCGCATGCCGGCCCAGCTTGCGCAGCAGCGCCACGAGCGTGGCGCGCTCGCGCGGGTCGAGCACGGAGACCACCTCCTCGACGTCCCGCTCGTGCTGCGCGAACGCCGGCTTGATCAGCCGCCGCCCCTCGGGGGTGAGCTGGACGAGGCGCACGCGGCGATCGGACGGATCGTCATGGCGCGTCACCAGCCCGCGCCGGACGAGCCGGTCCACCGCCGTCGTGATGGAGCCCGTGGTGAGCAGGACCTTCCGGCCCAGCGCGCTCACCGCGAGCGGCCCCTTGTGCAGCAGCGACTCCAGGATGGCGAAGTCGCTCATGCAGAGCCCGGTCCCCTCGATGCTCGCGTGGGCGCAGGCCTCGACGGCGTGTGTCGCCTTCCAGAGCACGAGCCAGGTGTGGAGCCCGCTGGGGGAGAGGCCCGTCCCGGCGGTGCGGCGTGCGGTAGTGGTCCGGTCGCTCATGCGATGTAATCTCGTTTTCAAGTAGCTTGATGTCAAGGTATATCGGCTGGACGGCACCAGCCCGCCCGCGCGGAGCTGTGCCGAGGTCCGCATTGCCCCTCAACCCGGCTCGCCCCGGCTCGGCGGCGGGAGGGCGGCGCATTCCTCCGCGCCCTTCGCGGTCCATGCCGCCAGGCCGACGGACCCGTGGAACCGCGGAACATGCCCTTCCGGCCCGGCGCCGTCTGGCGCGCCGAGGAGTCCGGTCCTCCCCCCACCCCCCGTTCCACAACGGGTGGCCGCCACTTGTCGTACTATAGGAGCAGACCCTCCCCCCTCTCCCAGCCCAACCCACCATGTCTCGTCTCTGGTTCAACCGCGCCACCGCGCCGGTCGTCGCCGCGGCGCTCGCCCTGGCGATACCGCTCGCCGCCCAGGCGCCGTCGTCGCCTCCGCGCCCGATGACCTTCCTGGACATGCAGAACCTGCGGCAGGCGACCGCGCCCGTCCTCAGTCCGGACGGCAAGTCCGCGCTGTACACCCTCAGCGTCCCCGACTGGAACGCCGCCCGCCGCCAGAGCGACGTCTACGTCGTCTCCACCCAGCTCGGCGCGCCGAGCGCGCGGCGCCTCACCTTCACGAGCGACAAGAACGAGTCCGCGCCGGCCTGGTCGCGTGACGGGAAGTTCTTCGTCTTCCTCTCCGATCGCGACGCGCCGGCCGCGGCGGCCGGCGCCGCGGCCCGGGCCAGCACGCTGCCGACCAGCGGGCCCGGCGCGCCGTACTTCCCCCCCGCCGCCGGTGGCGGGATGGGCGGCCCCACTTACCAGCTCTTCCTCATGCGGCCCGACGGGGGCGAGGCGCGCCGCATCATCGACGCGCGCGACGGCGTGACGACGTACGCCTTTTCGAAGGACGGCGCCTGGCTCGTCTACCGCGCCGGCCCCGCCACGCAGGAGCAGCTCTACGCCCTCCCCGTGTCCGCGCTCGCGAGCGGCGACAGCGCGCGTCCCACGAAGCTCACCAGCCATCCCAACGGCATCGGCCTCTGGCGCATCGCTCCCGACTCGAAGCGCATCTACTTCGTCACCGCCGACACGACGGACGCCGACGAGCGCCTCCGGCTGGAGAAGCGGTTCGACGTCCGCGTGCGCAACGCCGAGACCCCGGTGTCGAGCCTGTGGGCGCTCGACCTCGCCTCGAAGAAGACCTCGCGCCTCACGCGCGACACCACCTACAGCGTCGGCGACTTCGCGATCTCCGACGACGGGAAGTGGATCGGCTACCACGGCATCTCCGCCAACCGCTACGAGCGCAACATCCTCGAGCAGAACAACAACGCCGACCTCTACCTCCTCGAGACGGCGACCGGCACCATCGAGCGGCTCACCAACAACAAGGAGAGCCCGGAGAGCCCGCTGAGCTTCTCTCCCGACGGCCGCACCATCGCCTTCTCGGCGCCCGACGACTTCAAGATGATGCACAACTCGCGCGTCTACGTGCGCGACGTCGCCGCGCGCGGCGGCGCCTTCCGCAAGGTGGGCGGCGGCTTCGACGGCGACGTCACGACGGGATTCTGGTCGAAGGACGGAAGGACTATCTACTTCAACGAGGGAGTGCGCGCGACGGACCAGGTGCTCGCCCTCGACGTCGCCTCCGGCGCGGTCCGGCCGGTGATCGCCGAGAAGGCGTCGGTGCGGGCGACACAGGACGACGAGACGGGACGCGTGCTCATCACGTACGCCGATCCTCGCACCCCTCCCGCGGTGTTCACCGTGCCGAGCGTCCGCGAGCTGCCGACGCGCGCCGCGTGGGTTCAGCTCACCGATCCCAACCCGCAGGCGCGGCAGCTCGCACTGGGCGACGAGGAGGAGATCACCTGGACCTCCACCGACGGCAGCAAGGCGAGCGGCGTGCTCGTCAAGCCGGTGGGCTACTCGCCGGGCAAGCGCTACCCGCTCATCGTCGCCATCCACGGCGGCCCCGCCGCCGCGGACGTCCTCGGCTTCAATGGCGGCTACGGCGCGCAGGTCTACGCCGGCGACGGCTACATGGTGCTGATGCCGAACTACCGCAACTCCACCAACTACGGACAGAAGTTCAAGATCGAGAGCCAGGGAGACTATTTCACGAAGGGCTATCAGGACATCATGACGGGCGTCGACGACCTGATTCGCCAGGGGCTCGTGGACAGCACGCAGATGGGGGTGCTGGGCTGGAGCGCGGGCGGGCACTGGTCGAACTGGATCCTCGGCCACACCGACCGCTTCAAGGCGATCTCCACCGGCGCCGGCGTCTACAACTGGGTGTCGATGTACGGCGAGAGCGACACGCAGCGCGTGCGGCAGTGGTACCTCGGCGACAAGATGTACTGGGAGGATCCGGCGGCCTGGTGGCGCCAATCGCCCGCGGCCTATATCCAGAACGCGAAGACGCCGACGATGATTCACGTCGTGGACAACGACCCGCGCGTGCCGCGCCCGGAGAGCGAGAACCTGCACATGGCGCTCAAGCGCCTTGGCGTGCCGACGGAGTTCTACGTCTATCCGGGCAACACGCACGGCATCCCCGACCCGCGCAACCAGCTCGTGAAGGCGGTCGCCGAGAAGGCGTGGATGGACTACTACGTGCGCCACAGCGGGAAAAGGTTCGCCTGGCGGGACGTGCTCAAGACGGTGGAGACGGGCACGCCCGGACAGTGAAGGCGTAAATGGTGAACGGTGAACGGTGAACGGTGAACGGGAGTTGTCATCCCGCAGGCGCGAGCGAAGCGCGCGCGTGCGGGTGCCCTCTGGGCAGTCTACTCTCCGAAGGCATTGGCCGGCCCCGCCTCAGTGAAAGCAGATCCCGACAGTCGCTGTCGCACCTGCGGGATGACACCGTTCACCGTTCACCGTTCACAATTCCTTGAGCTTCCGCCGTAACACCTTCCCCACCGCCGTCTTCGGCAGCTCCTTCACGAACACCACCTCGGCGGGCACCTTGTAGTGCGCGAGGTGCTCGCGGCTGAAGGCGCGGATCTCCTCCGGGGTCACCACGGCGTCGGGACGCAGCACCACCCACGCCTTCGGCACCTCCCCCTTCTTCTCGTCCTGCATCGAGGCGACCCCCACCTCCAGCACGGCGGGGTGTGCGCTGATCGCTTCTTCCACCTCGCGTGGCCACACCTGGAAGCCGGAGACCTTGATCAGCTCCTTCTTCCGGTCGGTCAGGAAGAGATAGCCGTCCGCGTCCATGTACCCGATGTCGCCAGTGCTCAGCCACTGCCGCCCCTCGGCGTCGGTGTGCAGCACGTTGCTCGTCTCGTCGGGCTGGCCCCAGTAGCCGCGCATCACCTGCGGCGCGGAGAGCAGGACCTCTCCCTGCTCGCCGGGCGCCACCTCGGTCTCTCCCGTCTCCAGGTCCACGAGCCGCAGGTCCACGTCGGGAAGCGGCATCCCGACGCTGCCGATCTTCTTCTCGCCGCGCGACGGATTGGCCACAGTCGCCATCTGCGCCTCCGTGAGCGAGTAGCCCTCCATCACCACGCCGCCGGTGAGCTCCTCGAAGCGGCGCCGGGTTTCGGCGAGGAGCGGTGCCGCGCCCGAGAAGGTGAGGCGCACCGCGCGCAACGCATCCCGCGTCTTGGCGGCGTCCTTGTGCGCCATGATCCCGATGAGCAGGGTCGGCACCGCGCAGATGAACACCGGCCTGTCGCGGCGCACGGTCTTCAGCAGCGCCGTCATGTCGCGCGGATTCGGGACGAGCGACAGCGACAGCCCCCCGGTGAAGGCGAGCGTCTGCACGCCGGCCAGCGCATACACGTGGAAGAGGGGAAGAGGCAGGAGCAGGGTCTCCTGCCCGTCCGTCAGCACGTTGGCGAGCCAGGTGTAGAGCTGCTTGCCGGCGGTCGTCAGCCCCCCGTGCGTGCCTTCGACGAGCTTCGGCGTGCCGGTGGTCCCGCCGCTCGGCAGCAGCACCGCGCTGTCGCCGGGGCGCGGCGGGGTCGACGCGGGACGCTGGCCGCGAAAGGCCTGCAGCACCGTGGACATTCGTTCGTCGCTGCCGCGCGGCAGGGTCCCCATCCCGTCCTTCCCCTCGCGAAAGAGCCGGAAGAGCAGCGAAAGCGGGAAGGCCAGCGCGTCGCGCACGTGCGCGACGATGACGTGCTTCACCCCCGTGCGCGACTGCACCGACTTCACACGGTCGTAGAATGGCGCGAGCACCACGGCGACGGTGGCGCCCGAGCGGGCCAGCAGGTTCTCGATCTCCTCGTCGGTGTACGTCGGGTTGAGCGGCGACACGATGGCGCCGGCCATCCACGCCCCCAGCTCGGCGATGAGGAACTGCGGGACATTGGGGAGCACGAGGGCAACGCGGTCGCCCTTCTTTACGCCACGCGCCTCGAGGGCGGCGGCGAACGCCTCCGCCTGCGCCACGAGGCCGCCGTAGGTCGTCACGGCGCCCTCGAAGCGCATCACCGGGGCGTCCGGCCGCTTTGCCGCATGCCGCCGCACGAGGTCCAGCGCCGTGATCTGCTCGTACGGCCCAACGGTGGATGGAATTCCCTCGTCGTAATGCGCGAGCCACGGCTTGTCGGTCATCTCGTGCCTCCTGCCTGAGGATTCATCACCAGCCGCTCGAAGTCCACGTTCATGATGGGATAGAAACGGAAATCGGCGTAGTCGAAGTGCCACCATTCGGCGTCGTACACGGTGAATCGCTCCGCCTCCATCGCGCGCCGCAGCAGCGCGCGGTACCAGCGCTGCCGTGACGTCCCGCCCGGGTAGTCGGGGAAGGCACGCGGCGACGTCTCGTCATACGTGCTCACCATCTCGACCGGTGCGCCGGTGCGCAGGTCGTACAGTGTGAGATCCACCGCCGCGCCGCGGTTGTGCCGCGATCCGTGGGCCGGATCCGCCACGAAGATGTGCTTGTCCTCGGGCGAGGCGTCCCAGAACATCTTCGTCACGTACCAGGGCCGGTAGCCGTCGTGCACGAGCAGCCCGTATCCGAGCGGCCGCAGCGCGGCGCTCACGCGCGCGACGGCCTCGGCGGCCGGCCGCTGCAGGAAGGCGCGAGCCTGCGTGTAGAACGGCGTGCCGAACAGGTTGTTGCTCGTGGCGTAGCGGATCTCGAGCTTGATCGTGGGGTCGAGCCGCGTGAGCTCCACGAGCTCGGCGGGGCGGAACGGGCCGGCTTCCACCGGCGGAGTGGCGGCGAGCGCCTCCCGCCGCAGCTCGGCCATCGGGCGCACGGGGGTGATCACGAGCTGGTTGCCCGACTCCGGCCCGACGCTTCGCCGCGCGAGCGATTCCTTACCGATGAGCAGGCGGGCAGCGCGCGCCGAGCCGGCGCTCCGCTCGAAGCGGGCGACGTCGCCGGCGCCGCCGGCCGCGAACGATCCATCCGGCCGTGCGGCGAGCACGAGCTCCCGCGTCTTCGTGTGCACGACGAGCCGACCGTCGCGCTCGAGGACGACGCGCACCGCGCTGTCGGGCCCGTACTCGCCGATCAGCCCCTCCCATTCGGCGGGGGGAGGCGGTGGCGGCGGCGTTGCGCTGGCGGCGGCGATCGGCGTCGCCGGCGGAACCGCCGCGGGCACAGAGCGGCAGGCGGCGAGCGAGATCAGGAGGAGCGCGAGCGCTCGCGGTACGGCGGCGGACGAAGACGTCGGCACAGGGCGGATGGAAGGCGTTGGGAAGGCGGGCACGCTCGCGCGGCCCGGCCTCCCAACGTTACGCCCCCGCGATGGCCGGTACCAGAGGAGATCGCCGGCCGTCAGCCTCCGCCCAGCAGCACCTGGATTCCGTGGATCAGGTGCGGCGGGGCGGCGTCCACCCCGATCTTGATCGTCGCGTGGTCACCGGCAGAGCTCACGGCGAGCTCGGTGGGGCCGGTGTCGTACACCTCCATCCGCTCGATCTTCAACGCCCCGAGCCGCTCGTGCATCTCGAGGAAGCGCGCGACCCTCGCATCCAGCGACGGACTCCCCGCGTCGTTGGCGAAGTGTCCCGCGATGAAGGCGCGCAGCACCGGCGCGCTCCCGGAGTTGACCGCTCCGATGAACTCCCGCAGCACCGCCGCCATCGACGGAGACGCAGGCCGTCCACCAGGCCGCGCCGCGACCTCCTCGCCCGGTCCGTCCCGGGCGGGGAGCCCGAGCAGCTTGCCGAGCTCGCGGCGGATCATCGGCGCCTTCGCCCCTGCGTTCGACGAGGCGATGATCAGTTCGAGCCGTCGTCCCGGAAAGCGCTCGTAGAGGAAGAAATGGGTGCCGTCGGAGCCGGCGAGCCCGATTGGCTGCGAGGGATCGAAGCGCAGCGCGCGCGTGGCCGGCGTCATCAGCCGGTCGGTCTCGAACAGCGCACGATAGAACTCGTGCATGTCGCCGACGGTCGACAGCATCCCCCCATTGCCCCGCAGGTTCCAGTACGGGCCGTCCTCGGCGTGGGGCTTCGCGAGCATCGTCCCCTCGTCCCTGCCTCCGGGCGCGTAGCCGTGCGAGAGCTCCGTGTCGCGGAAGCCGGGCAGCAGGAAGCCCGTGCGACGCAGGCCCAGCGGCGCGAGGATCGCGTCCCGCACGTACTCGTCGTACGACTGTCCGGCGACCCGCTCGATGATCGCCGCGAGCAGGCTGAATCCGGTGTTCGAGTAGCTCTCGCGCGCCCCGGGGGTGAACAGCAGCGGAGCGCGCATCGCGCCGTCGATCAGCGCCTGGCGTCCCACCGGCTCGAAGTCGCCCCCCAATCCCAGCGGGAAGCCGGCGCGATGGCTCATCAGCTGCGCGATGGTGATGTTCCGCTTCTCGGCCGGCGCGTCGGGAAAGTACCTGCCGAGGGAGTCGCCGAACGAGAGCCTGCCCTTCTCCTGCAGCTGCAGCAGGGCGACCGCGGTGAAATCCTTGGTGTTGGAGCCGATCTGCACGACCGTGGCGGGCGAGTACGCGATCTTCGCGTCGCGATTGGCGAGACCGTAGCCGCGCTCCAGCAGCACGTCGTCCCCGCGCTGGACGCGCACCACTCCGGCGAAGCCGTTCCGCTCGGCGACGCGCATCGCGGAGTCGAGGCTGGCCGACACGTTCTGCGCCGAGGCGGCGGCAGGGAGGATCGCCAGGGAGAGGAAGAGCAGTGGGCGCATCGAGCGTGGGAATCGAGGTGAGTAGGTCGGGCGGTTGTCTTCGCGCGCGCGTTGCCAATCTGAGCCCGCATGACAGCGTGAGAACGAATGACACGAATGCAACGAATCAGGGCCGAATCAACCCTCCTCGCGCATGAGCGCATTCGGCAGCTCTCGCTTCGATTCGTCGAATTCGTTCTCCGCTGTGGCCGAGTTGGAGCGACCGGGAGGAGCGGACTTGACGGGTTCGACGGGAACCGCCGGTGGCATCGCGACCATTCAGCCTCACCGGCGCTTCGCGTTCAATCCGTTGCTTCCGCTCCTTGCGGTTGCTGTCCAGGTCCGTGGCCGACAGCGGAGGAGCGAATGACGCGAATTCAACGAATCAGGACCGAATCCGCCTCCCGCCACCCACTTGCATTCGGCAGCTTTCGATCTTGATTCGCTGAATTCGTTCCTCGCTGTTCCAGGCGACGGAGCACGCGACGACGGATGACCGCCGCCCCTCATCCGACACCCCCAGCCGGCGAGACGGTTTCCACAGCGTCCCCGCTCCCGGCGACGTATACTGGCCAGGGCAGTTTCCACCTCGCGGGAGAACACATGAAGGTCAATCTCAGGGTCAACGGGCAGAAGCGCACGGTGGACGTGTCGCCGGACATGCCCCTGCTGTGGGCGCTGCGCGACGAGCTGGATCTCAAGGGGACGAAGTTCGGCTGCGGCGCGGCCATGTGCGGTGCCTGTACCGTCCACGTCGACGGGGTGCCGACCAGGTCCTGCGTCATCCCGGCCGCCGCGGTCCAGGGGAAGGAGATCAAGACGATCGAGGGGCTCTCGGCCGACGGGACGCACGCGCTGCAGCGCGCCTGGGAGGAGCTCGACGTCCCGCAGTGCGGCTATTGCCAGGCGGGACAGATCATGTCCGCCGCCGCGCTGCTGGAGAAGACGCCGCGCCCGACCGACGCGCAGATCGACACCGCCATGAACGGCAACCTCTGCCGCTGCGCCACCTACCTGCGCATCAAGCAGGCGATCCACCGGGCCGCCGAGCTGAAGGTCGAGGCGACGCAGGCCGGTGCCCCCCGCAGCCTGCGAGGTGCGAAGTGAGCGCGCGCCCCACTGTCCCGGCCGCGGCTGTCACGCGCCGCGACTTCCTGCGCGTCTCGGCCATCGCGGGCGGCGGCATCCTCCTGGCCAGCTACCTGGAGCCGCTCTCCGCCTTCGAGACGGCCGGCGCGCGCGGCGCTGCCGAGCCCTCGCTCGGCGCGTACATTCGCATCACGCCCGACGGCATCGTCACGATCGTCGCGAAGAACCCGGAGTGCGGCCAGGGCGTTCGGACGATGCTCCCGATGCTCATCGCCGACGAGCTGGACGTCGACTGGAAGGACGTCCGCGTCGAGCAGGCGGGGCTGGATACGGTGCGGTATCAGGCCCAGGTCGCCGGGGGGAGCACCGCCACTCCCACCAACTGGCTTCCGATGCGCCGCGTCGGCGCCGCGGGCCGCGCGATGCTCGTGGCGGCGGCCGCGCAGCAGTGGGGAGTGCCGGCCGGCGAGTGCGAGACGGACAAGGGCGTCGTGCGGCACCGCGCGAGCGGGAAGTCGGCGAGCTATGGCGCGCTGGCCACCGCGGCGGCGTCCCTGCCCTCCCCCGACCTGGCCACGGTCAAGCTCAAGGAGCCGAAGGACTTCCGCATCATCGGCACCCGCGTGCGCAACGTGGACATGAAGAAGATCGTCACCGGCGCGCCGCTCTACGGCATCGACGTGACGGTGCCGGGAATGAAGTACGCGACCTTCGTGAAGTCGCCGGTGTTCGGCGGCAAGGTGGCCAGCGCCAATCTCGACGTGATCCGGAAGCTGCCCGGCGTGCGGCAGGCCTTCGTGGTGGACGGAGGCACGGCGCTCAACGGGCTGCTCGGCGGCGTGGCGATCGTGGCCGACAGCTGGTGGGCGGCGAAGAGCGCTCGACAGAAGCTCGACGTCGCCTGGAACGAGGGGGCGACGGCGCAGCAGAGCAGCGCGGGGTTCGCGCGACAGGCCGCCGAGCTGGCGAAGCAGGCGCCGCAGCGCTCCCTGCGGAAGGACGGTGATGCCGCCGCCGCCCTCGCCGCCGCCGCGAAGACGGTGTCGGGGTCGTACTACTATCCCTTCATCGCCCACGCGCCGCTCGAGCCGCAGAACTGCACGGCGCACTTCCGCGACGGCGCGATGGAGATCTGGACCAACTCGCAGCTCCCCGAGCAGGGGCGCGCCCTCGTCGCGCGCACGCTCGGTCTGAAGGACGACACCATCACCGTCCACATGGTGCGGTCGGGGGGCGGCTTCGGACGCCGGCTCAACAACGACTACATGGTCGAGGCGGCGTGGATCGCGCGCGAGGCAGGCGTCCCCGTGAAGCTGCTCTGGACGCGCGAGGACGACATGCAGCACGACTTCTATCGTCCCGGCGGCTTCCACAACTTCACCGGGGGTGTGGACGCCGCCGGCAGGCTCGTCGCGTGGTCCGACCACTTCGTCTCCTTCGGCGAGGGACAGAGCTTCGCCCCCTCGGCGAACATCGGAGCCGGCGAGTTTCCCGCACGCTTCATCCCCAACTTCGCCCTCGACGCGTCGGTGATGCCGATCGGCATGCCCACCGGCGCCCTGCGCGCGCCCGGGAGCAACGGCATCTCCTACGCCGTGCAGGGATTCATCGACGAGCTCGCGCACGCCGCAGGCAGGGATCCCCTGCAGTTCCGGCTCGACCTGCTCGCCGCCGAGCAGCCCGCGCCATCCCCGCCCGCCACCGGCGCCGGTCCGCAGCCCGTCCTGTTCGATGGCGCGCGCATGCGCGGCGTCGTCGAGCTCGTGCGGGAGAAGTCGGGCTGGGGCCGCAAGCTGCCCAGGGGGAGCGGCATGGGCGTCGCGTTCCACTTCAGCCATCGCGGCTACTTCGCCGAGGTGGTGCAGGCGAGCGTGAGCCGCGCTGGCGTATTGAAGGTGGAGAAGGTCTGGGTCGCCGGCGACGTCGGCAGCCAGATCATCAACCCGAGCAACGCCGAGAATCAGGTGCAGGGGGCGGTGCTCGACGGGCTCGCCCAGGCGCTCGCGCAGGAGATCACCTTCGCGAAGGGGCGCACGGAGCAGAGCAACTTCCACGACTTCCACCTGCTGCGCCACGCGCAGGCGGTGCCGGTGGAGGTGCACTTCCTCACCACGACCTTCCCCCCCACCGGACTCGGCGAGCCCGCGCTGCCTCCGGTGGTGCCGGCGATCTGCAATGCGATCTCCGCCGCGACGGGGAAGCGGGTCCGTCGGTTGCCGTTGTCCCGAACGGATCTCCGTTGGGGCTGAACCACGTGAGAGGTTCGATGTTGGAAGTGAGATGTCGGGCCTCGGGACACCATGCGTCCCGAG
>JBBQJC010000050.1:0-27123 GCA_038325515.1 Gemmatimonadales bacterium | reverse complement strand
CGGCCTCCCGGCCGACGAGCTGGCGATGGGGAAGAGCCAGCTCAAGGGACAGATCACCCTCTCGCTGGAGAGCGTGACGTCGCGGATGTACCGCTGCGCCGGCATCGAGCTGTATGGGGAACCATTCCGCACCCTGGACGAGATGCTCGCCCTCGTGGACGGGATCACCTCGGAGCAGATCGCCGAGGTGGCGCGGGACTTCTTCGTGCCGGAACAGCAGACGGTTGTGTCTTTGGGACCGGGCGGCGAGTTTTAGGGCGGTTTTTCGGTTGACGGTTGTTCGGTGAACGGCCTGCCGCAGGACGCAGGAGCTGACCGACGCCTGCCGAGAACCGAAAGACCGTAAACCGACAAACAGTTCCTTGGGCTTCCCCCTACGACAGGGTCATACATGAAGATCGGCGTCCCGAAGGAAATCAAGACGAACGAGAACCGCATCGCGCTCGTGCCGGCTGGCGCAGAGTCGCTCATCGGCGCGGGCCATTCGGTGCTCGTGGAGAAGGGTGCGGGACTGGGCAGCGGCTTCAGCGACGATGATTACACGGCCGTCGGCGCGAAGATCGCCCCCGACGCCGCGACGGTGTGGAAGGACAGCGACATGATCATGAAGGTGAAGGAGCCGATCAAGCCGGAGTGGCCGCACATGCGGAAGGATCAGCTCATCTTCACCTACTTCCACTTCGCCGCCGACAAGGAGCTCACCGAGGCGCATCTGAAGAGCGGCGCGGTGTGCGTGGCGTACGAGACCGTGGAGCTCCCGTCGCGCGAGCTCCCGCTGCTCACGCCGATGTCGGAGGTCGCGGGCCGGATGGCGGTGCAGGAGGGAGCGAAGTACCTCGAGAAGCTCTACGGCGGTCGCGGCGTGCTGCTCGGCGGGGTGCCGGGCGTGGTGCCGGCGAAGGTCGTGATCCTCGGTGGCGGCATCGTCGGGATCAACGCGGCGAAGATGGCGGCGGGGATGGGCGCGAAGGTCGTGATCCTCGACGTCTCGCTGGAGCGCCTGCGCTACCTGAGCGACGTGATGCCGGCGAACGTCCAGACGATCTTCTCCAACCGGCACAACGTGCTGGAGCAGATCGCCACCGCCGACCTCGTCGTCGGCGGCGTGCTCATTCCGGGTGCCGTGGCGCCGAAGCTCATCCGCAAGGAAGACCTGAAGACGATGCAGCCCGGCTCGGTGATCGTCGACGTGGCCATCGACCAGGGCGGCTGCGTGGAGACGATCCATGCGACGACGCACGAGAACCCCACGTACGTCGTGGACGGGGTGATCCACTACGGCGTGGCGAACATGCCGGGTGGCGTGCCCCGCACGTCCACGCTGGCGCTCACCAACGCCACGCTCCCGTACGCCCTCCAGCTCGCGACCAAGGGGTGGAAGCGGGCGCTCAAGGAGAGCCCGGCGTTGCTCAAGGGGCTGAACGTCGCGGAGGGGAAGGTCACCTACCGCGGGGTCGCCGAGGCCTTCGGGATGGAGTTCCACGAGCCCGCGCAGTTCGTGGGCTGACGCGCCCGAACGGACGCCGCAGGTGCACGAGGCACACCGGACTTTGTTCGGTGTGTCTCTTGCTATGGGAGATGCATCGCGCGCCGTGACCGATTCTCGCCCGGGACGTCATACCATGGGTTGGCGGAAAGTGACGTAGGTTGTGGCGACACAACGCCTTGCCGCTGATTTGCCCCAGAGGTAGCTTTCGCGTTTTCACCCCTTGAACACGTACGGCTCGAACCCTGCAAGCGGAACGAGCGCCACAACCCCGGATTGATGCGCTGGCCTTTCTTCAAGGCGGGAAGTCTCTTCCCCGCGAACGCGATCGGAGTCGACCTCGGAACGGCGAACACCCTCGTCTACGTCAAGGGCGAAGGGATCGTCCTCAACGAGCCGTCGGTGGTCGCGATCGACCGTGAGACGAAGCAGATCAAGGGGGTTGGCCTCGAGGCCAAGCGCATGCTCGGACGAACGCCCGAAGGGGTGATCGCCGTGCGTCCGATGAAGGACGGCGTCATCGCCGACTTCGACGTGACGGAGAAGATGCTGCGCTACTTCCTCAAGCTCATCATCGACAATCACGTCTTCAAGGTGAAGCCGCGCGTGATCGTGTGCGTGCCGAGCGGCATCACCGAGGTGGAGAAGCGCGCGGTGCGCGATTCCGCGCTCGGCGCCGGCGCGAAGGAAGTGTTCATGGTCGCCGAGCCGATGGCCGCAGCGATCGGTGTGGGTCTGCCGGTGGAGACGCCGACGGGGAACATGGTCATCGACATCGGCGGCGGCACGACGGAGATCGCCGTCATCGCGCTGTCGGGGATCGTGAGCGACACGTCGATCCGCACGGGCGGCGACGAGCTCGACATGTCGATCGTGCAGTTCATGCGCAAGAACTACAACCTGCTCATCGGCGAGCCGACGGCCGAGCAGATCAAGATCCAGATCGGCAGCGCGGCGCCCATCGGCGACGAGCGCGAGATGGAAGTGAAGGGACGCGACCTCGTGTCGGGGATCCCGAAGACGGTGCGCGTGCATTCGAGCGAGATCCGCGAGGCGATCCAGGAGCCGATCCAGCAGATCGTCGACGCAGTGCGGCGCGCGCTGGAGATCACGCCGCCCGAGCTGGCGAGCGACATCGTGGACCGCGGCATCGTGATGACCGGCGGCGGCGCGCTCATTCGCGGACTCGATCTCCTGCTGAGCCAGGAGACGGGGCTGCCGATCCATGTCGATGAGGATCCGCTCACCTGCGTCGTCCGCGGCACGGGTCGCATCCTCGACGACGAGGAGAAGTACTGGTCGGTCCTGAGCACCTGAGGTCACGGGTGGCGCGATCCGGCCGGTTCGGCACTCGACTCGACCTCGTACTGTTCGCGGCGTGCGTCGTCCTCTCGCTGGTGGCCACGATGCTGCCGGCGAACGTGCGCGAGCCCGTCGCGAGCACGCTGCGGCGTTCGATGGTGGCGCCGCTCGTGCGGCTGCAGATGGGCGCCGAGCGGTGGCGTGCGGCGTACCTCAGCTCCGAGACCCGCGAGCTGCGGCGCGACACGCTCGCCCTCGCCGCGGCGCGCGTCCCGACGCTCGAAACCGAGAACGACCGCCTGCGCAAGGTGCTGGGCCTCGGCTCCAAGCTGCAGTGGGGATTCATCCCGGCCGAAGCGCTGCAGGGGCGCGGCCGCGCCGAGGACTTCACGGTCACGCTGAGCGCCGGCGCCACGGCGGGCGTGCGCGAGCACAGCCTCGTCGTCTCGCCGGAAGGGCTCGTCGGGCTCGTGCAGACCGTCGATCCCACGATGAGCCTCGCCATCCTGTTCGCGCATCCGGACTTCCGGGTGAGCGCCCAGTCGGCCGACGCGAGCGTGTTCGGCATCGTGCAGCCGCACGTCGGCAACTCCTGCCAGACGACGGCGAAGGACACGCACCTCTGCTCCGAGCGCTATCTGCTCGAGATGCGCGGCGTCCCCTTCCGCGCCACGCTCAAGGCGGGCGCCGTGGTGTTCAGCAGCGGCCTCGGTGGCATCTATCCCAAGGGGATCCCCGTCGGCGTAGTGCTCGGCGAGATCAAGACGACCGAGGCGTGGGCGCGCACGTATCTGCTGCGTCCGGCGGTCAACCCGGCGGAGCTCACCTCCGTGATGATCCTCACGCCGCAGCGCGCGACCGCGGGGCTGCTCAACGTCTGGTCCGACGTGGCGTCGATCGACTCGGCCACGCGCAACATCGTCGCGGCGGGCGACTCGCTGGCGCGCCAGTCGGCGCAGGCGGAGGCGGCGGCCCGCCGCGCCGCGATCGACTCGGCGGCGCGCCTGCTCGGCGACTCGCTGCGCCGCGACACGACCGCAGCGCGTCCCGACAGCACGGCGCGTCCCGCGCCGGCAACCGTGCCCGCGCCGCGGCCGCGCGCGCCCGATACCACGGCGGCGCGGGTGCGCCGCGACAGCGTGGCGCGCGCCGCGCGCGCCGACACGGCCCGTCCGGCCACTCCGGGAGCCCGTCCATGAACTGGGGTGCGACGATCCGCACGTTCGTCCTGTGCGCGGTGCTGATCTTCCTGCACTACACGCTGCGCCCGCTGCTCGCATGGCGCGCGTCGGCCGACTTCCTGATCATCGCGCTGCTGCTCGCGTCGGTGCGGGTGCGGCCCGGCGTGGCGGCACTGTTCGGCTTCGTGCTGGGCCTCGCTTCCGACTCGCTCGCGCTCGGCGCGTTCGGCGCCGGCGCGCTGGCGATGACGCTCATCGGCTTCAGCTGGTCGCGGCTGAAGGCCGTCTTCTTCGCCGACCACGTGCTGCTCAATGGCTTCTTCCTCTTCCTCGGGAAGTGGGCCTACGAGATCGTGATGAATCTCGTCGAGCGCCGCATGACGGGCGCCGAGCTGCTGATGCAGATCCTCGTCTGGTCGTCGCTCTCCGCCGCGGTGACCGCCGTCGCCGGCGTGCTCGCCCTCATGCTCCTGCGCCCGGTGCTCGAGACGCGGGCCTCATGAGCTTCCACCCCAACGACATGCTGCGCCGCGGCCGTGCCGCGAACGTGATGGTCGCCGGGGTGCTGCTGTTCCTCATGGGCGGCTTCTTCCGCAGCCAGGTGGTGAACCACCAGAAGTACGCGCTGCAGTCGGAGACCAACCGGCTCCGCGAGCTGCCGCTACCGGCGCCGCGCGGCGTGATCTACGACCGCCACAACAAGGTCATCGCCGACAACGTCATCGGCTACTCCGTGTCGGTCCTCGCGCAGAAGGAGGACACGCTGCGCGCGGTGCTGCAGCGGCTCGGGGGGACGATCAGCATCACCGGGCCGCAGATCGACCAGTCGGTCCGCCGCTTCCGGCGCGCGCCGAACCGCCCCACAGTCATCATTCCCGATGCGTCGTTCGACGTCGTGAGCGTGCTCGAGGAGCACCGGGCGGAGTTTCCCGGGCTGATCATCCAGAGTGCGCCGCGCCGCTTCTATCCGGACGGGCCCGCCGTCGCGCCCTTCGTCGGCTACACCGGCGAGGTGAGCGAGGCCGAGCTCGCGCAGCCCGCCTTCGCCGACTACAAGGCGGGACAGCAGGTGGGGAAGCAGGGGCTCGAGAAGCAGTACGAGTCGGTGCTGCGTGGCAAGGAGGGGAGCCAGTTCGTCGAGGTCGACGCGCGCGGCCGCGTCGTGAAGGGAGCGGGAGGTGCGCGCCCCGACCTCACCCCCGTCGCGGCGTCGCCGCTCTATACGAACATCGACATGGATCTCCAGCGCTTCGTCGCCGGGATCTTCGGCGATTCGCTGCAGGGTGGCGCCGTCGCGCTGGACCCTGCCACCGGCGCCGTCCTCGCGATCTACAGCGCGCCAAGCTGGGATGCCAACCGCTTCATCGGGGGAATCCCGGCGCAGTACTGGGACTCGCTCCGCGCCGACCCGCGCAAGCCGCTCTACAACAAGGCGCTGCAGGGACAGTATCCCCCCGGGTCCACCTGGAAGCTCGCCACTACGGTCGTGGGGCTGGAGACGGGTGCCGTGAAGATGGACGACCGGCTGCCGATCCCCTGCACGGGGGGGATGCAGTACGGCTCGCGCTACTTCCGCTGCTGGGACAAGCGGGGGCACGGCAACCTCACGCTGGCCGGGGCGATCGCCAAATCGTGCGACGTCTACTTCTACCAGCTCGGCCTCAAGCTCGGTCTCGCGCGCCTCGTCGCGGGCGGCGTGGAGCTCGGCTTCCAGAGCAAGGCGGGGATCGACCTGCCCGAGGAGAAGCGCGCGCGCTTTCCCACGGGCGAAGAATACTTCGACCGGAAGTATGGCAAGGGGAAGTGGACGCGCTCGCTGGTGCTGAGCATGGCCATCGGTCAGGGGGACAATTCCCAGACCATCCTCAACATGGCGAAGTTCTACACGGCGCTCGCGACTGACGGCCAGGCGGCACGCCCGCAGATCCTGCGGGGCAAGCCGGAGCGGACGCAGATCATGAAGCTCACCCCCGACCAGGTGGCGCAGATCCAGGGGGCGCTCGTCGGCGTGGTGACCGGCGGCACGGCGGCTGCGTCGGCCATCAAGGGGGTCCAGCTCGCGGGCAAGACGGGGACCGCCCAGACCGGCGTCTGGCAGAACGGAGTGGAGCTGAACCACGGATGGTTCGTCGGCTTCGCTCCCGCGGAGAACGCGAAGATCGTCGTCGCCGTCATGCTCGAGTTCGGCGGCCACGGTACTCGCGCGGCGGCCATCGCATCCAAGATCATCCAGGCATATCTCCACGTGACTCCCGTCGTCGACATGTCGGTGGAGGGCTGATGTCCCTTCGCCGCTTCCCCATCGACTGGCCGCTGGTCATCGTCGGCCTGCTCCTGTCGGTCTACGGGATCTCGATCGTCTACTCCGCCGGCCAGACGGACATCCCCACCTACGTCGCCAAGCTGTGGCGCTCGCAGGCCACCTGGTTCCTCATCTCGCTCGTGGCCGCCTACGTCGTGTCACGCTGCTCGGTGCGTCTCCTCGACTGGTTGACCTGGCCGATGTACGGGGTGACGATCGCCATGCTCGTCCTGCTGTTGTTCATCGGCAAGGGCGCGGGCACCGCGGCGAGCTCCAAGAGCTGGCTGGCCATCGGCGGCTTCCGCATCGGCCAGCCCTCCGAGCTGGCGAAGATCACCGTGGTGCTGGCGCTGGCGAAGGTGATGTCGACCTTCCGGGAGCCTCCGCGTTCCCTGCTGGAGCTCTGGAAGCCCGCGCTCGTGGTGGGCATCCCCTGGGCGCTCATCATGAAGCAGCCCGACCTCGGCACGGGGATCGTGTTCGTCGGCTTCGCCTTCGCGATGCTGTTCTGGGCGGGGGTCTCCTGGCCGCTGCTGGTCCTGGTGGCGAGCCCGGTGGTGAGCCTGATCCTGGCGTTCAACACCGGCATCTGGGGCGCCTGGTTCCTGCTGCTCCTCGCCCTCGTGCTCTGGTACAAGCCGTACATGTACGAGGGGATCTTCCTCGTCGTGGTGAACGTCATCTTCGGCGTCGTCTCCCCGATCGTCTGGGAGAAGCTGGCGCCGTACCAGCAGAAGCGCCTGCTCGTCTTCCTCAATCCCGACATCGACCGGCGCATGGCCGGTTATCACGTGATCCAGTCCCAGATCGCGATCGGCTCGGGGGGGATCTTCGGGAAGGGGTTCACCGAAGGGACACAGAAGCGCCTCGCCTTCCTGCCGGCCCAGCACACGGACTTCATCTTCGCCGTCGTGGGCGAGGAGCTCGGCTTCATCGGGGTGACCCTCGCGATCACCCTCTTCGTCCTCCTCTTCCTCCGCATCACGAAGATCGCCGAGCGGGCCAACGACTCGTTCAGCAGCCTCGTGGCGTTCGGGCTGCTCGCGAGCTGGTTCGTGCACGTCGTGGAGAACATGGGGATGACCCTCAATCTCATGCCGATCACGGGCATCCCGCTCCCCTTCTTCAGCTACGGGGGGAGCTTCATGCTGGCGAGCTGGATCGCCATCGGCATCCTCCTGCGGATCTCCGCCGAGGGACGCGGCGGACGGAGCGGGCCGTTCGCGGTGTGATAGGGCGGCTGTTCGGTTGACAAGCCGAGAACTGAAAAACCGCCGTTAATCCCTTGCCCACGCCGCTGACCCCGGTCACATTCTCTGGCTATGGCCTGGTTCCGGAAGGAAAAAAAGCCGCGGCAGCCCCGCCGGGAACGGCTGGAGATCCCCGCAGATGTCTGGGAGAAGTGCGAAGCGTGCGGACACACGGACATCCGTGAGAAGTTCCTGCGCAACGCCAACGTCTGCCCGAACTGCGACTATCACCGCCGCATCCGCGCGAACGACTACTGCAACCTGCTCCTCGACGAAGGGTCCGTCGAGGAGCTCGAGCTGGACATCCGCTCCACCGACCCCCTTGGCTTCCCGGAGTATCCGGCGCGGCTGAAGAAGGCCACTGCCAACGCGGGTGAGGGGGATGCGCTCCTCGCCGCCAGCGGCACGATGGAGGAGCTGCCGGTCAATCTCGGCGTGATGGACTTCGCCTTCATGGGCGGGTCGATGGGCTCCGTGGTGGGTGAGAAGATCGCCCGCCTCGGCCAGCGATCGCTCGAGCGGAAGCATCCGCTGATCGTCGTCTGCGCCTCGGGGGGCGCGCGCATGCAGGAGGGGGTGCTCTCGCTCATGCAGATGGCAAAAGTGAGCGCGATGCTCGCCCAGCTCGCGGAGCGACGGATCCCCTACATCGCCATCCTGACGAACCCCACCACGGGCGGGGTCAGCGCCAGCTACGCCATGCTGGGAGACGCGATCCTCGCCGAGCCGGGCGCCGTCATCGGCTTTGCCGGCGCCCGCGTGATCAAGCAGACGCTCGGGCAGGACCTCCCCGAGGGGTTCCAGACCGCGGAGTTCCTGCTCGACCATGGCATGCTCGACCAGGTGACGCACCGGCGGGAGCTCAAGCACACGGTCAGCCAGCTGCTGCGCCACATGAGTGGTAAGCCGGCGGCCACGGGGTGGACGTCGCCCTGACCCCGTACGCGGCGGCGCTCGACTACCTGTTCGCGCGCACGACGGGGAGCTTCCGGTTCGGCCTCGAGCGCACCGTCGCCCTGCTCGACGCCCTTGGCAACCCGCAGCGCCGCTACCCGGTGATCCACGTCGCGGGGACGAACGGCAAGGGGAGCAGCGTCGCCACCGCCGACGCCCTGCTTCGGACCAGGGGGCTGCGCGTGGCGCGCTACACCTCGCCGCATCTCGTGGACTTCCGGGAGCGGATCGTCGTCGCCGGACGCCCCATCGGCGAGGAGGAGGTCGCCGAGTGGATCGAGCGGTGGACCCCCGCGGTGGAGCGCATCGGTGCCTCCTTCTTCGAGGCGACGACGGCGCTGGCGCTCCATCACTTCGCGGACGCGGCGGCCGACGTCGCGCTCGTGGAGACGGGCCTCGGGGGGCGGCTGGACTCCACCAACGTCGTCGAGCCGGTGGCAGCCGGGGTCACGTCGATCGGCTACGACCACATGGAGTATCTGGGGAACAGCCTGGAGTCGATCGCCCGGGAGAAGGCGGGGATCTTCAAGCCCCGTGTGGCGGCAGTGATCGGCGAGACGTCGCCGGAGGTGCGCGGGTGGCTGGCGCGCGACGCGCGGGCCAACGGTGCGTCGCCCGTGCGCATCGTGGCGGAGGAGCTCGTCGCGAGCGAGGTGAGGGTGCACGCGCTGGGGACGTCGGTGCGGCTCGCCGGTCTGGGGGACGACCGCGTCCTCGAGACGCCGCTCGTCGGACGTCATCAGGCGGCGAATCTGGCGTTCACCCTGACCCTGCTCGATGCGGCGGGGGCGCCGTTCGCCGTGTCCCTCGAGGAGGCGTCGCGCAACCTCGCCGGGGTGCGGTTGCCGGGGCGCTTCCAGCGCGTCGGGCGCTGGATCTTCGACGTGGCGCACAACGCCGACGGGGCGCGCACGGTGGCGGCGAGCCTCGCCAGCGTGGCGCACGACGAGCCCGTGGTGGTGCTGCTGTGCGTGCTCGGCGACAAGGATTGGCGCGCGATGATCGATGCGCTCGCCCCGATCGCGCAGAGCTTCGTGCTGACGAATGCGCCGACGGCTCCGGCGAGCCGGGCGTGGGCGCTGGACGAGGCGGTGGGCTATGCGCTCGGCCGCGGCTATCGCGCCGCGGGTGACGCGGACTTCGACAGCGCGCTCGCGCTGGCGGATGAATCGGGGGCGACCACGCTCGTTACCGGGTCGTTTCACACGGTCGGCGACGCGATGGCGCGGTTGCAGCTGTCTCCGCTCACGGGCTAAGTTACTGAATGTCCAAAGGCGCCCTCCCCGGATTCCGCGATTTCTATCCCCAGGAACTGGCGGAGCGCGCGTACATCATGCGCGTGTGGCGCGAGGTGGCGCGGCGCTACGCCTTCGTCGAGTACGACGGCCCCCCGCTGGAGCCCCTCGACCTGTACACGAAGAAGAGCGGCGACGAGATCGTCGGCCAGCTCTACAACTTCGTGGACAAGGGCGGGCGCGACGTGGCGCTTCGCCCGGAGATGACGCCCACCGTCGCCCGAATGGTCGGGGCCCGCGCCAACGCCCTGCGCAAGCCGGTGCGCTGGTTCTCCATGCCCCAGCTCTTCCGCTACGAGCGGCAGCAGAAGGGGCGGCTGCGCGAGCATTACCAGCTCAACGTCGACCTGTTCGGCACCGCCGACGTCGCGGGCGATGCCGAGCTCGTGGCCTGCGCCGTGGACATGATGCGCGAGTTCGGGCTCTCCTCCTCCGACGTGGTGGTGCGCGTTTCCGACCGCCGCATCCTGCAGGGGGTTCTCGAGCGGCTCGGCGTGCCGGCGGAGTCGGTCGGCCGCGTCTACGGGGTGATCGACAAGCTCGAGCGCACGCCGCACGACGTGTCGGCGGAGAAGCTCGCCGCGCTCGGCGTCCCCGCCGACGCCATCCCGCGCATCGTCGGCATCGCCGGCGTGGAGTTCCCCGAAGTGAAGTCGCTGCTGGCCGGCTCGGCTGCCGAGCCGTTCGTGGCGGAGTTCGAGCGGTTCCTGTCGTACGTGCCGGCCCTTCTCGGCGGCGACGATTCCTGGCTGCGACTCGACCTCTCGATCGTGCGCGGCCTCGCGTACTACACCGGCATCGTGTTCGAGCTGTTCGACCGCTCGGGCGAGTTCCGGGCGATCTGCGGGGGCGGGCGTTACGACAAGCTGCTCGCGTCGCTCGGGGGGGCCGACATGCCGGCGCTCGGCTTCGGCATGGGCGACGTGGTGCTCGGCGAGTTGCTGCGCGCGCGCGGGCTGATGAAGGCGGAGAGCACCGCGGCGGACGTGTGGGTCGGCGGCGACGAGCACCAACCGATGGAGCAGGTGATGCGGCACGCGGCGATGCTGCGCGCCGATGGGAAGTCGGTGGAGTATGCGCTCCGGCCGCAGTCGCTGAGCAAGCAGCGGAAAGCGGCGCACGCGAGCGGCGCAGGGGAATTCGTGAATCTCTCGAACGACAGTGGTCCGAATGGCTGACGACAAGAAGCTGACGACCCGCGCGGCGGACTTCAGCGCGTGGTACAACGAGGTGGTGCTCAAGAGCGAGCTCGCCGACTATTCGCCGGTCAAGGGCTGCATGGTGATCCGGCCCAACGGCTACGGCATCTGGGAGCGCATGCAGCGCGCCCTCGATGACAAGTTCAAGGAGACGGGGCACCAGAACGCCTACTTCCCGCTGCTCATTCCGGAGTCCTTCCTGCACAAGGAGGCGGAGCACGTCGAGGGGTTCGCCCCCGAGGCAGCGGTGGTGACGCACGGCGGCGGCAAGAAGCTCGAGGAGCCGCTCGTCATCCGGCCCACGTCGGAGACGATCATCTACTCGATGTTCGCCAAGTGGGTGCAGAGCTATCGCGACCTGCCCATCCTGATGAACCAGTGGGCCAACGTGGTGCGCTGGGAGATGCGCACGCGTCTCTTCCTGCGCACCACCGAGTTCCTCTGGCAGGAGGGGCACACCGCGCACGCCACGCACAACGAGGCAGAGGCGGAGGCGAAGCAGATGCTCGGCGTCTATCGGGACTTCATGGAAGGCTACATCGCGATGCCGGTCGTGACGGGGCAGAAGACCGACTCCGAGCGGTTCGCCGGCGCGCTGCGCACGTACTCGTGCGAGGCGATGATGCAGGACAACAAGGCGCTGCAGGCGGGTACGTCGCACGACCTCGGGCAGAACTTCTCCAAGGCGTTCGACCTCAAGTTCCAGAGCGAGGCCGGGAGCACCGAATACGCGTGGAACACGAGCTGGGGAGTATCCACCCGCATGGTGGGCGGGCTCGTAATGACGCACGGCGACGACGTCGGCCTCCGCGTGCCGCCCCTGCTGGCGCCCATCGAGCTCGTGATCGTGCCGATCTATCGCACCGACGAGGAACGGTCGCTCGTGCTCGAGGCGGCGAACCGGATCGCGAAGACGCTCGGCGCCTGGGAGCGGCGCGAGTCGGCGCGGCTGCGCATCCACATCGACGCGCGCGACGGGATGAAGCCCGGCGCGAAGTACTACGAGTGGGAGCTGCGCGGCATTCCGCTTCGGCTCGAGATCGGTCCGCGCGACCTCGCGTCCAACCAGGGAGTGCTCGTCCGCCGCGACACGAAGGCGAAGCGCGCCGTGTCGCTCGATACGCTCGGTGAGGACGTTGCCGAGACGCTGTCGGCGATGCAGCGCGACATGCTCGCCGCCGCGCTCGACCGTCGCGAGAGCAACAGCTACCGCGGGCCGATCACGTACGACCGGTTCCGTGAGCTGATGGAAGGGCAGGGGGGCTTCGTGTACGCCGGCTGGTGCGGCGGCGCGGGCTGCGAGAAGGCGATCAAGGACGAGACGAAGGCGACGATCCGCTGCCTGCCGGACGAGGAGTTCCGCTCGGCCGAAGCTCCGACGGCTTGTCTCAAGTGCGGCGCGGCCGCAACGATCGAGGCGCTGTGGGCCAAGTCGTACTGACGTCCGGCTTCGCCCGCGCACAGGGCACGCTCTCCTGCGAGGGAGTGCCGCTCGACGCGATCGCCGACGCGGTCGGGACGCCCGCGTACGTGTACAGCGCCTCGACGGTGAGGGACCGGTACCGGCGGCTGGACTCGGCGCTTGCGCCGCTGCCCCACCGTGTGCACTACACGCTGAAGGCCAACTCCAACGCGGCGATCCTGCGCGTGCTGCGCGAGCTCGGCGCCGGCGTGGACGTCGTGTCGGGCGGGGAGCTCTTCCGCGCGCTGCGCGCCGGCTTCCGCGGCGCCGACATCATCTTCGGCGGGGTGGGCAAGTCGGAGCGCGAGCTGCGCGAGGCGCTCCAGGCCGGCGTGATGCTGATCAACGCGGAATCGGAGGCGGAGGTCCGGCTCGTCGACCGGATCGCCGGCGAGCTCGGCGTGCGGGCTCCGGTGGGGCTGCGCGTCAATCCCGAGGTCACCGTCGACAGCTCCCACCGCTACATCAAGACCGGTGAGAAGGGAGCGAAGTTCGGCATCCCCTTCGACGAGGTGCAGGGGGTGGCGCGCGTCGTCGCGTCGCTGCCCAACTGCGACCTCGTCGGGCTCGACATGCACATCGGCTCGCAGCTCTTCCGCCTCGATCCCTATCTCGACGGCACCGAGCGGCTCGTCGGCCTGCTCGAGCAGCTCCGCGCCGACGGCATCGACACGCTGCGCTACCTCGACATCGGCGGCGGCCTGGGCGTCGCCTACGACGACGAGCAGACGCCCGACCTGCAGCGCTTCGTCAGGGCGCTCGTACCGCGCGTGGAGCCCACCGGGCTCACGCTATTGATGGAGCCGGGACGCTTCATCGTCGGCAACTGCGGCGTGCTGCTCACGCGGGTGCTGTACCGCAAGCACAGCGGAGGCCGCGATTTTCTCGTCACCGACGCGGGGATGACCGAGCTGCTGCGGCCGTCGCACTACGACGCGTACCACAAGATCGAGCCGGTGCGCGCCGCCGTGGGCGGCGGGCGCATGAAGGCCGACGTCGTGGGCCCGGTCTGCGAGAGCGGGGATTTTCTCGCGCTCGACCGCGAGATGGACGAAGCGGTCGCCGGCGACCGGCTCGCCGTGTACGACGTGGGCGCGTACGGCTACGTGATGGCCTCCAACTACAACACCCGACCGCGCGGCGTGGAGGTGCTGGTCGATGGAGACCGGTACGCCATCGTGACCGCGCGCGAGCGCTACGAGGACCTCGTGCACCTCGAGCAACGTGACCCCGAGTGGAGAGAAGGCTGATGCGCGTCGGTCTCATGGCGGACAGTCACGATCGCATTCCCGCGATCGCCGAGTTCGTGAAGTTGATGCAGGCGAGCGGCGTGTCGATGCTGATCCACGCCGGTGACTACTGCGCGCCGTTCGCCCTGCGTCCCATCGAGGAGGCGAGCATGTCGCTGGCCGGCGTCTTCGGCCGCAACGACGGCGACACGCAGGGGCTGCTGGCGAAAGCGACGGCGGGCTTCGGCGCCGAGCTGTTCGAGGGGCCGCACAGCTTCGAGCTGGCCGGCCAGCGCATCCTCCTCGTCCACGACCTCGGCGACGTGCAGCCGCGCAGCATCGAGAGCCACAGCATCGTGGTGCACGGCTTCACGCACCAGCAGGAGATGAAGCACCGCGGGGACACGCTCATCGTGAACCCGGGCGAGTCGTGCGGCTGGCTCTTCGGCACGCCGAAGGCGGCGATCCTCGACCTGCAGGACAAGACCGTGGAGTTCCTCAGTCTCGACCCCGCGCACTGGACGACATGACGGCGCCGAGTCGCATTCTCATCATCGACTACGGCTCGCAGTACACGCAGCTCATCGCGCGGCGCGTCCGCGAGGCGCGGGTCTATTCCGAGATCCATCCGCCCACCCGCTCGATCGAGTGGATTCGCGAGTGGAAGCCCACCGGCATCATTCTGAGCGGCGGCCCGAACTCGGTCTACGGCGACGACGTCCCCACCGCCGACGTCGCGCTCTTCGACATCGCCCCGGTCCTCGGCGTGTGCTACGGAATGCAGCTGATCTCGCACCTGCTCGGCGGCGAGGTGATCCGCGGCGGCCAGCGCCAGTATGGCCGCGACGCGATCCGTCCTGCCGTGGAGAGCGCGCTGTTTCGCGGCTTCTCTCCGGCCGAGGACACCACGGTCTGGATGAGCCATGGCGACCACGTCGAGAAGGCGCCTCCCGGCTTCCGCATCACCGCGGCGGGTCGGGGCAACCCGGTGTCGGCCATCGAGCACGAGTCGCGCCCGATCTATGGGGTGCAGTTCCACCCCGAGGTGGCACATACCCCGCGCGGTGCCGAGCTGCTCGCCAACTTCCTGTTCGAGATCTGCCACGCCACGCCGAGCTGGACGCCGGGCGCGTTCGTCGAGGAGCACGTCCGGACGATACGCGCCCAGGTCGGCGACGCGCAGGTGATCTGCGGCCTGTCGGGCGGAGTGGACTCGTCGGTGGCCGCGGCGCTCGTCCACCGCGCCATCGGCGATCAGCTCACCTGCGTGTTCGTCGATACCGGCCTGCTGCGGCTGCACGAGCGCGAGCAGGTGGAGCGCACGATGGCGCAGCACCTCGGCATCAAGCTCGTCACCGTCGACGCGTCGCAGCGCTTCCTTGCCGCGCTCGCCGGCATCGACGAGCCGGAGGCGAAACGACGCGCGATCGGCCACACCTTCATCGACGTCTTCGAGGAAGCGACAGCCACCGCGGGGACGCACGCGAAGTTCCTGGTGCAGGGCACGCTCTATCCCGACGTGATCGAGAGCTCCTCTCCCACCGGCGGTGCGTCGGTCACCATCAAGACGCATCACAACGTGGGCGGCCTCAAGCCAGACATGCAGTTCGCGCTCATCGAGCCGCTGCGCGAGCTGTTCAAGGACGAGGTGCGCAACGTGGGACGCGAGCTCGGACTGCCGGAGGAGATGGTGGGGCGGCACCCGTTCCCGGGGCCGGGCCTGGCCATCCGCGTGCTCGGCGCCGTCGCCGAGCCGGCGCTTGCGGTGCTGCGACAGGCCGACGCGATCTATCTGGAGGAGATTCGCGCCGCGGGACTCTACGACGAGATCTGGCAGGCCTTCGCCGTGCTGCTGCCGGTGCGCAGCGTGGGGGTGATGGGAGACGAGCGCACCTACGACAACGTCGTGGCGCTTCGGGCGGTCACCAGCACCGACGGCATGACGGCCGACTGGTATCCCTTCCCGCACGACGTGATGGCGCGCATCTCCAACCGGATCATCCGCGAGGTGGAGGGGGTGAACCGCGTGGTGTACGACGTCAGCTCCAAGCCGCCCGCCACGATCGAGTGGGAGTAGCGGGACAGCTGTCCCGGGACGCCTGAGGGCGCTCCCGCTCGCCGGGCGGTCCCTCGGGCATTAGCTTCGAGCTAGCTTCGAGCTCCTCCGAGCCCCAGGTGAGCCATGTCGTCGCCGCTCATCGACCGACCGCCGCGCGGACTCACCACCCCGGAGGGGAAGGAGAGCGTCTTCGGCGACAGCACGGGGGCTGGCCTCCCGGCGCACGACTCGCTGCGCCTCGCGACGAGCCGCGACTCGAGCCGGCGCGTCGCGCTCGCCGCCGCGGGCAGGGCCGTTCCACCGGGCTCGCTCGATGCCGCGTCGGCCGCGCTCGCCGACAGTCTCCGAATGGAGCGCAAGCTCGCGCGCGAGCTTGGCACGAATCCTGGCTGGGTGAAGCGGCAGCTCGGTACCCGACTGGTGCGCAACGGCCAGCGCGTGGCGAGCGACCGGAAGAACTTCGGGCACGAGATCGGCGAGCGGGTGCCGCGCATGATGTTCGTGCTGATGCCCGTGTTCGCCGCGCTGCTCGCCCTGGCGTACCGATCGCGCCGGCGGACGCTATCCGGTGCACCTGATCGTCTCGCTGCACCTGCACGCGTTCGGCTTCGCCGCGCTCACCATCGCCCTGCTGCTCGGCATGCTCCCGCCGTCGCCGCTCCGTTCGGCCGGGAAGCTGGCGATCACTGTCTGGATCGCGGCGTATCTCGTGCTCGCGCTGCGGCGGGTGTACGGTGGCCGGCTGTCGGTCACGGCACTTCGCGCGGCGGCGCTCGCGGCGATCTACGCGGCGGTCTCCATCACGATGGTCGGGCTGATGGCGCTGGGCCTGGTCCTGCTGTACTGAGCGCCGGCCTCGCGGCCGGCGCTGGTCGGTCAGACGCCCTTTTCCTTCAGCAGCTCGAGGAACTGGCCAGGCTCCGTGAGTCCCAGCAGGCGCTGCGGCACGTCGGGCTCCTTCGAGAACTGCGCGATCTTCCCCAGCACCGGCAGATACTGGTTGGAGACCTCGAGCGGCGGCGCGACGATGAGAAAGAAGAAGTGCACCGGCTTCTCGTCGATCGCCTTGAAGTCCACCCCGTTCGGCTTGCGGCCGAAGGCGACGCGCAGCTTGTTCACGACGAGCGAGCGGCAGTGCGGGATGGCGATGCCGCGGCCGATCCCGGTGCTGCCGAGGTTCTCGCGCCGCTGGAGCATCTTGTAGAGCATCCCCTCCGACTTCTCGTCGAGCTGGAGGAGTGCGATGAGCTCCTTGAGGATGTCGTCCTTCGTCTCCCCTTCGAGCTCGAGCTTGATTGCGTCTTCGCTGAAGAACTCGCGCAGTTCCATCTCGGCAATTCTCAGTGCGTGGCGGGGCCGGCAGCCGCCGGCGGCGGCATCTCTTCGTCGTTGAACCGAGGAAAGTACCCGCGCGCGCGGGGCCTTGTCAAACCTTGACGTTGCTTCGACTTCCGTGCTCGGATAACTTTCAGGCATGGCCTTTCCGTTCCCGCTCGACGCCGACGTCCCCCTCTACCTGGCCCCCATGGCCGGTGTCTCGGAGTCTCCCTTCCGCCAGCTCTGCCACGAGCATGGCGCCGACGTGGTGGTCACCGAGTTCCTCTCCGCCGAGGGGATCCGCCGCGAGAACGAGGCGACCGTCAGAAAGCTCTCCTTCGGTGTCACGGAACGGCCCATCGGCGTCCAGATCTTCGGATCCGACCCGGTGGCGATGGGCGAGGCGGCCCGCTTCGTCTCCGACGTCTTCCAGCCCGAGTTCATCGACATCAACTTCGGCTGTCCGGTCAAGAAGGTGGTCAGGCGCAACGGTGGCTCCGGCTGCCTGCGGGACCTCGACCTCGTCCAGCAGATCATCCGCGCCGTCTCCTCGGCCACGCCCCTGCCGGTGACCTGCAAGATCCGCAGTGGCTGGAACGAGGAGATGCGCGACCCCGTGACGATCGGCCTTCGCTGCCAGGACGCAGGGGCGAAGGTTCTCGCGCTCCACCCGCGCACGCGCACGCAGATGTACTCCGGCAGCGCCCGTTGGGAGGAGATCGCGGCCGTCGTCGACGCGCTCGACATCCCCGTCCTCGGCAACGGCGACATCAAGACCGCCGAGGACGCCATCCGCATGCGCCAGGCGACGAGCTGCGCGGGGATCATGATCGCGCGAGGCTCGTACGGCCAGCCCTGGATCTTCAACCAGGTGAAGGACCTCCTCGCCGGCCGCCCCAAGCGTCCCACGCCAGGCGTCGCCGAGCGCTTCGCCGTGGCGCTGCACCATGCGCGCATGGTGATGGCGTACGAGACCGACCCGCGCGGCGCCGCGATCGAGTTCCGCAAGCACCTGGGCTGGTACTCCAAGGGGCTCCACGGAGGCGCCGAGCTCCGCAAGAAGCTCTACGCGGTAACTTCGTTCGGGGAGGTGGAGGGGATCTTCGCCGATTACCTCGCCAACGCTGAGCGATACCTGGCGGAGGCGGGTGGCATCCCCCACGGCGACGCGGGCGGGGAGTTCGAGGCCGACGCCGCATGAGGCGTGAACGAGTGCGCGACCTGCTGGCCCAGGTCGCCGCCGGCGAGACCCCCGTGGACGAGGCGCTCGCCGCCCTCTCCGCCGAGCCGCTGGAATCGCTCGGCTACGCGACGATCGATCACCATCGTGCCCTTCGCCAGGGCTTTCCGGAGGTCGTGTTCGGGGGAGGGAAGACCCCTGCGCAGGTCGTCGGCATCGCGACGCGCATCGCCGCGCACGGCGACGGCGTCCTCGTCACCCGGCTGAGCCCCGACGCCGCGGCCCCTCTGCTCGAGGCGCTGCCCCGCATCGAGCACAACGCCGCCGCGGCCACCGCGCTGCTGCGCTCGGACACGCCGCCGGCTCGCGCCGCGGGGACGCTGCTCGTCGTCACCGCGGGCACGAGCGATCTCTCCGTGGCCGAGGAGTGCGCCGTCACCGCCGACGCGATGGGGTGCGAGGTCGCGCGCCTCACCGACGTCGGCGTCGCCGGGATCCATCGCCTCCTCGCTCGGCGCGAGGTGCTCGATGACGCGCGTGTGATCGTGGTGGTGGCGGGGATGGATGGCGCCCTCGCGTCGGTCGTGGGCGGGCTCGTCCGCGTGCCCGTGATCGCGGTACCGACGAGCGTCGGCTACGGCGCGGCGTTCCACGGGATCGCACCGCTGCTCACGATGCTGAACAGTTGCGCCGCCGGCGTGACTGTCGTCAACATCGACAACGGCTTCGGAGCCGCGGTGGCCGCCGCGCGCATCCTGCACGGCTAGCCGCTTGCGTCGCATCACGGTGTAAGGCTGGCGTCGCCGGCCACCGCCGTTCTCGAACCCGCTGCACCCGTCACCATGCTGCTCGCCGCGGCCATTGCACTCGCCGTCGCCGCGCTCGCCGCGGCCGGATTCGCGCTGAAGCAGGCGCGCCGGTCCCGGACCGACCTCGCCTCGGCCCGCGCCCGACTGGCCCGGCTCGATGCCGAGCTCCCGGCGCACGACGACGAGACCGCCGTCGGCGTCGAGGCGCTCCGACGGGACGTGCGCGTCTCGTTCGAGGCGAAGGTCGTCGAGCAGGACCGCGTGGTGCTCGGCCAGCTTCTCGCCGACTTCCGCGACGTGGTCGGGGCCGAGGAGGCGATCTTCTGGCGCTGGAACCCGGATCGCGACGCCCTCGCTCCGTCGTGCTGGTCCACCGACGGCCCGCGTCCCGCCTACTTCGACGTCGCCGAGTGGGCGCCCCTCCTGCAGTGGTCGGCCGAGACGGGGATCGTACAGTCGGTGGGGCATGACGAGACGGTGACGGTCGGCGCCGCCTGCGTTCGCCGAGGCGAGCAGCTGCTCGGCGTGCTCAGCCTGACGCACCGGCAGGGGCTCGGCCTGCCGCGCGAACCGCTGCGGGAGTGGCTCCCGCGGCTCGCGACCCAGCTCGGGACCTACCTGGAGCTCGTGGACGTCCGGCGGCGCTATGCGCGCCACATGCGGCAGAGCCAGGCCCTCCTGGACGCCGTTCAGCGCCTCCAGGGGGACCGGGGCGGGGTGGGCCTGGCCCGAGCCGTCTGCGAGACGGCGCTCGAGGTCTCGGGGGCGCGTGGGGCGGCGCTGGTGCGGTGGGATTCCGAGGCCGACACCGGCGAGCTCCATTTCGCCACCGACGGTACCGGGCTCCGCGTGCCGAGTCCCCTCGATCCCGGAAGCGTCGTGGCCGAGGCCTGTCGGTCGGGGGTGCTTCAGGTGCTCGAGGACTCTCGTGGGGCGGCCTCGGGGCAGGCGATGTACGGCGTCGCGCGGGTGATCCGGGAGCCAGGCAGCACGGCGATCATCCCGCTCAACAAGGACGGTCGCGTTCTCGGTGCGCTGGTGCTGGAGGCTGAGGAGCCCGGCAGCCTGACGCAGGAGGACACGCGGCCGCTGACCGTGCTGGGCGCGGTGGTGGCCGGCTCGCTCGAGCTGGCGTGGCAGTTTGCCGAGGTGGATCGTCGGGCGCGGACCGACGCGTTGACTGGATTGTGGAACCGGATGCACTTCGGCGAGCAGCTCCAGCGGACCCTTGCCGAGGCGGACCGGTACGGGCATCCGGTGAGCCTGGTGCTCGTGGACATCGATCACTTCAAGAGCGTGAACGACACCTGGGGGCACGAGGCCGGGGACACCGTGCTGAAGCAGGTGGCGCGGGTGCTTCAGGACGGGGTGCGCGGGGTGGACATCTGCGTGCGATACGGGGGGGAGGAAATCGCCCTGCTGCTGGCGCAGACGGAGAGCGCGCGGGCGGTGGAGGTGGCGGAGCGGCTGCGGGCACGGATCGCGGCGCTGCGGGTACGACACAACGGGGCGGAGATCCCGGTGACGGCGTCGTTCGGGGTGGCGACCTATCCGGAGACCGTGAAGGTGCGGGACCAGCTCTTTCCGAGCTCGGACAAGGCGCTGTACATCGCGAAGCACGCGGGGCGAAATTGCGTGAGGGCGAAGCCGGCAAGTAAGGGCAGCACAGCGGGTTGAGCCGTGTCTGGTGATGTATCAGGTTAGGGCAGGGCCCCTTGACGTGGGGCGGCGGGTCGTTAGGTTTGAGGGAGTAGGGGGCGATAGGCTTCGACGGGACTGGTGAAGCTGTGGGCGCGTGCCGAGGTCTTCGGGCACCTCGTTAAACACTCGGAAAAACTCCAACTGCGAACAACAACTTCGCTCTTGCCGCCTAACTTCGGTTAGGCCTGCAGGTGCTCCTAGGGAAGCCCGCCCGGGGCGGCTCTTTGAGTAACGCAAATCTGGGCTAGTCCGGCGGTGTGTCTGCCGTCGTCGGGTGAAACTCTAGCAGGCTTATCTTGTCGTGGGCTGCCCATTGGCCAGCGACCGGAGACATCAATCAATGGGACACGCACGTAGTGCCTGTGGTAGATCTGGCTTCGGACCGGGGTTCGATTCCCCGCGCCTCCACTCAAGTCGATGGTAGAAACGCGCAACGGCGCCCGGAGACGGGCGCCGTTGTGCGTTTGTGTGGTAGCGCCGCTACCGCTCCTCCGTCCGCGACTCGCTCGGAATCTCTCCGGCGACATCGGCAGCCCGTCGCTTCTTCTGCTTGAAGATGAACTCCGGCGCCAGCGCCACCCCGATCAGTGTCACCGGGAGGATCTGCTGCGCCTGGATGAGGAACGCCACCGCAACGGCCTGATCACTGTCCAGCCCGAAGGCCGACGCCGCGGCCGCGTACGCGAACTGAAAGGCGCCCACGTTCCCCGGCGTGAGACGCAGCGCGAAGCCGAGGTTCACGAGCAGCAGCGCGGCGATGGTCGACACCGGCGTCATCGCGAAGTGGGCAGCCTGTGCGGTGAGCTGGTAGGTCCAGACCTGCAGCGCCCAGGCGCCCACGCTGAGCAGCAGCGCCGCGATGAAGCGCGGGCCGCTGGAGACGGCCCCGATGGTCCCGACGAAGCGGGCGCCGTACGCCTTGAGCCGCCCCTTCCAGCTCGCCGGCTTGGGGCCCACCACCGCCTCGATCGCGTCGGGACGCTTCAGCAGCCAGACGAGGAGCGCGGCCATCAGCACCAGCGCCGCGATCGCGAAGGGCTTCACCCGCTCGAGCGAGTGGGGGAGGGCGAGGAAGGTCGCGGCCAGCGAGAGCATCACGACGTAGCCCACGAGCTCGAACAGGCGCTCGAGCGCCAGCGTCGCCACGACCCTGGCGCTCGGCACGTGCGCGCTGCGCGCGACGAAGACGACGCGCGCCGCCTCGCCCCCGTTGGCGACGAGGACGTTGTTGAGCCCCGCACCGGCGAAGGTCGCACGCAGCGCGAGCCAGAACGAGGTGGCCCCCACCGGGCGGAGGAAGACCCACCAGCGCACGGCCTTCACGACGATCGACGAGAGGTTCACCACCGCCGCGAGGAGAAGCAGGGGCATCGACGCGGTGAGCATCTGCGCGCCGATCGAGTGCCAGTTCACCTTCCTCGCGAACACGATCAGCATCACGATGATCAGGACGGTGACGCCCAGACGGATGCCGTGGGAGAGCGACTTCTTCATGCTGGTCGGGTGGAGGCTGGCCTACTCGGGGAGCGTGTCGAAGCGGAATCCTCTCCCGCGCAGCCCGTCGATGATCTGCGGCAGCGCGTCGGCGGTCTGCATCCGGTCACCATCCATATCGTAGCCGTCGCCGTCGTGGAGGAGAAGGATAGAGCCTTCGTGCACGCCAGCCAATGCACGCCGGGCGATCTCCCCCGAGCCGGGACGGGCGGAGTCCCAGACCCCCAGCGTCCAGCCGACCGTCCGCTGGCCGAGCGAGGCGGCGATCGGGGTGACCCAGGGGCTCCGGAAGCCGTGCGGCGCGCGGAAATGACGGGGGGTCACGCCCGTCGCCTCCTGAATCGCCTCGGTTCCTCTCGTGAGGTCCTCGCGGACGTAGCCCGGCAGGCGGCGGTGCAGCTTCCGGTGCCAGAAGCCGTGGTTGGCGAGCTGGTGCCCTTCGTCTGCCATCCGGCGCACGAGGTCGGGCCACCGCTCGCAGTGCCGGCCGAGCACGAAGAAGGTGCACTGCACGCGTTCCCGCTTGAGCACGTCGAGGATCAACGGCGTCGCGCGCGGGTTGGGACCGTCGTCGAAGGTGATGCTGGCGACCCGCCCCTCGCCCGGCAGCCGCGTGAGGACGGGACCGAAGATCCAGGAGTTGCGATGCCAGGTGCCGTGCGCCGCGAGTCCCGCCGCGGCGACGCCCGCCACGGCGGCGGCGATCATACGGAGACCGCGACCCGACCCATCACGGTGTGGTAGACGTCCAGCACCTGCGACGTCACGCGCGGCCAGCTGTACTTCATGCTCTCGTAGCGGCCGGTCGTGCCAAGCTGGATCCGGAGCCCCTCGTCGTCGAGGAGCTGGACCAGGGCGTCGGCGAGGGCGTCGCGGTCGCCGCAGGGGGTCATAAGCGCCTCGCGCCCATTCACCACCACGTCCTGGAAGCCGAGGATGTCGGAGCAGACGATCGGCGTCTCGCAGGCCATCGATTCCAGCAGGGTGATACCGAAGGAGGCCTTGGTGGTGGGGCAGGCGTAGATGGAGCTGTGGGCGTAGTAGCTGGGACGTCCCTCGAGCACCGCGCCCACGAAGGTGATGTCGGGGTCGCCTGCGGCCTGCTTGTAGTAGTGCTCGCGCAGCGGCCCATCGCCGACGACCACGAGCTGCGCCTCGCGGCCGCGCCCCTTCACCTTGCGGAACGAATCGATGAGGGTGGTGAGCCCGTTCCGTGGGTCGAAGCGTCCCAGGAAGAGGATCGAGGGGACGTCCTTCCGGATGGCTGGCGGGGCGGCGACGCTCGGGTGGAAGACGTCGGTGTCGATCCCGTTGGGGATGATCTGCCAGGGGGCGCTGAAATACTGCTCGAGCGCGACAGTCGTGGAGTGCGAGACGCAGATCGCGGCGGCGAGCATGTCCAGGCGCTTCTGGAACGCGCCGTTGAACAGCGCGTAGCCCCTGGACTTCTCGAAGTAGGTGTGGAAGGTGCCGACCACTGGACAGTCCGCCTCCTCGATGGCCAGGAGGGGGAGCACCGGGGTGAGCGGCGAATGGACGTGGACGATGTCGTAGCGCCCGTCGCGGAGCACCTTCCGCATCTGCTTGCGCAGTCCCAATCCGATCGTGATGCGCGCCTGCGAGCCGTTGGCGTAGACCGGCTGGCTCCGGCCGATGCGGATCACGTGCGGCTGCTCCTCGGCGCCGGCGAGGTTGGAGGTGATGATGTCCACGTGGTGCCCGCGACGGCGTGCTTCGCGGGCAAAGAAGTGGACGTGCTCGCAGACCCCCCCGAGATGGGGATAGTAATACTCCGTGACCAGGGCGATGCGCAGGGTGCGCTCGTCGGCGGTCAGGGGGAGTGAGGGGAGGTTCGGGAGCGCCGGTCGGCGGCTGAGTGCAGCGCTACTGTTGGGTGGGTTCAAGAGCGGCATGTGCTGCGGCGAGGCGAGCGATCGGCACGCGGTACGGGGAGCACGACACATAGTCGAGCCCGATTGCGTGACAGAACTTCACGCTCCTGGGCTCACCGCCGTGCTCCCCGCAGATACCGACCTTGAGCTGCGGGCGCACACTGCGACCTGCGGCGACGGCCAGCGTAATAAGCTTTCCAACCCCCTTCTGGTCAAGGACTTGGAAGGGATCGTCCGCAAAGATTCCCTTGTCCACGTACCCCGGCAGGAACCGTCCGGCGTCGTCGCGGCTCAATCCGAAGGTGGTCTGGGTCAGGTCGTTCGTCCCGAACGAGAAGAATTCGGCGTGGACGGCGATCTCGTCGGCGGTCAGGGCGGCCCGGGGAAGCTCGATCATCGTCCCGATCGTGTACGGGAGATCCTCGCCCATCCCCCCGATCACCCGCTCGGCGACATCCATGAGGATGGCCCGCTGGTGCTCGAACTCCCTGTACGAGGAGACGAGGGGGATCATGATCTCGGGGTGGACGTCGACGCCGCGGCGCTTGGCCCGGAGCGCGGCCTCGAAGATCGCCCGCCCCTGCATCTCGGTGATCTCGGGGTAGGTGATCCCGAGGCGGCACCCCCGGTGCCCCAGCATCGGGTTGGTCTCGCGCAGCGACTCGACGATGTGCGCCAGCTCCGGGCGGCCCAGCCCCAGGGTGCGGGCGAGGAGCTTCGATTCCTCGCCGCCGTGCGGGAGGAACTCGTGCAGGGGGGGATCCAGGAGGCGAATGGTGACGGGAAAGCCCCGCATGGCCTCGAAGATCCCCTCGAAGTCCGCGCGCTGCATCGGGAGCAGCTTGGCGAGCGCGCGGCGACGTCCGCCTTCGTCGCGGGCGACGATCATCTCGCGCATCGAGGTGATCCGGTCGCCTTCGAAGAACATGTGCTCGGTACGGCACAGCCCGATTCCCTCGGCCCCGAAGGCGCGGGCGATGCGAGCGTCGGCGGGGGTGTCGGCATTGGCGCGGACCCCGAGCGTGCGCACCTCGTCCGCCCAGCTCATCAGCCGGTCGAACGACTGATAGGCGGGCGCGCTGGAGCGGGGGAGGGTGCCGCGGATGACCTGCACCACCTCGCTCGGCGTGGTCGGGAGATCGCCGGCGAACACCTTGCCCGTGCCGCCGTCCAGGGTGAGCCAGTCCCCCTCGCTGACGGTGACGCCGCCCATCGTGCAGGCGCGGCGCTCGTGGTCGACGATCATCTCCTTGCACCCGACGACGGCGCACTTGCCCATCCCGCGAGCGACGACCGCCGCGTGGCTGGTCATGCCCCCGCGCGAGGTGAGCACGGCGCGCGCGGCGACGAGACCGTGGAAGTCCTCGGGGGTGGTCTCCTCGCGCACGAGGATCACCGCGTCGCCGCCCGCCGCGCGCCGCACCGCCTCGTCGGCGTCGAAGACGGCCACGCCGTTCGCCGCGCCGGGGCTGGCCGGCAGCCCGGTGGCGATCGGATCGGCGCGCACGCTGGGATCGATGACGGGGTGGAGGAGCTGGTCAAGCTGGTCGGCGGGAACGCGCAGCACGGCCTGCCGGATGTCGATCATGCCTTCGTCGACCATCTCGGTGGCGATGCGCACCGCGGCGGCGGCGGTGCGCTTGCCGGTGCGCGTCTGGAGCAGGAAGAGCTTTCCGCGCTCCACGGTGAACTCGATGTCCTGCATGTCGCAGTAGTGCCGTTCCAGCCGCTCCTGCGTGGCCATCAGCTCCTCGAACGCGCCGGGGAGGGCCGAGGCCATGTCGGTGATGCTGAGCGGCGTGCGGATGCCGGCGACGACGTCCTCGCCCTGCGCGTTCACGAGGAACTCGCCGTAGAACAGCTTCTCGCCGGTGCTCGGGTTGCGCGTGAAGGCCACCCCGGTGCCCGAGTCCGCGCCGAGGTTGCCGAACACCATGCTGACGACGTTCACGCCGGTCCCGAGCGTATCGGGGATACCCGAGTGCTTCCTGTAGTCCTGTGCCTTCTTGAGCGTCCACGAGCTCCACACCGCCTCGATGGCGCCCCAGAGCTGCTCGACGGGATCCATCGGGAACTCGCGTCCCGTGGACGTGCGGACCAGCGCCTTGTACTCCTCCACGAGGTTGCGCAGCACCTCTTCGCCGAGCTCGGAGTCGCTCTGCGCGCCGGCGGTGAGCCGCTTCGTGCCGAGGAGCTGCTCGAACTTGTGGTGGTCGACCCCGAGGACGACGTCGCCGTACATCTGGATGAAGCGGCGGTACGAATCGTAGGCGAAGCGCGCGTTGCCGCTCGCATGGGCGAGGCCGCTCACCGTTCGGTCGTTGAGCCCGAGGTTGAGGATGGTCTCCATCATCCCCGGCATGGACATCGGCGCGCCGCTGCGCACGCTCACCAGCAGGGGATCGGCCGGATCGCCGAAGCGCTTCCCGCTCGCCTCCTCGAGGCGCGCGAGGTTGCGCTCCACCTCGGCGCGCAGCGCCTCGGGCACCACCCTGTCGCGGAGCCAGTCGATGCAGACGTCGCAGGCGATGGTGAAGCCGGGGGGGACAGGCACGCCGAGGTTGGTCATCTCGGCGAGGTTGGCCCCCTTGCCGCCGAGCACCGACTTCATGTCCTTCGTGCCTTCAGCGCTGCCGTTTCCGAAGAAGTAGACCGATGATGGCACGGAAGAGTCTCAGTCGTTCAGGGGTCAGCAACCGCACCCGTAGCGAAGCTTGTCGGGATCGGTTGGCGGGGCGGTGGGATAGTCCCCGGAGAAGCAGGCATGGCAAAATCCGTGCGGACCACCGGGCACGGAGGAGAGCATGCCGTCGAGCGAGAGGTAGCCGAGCGAGTCGACGCCGAGCGAGACGCGAATCTCCTCCAGCGTGTTGTTGGCGGCAATGAGCTCGTCGCGGCTCGGCGTGTCGATGCCGTAGTAGCACGGGCCCGTCACCGGGGGGGACGAGATGCGGAGGTGCACCTCCCTCGCGCCCGCGTGGCGTACCATCGCCACGAGGCCGCGTGTGGTC
>JBBQJC010000049.1:0-27299 GCA_038325515.1 Gemmatimonadales bacterium | reverse complement strand
TAGGCGGCGGTGAATCGGCGGCGGGAGGGGCTGGTGGACACCCCGGTATCGTGTACGATCAATTGGGCAGGAGCAAGAGCGGACGGCAGGTGGACATCCTCGATCACCCTCAGACACTAAACTCGGGAGTGGTCGGTGTCTCACTCATATTGGCAGAGAGGGACTCACCGCTTCGCCAGATCGCATCGCGTTCTCTACTGAGAGTTATTTCACGAATGGATGGCGCCCACCGCGGCGTGTCGCCGCCCGCTGTCCGCTCTTGTGCTCTTCCTCTCTCGGGCTGCGCAGGCAGAACGCGCGAATCACCGCGTTGCGCTTGGTCGCGACGAGCGCCGCCATGTAGAGCACTCCGCGCACCGTCACCCGTCCGCCTTGTACGAAGCGGCGCCCGCGCATTTTGCCGGAGTCGCGGCTGAGCGGCTCGAAGCCGACCAGCTTGGCGATTTCGCGGCGCGAGAGGTGTCCGAGCTCCGCGGTCGCTTCCGGCAAGGCGGCGTGCCTCGGTTTCTCCTTGGGGGCGGCACGTTGAGCGACCGCGGGCTCATTCGAAGGTTCGAGACCGATCCACTCAAGTCGTATGGCCCGCGGGACGCCGGCGCACTCGACATCACCGTGGGCTTGGGTGGCGGGAATACCTCACGCTCCGCGCTCGTTCGGGTCGACCGGCGGTCACCGGCACTCTACCTCTCCGAGCAGATCACTCGCTAGCCGCAGCGCGCTTGAAGCGAGCGATCCGCGCCCTGGTGCGAGTCGTCACGCTGGCTCCATCGGCGTCTGACGCCGGCTCAGAGACAGCGGAACAGCTGCGCCGGGGCGCCGAGCTGAAGCTCGAAGGGACCGATCGTGTCCTTTCCAACGAGCGCGCGAAGGGTCATCCGATCGCCCCTCGCTCGGCCGACGTAGCGGGCCGGGAGCGAGTCGGGAATCTCGCCGATGCGGACCGGGCCACCGTGCTCGCGCACGTGGACGCCGCCCACGTCGAAGGCGCCTTCCCCGTCCGGCATCACCGGCGCAGCGAGACCGCCATGGGCGCAGTCGTACGCGATCGTCCCCCCCGTCCCGGTCAACGTCAGGCTGGCATGCGCTCCGCCCCATGCCCCCACCTCTCGCGAGCCCACGTGCGAGGGCGCGGCGCTCGTCGCGCAGCCTTGCGGCATGCTAACGAGGAGCACCGCCGTCATGAGGCGGCGCGCGGCGGCTGACAGTGGCGTTCCCCGGACGAGAGTCATTGGACGATGATCTTCACCTTCGTGACGGGTGGCGTGTCGTCGAAGGGGTTCACCGGCTTCCGCGACCACACAAAGACCGTCGCCTCTCCGGGCGCGAGCGCGACGACCTGCCCGTCCCTGCTCTGGACCGCCATGGTGCGGGGGTCGATCGCGAAGACCGTGGCGAACCCGGTGACCAGCTCACCCGTTCTCCGCTTTCCCGTCACCTTCAGCCGGTGCAACAGGGTGTAAGAGCTCACGGTATCGCCGACGCGCATCTCGAGCTTAGCGGGCGACACGACCAACGTGTCGACCAGCAGAGACACGCTGTCGCGCGTCTCCTCCGCGTGACGCCTCTGCGCGGCGCGCTTCGCCATGTCGGCCTTCCACGCGGCATCGGAGAGCGTGTCCTGCGCGGTTGCATGGCGCGGTGTGGCACCGATTGCGAGGGCGGCCAGCAGGGCCGTCACGATGACAGGACGCATGCTTCTCCGGAATCGAGGATGCTCTCTCACTCACTGACGAGCGCTGCATCAGCAACTTGCGCGACGAGTGGCGCCGCGCGCAATGACCGGCGTCCGCTCCGCGCTCGCTCCTGCGGGGGGTGCAGCGTCTCCTGGCACGAATCCCGGAGAATCCTCGGCACGGGCAATCAGGTGGCCGATTGGAACCAGGCTCGCCAGAGCGGGCCGGGGCGGCCCTCCCCTTGTTGGCCCGCGTTCCCGGCGCGAACGTATCACTCCCGGTCGCCCTCCCTCTCCAGCCGCGCGCCACCGCTCACTCGAATGCTGTCCCGGTTCTCTCGTGCACCGCGCAAGGGTATCCGCGACCTGCGCGGACGCGTCGCCGTGATCACCGGCGCCGCCAGCGGGATCGGCCGCGCGCTCGCATTCGGGCTCATGAGCAAGGGCTGCCGCCTCGCCCTCGTCGACGTCGACGTCGAGGGGCTCGCGCGGCTCCATGAAGCGTTGGGCGCATCCGCGATGGATGGTGCGGTCACCACGCACGTTGCCGATGTGAGTGACCGGGCGCGCATGCGCGCGCTCGCCGATGAAGTGGTCGCCGACCACCGGGCCGTGCACATCCTCATCAACAACGCCGGCGTCGCCTACGAAGCGGCATTCCCGCAGATGCGCCTGGAGCAGTGGGATCACATCCTCGGCGTGAACCTGTGGGGTGTCATCCACGGATGCCACTTCTTCATGCGTCACCTGGCCAAGGCCGAGCGCGCCCACATCGTCAACGTATCGAGTCTCCTCGGCATCGTCGCGATGCCCGGTCAGTCCGCCTACTCCACGACGAAGTTCGCCGTGCGCGGTCTCTCGGAGGCGCTCTGGGAAGAGCTGCGCCCCACGTCGGTGGGTCTCACGGTTGTGCATCCGGGGGCGGTGGCCACCGGCATCCTGCGCCGCGCCGGGGGCGACGACCCCGAGCTCCTGCAGCGACTCGATCGCTGGTACGAGCGCCATGCCCTCCCCCCGGAGCGCGCGGCCGAGCGGATCATCGTCGCGATCGAGAAGGGAACGCCCCGCCTCCTGATCGGCCTGGACACCGCGTTCGCCGACTACGTGAAGCGGCTGCTGCCCATCTCCGGCAACAAGCTGATCTCCGACCTCGCCATCCGCACCTTCGGCGTGGACGACATGCGCGCCAAGCGGCTTGCCCAGTGGCGCGAGACGATGGTCGAGGGGTGAGCCGATGACGACGGCTGCCTGGTGCGACGTGCTCGTCGTCGGCGCCGGCATCAGCGGCATCGGCGCGGGCATCGAGCTGCTGCGACGCGGAAGCCTTTCCTTCCTCATCGTCGAGAGCGCGGCCGACCTCGGCGGCACATGGCGCGACAACACCTATCCGGGGGTCGCGGTAGACATCCCGTCGGCCTCCTACTGCTTCTCGTTCGAGACGGACTTCGCCTGGTCCAGCACCTTCGCCCCGGGCGGCGAGATACAGGCGTACGTGCGGCATTGCGCCGAGAAGTACGGCGTGGCCGCCCACATCCGTTACGGCTCGCGCGTGGTGGAGGCGCGCTTCCAGCCCGGTGCCGACGTGTGGACGACGCATCTCGACGACGGGGCCGTGCTCACGTCGCGCTACCTGGTCGCGGCGACCGGGCTGTTCGGCGCTCCGAGGAGCGTGGAGATTCCCGGGCTCGAGGGCTTCGCCGGACGCACGATGCATTCGGCGCGATGGGACCATGCGTGCGACCTCTCGAAGCAGCGTGTCGCCGTGATCGGCACGGGCGCGTCGGCGGTGCAGCTCGTCCCCGAGATCGCACCACGCGTCGCACATCTCTCGGTCTTCCAGCGAACGCCCATCTGGGTCGCCCCCCGGATGGATGCGCCGGTCGCGCCGCGATCGCCGATGTCCCCTCGCCGGCTCTCCGTGGTGCGCCGGACGCTGCGCGCGCTCTCAGAAGCGCAGCTCGAGCTGCTCACCTTCCTCATCGTCAACTACCGCTCGATGCGGCCGGTCGTCGGCCTGGTGCAGCGCGCGCTCCGGGGCTGGATGCGTCGCCAGCTTCGCGATCCGGCAACCGCGGCGTTGCTGCTGCCGGCATATGGCCTTGGCTGCAAGCGGCCGGCGACGTCGAATCGGTACCTCGCCACCTTCAACCGCGACAACGTGACGCTCGTCACGCGGCCCATCTCGCGTGTGAGTCGCGAAGGCGTCGTCACCGACGACGGCGCCCTCCACGAGCTGGACACGATCGTGCTCGCCACCGGCTTCCTCACGACCGAGAGCGGCAACGCGCCGAGCTTCCGCGTCGTCGGTCGCGGCGGCGGCGACCTGCATCGGTTGTGGTCGGACGAGCGGCGGCAGGCGTACGCCGGCGTGTCGGTGCCCGGGTTCCCCAACTTTTTCCTCACCGCCGGTCCGTACTCCGGAGGGTTCAACTGGTTCGCCATGCTGGAGGCCAACCTGGCCCACATCATGGCGTGCATCGACGAGGCCGGGGCTCGCCATGCGACGCGCGTCGAGGTGAGGGCCGATGCCCACGACCGGTACATGCGACACACCTGGCGGCGCGCCGAGGGCACCGTCTTCAAGCACCCCACCTGTGCGCTCGCGAACAGCTACTACATCGACCGCCATGGCGACGCCTCGCTTCCGCTGCCGCACACGCCGTGGTGGCGCGTGCTGAGGGCCCGTCGCGCCGGCACGAGCGACTACGAGTTTGCCGTATGACGCGCTCCGCGCTCGCGCCGTTCTACGAGTGGGTCGAGCGGAATCCGGACCAGCTGCTCTACGCCTTCCTCGACGGCGAGGGGCGCCTTTCCGAGTCGTACAGCTACGCGCAGTTCCTGCAGCGCACCACGGACATCGCGGCGCACATCCGGCGCACCGCCGCCCTGCCGGCCGGTGCGCGCCTCCTGCTGGCCTATCCGCCCGGCCTGGAGATGATATGCGCCTTCGTGGCCTGCGTCAGGCTCGGGTTGGTGCCGGTGCCGGTGTATCCGCCCGCCGCGAACGGCTTCCGGGCGGCGCTCGCGAAGATGGAGTTCATCGCGCGCGACTGCGGGGCGGCGGCGGTTCTCACCGATCGCACGTACTACTGGTCGATGCGCGTGAACGACACGCGACACCGCGTCGCCACGCTGTCGCTTCGGCGCTCCTCCGTGTCGCGGCTCCCGTGGATCGTCACCACTGAGGCCGAACGCGGCAGCCGGGGCGCCATCGACGACGTTCATTCTCCGCTGCTCTTCCTGCAGTACACCTCCGGCTCCACCAGCGAGCCGAAGGGGGTGATGGTGACGCACGAGAACCTGCTGGACAACTGCGATGCCGTGGTCGATCACCGGCCCGTCGGCGTGTCGTGGCTGCCGCAGTATCACGACATGGGCTTGATCGGCTACTACCTCTTCTTCTCGATGAAGGGTGGCACGACCTACGGCTTCTCTCCCTTCGACTTCATTCGCCGTCCGGCGCTGTGGCTGGAGACGATCAGCCGGTACCGGGCCACGGCGTCGTCGGCCCCGAACTTCGCTTACGAGTACTGCCTCCGGCCGGACAAGGTATCGGAGGAGACTATGGCGCAGCTCGACCTCCGCTCGCTGCGGTTCCTCATGACCGCGGCCGAGCCGGTGAATGCCGACGTCTTTCGTTCGTTCCAGCGGAAGTTCGAGCCGTGCGGGCTCCCCCGGCAGAGTCTCTTCTCGGCGTACGGACTCGCGGAGTTCACGCTCGCGGTCACGAACTACGGACGGTCGATACGCACCTTCGACCGCGCGGCACTCGGCCAGAACCGGGTGCGCGTCGGACGACCGGATGCAGTGGCGGCCGAGATGACGACGCTCGTGAGCTGCGGACGCACGCTGGGCAGGACCGAGGTGCGGATCGTCGACGTCGCGGACACGCCGCGCGCCGCCCGCGGGAACGTCGTGGGCGAGATCTGGATTCGCGGCCCCAGCAAGTGCCCCGGCTACTGGGGACAGGCCGAGGCGAGCGCCGCCGTCTTCGATGCGCGCCTGGCGGGCGATCCCCCCGACGACCCGGGATGGCTGCGCAGCGGGGACCTCGGGTTCCTGCACGACGGCGAGCTGTTCGTCTGCGGCCGTCTCAAGGACATGCTCATCGTCCGTGGCCAGAACGTGTACCCTCAGGACATCGAGGCAGTCGTCCAGACCGACGACCGCGTGAGGAAGGGATGCGTTGCCGCTTTTCGCGGCGACAGCGAGGCCCGCGAGGAGCTGATCGTCGTCGCCGAACTGCGGGACACCGGCCAGGTACCCGATGCGCGGGCGCTGAATCAGCGGTTGCTGGGGGAGGTCGGCGTGGCCGCCGAGGCCTTCGTGTTCATCCAGGCGCGCACCATCCCGAAGACCAGCTCGGGCAAGATCGCGCGCCACCTCGTGCGCGAGCGCTGGCTCGCCGGCACGCTGCGTGTCGTGGAGCAGGCCGGCCCGATGATCGAGGACGGCGGCCTCGAGACGCCGCTTCAGTGCGCCTGGCTCGCTCGCTTCGGCCTGACCGGCACGGAGACGTTCAACCTCGAGGACGCAGGCTTCGATTCGCTGCGGCTCGTGGAGTTCGCCCACGCGCTCAAGCAGCAGCTCTCCATGAAGGGCGAGTACGAGCTCTCGGCCGCAGTGGACTTGCGCGTGTTGCAGAAGATCGCCATCTGCGAGCTGATGGCACTGCTCGACCAGCTCTCGGCGGCCGATCCGCTGGCGCGCCTGCGCTTCCGTCGCGCGCTCTCCGACCTGGGCGAGCAGCATCGAGCGCACGAGGCGGAGATGATGCGCCACGACTCCTCGCTTCGCTTCGATGCAGCCCCCCTGATGGCTTCCCGCTCGCCGGTGCACGAAGCCGGCGGAGCGATCTTCCTCACGGGCGGGACCGGCTTCTTCGGGCCCTTCCTGCTGGCGAGCCTGCTCGCGCAGACCGACGTCCCGCTCTACGTGCTGGTTCGCGCGAGCCGGGACGACGCGATGGACCGCCTCCGCGCGGGACTGCGATCCGTCGCGCTGGACGGCGCCACCCTGCCGGACGGCTGGGAGCGCCGAGTGCGTCCGGTGTGTGGCGACCTGTCGGCGGCGCGGCTGGGTCTCGACGACGCCGCGTGGCACGAGCTCGCCACCGAGGTCGGCACCATTAATCACAATGGCGCGACGGTGAACTACCTGCTCGACTACGCATCGATGCGGGAGACCAACGTGGGCGGCACCAACGAGGTCGTGCGGTTGGCGATGACCGGGCGGCCGAAGGTGCTGAACCACGTCTCGACGACGTTCGTCTTCGGTTGGTCGGTGCAGGAGACGCTCGCCGAGCGCGATACCAACGCCGAGATGTCGCGGCTCGACTTCGGCTACAGCCAGAGCAAGTGGGTGGCCGAGCAGGTGGTTCGCGACGCGATGCGGCATGGGCTGGAGGCGCGCATCTTCCGGCCGGCCCTGCTCTCGCCGTCGGTGGGCGGGGGCGGGAGCAACCTCGACATCTCGATCCGGCTGCTGGCGTTCATGATCGCCCACGGCCTCAGCACGACCGCCGGCAACCAGGTGAGCTTCTCGCCGGCCGACGTCGCCGCCGACAACATCGTCGCCCTCTCGCGGATCGCCGAGAGCGCCGGCGGCACCTTTCACGTGACCCGCGACGAGCATGCGACGCTGGCCGACGTCACCGCCATCATCGCCGAGCTCACCGGCCGGTCGTTCCGGTACCTTCCGCTCCGCGCCTTCGTGCCGGAGGTGATCCAGCGCTGCGGCCCGGGGGACCTTCTCTTCCCCCTGCTCGATTTTCTCGTCCGCTCCGTCGACAACATCTCGGGGATGGAGTTCAAGCGCTACGACAACGCCAACTTCCGCCGGTTCCGCGACGGCTCCCAGTTCGGCCGGCCCGATCCGCCGCTGCACGACGTCGTCCACGGCATCCTGCGCTTCCTGCGCGGGCGCCGGCTCATCGAGGCCACGGAGGGATAGCGTCATGCTCGACGGACGGTTCACCAACGCGCCGCACGTGCACCGCGCCCGCGCCCTGCTCGACTCGCGCGACATGTCCCGCGATGCCGTCGCGGTGTTCGAGCGGTACCGCGCGCGACTCGGCCCCACCTTCACCGTGCACTTCGGCGGCGTGAAGCCGGCCGTCGTCACGAGCGACCCCGTCGTCGTGGAGCACGTGCTGCGGGGGAACCGCGGCAACTACGAGAAGTCCCACATCCAGACCGAGCGGATGGTGGAGTTCCAGGGGAAGGGGCTGGTCAACATCCATGGCGACCCCTGGCTGCGGCAGCGGCGGCTGCTCGCGCAGGGGTTCAAGTCAGGCCACCTCACCAGGCTGCTCCCCGTCCAGCAGGGCGTGTTGGACGAGCTGCTGCGCGACTTCGACCGCGAGGCTCGGCGCGGGCCGGTGGACGTGCACGAGCAGATGGTGCGCTTCACCCTGCGGCTGGTGGGCCGGGCGATCTTCGGCCGCAGCATGCGCGACGAGGAGCTGCAGCAGATCGGCGACACGATCTCGACGATCCAGGCATTCATCCTCCGGCAGATCGTGCAGCCGTATCGGATCCCCTGGTTCCGGCTCAGCGGCCAGACGGCGCGGCATCAGCGCCTGCGGCGGGACGCCGAGGCGATCGCGCTGCGGCACATCCAGGCCAGGCGCGCCGAGGGCGTCGGCGACACTGACCTGCTGCGCATCCTCCTCGAGGAGCCCTACCACGACGTCGGCGTGCCGATGGGGGAGCCGCTGGCGCTGATCGAGAGCCTGCAGCTCCTCGTCGCCGGCAACGAGACCTCGTCGAACGCGCTGACCTGGATCCTCTATCTCCTCGCCCGGCACCCCGAGCACATCGAGGCCATCCGCGACGAGGTGCACGCGGTCATCGGCGATGGCCCGATGGACTTCGCGAGCCTGCATCAGCTCGAATACACCGCTCGCGTGCTCGACGAGGCGCTGCGGCTCTATCCGCCCTTCTGGATGATCGATCGCATCGCCCTCGCGGACGACGAGGTGGCCGGCGTGCGCGTGCCGGCGGGGACGATGGTCATCCCGTACATCTACGGGACCCACCGGAACCCGGCCCACTGGACCGACGTGGAGCGCTTCGACCCTCGGCGCTTCGAGCGCGAGCGTGCCGCGGAGCGCCACCCCTTCGCCTACATCCCGTTCGGCGCCGGACCGCGCATCTGCCTGGGCAGCAACATGGCGATGATGCAGATGCTGCTGATCGTCGCCACCTTCGTACGACGCTACGACTTCCGGATGGCCAGCGACGCTCCCGTGGACATCCAGCCGATGATGCTGCTCAGGCCGCGCGGCGCGGTCGCGATGCACTTCCACCCGGTGTCGTAGTGCGACAGGGCTCTCGCGCGCGCTTCGAGCGCTGGCTCTCGGACGATGCGGGAGCGCTGCGCAGAGGGCGCTTCGCGCTCGTCCTTGCGGTGATCTATCTGGTCTTCTGGGCGACGTACGTCCCGATCAACCTCTTCAGCGTCGGACGCCCGTCGTACAGGCCCTTCCTGCCGGGCGAGGAGCGGCTCCCCTTCCTGCCGGTCTTCGAGTACCTGTACGTGCTGATCCTGTTCGTGCCGGTGTTGCTGCTCGTCACCGTCCGCAGCTACGCGCGGTTCGTCCGGCTCGTCCGCGCCCTGGCCATCGCGCTCGTCGTCTCCTACGCCTCGTTCCTGCTCGTCCCGGTCTATCTCGAGCGGCCGAGCTTCGAGGTGACGTCGCTCCACACCTGGCTGCTGTCGCTCCAGTACCTGGACAAGTCGTACAACCACCTGCCCAGCCTCCACGTCACGCTGAGCTGGCTCGCGGTGCACTCGGCGCAGTGCGATCGGCGGACGCGGCTCGTATTGATCCTGCTCGCGTGCGGCATCAGCATCTCGACGCTGTTCGTGAAGCAGCACTACATCGTGGACGTCGTGCTCGGCTACGCGCTGGCGTGGGGCGCGTGGAGGCTGGGGGCGGCGGGATGGACCGGCGCATCGGCGAGGGCACGGCCGGCGAGCGGCGCGAGGAAGCAGTAGCGATGCACTGGCTCGGCGTGACGAGATGACAAGGATGGACTGGACGTGCATTCTCGCCACCGGAGGATCGCGGCCAACGCTCCCAGCGCCACGTGGTGAAGAGGTGACAGGTGGCTGTCATGCACGCCACTTAGATGTACCCGTACTCCTGGCTATCGATTGCTACCCAGACACCACGAACAGCGCATGCGCCCGTGACGTCGCGATTGTGTCAAGAAGCGCACGCGCTCTCTCGAGTCTCACAGCCGTTCCAGTACAGCTCTCGCGCGGGGCTGCATCAAGGATTGAAGACAGCTCGAATGGACAAAGAAGCTGGCGCTCGTCTTGGTGTGACCCCGCACGGACATCGTCAGTACTTCGCGGCTCGCTCGATCGAGAAGTTCACCGCAGAAGGCGCATGCGGACTGGTTTGTTGTGATGGGAGCTGTCACGGTCGCTTTGGAAGGCCTGGTAGGTGATCTCCGTTCACGCTCTTCAGAGGAATTTCCATCGATCGCACGCGTCCGAAACCTCGGACTTCGTGTAGCTCAGTCGACTTCAACGCCTCGATGTCCAGCGCCGCCCCTGCATCGAGCCCTCCCCGCCAGTGGCTCGGGACGGACGCCCCATGTACCACCACGCGTGCGTTGCTCGATGGGTTATCGCCCATTGACGCCCGCATGGCGAAGAGAGCGGTCACGCATGAAGCAAGGGCTTCTACCGAAGCGCCGCGCGAAGCGAGAAGGATCACATCGTGCGGCACGACGTCCTTTCGCCGCACGACGATCGCACTTGCCGACGGTATGGGCAACTCGTCCATCAGAAGCACGGTCGCCGGTACCGGCTCCGCAACGCCGCTGATGCTGAAGGGAGAAGACATCGTGTCTCGCAGTAGGTAGAGCCTGTCGAGCAATCTCTGAACTGCTGAATTGCCCGTTATCACCAGCTTCTTGCGGTTGTCAGCGGGCTCACCTCGCAGTCGGCACCTTTTTCCTGGCCGACTCCGGCTGCACGAGGCTCGGCAGAAAGCTGAGGTCGGACTTCGGCTGGGATCCCACCGAGAGCGACGCGAAGGTGCCATGGCACCCGATGCACGAGCCGGGCGCCCTGCCCTTCGCGGTGTCGACGTTGTTCTGGATGTACGTCTCCAGGGTCGTGTTGGACAGCATGGCGGGTACCGCGTTGCTCGGCAGCGGGATGCCTCTGCGCGGCTCGACATTGCCGCCCCACTGCGTGCCGACCAGCGTGTAGTACCTGAAGGGCGTGTTGACGCTGGCCAGCGCCGCCTGCCACTGTGTGTTGATCTGGGCGGTGAGCGGATAGATCGCCCAGCAGCGCGTCACCTGCGGCCTGGACATCGGCGCCGTCGTCCCGCCTGCCGCATAGGGGCGTGCGCGGTTCCACGGATAGTACGGCTGCACGTTCGTGTCTCTCGACATCGGAGCGATGTTGGTGGCCAGCCCCTTGAGCGCCGGGTCGTAGTACGAGTACCGCACCGACGCGGCGGGAGCGGCCGCTCCGCAGCTCGGCTTGTTGATCCAGTTGCCGGCGGGTGTGCACGCCATGTTGACGCTGCACGGCACGCTGGCCAGCGGTGCGTTCTCCGACTGCTCGAAGGTCGCCCAGATCCATTTGTCCTGCAGGGCGGACTTTGCCGGGTCCACCGCATTGCGCTGGATGATGTGCATTCCCACCAGGCCCACGGTGACGCTGTCGCACACCGGCTGGCCACCGCGCACCAAGTCGGCCGCGACGGAGAGGAGCACGGGCTGAGTGTAGTAGTGCGAGGGATCGTCGCCCGCCGAGCGGTCGAGAACGCGCCACGAAGCCTTGATCTCGATCGAGCCATTCGCGCCTGCCGGGACGATCGAGGCCGCGGTGAACTTGATCACGCTCCTGTTCTTGATGAAGCGCAACTGTCCCGACAGGCTAGTGAGCGTCTGGGTGGGATCGCCGTTGGGCGCGAGCAGATAGCTGGCCTCGACGTCGTTGACGCGCCGTTCGTAGAGCGTCCAGTTCCCGTTGACGTCGACGAGAGGAAGGTTCGTGGAGGCCTGGAAGTACTCCTCGTTGTTCGGTGCGGGAGTGCCGTTGCCGTTCGATCCGATGGCGAAGACCGGCAGCCTTCTCGGATTGGCGCAACTGCCGGTACGATACGAGTTGCCGAACAACGCGCTGACGGGGCGATATGCCTGCCACACTCGCGGCCCCACCGCCGAGAGACCCTTGAGCGGCGGCTGGCCGGACGCACCCTGCGCCCAGTTGAGCGCAACGAACATCTGCCAGGCCATGTTGTCGAACGGCGTCTCGACGTCGGCGCCCACGGTCTGCGGCAGCGGGCCGAGGATGCCGGAATAGCCGAAGCGCTTGCCGCCGAGTGCGGAGTCCTGGCCGATCGCTGCCGGGAGCTTTGCGCAGAGGGTGGCTGATCCGTCGACACAGAGCTGTGCGCGTGGGGTGAAGCTCACCAGCGCCGGTGCTGGCGCTGGACGCAACAGGAACATCGCTGCTGCCACGACGGACATCGAGAAGATCAGCAGGAGCTTGCTCATGATTTCGCCTGGTCGGTGGACGGCGGGCGGGGGGGGATGCTGAATCTGTGATGGCGTGGGAACAGTGAGCAAACTCTCAGCATGTATGCGCGATGACATCGTTACGTGCTGTCGCCGCGGCCATCAATGCGTGAATCCTTCCCTCAATCCTTGTACGGCTCCTCATCCCCCGCTCCCGCCATCATGACGACGAGGGGCACGAGCGTATGCAGCACCTCGATCGTGCTCCCCTGCGCCCGGAGCAGCTGCGAGGGGACGTCGAGCTGCAGCTCGAAGGGACCGATCGTGTCCTTTCCGACGAGCGCGCGCAGGGTCATCCGATCGCCGCGCACTCGGCCGACGTAGCGGGCCGGCAGCGAGTCGGGAATCTCGCCGATGCGGATCGGCCCACCGTGCTCGCGCACGTGGACGCCACCCACGTCGAAGGCGCCTTCCCCGTCCGGCACCACCGGCGCAGCGAGACCGCCATGGGCGCAGTCGCACGCGATGGTCCCTCCCACCTCGGTCAACGTCAGGCTGGCATGCGCTCCGCCCCATACTCCCACTATTGGCACGCCCACGTGCGACGGGGCGGCGCTCGTCGCGCAGCCTTGCGCCACGCTGGCGAAGAGCACCGCCGTGATCAGGCGCCGCGTAAGAAGGAGCAGCGCCGCTCGCGGGACATCACGACGGTCGTCCAGCGGTGTCGTCATCCGCGCGCTCCTCCATGCGCCTCGAGCCACCCAGGGTGCATCACCGGCTTCCTGATGGGGAGCTACGCCGACAACTTGTGCCGCGAGTGACACCGAACGCAATGACCGGCATCCGCTCCCCGATCGCTCCTGCCGGAGAGCAGCCTCTCCTAGTACGAATCCCGGAGAATCCTCGGCACGGGCAACGGCACCGACGCGACGTGCAGCTCCGCCTCGAGCGCTTTCCGGAGATCCGTCGTGAAGCGCAGCATGATGCGCTCGTTCGCGACCATGTTGCTGCCGAGGCTCGCGCGCAGGGCGACCAGCTTCCAGAGCGCGGGATCGTTCCGTTCCGCCGCACCCAGCGCCGCCGGCGCGAGCCGCGGGATGCGAAAGGTCGCGGCCGCATTCGTCCCGCCGAGCTGGATCCAGTCGCCGTTCAGCTCGTTCACGGCGTGGACCCGTGCTTCCATCTCCCCGAGGTAGCTCGCCAGCATCGCGCGCAGCGGCGCGCTGCGGACATGGGCCAGGTCACCCGTCTGGAGCAGTGCGGTGAAGGGGGAGATCAACGGGCGGCCGTCGGAGTACCAGCTGCCGAGGGACATGAGCGTCACGATCGAGTCATCGGGGATGCACGGGAGGTCCCGGATGATGAGGCGATTGACGAAGTGGCTCGTGCTGTCCTCGACGATCGCCTGGCGCAGCCGCCGCTCGTTCAGGCGGGCGACGTCGAGGGCGTTGCCGAGGGCCAGGTGCTCGCGCTCGCGATCCTGCCGTTCGCTCCACCATGCCGTGCCGGCGAGGCCGAGGAGGACGCCGAGGGCGATGAGGATGACCTGGCCGAGGGCGAAGCGCCAGTCGAGGCGGAGGGGTGGGGCGGGGAGTTTCATGGGACCAAGATAGGCGTCGGCAGGCGTCGGGGGCGGGCGGGCCTGCGCGCTGGCCGTCCGCCATGAGGCGGGCGCGCGCACGTGGCGGCGGCCGGCGAGCTTGAACCGGTAGATGCGGACCCTGGGGGTTGGCGTCACGTCAACGCCGTCCGTTTCGCATCACCGCCCTCCCGATCACGCTACCGCGTGTAGATCACTATCGCGCCGCAGCCGTTGCCCCGTCCCTCCACCGGCATCTCGGCGACGCTCCGGTAGACTTCGATGAGCTCGATGCTCGACGCCGGGATCGTCGCCAACACTCCTCCGTTCGAGAGCACGCCATCGACGATGACGGCCGGCGATCCCATCGTGCAACGTGGCAGCCTGATGGCCAGCGTGCCCATATTCTCCGTCGCCCTGACTCCTCCGCGCTGCGACAGGGCATGCGCCACACCGCCGCCTCGCTCGATCTCCGTCCGGTCGAGGAAGATGCCGCTCGTCGCGGTCGCGCGATGCGTGAAGAATGCGTCATAGCGCGTCGTGAAGCGGTACTTCGAGGGCACCAGCGCCGTATCGCGCACCTCGACAGCTGGCAGATACGCAGGAGACCGCTCGAGCACGAAGTCGAGAGACACGCTGCCGCCCACTCCGACGGTCACGTCCGCGAGCTCGGGCTGGAGTCCGACTCGCCGCGCCAGCACTCGGTAGTCTCCCGCGGCGTGCAGACGGAGTGCGTAGGCGCCGTTGACGTCCGTCGCGGCGCTCGGCGATCCTCCGCTCAGGATGCTCACCTTGGCCCCCTGCACCGGCTTGCCCGCGGTGTCGCGCACGATGCCGGTGATGGAGGGCGCGGGCGCAGCCGCTTCCATGCGCTGGGCGAGCACGCGGGGGGCGTGCGTGGCAAGCGCAAGTGCTCCCAGCAGGCATGGTAGCACGCGTGCAAGGCGCTGCATGCGGCAATTCACACTCTCCGTACCACGCGGGCCCCCGCGCTGGAGCCGCCGACGGGCTTCCCGCGATCGATGCAGAAGCGCGAGGAGGGATCGTTCTCGCGACCGTAGAAGGCGCAGGCGGTAGGGGGGACAGACATTTCCGCGAATATACGGAGCGCGAAAGGGGGGCGGCAATCCTCGAGATCAACTGTGCGTACACGAGTACGAGAGGTTGTCGTACTCAGAATTGCATCCAGAGTCCAACCGATCAAGGAACCGGGTTCGTTGAAACTGCTGTCACCACGGAGGGCACGGAGGGCACGGAGGACGGCGCTGTTCCTTCGTGTCCTCCGTGCCCTCCGTGGTTCACTGCTGTTCTCTTTGAGTCGCGCAACGGGGATCAAGGAACCCGGCTCGTTGGCACGGTTCGTTGAACTGCTGTCACCACGGAAAGGATCAAGGACCCGGGTTCGTTGAAACTGCCGCCACCACGGAGGGCACGGAGGGCACGGAGGACGACGCTGTTTCCTGCTCCACCGCCCCTGAAGACTGAACTCCCACCTGCCACCGCCGTCTCGGCCCCCGTGAGCGAGGCAGGACGCGACACCGAGACACTCCTTTCCTCATGTCGCCGGGGGCCAGCTTATGATGTCGCATGACAGGGTCGATCAAGGCGCACACGATACCGCGTCGCCTCCAAGTATCCTGACAGCCCGGGACACGGCATTTCAGTGATGTCGCGGCGGAGCGCCTCGCCCCGCCCGGTCGCCGGTTCTCGACGGACGACGTAGTCCCGGCTGGCAAGATCGCGGAAGACTGTACATGCCTCCTGCGGCGTCGCAAGGTCCGCGCTGGTCAAGACTCTCCGGTTGGTCCCGACACGCGCGAGGGTACCGCCGTGCGCCAGGCCTCGCAAGACTCGCGTGGCGACTTCTGAGAATGCTCTCGACATGACACAGCACGACCACGACAAACGACGGCTTCCGCCGCACACGTACGGGGTCTGATGTCGCCCTGCGCGTCGCTCTGTCGTAGCGGGCGCGTCGCTGACCGTCGCGGCTACTTGCAGCTGGCGGAAACTGCTCGGCGGCGCCAATGTTCGTCGCGCCTGGCGTACAACCCTTCCCCCCTCCAACGCCTGCTGTGGGCTCTGCACGCGCACCGTCCTGACGTCGGGGATCAGCTGTTGGGCAGCGTGGGGCGTTGGCGTAGGCCGACGACACTGTTTCTCCGACGTGCTCACTCTCATCGCGCCGGAGCAGCCAGCATCACGCGATCAGCAGGTCGGCGGGGATTCTGAGGCGATCGCGCAGTGCCCGCACCTGTTCGATCGTACGCCTCGGTCCCGGGCGCCGGGTCGGCGTCGGCAAGGCGATCGAGCTCCGCCACCGCAGCCTTGAACTCCTTCGCATTGCGCAGCACATGCGGCTTCGAGAAGTCGAACGCTACCGCCGTCGCCACCGTCGTCCCCCTTGTCCTGAGTCAGTCCTGAGTCCTGGGGGCCCGCGAGGGGCGATCCTGCACCTGCCATCGCCTGGGGCGACGTATCCGACAGCACCTTTCGAGCGATCAGGCGGTCGTACTCCTTGTGCGTCACCACGTGCCAGACCAGCGCCATGCCTCGCCCGCGAAAGTCCATCTATGACATTACGAGAGTTGCCGGGAGCGAGCCGAACCCTCGACACGCGTCCTTTCACCGCAAGGACGTCACGCTGAGCGCGTTGGCGTGCAGTCGTTGATCGCGTCGGTGGTGAAGAACTTCGGTAGCGCGGTACATCGCCGCGACGTTGCCCTGTTGTAGATGCGCTTCCGATGGAAATGGTGGTGCGTGTACTGAACCAGACGTACACACACCACCATCCCATGCTGTCCGAATCAGCTAGGGCACTGGCACGTGTAGATCCACCGACGTCGGCGTAATGGCCGCTCCCTCTGGCGCGACTCGGATCGTGGCCCGAACCGAATCGCTCGGAAGACTACCATCGCCCCCTCGGTACTTGAGCTTCAGAGCCGCTCCGTACACCAGAACTGTCTGTGTATCCGCCTGAACGTAAGCACCCGTGGCAGCCTTGATCCTTCGCAGCTCCACCCGAAAACGACCGTCGGCACCCGTCGTTGACGAGATAGTGCTGAAGTCGGCTGAAGGGCCGAGGACTCGCACAGCAACAAGCACCGAATCCAAAGGAGACGCCGATTTCGACACGACGATCCCCTCGATGCGCGCGGCTCCATACGTTCCGAATTCAAGCGTGTGCGAGAGCGACGTCGGGTCGCTCGCCGCGTGTCCGCAGGCGACGAGCGCAGAAAGCGTGAGCACGCTGGTCTCTCGTGCAGTCCTACGTAACACGATTCGCATCAGTGAGCGCACCATTCTTCCTTCACTTCAGGGGTTTGTCGCGGTGTCTATAGAGGTCATACAGCCAATTCGGTCGAACGCTCGACGAGGTCGGCGGCGACATGATTGCCCCCTCGATTGCCATTAGCGGCGTCAGGTCTGTTCCGGCGCAGCGCTCTCGACTGCGGCGAGTAGCTCGACCGACACCACTTCACGGACTGACAGAGCGCTGAGTGGCACGCCGATCTGTGACTCCAATATGGCGAGGTACTCGGCTAGCGCCTGCGAGTCTGCGCCGTGCAGAATCATGTCTGCGATGCCGAAGCCCCATTCCTGATAAGCACTGTGTTCGCCCAGACTCTTGCTGCCATCAGCATCCCAGCACTCGCGCAGAACCCTCGCAGCTGCCTGCTTCTGGTCGCTCGATGGACGTGTCATTGCGTTCTTCTCTCGAAGTGAGGTATGCGCGCTCAACGGGGCGGGGCTCGCCCCCGGTGCAGTGAGAGTGGACTGCCCAGAGGGCACCCGCACTCGACTCGCTTCGCTCGTTCGTGCGGGATGACAGCACTCCACTGTCATCCCGCGGGAGCGAAGCGAGCGTCGGGATCTACTCTCATCGGAGCGGCACTCGCCCCGGTGCAAGGAGAGTAGCTCCCGACACGGTTGCTCCCCATCCCTAGCCGCGCAACAACTTCCGTATCAGCGCGCGCAGCTCCACGTGATGGATCGGCTTGGTGAGAAAGGCCACCGCTCCCACCTCGAGACCGCGCTTTCTCGCGCCAACATCGTCGATCGCGCTCAGGATGATGATCGGAATGTGCTCTGTCTCCGGGTTGGCCTTGAGGATGGTGGTGACCTGGAAGCCGTTCATCTCCGGCATCATGATATCGAGCAGGATCAGGTCGGGATGCTGCTCCTCCACGACGGTGAGCGCCTCCTCGCCACTCGCGGCGGTGAGGAGCTCGTATCCCTCCGACGACAGCATGATCTCGAGCAGGCTCCTGTTGTGTGTCTCGTCGTCCACGATCAGGACGCGTGCGGTCGCCCGCTCGGCTTGCGTGCCAGTCACATTGCTTCTCGGACGGGAATTGTCGTGCTCGACCACGATCCGGGTCGGAGCGGAGGAAAGGTGCGGCAGGATCTGCACGATATAGTTCGCACCGTTGCACGACGCCCGTCAAGGAGAAGGGATGACGGCGCGCCGTGCACGGCGGTGCGATCCAGCTATCCAGCGGTCCGGGATGCGGGTCCGGGCGCTCCGCCAGATGGTCACGACCCCCGCTTGAGCCGGAGCAACGCAACCTGAACGGCGGCGGGACCCACGACGCCGGGATCGAAGTCGTACCACTCATACATCTCGATGTCCGTCGTCACGCGCGGCATGCTGCCGCTCGTCTGGAGGTCTGGCGGCCAACGGAACGACCCGCCGCCAAGCTGCGTGGCGCAGAACCCGCCCCCCACCTGCACCCACGACCAGGCAGTGACCTGCCCCATCTTCATGCTGTCGATGATACCCTTCTGGTTCGGAGGCCTGGTGGCCGACGGCCGAGCTGCCTCTGGCGACGAAGGAGAGCCGCGGTCAGCCATGGGCGAGCTCTCGGCGCGCCCAACGAGCGACCCGGCGTCGTCGAAGACGAAGAGGAGCAGTCGTGGCGTCGCGGACCGTTCCAGCTGGCCCGGAAAGTACTGGCCGACGAGGGTCCGCGCGGCAGCGGTAGAGGTGATACGCAATTGTGCGGCAGCGCCGCAGGCGGGCGAGGCCGGCAACGCAATCGTGGCCGCGGCCGCCGGCGCGTGCTCGGGTACGAGCACATCCAGCGTAGTGAGCGCAGGTGCCGAGACCGCGTGCATCAGGCGCTCGCCTGGCTGCGCCAGGTCGTCGCTCTGCAGCATCGCGCCGAGTTCGATCGTGCGCCGCGCTACGCCGCCATCGCCCGCGGAGCTCGTGAGTGCAGCGACGGAGTCCCCGGAGCCCTGCGGGAGGCCCCACGTCGACGTGCTCTCACTGCGCTGCGCCGTCTGCCCTGCGACGGAGCGCGCGTCCGCATTTCGCACGGGGACGGGAATCGCGACCGCGGCGAACACCAGGCTGGCGGCGGCCAGCGATGTGGCGACGCGCGCGGGGCGTCGCGGTGACCTTGTCGATGTCATGACGTCGATCCTCCGTCCAAGAGTGGAACCGCCAGGCCGCAGCGGCGGAGCCGCGAGCGGCGAGTACCGGCGCGGGAAAGGAGAGCCAGTGGTGCGCTGGGCAACGAGGAGCAGCAACTCGGCGTAGCGGCGTACGTCCGGGAAGCGCTGGAGGACGCGCGCATCGCAGTCGACTTCCACCGCAAGGCGGAGCCGGTGGAGGGCCCACCAGAGTGGCAGGTTCCACGGGAGCAGGACGACGGCTGCGACCCCGATTCGCAGGAGCGCGGCGTCCCCCGTCTGGAGGTGCTCCCTTTCATGCTGCAGCACCAGGGTGCGCAACGAGGGATCCAGCGCGAGCACCCAGCGAGGCAGGACAATCGCAGGCCGGCTGCCGCCGAGTGCCGCGGGCCCGAGTTCGTCGGTCAGCAGCACAGTAGTCCCATCGAGACGCACGGGCACGGCGTCGCGGCAGAGCCGGCCGACGGCGTGCGTACCGGCGATGATCCGGGCGAGAAGTGCGAGGCTTGCGAACGCCCAGGCGGCGAGGAGCGCCGGACTCCAGGGCGACGCGACATGCTCGAACCGCGTGACAGCCATGCCCAGCGACTCGATCGTCTCGGAGGCGAAGGCGATCACGACATCAGACGTCCTGCCCTCCGGGTGCATCGACGGTGCGAGCTCCGTCGTCGCGACCCAGTTCGCGCTCGCGAAGAGGGCCTGTGACGCGTTCGCAGGCGATGGTCCGGTGGACGCTTGCTGTCTGGACTCGACGCGAGCGGCAGGTGCACGAAGAAACGGCACGACCGCGCCGGCAGTCGCAACGATCAAGGTGCTGCCCGTTGCACACACCCAGAGCCACCGCGTCGCCACGCCTCGGCCTTCGAGCGCGTGCTCGAGAAACCACGCGCCGCCGACGAAGAGCGCCGCCGTGAGCGTCGCATAGGCCATCCATAGCGCGATCATTCAGGTCTCCGCCGGCGGCTCGGCCGTGGCGCAACGCGCTCGGCAGGCTCTTTCGGGTTGGCGTCGCCGGCGGTGCCTCCACGCTGGAGCCGCGACCTGGTCGGGCGCAGCCGCTCGTCGATCACGCGATGAAGGTGGCGGAGCTCCGCCGCCGAGAGGTGCTCGCTGTTCACCAGATGCGCCATGAGGTGTGCGGGCGATCCGCTGAAGAGGCGGCCGACCAGGCGCGTGAGTGCATTCCCTCGCACAGTCGCTTCATCGACGACGGGATGGTAGCGGAAGAGCCGCCCCTCTGCCGTGTGACCGACGAAGCTCTTGGTCTCGAGGTTCCGGAGGATCGTGAGGACCGTGTTGTAGGCGAGCGGGACGGGGAGGCGGTCGCGCACATCGGCGACCGTGCCGGGCCCCTCGCGCCAGAGTGTGGACATCACGTCCAGCTCACGTTCGCCCAGCGTGCCGTCCATCGGTTCACCTCGATCCGCGGGAAGGGGCAGCGGTCAACTATGCCCATAGGTGAAGATGGGATGGAGGGGTGGCTTTGTCAACTATGTGGGTAGTTGACGTCGAGGAGACGCTTCGAGGGGCTGCGTTCGGGGGGCTTGGCGCGCGGGGGTGCGAACCAGTCGTGGAAGCTGCCATCGAGCGGGACGCGCTCCCCGAAGTCGCCTGGGCGCGTTCGCCAGCGCCGGGAGCACGGCGATGCTGATCGAGTCCTTGTGCACATCCATCCTGAAATAGATGATTGTGGCCGCGGGCGTCGGGGTCGCCGGCGCAGGCTCCGGGGTCCTGACAGCGACGATGACATGGGTTGTACCTGAATCCGCGAGGCAGAACACATGACCTCGATTGCAAGCATCGACGAAGCACAATCGCAAGCTGCCAGACTCGCGGGGTTTGCCTTGCTGTTCTCGAAGGTGATCGTGGTTGTTGCGAACTTCGGTATCAGCTTTCGCCTCAGCGTCCCGAGCAGCGCCGTGGATACCGCCCGCAACATCATGGCACACGAAGCACTGTTCCGCATCAACATCGCTTGCAACCTGATGTACGCTGTAGCGATCATCGTACTGCTGGCCGCGCTCTACCAGCTCCTCGGGCCCGTGAATCGCACGCTCGCCCTGGTTGCCGCATCGTGTTGGATGATAGTCGCCATGATGTGGGGTGTGTCCGCTCTGAGCATGCTTGGCACCTTGCGGCTCCTCGGTGACGCTGCCTACTTGTCGGTCTTCGAGACCACTCAACTGCAGACGCTCGCCCGGCTTCACCTCTCCTCGGGCTACGACGCGTACTACATTGGCCTGCCATTCTGGGGATTGGCCTCCACGATGGGCAGCTACCTGTTGTTCAGATCCAGGTATATCCCTCGAGCATTGGCAGGCTTCGGAGTGGTTTCCTCCGCATGGTGCATGCTCTGTGCGTTCGCCTTCATCATCGTCCCACACTTCGACGCGATCATCAACGCCTGGGCGTTCGACATGCCCATCTTTCTCTTCGAGGTGGCGTTGGGCGTCTGGCTGCTGATCAGGGGCTTGCGTTCAACCGGGCTGGCCGAGACCAGCATGCTTGTTGAGGAGGAGCATCGTCATACGTAATGCACGAGCGGCGCCTGACAGGGTGAACCACCCGGGGTTCTCCGGAGCGGTTCAGACGAGGCCGCGAGAGACGGCGACAACGCTGTGGAAAGCGCCCGCCGGCTGCTAGCTCATCCTGACATGGGTCATGCGGAAGGCAGGAGCGATGTCGGCAGACTCGCGCCGGTGCAGTGAGAGTGGATCCCGACACTCGCCTCGCTCCGCTCGCTCGTGCGGGATGAGAGCACATCAATGGCATCCCGTGGAAGCGAAGCGAGCGTCTGGCTGACAGATCAATCCTTGTTCTGACGGGTGATCTCACCCTTGAACTTCTGGGCCCCGCGCTTGTAGCGGCTCCCCGCGGCGCGGGTGCGCGACATCACCCGTCCCGCGCCGTGGACAGTCGAGTAGAGCGCCTCCGTCTGCAGGACGCGCGTCTCCTCGGTCGCCGACTCGGCAGTCGTGCCGCGGACGATCACCGCGTCGTCGCCCATCGACCCGCCGATGAAGCCGAGCTGGCCGGGGAAGGCGGGGGTGGCACCCTTGCGGATCACTACCACCTCCTCCCCGCCGTGCACCTCCTTCTACGCGAAGTTGTGGTGGTTGTGCACGAGCTCCAGCTCGGTGCCGCCCATGAGCGAGACGACCTTCCGCGCCACCAACTCCCGTCCCGCGTAGGCGTACTGGCCGGCGAGGGATATCAGGTGCCAGTAGTCGTGTCCCTAGGGGTTCGCGAGGCCGAGCAGCGTCTCGGTCTCGGGTACCCGCTCGCCCCACTCCTTCCCCTGCCCGATGGCGAGGACGGCCGAGGCGATCGTGTGGCCGAGCCCCCGCGAGCCGAAGTGGACGCCGACCCAGAGCGCGCCGGACTCGTCGGCGAAGACGTCGACACCGTACTTCGCGCTACCGCCCGTACCGAGCTGGGCGTGGGCCCTGGCGAGCAGGACTTGGCGGTGCTGCCCCGGGGACCGCGTCCCAGGCCGGGTCGTCGAACAGGGGGTGATCGAGGGCGGCGTCGGCGGAGCCTTACTTCCGACTGATGCCGAAGCTGACAACGTGGGCGATCTCGTTCGCGCGCGATTCAAGCGTGCCGCGCGGCCAATTGGTCCTGGCCGAGCTCGGAGAGGAGGAGATGGGTGCGGAAGGGTCGATGACAGGGGCGGATCTCGGTAGTCACACCCCTGTCAACCAGCCGCTCCTCGGTTCTACTGTGTCACTTGGCTCAGTGGCTGAGCCGATAAACGCGTCAGGGGATTCTCGTTCGGCGCACCTTGCCCACACCATACAGCGCGATCATCGCAGCGAGGAACAGGATCACAACCCCGGATACCAGCAGCCCAAGATGAATTCTGCCGGTACTCGCTTTCAAGAAGCACTGCTGAGCAACCAGGGCGTACCCGATGGCCGCGAGAATCCGGCGCACTCGAGATGAAGCAGACTGGCCTCTCCCCAATGCGGCGAGTGCAAATGCAATGGCTGCGATGCCGAGAGCGGCAGCGATCAGTGTGTAGGCGGTCACGCCGGACGTCCGGGGCCGTTTGCTTGCAGACAATCCTGCAGATTTCCGGCGGCGAGCCAGAATCCAATTCCCTGCGCAGGCAGCATCCTCGCCAGCTTCCATGTGACAGGGAACGCGCCCACGTCCGCCGATATCTCGGCGGCGGCGGCGGTTCCGAAGAAGATTGCGCCAGTTACGAACACTGCATTGTACGCTCCCTGACAAGCATTTCGTGCTGGGGCGCTCGCGTTAGCGTAGAGACTGACCATAGCATCCGTTGCTAATTGAGCATCTGCAGCGAGGGCGAGTCCATCCGCGACCTCTTGCGACGGATCGACGCAGTCTTCTGGCGGATTGTCAACTTCACAATCAAAGCCGATGACCTTCGTCGGCACGCCGCTCCACGCACGCAAGCTCGCGTTTCGCCGGCCACCACGCTTCAGTCGCCCAACCTCTTTCCCACTCAGGGAGAATACAAGTTCAGTCCCACCACCATCTGTCAACTCCTCGCTACGCTTGAGCACGCGGCCATGGCTCACGAGGTATCGATGCAGGCCAGCCGGTGACGCATCCAGCCGCATCGCGTTGATAAGGTCCACGCCTTCCGCGCGAAGTGAGTTGCCCTCGAGCGTCCGCGGGGCGGTTGCCGTGCCCGACGCGCTAACGCGTCCATGACGTCCCCCGTACGCTGCACGTGTCGTCGCAACGAACGCTGCCGAATCAACGAACGTAGAACTGAACTTGATGTCGGCATGTTGCTCCGACGCGACATATGTGAGCTCTGACACCCCTTGCTGATCCCAGGCCGTTAGACCCTTGGTGCCTCCAACAGACGATATGGCGGCCGATGTGCTCAGCTCCGGCTGACATCCTCCGAGAGCTATCAAGCAGACACCTAGAAAGACGAGCGAGTCGCGCTTCATGCACTTCTCCAGCGAAGATGGGGGCAGGACTGACCGTGCGACGATCGCGCGGCTCAATGGCGATCATACGATCGCCGTTGTTGGACGGCAGAACCTATTTCTGGTGCTGATGCTGTCAACAGAGCACCGCGCCCCTCCTGAGCCGATTCTCAACGTTGGCGTGTCTCATGACATCCGGTCCTACCCTCGGCGACATCAGCAATGGACCTTCGCACACCCCATCTGGACGGACGCTGAGTTCATCCCGCTCATGCCGTGAATTAACGTGACATGACCCCCCATCTCGGATCCAGGACTTATTGCAGTCCGGTGGATGGGATAGTAAAAGCTGCACTCGATTGCATCTCGCTGGCACATTCGCTGGGGGTTCGACCGGTGAGGCCGTTGTGTGGCCGAGCGACGATGTAGTCGACCGCCACGCCTCGATCGTCGCCCGCGCATCCGCGAGCCTCACGAGCCAGCTCTTCAGACACTGGGTCAGTCTCCGGAGTCACGATGGATCCCGACAAGCGTTTCGCGCCTGTGCGTCAGGTCAATCCTTGTACGGATCCACCTCCCCCGCCCCCGCCATCACCACGACCAGCGGCGTGAGCGTGTGCAGCACCTCGATCGTGCTCCCCTGCGCCTGCAGCACGTCGGGGAGCCGGCGATACACGTGCGGGCTCTCGTCCACGTCGCCGCCGCGGACGATCACACCCTTCGTCTTCGTCCACTCGCTCATCATCTGGCGGGTGATCTCGCCCTTGAGCTTCTGCGCGCCGCGCTTGTACCGGCTCCCCGCGGCGCGGGTGCGCGACATCACCCGTCCAGCGCCGTGGACAGTTGAATAGAGCGCCTCCGTCTGCAGGACGCGCGTCTCCTCGCTCGCCGACTCGGCGGTCGTGCCGCGGACGATCACCGCGTCGTCGCCCATCGACCCGCCGATGAAGCCGAGCTGGCCGGGGAAGGCGGGAGTCGCGCCCTTGCGGATGACGACGACCTCCTCTCCCCCGTGCACCTCCTTCCACGCGAAGTTGTGGTGGTTGTGCACGAGCTCCAGCTCCGTCCCGCCCAGCAGCGAGACCACCTTGCGCGCGACCCACTCCCGCCCCGCGTAGGCGTACTGGCCGGCGAGGCTCATCAGGTGCCAGTAGTCGTGCCCCGCAGGATTCGCGAGGTCGAGCAGCGTCTCGGTCTCCGGCACGCGTTCGCCCCACGTCGTCCCCTGACCGATCGCGAGGAATGCGGAAGCGATCGTGTGACCAAGCCCGCGCGAGCCAAAGTGGACGCCTACCCAGAGCGCGCCCGCCTCGTCGGCGAAGACGTCGACGTAGTGATTGCCGCTGCCGACGGTGCCGAGCTGGGTGCGCGCCTTGGCGATCAGCGCCGGCCGGTGCTGCGCGGGGACGGCGTCCCAGGCCGGGTCGTCGAATAGGGAGTGATCGACCGGGGCGTCGTCCGACCGGTTCTTGCGGCCGATGCCGAAGCTCACCACGTCGGCGATCTCGTTCGCGAGCGACGTCAGCGTCTCGCGCACCGCCTCCGGATACGCGCCAATGTCGGCGAGGGTGAGGTTGGTTCGGATTGCCGCGTTGCCGCAGGCGATGTCGATGCGTATTTCGGCGAAGTTGATCACGCATTTCGGACCAAGGTGATCAGCCGGTTCGGTTCATGGTGATCAGTGGTTCGGTCCAAGGTGATCACGCGTTTCGGTTCATGGTGATCAGGGGATGCGGGGGGCCGTGGATCGGTTAGTCAGCGTGGGTCGCGGCTGCTTTCGTCGTGGGCGCGAGACGGCGGAGCGAGCCGCCGGTGAGGGTGAGCCGTTGTGCGTGATGCACGAGCCGGTCGAGGATGGCGTCCCCGAAGGTGGCGTCGCCGATCATCTCGTGCCAGTGCTCCACTGGCAATTGACTCGTGACGAGGGTGGCGCGCCGCCCGGCGCGCTCCTCGACGAGTTCGAGGAGGTCCCGCCGTTCTCGGTCCCCAAGTGGGGCGAGGCCCCAGTCGTCGAGGATCAGCAGATCGGTCCGGGCCAGCGTGTGCATGAGCTTGCGATACGAGCCGTCCGCGCGCGCATGCACGAAGTCCTCGCTCAGGAGGCGAGGCAGTCGCACATAGCGCACGGTGTGCCCTTGGCGACACGCGTGCTGTCCCAAGGCGCAGGCTAACCAGGTCTTCCCCGTCCCGGTTGGACCGACGATCAAGAGCGTCTGGTGCTGCCGGATCCACTCGCCGCCCGCGAGCTGCAGAAACGGGCCGCGTTCGAGGCCCCGCTTCGTGCGGAAGTTCACATCCTCCACACACGCGGCATGGCGAAAGCGGGCGAGCTGCAGGAGCCGCGTGAGCTGCCGGTCGTGTCGTGCGCCCTGCTCGCGCTCGAGCAGGAGCGCGAGGCGTTCCTCGAAGGTCAGGGCCGCGAGGTCCGGGAGGCCCCGCTGCTCCGCGAGCGCGGCGGCCATGCCGGTGAGTTTGAGGGCGTGCAGCATCGTGAGCGTCTGTTCAATCAGCATACGGGGTCTCCACAGAGCCTGAGGACATCGGGCTCGACGGCCGACCGGTCAGGGGAGGTCGCGTCGAGGGTGAGGCACGAGTGGTAGTAGGCCGCGCCCCGCACATGGGCATGCGCGACCGGGAGATGGAGCGTCGGCGGCTCCGCCTCGAGGGGGAGCTGGTCGAGGCCCGTGGCGAGGATCGACTTGACCGCGCGATAACTCACCGCCCCAGAGGCCAGCGCGCGCACGCTCGCGGCGTCCAGCCGTGTGCGCTCATAGCGGCGACGGAGCGATAAGAGTCCGAGACAGGCCCGATACCCTTGCTCCGGATGCGGCTGCCTCGCGAGGGTGGCCTCGACCACGCGGGCCGTCGCGTCGCCGATGCTCGCGCCCCACGCGACGAGCCGCGAGGGGCTCCAGTCGAGGTGTCGCTGGTGCGACTTGGGGCGGTGCGTGGGCTCGGTGGTGCACCGACCCTTCACGGCGCTCCGCGCATGCGCGGCGACCCGGGTCCCCTGATGCAGAATCTCGAGCATCGTCGCCGTGAGGCGCACGGACACCGCCGCGCCGACCAGCCGGTACGGCACGCTGTAGAGATGGCCCTCGACCGAGATGTGGTAGTCGATGTTGACCTTGGCCGTCTTCCACTCCGCGAGCGCGTACCGCTCGGCCGGCAAGGGCCGGAGCGTCGCCCGCTCCGTCGCCTCGAAGACGCTGCGCCGACTGCCG
>JBBQJC010000048.1:0-27670 GCA_038325515.1 Gemmatimonadales bacterium | reverse complement strand
TGACAGCGGGTCAACTGTCTGGCCTGACCGCTATTCTAGATACACAACCAGGTAAATGCGCCGCTTGTGCAACTCGCCGGCTTACGGAACGCACCACGCCAGCCCGGCGACCGAGTCGTGTAGGCAACAGCTGTCAGACTTCAGTTGACCCGCTGTCTGACAGTCAGACCGTCAGACTGTTGGACTTTCAGTTAGTCAGATCCAGAGTATCTTCAGCGCGTGATCGAATCTCCCGTACCGCTGCCCGACCTCAAGGAAGCTTCGCCCAAGGATGTCCTCGCGCTGGCGCGGCGACTCAACGTCGCGTTCCTGCGCCTGCAGTTCACCGACATCCTCGGCATCAACAAGAACGTCGAGTTGCCCGCGAGCCAGTTCGAGAAGGCGCTGGCCGGCGACATCATGTTCGACGGCTCCAGCATCGAGGGCTTCGTGCGCATCGAGGAGAGCGACATGCTCCTCGCGCCGGATCTCTCCACGTTTCGCGTGTTCCCGTGGGGCGATCCCGAGCATCGCGTCGCACGTGTCATCTGTGACGTGAACCTCGCGGACGGTTCGCCCTTTCCCGGCGATCCGCGCGGTGCGCTGAAGCGGGTGATCGCCGACGCGGATTCCATGGGCTACACGATGAAGGCCGGCATGGAAGCCGAGTTCTTCATGTTCAAGCGTGGTCCGAACGGGGAGACGACGACGCAGACGCACGACGTGGGCGCATACTTCGACCTTGCCCCGGTGGACCTGGGGGAAGAGGCCCGGCGCGCGGTGGTGCAGGACCTCGAGTTGATGGGATTCGAGGTGGAGGCGGCGCATCACGAGGTGGCGCACGGGCAGCACGAGATCGATTTCCGCTACGCTGATGCGCTCACCACGGCCGACAACATCGCGACGTTCCGGTTTGTCGTGAAAGTCGTTGCGCAGCGCTTCGGCCTGGCCGCGTCGTTCATGCCGAAGCCGATCTTCGGGCAGAACGGGAGCGGGATGCACACGCATCAGTCGCTTTTCAAGGGGAACGCCAATGCGTTCTGGGACAAGGGCGCGCAGTGGGAGTTGAGCGAGACAGCGCTGCACTACATCGGTGGGCTGTTGCGCCATGCGCGTGGCACGTGTGCCATCACGAATCCGCTCGTCAACTCGTACAAGCGCCTCGTGCCGGGCTACGAGGCGCCGGTGAACGTCGCGTGGAGCATGCGCAACCGCTCGCCGATGCTGCGCATCCCGGAGCGCCGCGGGCTGGGCACGCGGGTGGAGCATCGAGTGCCCGACCCGTCGGCCAACCCGTATCTCGCGCTCGCCGTGATGCTCGCCGCGGGGCTGGACGGAGTGCGCACGCAGGCCGACCACCGCGAGCCGGTGAACGAGAACATCTGGGAGATGTCGCATCGCGAGAAGCGGCGGCTGCGCATCGACGACCTGCCGGCCGACCTGAACGAGGCGTGCGACGAGCTCGAGAAGAACGACGTCATCACCGCCGCGCTCGGGCCGCACATCACGCAGCACTTCCTCGCCGCCAAGCGGCAGGAATGGCGCGAGTACAGCACGCGCGTGTCGCACTGGGAGCTGGACGCCTACCTGGCCAAGTACTGAGCCTGGACGCGCCGCGCCGCTACAGGACGCGCCATGGCAGATGGGCCGCGTGCTCCTTGAGCCGCTCCATCATCCCGCGACGCACGAAGACGTCGAGCGTCACCTCGTCGGCGTGCTCGAGGTCCTCGGTGAAGTGCCGCTCGAGCGTCGAGCCGGAGTCGTCGCCCAGCATGAGCAGCACGGTCTCCTCGTTGAAGGAGAGCGAGCGGTTGTCGGCGTTCATGCTTCCGACGGCGCCCCACTGCGAGTCCACCACCAGCGTCTTGGCGTGCATCATGGTGGTGCGGTACTCGTAGATCCGCACGCCGCCGCGCAGCAGCTCCTCGTAGCGCGCGCGGCCGGCGTAGAGCGTGCTCTTCACGTCGCTCGACTCGCCCGCGGTGAGCACGCGGACGTCGACCCCTCGCTTCGCCGAATCGATGAGCATCTTCCGGAAATCGATGTCCGGCACGAAGTAGGAATTCGTGATGTAGAGACGCCGGCGCGCGCCGGCGATGGACAGGGCGAAGAAGCGCTCCGCCGTGGAGCTGCCGACGCCGGGCGCGCCGTGCATCAATCCGCAGAAGGCACCGTCATCGAGGCGCTCCACCTCCGGCGGGAAGATGACGTCGCCCACCAGGAGGTCGCCGGTCGCTTCCGTCCAGCAGGCCACGAAGGCCGACTGGAGCTGCAGCACGGCGGGGCCGGTGAAGCGGACGTTGGAATCGCGCCACTGGTCCTTGTCCCGGCCGTTGCCGTACCACTTGTCGGCGATACCGAAGCCACCCGTGTATCCCAGCCGCCCGTCGATGCAGACGACGCGGATGTGCGCGCGATGCTGCGTCTTGTGCGCCGTCCAGAAGCGGAGGGGGCGGAACTTGGCGGTCCGCACCCCGCCGGCGTCGAGCGACTCGATGTACTCGTCGGGCAGCGTGGAGCCGAAGGCGTCGTAGAGGAAATACACGGTGACGCCGCCGCGCACCCGCTCCAGCAGAATCTCGCGAAGGGTGTCGGCCATCTTCCCCTTCTCGCAGTAGTACATCTGGATGGTGATCGACTCGCGCGCGGCGCGGAGATCCTCCCAGAGCCGGGGATAGGTCTCGTCGCCGTTCATGAAGATCTCCACCGCGTTCCCCGGCGAGAGAGTCGTGCGGCTCACGAGCTCCATCGCCCGGGTGAAGCCGGCATCGCCGACGCCGGGCCCCACCCCGCCCTCGGTATCCTTCACGTCGCGGCAGGGGGAGCTCTGCACGGAGCCCATGATGCCGGCGAGGGCGAGCGTGCCCACGACGAGGGCGACGACGCCCAGTGCGATGAGTGTCCAGTTCATGGGCGCGCGTGAAGCAAGAATTGGACTTACCGCCCAACGGTTCGGGGTTCGGGGTGAGCGGTGTGCGGTGAACGGTGAACGGTGCGCGAGGGGTCATCAGTCTTGAGTCATGAGCGATGAGCCGTGAGTGGTTCGCCGTGGCTGCTCGCGACGAAGGGCACACCGGCATCAGCCCGGTGTGCCCCTCGCCTGACCTCTCACCTCGAACTTCCCACATCAGACTCCAATTCCGAACCCCAAGCTTCACACCCGACACCCCGAACCCCCAACCCTATTTCTTGTCCCCTTCGAGGAGCCCGCCCTTCGTCACGAGCTGCGCCGCGAGCACGGTCTGGATGACGCTGGCGATCTGGTTCGTGGCGCCGTTCGGGGCGCCTCCGTCCTCGCTGCCGGAGATCGTGACGAGCCGCGCCTGGGCGAGCGCCTCGGCGATGGCCGGCGCGATCGTGGGGAGCATCTCGATCTGGCGGTAGCGGAAGTAGCTCTCGCCGCCCGCCGCGATGGCCTTGTTCACCTTCTCGATGCTCTCCGCCTGCGCGGACGCGACGGTGCGAATGCGAATCGCCTCGGCCTCGGCGGCCGCCTGCGCCTCGATCGTGACGCGCTGCGCGTCGGCCCGTGCCTGCGCGATCTGCGTCGCTTCCAGCTCGGCGATGCGCTGGCCACCCATCGCCTCCTGGCGCTTGGCCTCGGCCTGGGCGATGAGCGCCGCGTTGCCGGCGCGCGTCTGCTCCAGCTCGCGCTGGCGGTCGGAGATGATCCGTTCCGCCTCGATCGTGGCTTCCTTCGCGCGGCGCGCCTGCTGCGCCGAGACGATGTCGGCCGTCGCCGAGGCCTCCGCGGCGGACATGCGGCGCCGTGCGTCGGCCACCTCGCTCTGGACGACCTTGATGTTGAGCGAGTTGAAGATGAGTCCCAGGTCGGTGAGCTCGCGCGAGCACGCCTTCCGGATGATCACCGCGAGCGGATCGTCGTCGTCCTCCATCCCGTCCATCCCCGACCCGTCGACGGTGGCGGGAAGCTGGCGTGGAGCGGCCACGACCGCCGTGGCGCTGGAGGTGCCGGGGGGGAGCGCACGCGACGGGCCCTTCGCCGAGAAGAGCTGGTCGTGCGTCAGCAGGTTGATGGCCCGGCGCGCCGAGCTGGAAAGGAGGTCGGTGAGCGTGTTGACCTGGTCCGCCTCGGGCTTGGCGAAGAAGCGGTTCGCGGCGGTCTTGATCAACTGGTCGGTGTCGCCCACGGAGACGATGGCGCTGGCGAGCACGCGCACCTTGATCGGCTGCGGCGTGCCGTTGTCATCGAGATCGGCGGTCTGGTCGGTGATGTCGAGGTCGACGTTGATCACCTTGCTGGAGATCGTCGTCCCGGTGGTGAGCAGGGGGATCTCCTTCGACTTGCCGGGCCCGCGGTAGATGACGCTGCCGCCATTCAGCCAGCTCACGAGCCGGATGGTGCCCGCTTCCACGTTGCGGAGGAACGAAGCGACGATGGCGGGAAGGACGACGATGACACCGACGAGAATCGCGCCGATCCAGATCAGGGTAGACATAGGAGGGAAAGAGGGAGGATCCGTCAGCGGTCCGTTGGACGAACGACGCAACGGTTGCGAGCGGCATCGACGCTCGAGACCTGCAGCAAGTCTCCGCTGCGGATGCGCACGCCCCGGGCGCGATCGTCCGCGCTCAGCGTGCCGAGGAGTTGCACGATCTGTCCGTCCACCTCGAGCGCCACGAGACCGCAGCCGTCGCGGTCGAAGCTGGAGACGGCGCGCGCGTCGTCCTCGACGCTGGTGTCGAGCGTGGTGGCCGGCGCGGACTCGAAGCGAAAGAGAAAGCGCCAGATCGGCCCGACGAGCAGCGTCTCGAACCCGGCCGCGCCGAGGATCGCCGCGCCGGCGCGCCAGGGCTCGCCGAGGGGGAGCGCGGCCAGCCCTCCCGCGCCGAACCCGACCAGCAGGGAGAAGATCACGCGCGGCGAGAGGAGCGCCGACGCCCATCCGGAGCCTTCATGGGCGGCATGGTCGCCCGCGGCGTGCGCATGGCCCGCGTGTCCGCCATGTCCAGCGTGTCCTGCGTGGACGTCATGTCCGGCGTGGCCGCTGTGCCCGGCGTGGCCACCGTGCCCCGTGTGTCCGGCATGGCCGCCGTGCGAGAGCCCGCCGAGTGCCATGACGCCCAATCCCGCCGCACCCAGCGCGAGCGAGAAACCGTAAAGGTCCATGGAGGAGATAATACCGGGCGGGACGGAGGACGGTAAGACGAAGGTTCGCTGTCCAGGACACTACGAGGGGCGCACCGGACTGGTTCCAGTGTGCCCCTCGCGTCACTGCCGGCGTTGTGGCTCAGACCGGGAAGAGCATCTCGCGGTACTTCGGGAGGGGCCAGCGCTCGTCGTCCACCGTGAGCTCCAGCGCGTCTGCGTACTCGCGCACCGCCGCCATGGCATCGGCGCCGGCTCCGGTCAGCAGCTTCGCCTGCCGGCCCAGGTCGTCGTGCATCCCCTCCGCCTTCTCGATCGTCGCCACCAGGCGGTGACGGCTCTCCTGCAGCGCCTCGATCATCCCGCCGACGGCGTTCGCCGCTCCCACCTGCGGCACGTTGGTGATCCCCGCCGCCACGGCGTGCGCCGCCGCGGCGGCCAGCGAGCCGGCGTATCCATAGGCGGCCGGAAGGATCTGCGTGTCCACCATCTCCTTGAGCGTGTACATCTCGATGAGCATGTCCTTCACGTAGCGCTCGAGCCGCACGTGATAGCGCGACTCCAGCTCCGCCTTCGTGAAGATGCCGAGCTTCGTGAGGAGGGCGCGCGACTGGCGCGTGAGGAGCTGGTCCAGCGCCTCCGGCGACCGGCGAAGGTTGGGCAGCCCGCGCGTCTCCGCCTCCTTCACCCACTCGTCGGAGTAGTTGTTGCCCTCGAAGCGGATCGCCGCGCTCTGCTTGAACACGTCCCGCACCACGGCGAGCACCACGTCGTCCACCGACTTGCCCCGCTTCAGCTTCGCGCGGATCTCCTCGGTGATCTCGCCCAGCGATTCGGCGACGGCGGCATTGAGCAGCACGATCGGGAAGGCGATCGACGCCGACGAGCCCACGGCGCGGAACTCGAACTTGTTGCCGGTGAAGGCGAACGGCGACGTGCGGTTGCGGTCGGTGTTGTCGCGCTCGATCTCCGGCAGCCGCGCCACGCCCAGCTTGATCATCGCCTGCGCGGCGTTCGTCGAGCTCTTCCCGTCGGCGATCGCCTCGATCACCCGCGTGAGCATGGAGCCCATGAACACCGAGATGATCGCCGGCGGTGCCTCGTTGGCGCCGAGCCGGTGCTCATTGCCGCTCGACGCGATGCCCGCGCGCAGAAGCCCCGCGTGCCGGTGCACACCCTGGAGCACCGCGGCGAGAAAGACGAGGAAGCGGACGTTCTGGTGCGGGGTCTTGCCCGGCTTCAGCAGGTTGAAGCCGTCGAGCTCGGGGTTGTCCGCGGCGATGGAGAGCGACCAGTTGCAGTGCTTCCCCGAGCCGTTGATGCCGGCGAAGGGCTTCTCGTGGAGGATCGCCTGCAGCCCGTGGCGCAGCGCCACCTTTCGCAGCGTCGCCATGACGAGCTGGTTGTGGTCGACGGCGATGTCCGTCTCCTCGTACAGGGGCGCCATCTCGAACTGGGATGGCGCGACCTCGTTGTGCCGCGTGATGATCGGCACGCCGAGCTTGTACAGCTCGTGCTCCACCTCGGCGATGCACGCCTGGATGCGCTCCGGGATGCCCCCGAAGTAGTGATCCTCGAGCTGCTGGCCGCGCGGCGGCGGCGCGCCGACGAGCGAGCGGCCCGCCATCACGAGGTCGGGGCGCATCGCGAAGTAGTTGCGGTCGATCAGGAAGTACTCCTGCTCCGCGCCGAGCGTGGTGAAGACCCGCTGCACTCCCTGGTCCCCGAGCAGCTCGAGCAGCTCGATCGCCTTGTCGGAGAGGACGTCGGAGCTTCGGAGCAGCGGGGTCATCTCGTCCAGCGCCTCACCGTTGTAGCCGATGAAGACGGAGGGGATGCAGAGCGTCCGCGTGCCGGCCGACTCGACGATGAATACCGGGCTGGCCGGGTTCCACGCCGTGTAGCCGCGCGCCTCCCAGGTGGCGCGCAGCCCGCCGCTGGGGAAGCTCGACGCATCGGGCTCGCTCTGGATGAGCTGCGAGGCGGTGAAGGCCTCCATCGGCCGCTTGTTGTCGTCGAAGCTCAGGAAGGCGTCGTGCTTCTCGGCCGTGAGCCCGGTCTGCGGCTGGAACCAGTGCGTGAAGTGGGTGACGCCCCGGCTGATCGCCCATTCCTTGATGACCTGCGCCACGACGGGAGCCACGTCGAGATCCAGCTTCTTTCCGTGCCGGATCGAGGAGGCCAGCTTGATCGAGACCTCCTTGGGCAGCTTGTCGCGCATCTGCCGCGCGCCGAAGGTGTTGATCCCGAAGTAGGCAGAGGTCTGCACGTGGCCGGCAGCATCGGACGCGCCATTGCCGGAGGAGGCCGGACCGCGGGCGATCAGGTCCCGGATAGTGGCCTTGCGCGAGGGAAGGGCGGGGGAGCTCATGGATCGTGCGGGGGCTGAGGGCGAATGGCGCTGAAGATACGGGCGCGTGCCGAATGACTCTTTAGCGCAGAGAGTTCACCGATACTTGTCAAATAAGCACGAAGAGTCGCAAAAAAACAAGAAATTCATCAAAAATTTGTCAAAAATGCACGTCATGTGATACGTCCAAGCCGCCTCAGGCGAGGAACGAGCCTGGCCGTCGCCCCGACGACCAGCAGGGCGGCAGTCCCGCCAAGCACGACCGCCTGAACCGTCCCCAGCAGCCTGGCCGCGACCCCCGACTCGAACGCCCCCAGCTCGTTCGAGGAACCGATGAAGATGGAGTTCACCGCAGAAACGCGCCCCAGCATCTCCGGCGGGGTGAGCAGCTGCAGCAGAGTGGACCGGATCACCACGCTGACGTTGTCCGCCATCCCGCTCAACCCCAGCAGCACCAGGGACAGGTAGAAGCTCCGCGAGAGGCCGAAGCCGATGATGGAGAGGGCGAATACCCCGACCGCCGCCAGCATCGTTCGGCCCGCCCGCTCGATCGGGGGGCGGTGGGCCAGGGAGAGACCCATGAGCACCGCCCCCGCGGCGGGGGCCGCACGAAGGATGCCCAGCCCCTGCGGCCCCACCCGGAGGATCTCCGACGCGAACACCGGCAGGAGCGCCTCGGCGCCTCCGAGGAAGACGGAAAAGAGGTCGAGGGAGAGGGCGCCCAGGATCACCGGCTCGCGGAAGACAAACCGGAGCCCGGTCACCAGACCGGTGAGGATCGGGGCGGTCTCCCGCTCCCGCTCCGCGGGCAGGTAGCGGATGACGAGAAACCCCACCAGGGCGAGCAGCATGAGCGCGGCATCCACGCCATACGAGACCACCGCGCCGGCGAATCCGTAGAGGAGCCCGCCCACTGCGGGACCGACCACCGCGGCGGTCTGCCACGTGCTGCTGCGCCAGGCGATGGCGTTCTCGTACACGGCACGCGGGATGATCTCGGCGTTCATCGCCTGTCGCGCGGGCTGGAGCAGGCTGCGCGCGATGCCGCTGGCAAAGAGGACCGCGTACACCGGCGCGATGCCGGCGCGCGCCAGCAGCCCGGGCACCGCGCTGAGCGCGAGCAGCGCGAGCGAGCACACTGCCAGCACGGCCAGCCCGATCACGCTGATGGTCCGGCGGTTCCAGCGGTCGGCGAGGTAGCCCGCGGGGAGGGCGATCGCGATGAAGGGAAGCGCCTCGGCGAGCCCGATCAGTCCCAGCGAGAGGGGATCGTGCGTGATGGCATAGACCTGCCACCCGACGACCACGCCCTGCAACTGCGAGCCGAGCGTCATGGCGAACAGGCTGATGATGTACCAGCGGAAGTCGCGGTGACGCAGCGCGGCGTACGCGTCGTGATGCTCCGGTCGAATCGGCGCGGTCATCGCCGCGCGCGCGGTGCGAGGTTCATTCAGGCAGTCGGGAAGCGCGAGAGCGGTGCGGTGCAGGATATCTGGAGAACAGGCGAGGAGCGAGGCCGCGCCGGAGCGAGCATCGTTTGCACCCCGGGAAGAAAGAACGCTACATTGATCGCCGCATGGATCCATCCGCCCCCACGCCGCCGTATCTCTCCCCGAGCGCAGAAGTTCCCCCCGTCGAGACCGCGGGAGGCGCGCCGGCCGACGCGTCGCTGTTGCAGCGGATGTCGGCGGGAGACGAGCAGGCGCTCGGTGTCCTGTACGATCGCTGGCATGCCTACGTGCACGCCATCGTCGTGCGGATACTGCAGCGGCCCGACGAGGCGGACGACGTGGTGGAGGAGGTATTCTGGCAGGCGTGGCGGCAGGCGGGCCGGTTCGATCCGGCGCGCGGCTCGGCGCAGACCTGGCTGCTGACGATCGCGAGAAGCCGTGCGCTCGACCGCGTGCGCGCGGTGAAGCGGCGCCGCGAGGAGCCGCTGGACGGGGAGGGGACCGCACCCATTTTCGAGGCGGCGGCGGAGGGCGATCCCGGGCTGGATGCCGAGGCGAGCGAGCGGCGGACCATCGTCCTCGCGGCGCTGTCCGATCTGCCCCCGGAGCAGCGGGAAGCGCTGGAGCTGGGTTACTTCTCCGGGCTGAGCCAGTCGGAGATCGCCGAGCGGACCGGCCAGCCGCTCGGAACGATCAAGACCCGCACGCGGCTGGCGATGCAGAAGCTGCGGGGCCGCCTACAGATGCTGCGCGAGGTCGCGCGATGAGCCACGGCATGACACACGAAGAGACGCGCGACACCCTCGAGGGGCTCTCGCTCGACGCGTTGAGCGCGGCGGAGCGGGACGCCGCGCTGGCGCACGTGGCCACCTGCAGGATGTGTCGCGATCATCTCACGGCGCTGCGCGACACCGCGGCGCAGCTCGCGTATGGGGTCACTCCGCTGCCGATGTCGCCGGCACAGCGCGATCGGCTGCGCGGCCGCCTCCTCGAGCGGGCGAAGGCCGACCGCAATCCGACGGTGGACTTTTCGCTGCGCACCCCGCTCGCCACGACGGCCGATGTGATCCCCATCGAGGCCGCGGCCGAGCCGCGCCACCTGGGGAGGGCGAGCAACTGGGCGGCGATGGCGGCGAGCCTCATCGCCGTGCTGAGCATCGGGATGCTCGTCCGCACCTGGGACGAGCGCGACGTGCTGCGCGCGTCGCTGGGGGCCGTGGCGGTGAGCCGAGCTGCCGACGCGTCGGCGCTGGAAGCCTCGCGCGTTGCGATCGCCGATCGGGACCGCCTGATCGCGAACCTCACGGGGCCCGACGTGGCGGTGATGACGCTGGCAGCGAACCCCGGGGGCGCCCCCTCGGCGCGGATGTTCTGGGACCGCTCGGTGGATGCGTGGACCTTCGTCGCACATCATCTGCCGGCGCCGCGACCGGGGCGCACGTACCAGCTCTGGCTGGTGACGGCGAGCACGAAGATCAGTGCGGGCATCTTCACGCCCGGCCCTGACGGTGAGGCAGTCGTGCGGGCGAAGTACGCGCTCGACCGCAACGCGCTCGACGCCGTGGCGGTGACCGAGGAGCCGGAGCGCGGGAGCGCGCAGCCGACGACGGTGCCGTTCATCGTGGGGACCGCCGCAACGCGCTGAGTCGACACGCCGGGTGGCGATCCGCCACCCGGCGTAGTTGCGGGTTCAGCTGCTGCGCTTGGCGCGCTTCTTTCCGCCCGACGAGCGCTTCGCCGAGGACTTCTTCGCCGACGAGCGCTTGGCGGAGGACTTCCTGGACGTGCTCTTCTTCGCGGTACTCTTTCTCGCGGTCGAGCGCTTCGCGGTGCTCTTCTTCGCGGTACTCTTTTTCGCGGTGCTCTTCGTCGCGGTGCGCTTCTTCGCGCTCGAGCGCTTGGCGCCTCCCTTCTTCGCCGTCGAGCGCTTCGACGAGCTGCGCTTGGAAGGCACCTTGGCCCCGGCTTCGCGCGCCTCGGAAAGTCCGATGGCGATGGCCTGCTCGCGGCTCTTCACCTTGGGATGGCGGCCGGCGCCGCTCTTCAGCGTGCCGGTCTTCCGCTTGTGCAACGCCCGCTTCACGCTCTTGCTGGCGGCCTGGCCGTACTTGCGTCCACTCGATTTCCGTTTTGCTGCGGCCATCAGTCGCACGCTCCCTTTACGGGTGGAAAGACGGGCAGTGGGCACGCGCCATCGCGCGTGCTCGCGGTGGAGTGGGCAACACCCGTTCCAGCGGCGGCGCAGCCTCGCGACATTCCTGCGTCACGCCGGCTCGGTGGGAGCCTCCCGCTCCTCTACTTCTTCGGCGTTCTCGCGCCGGCGCGCGAGCGCGAGTGACGCCTCGAGCGTCGCCATGCAGAAGCCCGACCAGGCCAGCCCGACGACGATCCCGCCCAGCACGTCCGACGGATAGTGCACGCCGAGGTACAGCCGCGTCCCGCAGATCAGCAGGATGATCAGCACCGCCGCCGTGAGGGTCGCTACTCGCGAGACCGTGTGCTTCTGCAGGCGCGCGACGAGGTACGCGACCGTTCCGTACACCACCGTGGCGCTCATGGCGTGCCCCGACGGGAACGACGAGCTGACGGCGTGCGTGTCCCACGTGAACACCTGCGGCCGGGGACGCGAATAGTACAGCTTGAGCGCCCCGTTGAGCAGGATGTTGCCCGCCGTGGCGGCGAGGAGCAGGCGCGCCGAGTGCTTGTGCTCCGTGTGCCAGAGGAAGAGCGCCGCCACGCCGACGACCATCAGCACCACGGTGCCGGTCCCGAGCGGGGTGATCTCGACCATTGCCGAGGTGATGGCGGGGTGCTGGTGCGCGCCGATCCAGCGAAGCACCCCCTCGTCGAACGCCTGCGTCGCCCCGCCGCGCACATGCTCCCCGAGCTCGGCAAAGCCGAGCACCCCGGCGACCGCCACCACCGCCCCCGCCACGAGGAAGATGCCGACCGTCGAGTAGAAGTTGCCGGCATGGCCCGCGAGCATGCGCAGCGTCCGGAACATGATGTTCCAGAACGGCAGGACGAACCACCGGCGCGGCCGCTCTCGGCGCTCGCCGGGGACGGGCTGGTCGGATGGGACGGGGGTGCCCTCGGACGCCGGGCTCGGAGAATCGGTCATGCGACAACTTGCTATCAAGAGCCGCGCCTCGCGAGCGCTCGCCGTTGGCGGAGCCACTCGCGCGGGGTGCCGCGGCGATACAGCTTCCTGGCATGACACGATACTTCAGGCTCACGTGCGCCGCGCTGGCGCTGCTGGTCGGCCTCGCGAGCAGGGCGAGCGCCCAGCTTCCCGCGCCCCGTGTGGCGACCTTCGATCGTTGTCCGCTGGAAGGCGGCGGCGCGATCGAGGAGTGCCGCGTCGCCTACCGGACGTACGGCCGGCTCTCGCCAGCCCGCGACAACGCCGTCGTCTTCACCACCTGGTTCCTCGGACGCACGGGCGACCTGCTTGGCTTCTATATCGGTGGGCCCGACCGGCTCGTGGACACGACGCGCTACTACGTCGTGGCCATCGACGCGTTCGGAGACGGGCAGTCGGCGTCGCCGTCGACGAGCAGCCGGCAGCACGGCGCGAGCTTTCCCCATTTCACCATGCGCGACCTCGTCGCCGTGCAGCATCGCCTGCTCACCGAGACGCTCGCGCTGTCGCACGTGCACGCCGTGATGGGCGCGTCGATGGGCGGGATGCAGGCGGTGCAGTGGAGCGTGCAGTATCCCGGCTACATGAGCCGCATCGTCGCCATCGTGCCGACCCCTCGCACCGCGGCGTACGACCGGGTGCTCTGGGGGACCGAGCTCCGCGCGATCGAGACCGGCATGCGGAGCGGGATGCCCAACGACTCGTTGTTGGCCGTGCTCGAGGGGATCCAGGCGCTCGCGCTCAACACTCCCGCATACGTCAACCGGACGGCGCCCGACAGCGCCGACGCACTGATCCAGCGGTCGGTGGCGTCGTTGAAGAGCCGGTTCGACCCGTGGGACTGGGCGTCGCAGCTTCGCGCGATGCTGGGGCACGACGTGTCGCACGGGGTGGCGGGCTCGCTGGAGGAGGCGGCGAACCGCGTGCGGGCGCGGTCGCTCCTGGTGGTGGCGGCGCAGGACCACATGGTCACCCCGGCGACGATCCGCGACTGGGCGAGGTGGACGCGCGCCGAGGTGCTGGAGCTCGCGGGAGACTGCGGACATCTGGCCACGGGGTGCGAGCAGAAGCTGGTGCGCCCTGCCGTGGTCGAGTTTTTGTCGCGCTAGCGGGTTGAGGGGAAGGGTTCCGCGGGGTTAGGTTACGGGCACGGCGCCGTGGCCAAGTGGTAAGGCGGCAGACTGCAAATCTGCTATTCGTCGGTTCGATTCCGACCGGCGCCTCTGAGACTCGCGATCGCACCGCCATGGCGGTGCGATCGTCGTTTCGGCCAGCGCCGCGCCAGGAATGAAACCGTCGTCGGCCGGCTGCGATCGATCCAGGGGCACCGCCGCCGAGGCGAGCGTGATAACTTCCGGCGATGCACACATCAGACGCCATCCACGCCCGCCGCACCATCAAGCGCTTCACCGACCGCGCCGTCACGCGCGACGAGATCGAATCGCTGCTCGCCGCCGCAACCGCCGCTCCCAACCACCGCCTCACGAATCCGTGGCGCTTCTACGTGCTCGGCCCCGAGGCGCGGTACGCGTACGGTGAGGCGCTCGGCAATCGCAAGGCGCGCAAGCTCGAGGACCCCGAGGCCGCGCGCAAGCTGCGCGAGACCGTCGCCGGCGAGCACCGTGCCCTGCCGGCGATGATCGCGCTGGCCGTCGTGACGAGCGAGAACCCCGAGATTCGCGAAGAGGACTACGCCGCGGCGATGATGGGGGTGCAGAACCTGATGCTCGCCGCGGTGGAGATGGGGCTCGGCAGCGCGATCAGGACGGGCGCGGTGATGGACGACCCCGCAGCCCGCGCCGCGGCCGGCGTGCGCGAGGGCGAGCGCATCGTCGCCATCATCAACGTCGGCGAGCCCGCCGAGGTCCCTGCGCCGAAGACGCGGGAGCCGGCGTCGAGCGTCACCACATGGATGCCCTGAGCGGGCTCGCCAGCTAGCCGGCGCTGGCGGCGATCCACGGATCGCCCGCCAGCCAGTTCTCGTCGGGGGCGAAGAGAAACACCATCCCTCCCTCGGCGAGCTTGGGAAGCAGCCGCTCGGCGCGAGCGGGCTCCATGGCGGGGCACCCTTCGCTGCGTCCCGCCTTCTCGGAGGTGACGTACGGCGCTCCGTGCGCCACGACCCCGCGCGAGTAGGCGTTGTCGTTGAAGCCGCTGGAGACTCCCGCCAGGCGAAGTCCCACGGAGCTGTACGTCCGGCCGCCCGTGTGGCCATGGAAGTCGTACAGCGCCTTGGCGACGTACAGGCCGAGCGAGGTCGTCGCGCTCCCCGAACGGTTGGAGAACCGGGTGGGCACGCCGTACTGCGAGGTCGACGAGCCGCGGCCGTGCGCGACGGTGAAAGGGCCGTCGACGATCTGACGCGACTCCATGTCGAAGACGTAGCCGCGCGGCGTGGTGCTCGGGAGCCCGTAGTCCACGAAGTACAGATAGGGCTTGCGCACCTCGCCGGGATGGGCTGCCTTGTAGGCGAAGTAGCTCTTGAACGCCTCCTCCAGCGCGTCGGGACGGCTGAGCGGCCGGACGGTCCCGGCGAAGGCGTCGAGCGCAGACTTCGTGACCGCCGCGATGGCGCTCGACGGTGAGCTCACCTCGCCGGATGAGGTCGTCAGCACCGTTCCACGATTCACGAACGCGACTGCTGAGTTCAGCACTGGCCCGTTCTGCTCGTGCCCAGGCACGAAGAAGGCGCCCGCGGACACGAGCGCGCTCACTCCGAGAAGGACACTCTTGAGGTAGTCGGCTGAACGCATGCTGAGCTGCTCCTCTCTGGGGCCATGGTTGCCGTGTCGCGGGGAGATACGGGCGACGGGGGCGGCACCGGCCGGGGGGGTGATGCGAAAACGCGGCGTAGGGGGGGAACTAGAAATCTAGCGGTTGGATGCCACCACGTAAAGCATTGACAGGCAACATCTTACCGTCGCGTCCGCATGGTGCGCGAGGGCTCGATCCGGGCGTGTTGCCAGTGCCCGGCGCGACACATCCTCGACGAACGAGCGCGGACGACGTTTCGCCGCGCTCTCCCGATCGCACCGGCGGAAGCCACGCTACGCTTTCTTCTCTGCCGCGAGAAGCTCCCGCGCGCGCTCGAGGGCGAGCGCGAGGGAGCCCACGACGTTGTCCTCCCCGATCTCGCGCATCGCCGGCGTTCCAGTGAGGGCGACGAGCGGCTGCATGTGCACATCCGAGAGGATTACCGCGGTGCCGTCCTGACGCGTGCGATGGACGACGTCGGTGAGCGCGTGCATCCCGCTGCTGTCCAGCGCGGACACGTGGCGCATGCGGATGATCAGCACCTTCGGCTTGCTCGCCACGCGGGCGAGCGTGTCCTTGAAGGTGGCGGCGGCAGCGAAGAAGAAAGGCCCGTTGATCTCGTACACCTCCACCCCCTCGGGGATCATCCGCCGGTCGACGAGCTGCTCGGCCTGATCCTCGTCGGCCATGTCACGCGCGAGCTCCTGCGTCACCGCGGTCACGCTCGTGGTGCTGGCCATCCGGCGCATGAACAGGAATGAGGCGAGCACCATCCCGACCGCGATCGCAACCGTGAGGTCCACGAGTACGGTGAGCAGGAAGGTGGTGAGGAGCACCGCCACGTCGCTCTTCGGGGAGTGCAGCTCGCCGAGAAAGACGCGCCACTCGCTCATCTGATATGCAACGACGACGAGGATGGCGGCGAGCGTGGCCATCGGGATGTACGCGGCCCATCGGCCGAAGAAGATCGTGATGAGCAGAAGTGTGAGCGCGTGGACGAGACCGGCGACGGGGGTCCGTCCCCCGCTCTTCACGTTGGTGGCCGTGCGCGCGATTGCCCCGGTGGCCGGGATGCCCCCGAACAGTGGTGTGACCATGTTGGCGACGCCCTGGGCGACGAGCTCCATGTTCGAGCGGTGCTGGCCTCCGATCATCCCGTCGCTCACGACAGCGGCGAGAAGCGATTCCACGGCCGCCAGCAGGGCGATCGTGAAGGCGGGGCCGACGAGACCGGTCAGCTGCTCGAACGAGAGGTGCGGCACGGTCGGATGCGGGATGGACGCCGAGATCGCCCCGAAGCGCGAGCCGATCGTCTCCACCGGCAGGTGCAGCAGGTAGGCGAGCAGCGTGGTCGCGACGAGCGCGACGAAGGGTCCCGGTATCCGGTGGCTGATTCGCGGCCAGAACAGGACGATCAGCAGGGCGAGCGTCGCGATCCCGACCGCCGACGGGTCCACTCCCCCCGCCGCCGCGGCATACGCGCTCCACTTCGCGACGAATGGCGCCGGGACGTTGCCCATGCGCAGGCCGAAGAAGTCCTTGACCTCGCTGGAGAAGATGATCACGGCGATCCCGCTCGTGAACCCGGTGACGAGCGGGTGCGGGATGAACTTGAGCAGCCCGCCGAAGCCCGCGAGCCCCATGCCGACGAGGATCACCCCCGCCATCAGGGTGGCGACTGTCAGTCCGTCGATGCCGTACTTCTGCACGATGCCGTAGACGATCACCACGAACGCGCCCGTCGGCCCGCCGATGAGCACCCGCGAGCCGCCGAGGGCGGAGATGATGAAGCCGGCAACGATGGCGGTCCACAGCCCGCGGTCCGGAGTGACGCCACTGGCGATGGCGAAGGCGATGGCAAGCGGAAGCGCGACGATGCCGACGATCACGCCGGCAACGGAGTCGCTGAGCAGCTGGGCGCGGTCGTACGACCGCAGCGTCGAGATGAGCTTCGGAACGAGCATGTTCGATGTATGGCGCCGACGAAGCCTCCAGGCAGCCCGTCAGACCACTACAGCGTGTCAGGCTTTTCCCCATTATGTGCATCCGGATGTGAAGAGTGGCGTGATTCCATCCTTTTCTGGCGCAGTTACCGGCTTGTGGGGCTCTCTCGAGATTCGTAACCTGGCAATGCCAAACTTCTGAACAAGAAGCTGAGCGATTCCTCACCCAGCACGCCGGCGAGCAGGCAAGCGCCGCGACGAGGCGTATTCACGTGTCCAACGAGATCCGAGCGTCGTACATCGACCTGGAGCCGGGAACGACCGACCTCACCAAGCTCGAGCTGGCGCTGCGCGCGCTCCCCGAGTACGAGGTGGCGAGCTGGCAGGCAGCCCAGCTCGAGGGGCGGATGGAGCCCTGCGTGCGAAACGCCGACTTGCTGGTCCTCGCCGAAGCCCAACACGACGGGGAGCGCACCATGGCCGCCGTCGGCGGATTGCGAGACCGCTATCCGATGCTGGGCATCGTCGCGGCGATCAAGGCACCGACCTGCGCCGCGACGGTCGCGCTCCTCGATGCAGGGGTGGACGAGGTCGTGGACACCACCGGCGACCTGGCCCTCGCGACGGCACGCATCACCGCGGTGATTCGCCGCCGCCGGCGTCTGCTGACGCCCGCGCTGAGCGAGGTGGGCGACCTCAAGTTCGATCACGCGAACCACCGCGTGTGGAACGCCGATCGCCAGCTCCGGCTTTCCCCGCTGGAGTACGCGTTCCTCGACTGTCTGGTCAGCGCACGCGGAAAGTCGGTGGGGACGCGCACGCTGTCCGACTTCGTCTGGACGTCGAACGGACGGGCGCCGCGCTCCAGGAACGCGGTGCAGGTGTACGTCGGCTACCTGCGCCGGAAGCTCAGCATCGCCCGCGTGACGATCCAGAACGTCCGCGGCAAGGGCTACCGGCTCGTGGCAGACAGCCCGCAGTCGAGCGGTCAGGCGCGGTAGCCCCCCCGCTGGGCGATGCATCAGCTCAGCGATGCCGCTCGTCCCGCCAGCGCCGTACCTCGGCCTGGACGCTGGCGCGCGTTTCCGCCGCCGCGCACGCGAACGACCAGACGGGGCGGCCGGCCTCGGTGACTACCCACTGCTCCGCATGCGGAGCCTGTTCCGGCGCACCCTTGAGCTCAGCGCGAACGCACTTGAACGCGCGGCCGGCATGCTCGAGGGTGACGACGAAGGGAGTCGAAGGAGCCCAGTCGGCGCTCCCCTCGACGCGTGTCGAGCGCGCGGGTTCCACCTACTTCCCTCCGGCGTACGTGATCCGGTATACGCGGCCGCCGAGATCGTCGGTGATGTAGAGCGCGCCATCCGGCGCGGTCGCGAGGCCGACGGGACGATGCTTCGCCGAGCCTGGCTGCAGCAGCTCGGGGGAGACGCCGGCGAATCCATCGGCGAAGGTCTCGTAGGTCCCGCTCGCCGCGCCGTTCGTCATCGGCTGGAAGACGACGCGATACCCTTCCTGCGGCTCCGGCGCGCGGTTCCACGAGCCGTGGAATGCGATGAACGCGCCGTCCCTGTACCGCGCCGGGAAGCTGCTTCCCGAGTAGAACATCAGCGACATCGGCGCCCAGTGGCCGGGGAAGGCCGCGATCGGCGCCTTCTTCGACGTGCAGCGATCGTCCTTCTTGCCGTCGCCGCCGTATTCGGGCGCCGTCACCAGCTTCTTCTCGTCGACCGAGAAATAGCAGTACGGCCAGCCGAAGTCGTCGTTCTGGCTCACCTGCATGAGCTCCTCGGCGGGATTCTCGGCCTGGTACTTGGTGGTCGGAAACAGGGTCGGCCAATTGTCGTGGAGCTGGTCGCGGCCGTGCTGGGTCTGGTACAGCTTGCCGTCCGGCGCGAAGGCGAGGCCCATCCCGTTGCGGATCCCCGTCGCGAAGCGGGCCGAGGGAGAGAAGGGCTGATCGAGCCTGGTGGCGCTGAAGCGCCAGGTGCCGGCGCGTGTCGCGAGCTCGGTGCAGGGATCGACACCGGGGGAATTGTTCTCGCGATCCTTCTTCTGGCAGCTGTTCGTGGCCGACCCGATGTTGACGTACAATGCCGAGTCTGGTCCGATCGCGAAGTTGCGCGCGCGGTGTCCCGGGACGAGCGGGATGCCGGAGACGACGACTTCGGCGCTCGCCGTGGGGACGAGCTGCGTGTCGGGGCGCGCGTAGCGCACGATGCGCCTCCCCTCGTCCACGTAGAGGTAGCCGCCGTAGAGCCCGATGCCGGTGTTTCCGATCTTGCCGACGCGCCTGATGATGTCGGCCCTGCCGTCGTGATTCGTGTCCCGCAGGGCGACGAATGAAGCCGGCGCCGAGGGGGGAGCGCCGGCCGGCGGCTTGCCCGTGCCCTCGATGGTGACGTAGACGTCGCCGTTCGACGCGACTGTCACGTGGCGGCCATGCAGGATGCTGTCGGCGAACACCGTCGCGCAGAAGCCCGCGGGAAGGGTGAGTTGTGCATCGCTCGCGGGGCACGACGCCGGTGCGGGGGCGGTCGCCGTGGAAGCTGTAGTATCGGCGGGGGACGGCGACTTCTCGCCGCCACTGCACGCCGAGAGGATGGCGATGCCAGTCGCGATGGCCGGCACCGCGAGACGGGGTGTGGGTAACGACACGACGCTCTCCTTGCGGGTTCTGTCCGTCCGGATGGCAAGTACCAGACCTCCAGGCATGCTGCAGGCGCCCACCGCACAAAACGCGCTGAGCCGTGTACGAGTCCTGAACTTGCATCGTGGAACGTCATTCACCTCCAATAAGGAGAGTCAGACATGAAGAGCAACGTTCGCTACGCCGTGATGGCCGCGGCCCTCTCTCTGTTCGCCGCGACGACCGCCAAGGCTCAGGAGAACAAGCCGGGCGGCCTGAACAAGGTCGCGCACGACGTGAGCAGCACGGTCAAGAAGGCTGGTCGCGACACGAAGGCCGAAGTGAAGCGCGACGCCAGCAGGACGCACAACACGCTCACCGACGCCGGCAACGGGACGAAGACGGTCCTCAAGAAGACGACGGGGATCCACGGCTCGCACAACAAGCATCCGGGCGGCCTGAACAAGGTGGCGCACGACATCAGCAACGCCTCCAAGAAGGCGGGGAGCGACGCCAAGTCCGAGAAGAACCGGGTGAAGAGCAACATCCACGGCGAACTCACCGAGACCGGCAAGAGCGTCAAGGACACCACGCTCAAGGGCAAGCCGTAGCATCGTCGGCTGGCACGACGCAGAAGGGCCGCGGACTCTAGTCCGCGGCCCTTCCGTCGCTCGGTGGAGCGATCAGAACGAGTAGCGCGCCCCGAGCTGCACCTGGAACTGCTGGCTCAGCGCGAAGGCCGAGGGCTCGGTCCGCGCGAAGTTCGTGTTGTACTGGTAGACGTAGCGCTGCGTGGCGGCGTTGAAGCCGCGCGTGGTGAGCGCCCCCGTGTTGGCCGCCTGGACCTCGAGGCGCTGCCCCCACGAGCTCTTCAGCCCGTTGAGCAGGTTGAAGAAGTCCACGGAGAGCTCGAGCCCCTGCCCGCGTACTGTCTCGAACCGCTTGCCGACCCGCGCGTCGAGCACGTTCTGCCAGGGGTTCGTGCAGGAGTTGCGGCCCACCACCCTGCCGCGATTCGCGGCGAGACAGTCCCGGCTCTGGATCGCCGCCTCGAACTGGCTCCGCTGCGTGGTGCTGTCGAGTCCCTGCGCCGAGCTCTGGAAGAACGGGAGGGCGGCGACTTCGGCTGCAGTCGGGATGTAGAGACGATCATTGGCGACGCCGTCACCGTTCACGTCACTGCCATAGATCGGGGTCCACGGGAGTCCCGAGAACCCGCGATAGATGCCGCTCAGCTGGATGCCGTACGGCAGGTTGATCATCGGCGAGAAGATGACCGAATGCGTGCGCGAGTAGCCCGCCCGCGCGTACTGTCCGCCGAGGTCGTTCGGGTTGCCGAAGGTGCGGCCGCTGTTGAAGAGATCTCCGCCGGCGATGCAGCACGAGGACGAGCTGAAGTCGCGCGTGCGGTCGTAGGTGTAGCTCGCGATGAGCGTTCCCCACGCCGCTCCGCCGCGGAGCTGCACCGATCCCTGGAAGGACTTCGCCTCTCCCTTGGACGACTGGACGAACACGTTAGCCAGGTTCGCGTCGCGGCGGCTGAAGTTGATGTTCGTGCGTCCCGCCGACGTGCCGGTCGTGGCGATGGTGCTGGCCGGCTGGTAGACGGGGATTCCCCCCTCGATGGCGAACTTCTGTGTGGCGTCGAGGTTCGCATCCTGCACCACGTAGTCGTTCACGGTGCGGGTGAAGACGCCCTCGAGCGTGGCGCGCCAGCCTGGTGCGAGCAGGCGGTCGTACGCCAGGTTGCTCTTCCACGCCGACGTCATCGCGAAATCGCTCGCGAACAGCACGGGCGAGCCCTTGCCTGCCGCCGCGGCGCCGCCACCGGCGCAGGTGCGCGGGATGTTGTCGGTGCTCTTGGCGTACGCGGCGAGGTCGGGCTGCGGCGCGAGCGCGCCGTTGCACGTCAGGTCGAGCTGCGTCTGGCCCGTATTGCCGAGCGTGTTGCCGTACAGCACGTACGGCGCGCGCCCGTAGAACAGTCCGGAGCCGCCACGGATCACCTGCAGGCCGTTCGCGCCGGGATCATACGTGAAGCCGAAGCGCGGCGCGACGTTGTTCTTGTCCGACGGCATGAAGTCGTTGTGCAGCGCCAGCGGACCGGAGACCAGGATCGGATTGGCCTTGGGGGTCGTGGGGAAGCGGCTCACGTCGTAGCGGACGCCGTACGTGACGAACAGCTTCGGCGTCGCCTGCCACTCGTCCTGCGCGTACACGGCTGCTTCGTACACGTCGAACAGCGCCACGGGGTTGCCCGAGGTCGGCGTGAAGGGGAGGGCGCGCGTGAAGCTCGCCGGCGCGCGATTCGCGAAGTCGGCGAGGTTGTTGTAGGTGAACGAGCCAAGCCCGTTGAAGAAGAAGTCGTTGAAGACGTGAACCTTGTTCAGGTTCGTCCCCACCTTGAAGGTGTGGTTGTCGCGCGTGTAGCGCACGTTGTCGAGCAGCTCGTAGGTGTCCTGCTCCAGGTTGTTGGCATGGAGCACCGGATCGGAGCCGAAGATCACCGCCGTCGTCACGTTGCCGAGGTTGTCCCCCGGATTGGCGACCAGGCCATTGATGCGAACCTGCGGAATGATCCCGCCGAGGACCGAGGGATTCGACGGGCGAGGCTTGCGGTCGTTGGAGATCTGCGCCCGCAGCTCGTTGGAGACGCGCGACGAGAGCACGGACGTGAGCGAGAGGACCGCGCTGTTCGTCTTCTCCTTGTACGGGCCGGCATTGGAGGTCGTCTCGTTCAGCGACGGCGAGATGGTCAGGCGGTCGTTGGACTGGACGAAGTTCAGGTAATTGTCGCGGACGGTCAGCGTGTGACGGTCATTGATCTGCCAGTCGACCCGGCCGAACACCGCGGACTCGTCGATGTTCTGCTTGAACGCGCCGATCTCCTGGCTCAGGTCGTAGCCGTACGTGTCCTTCGCGATGGCGACGAGCTTGGCGAGCGTGTCGGCGCTGATCCCGGAGGCACGGATGGAGGCCGCGTCCGTGGCGGTCTGCAGCACCGGCTTCGGCTCGTTGCCTACCTGGCGGTCGAGGGTGAAGAAGAAGTGCAGCTTGTCCTTGATGATCGGTCCGCCGAGCGCGAGGCCGTACTGCTCGCGCAGGTAGTTACGCGGGACGCGTCCCAGGAAATCGTTGCCCGTGAGCTTGAGGCCGAAGCGCTTGTCGCCGCGCTCGTAGTCGAAGACGCTGCCCTCGAACTTGTTGGTGCCGGACTTCGTGACGGCGTTCACGGTGCCGCCCGTGAACTGGCCGCGCTCCACGTCGTAGCCCGCCGTGATCACCTGGATCTCCTTCACCGCCTCGATGGAGTAGGAAAAGGGGAGACGGTCGCCGCCGCGGGCGTCGCCGCCGAAGAAGCTCTCGTTGTTGTTGAGGCCATCCATCAGGATGTTCGACGACGCAGTCCTCCCGCCGCCGAGCGACTGCCCGCCACCCGCGCCGGTGGCGCCGACGTCGCTCGATCCCGGGGTGAGGACCACGAGGTTCTTGAAGTTGCGGTCGGAGGTGGGAAGCTGGCGGAGCTGCTCCTCGAGGATCCGCGTGCTCGTGCCGGTCTTTGTCTGCTCGATCAGTGGCGAGACGTTGGCGTTGACCACGATGGTGCCGAGCTGCGTCGGCGAGCTCTCGAGCTTGAAGTCCTGCGTCTCCACCTGGCCGAGGCTGCTGCGCATGCCGGTGCGCTCGACGGGGCGGAAGCCGATGCGCTGCGCGCGGATGGTGTAGACCCCGGGGTCGAGGAAGGGGATGTTGTAGCGGCCGCGGTCGTCGGTCTGCGTGCCGCGCCGCGTGCCGGTGGCGGCGTTGATGGCGACGACCGACGCGCCGGCGATGGGGGCGTTGTCAGGGCCGGTGACCGTCCCGCGCACCGTCCCGGTTGTGGTGGCCTGCTGGGCGCCCGATGGAAGGGCGCTCAGCGTCATGGCGAGCAGCAACGCGGCGGCGCCGCGAAGCATTCGCGAGAAGTGGTGCATGACAACTCCGGTGGGGGGAGGTCGGATTGTGACAGGAATTCCGGACCGTCCAATGCTAAATGGTTGGCGCCGGACTGTCAGCTTTCCTTCAGCCCTCGGTACCGAGGTGTTGCAGTTCCCCGAACAGTTTGCAGAACGCGGCAGCCGAGAGGGCTCGCGCGCCGGTTTTCGTGGTGTGGCTGGGCGACGTAACACGATCATCTACATACACTTGTATGGAAACGTTTGTATCTGCCAGTGGATGGCACCGTCGCTGCATTAGGCAGGGCATTCCCTCCTCCCGCTGCCAGCGCCGCTGCACGTCCTGGCAGCCACCTTCCCTCCGCCGGAACCGACCCATGATGGCTACCCGCACACGCCGCGGCTTCACGCTCATCGAGCTCCTGATCGTCGTCGTGATCATCGGCATCCTCGCCGCGATCGCGATCCCGAAGTTCGCCAACACCAAGTCCAAGGCGTACATCGCCGCGATGAAGTCGGATCTCCGCAATCTCGTCTCCGCCGAGGAGTCGTACTTCGCCGATTCCGCGAAGTACTCCACCAACGACACGACGAAGGGGCTGAAGTTCAAGCCCTCCACCGGCGTCTCCATGCCCACGATCACCCCGGGCAGCGGCTACTGGTTCGCGACGGTCACGCACACGCAGATCCCCTCCCCCTTCGCCTGCGGCATCGGCATCAACACGACGAACCCGACGGTCGCGGCGGCGGGTGACGGCGAGCCGGCCTGCCAGTAAGCGACACACGACGCAATCAACGAAGCGGGCGCCGCGGAGTCTTCCGCGGCGCCCGCTTCGTCGTTGCCATCGCCTACCCGCGCCTTCGAGCGCCGATCAGAAGTCCCACAGCCGCGTCAGAAAGGCTCCGAACACCCCGGTTCGCACGGTGGGATGGGTGATGCCAAGCTCCTGCTGTCCGCGGAAGAGGAAGCGCGGCTCGATGCCGACGTCGAGCTGGTAGATGGTGCCGAAGCGCTGTGCCATGCGCAGCCCGGGGATCCCGGTGGTGAGCCGGAGCTGCCCCGCGATGTAGCGGTCCGTCGTGACGAAGCGGCCGGCCTCGACGAGCGCGCCGCGAACGCCGCCGGTCTTGCCGAGGACGAGCTCCGTCGGGATGTCGGCGGGCGACACGCTGAACGCATCGAGGCCGTATTCCTTCGTGGCGCCGGTGCCGATGTCGTGCAGCACCACGCCGAGAGCCGTCGCCGCCTGCTGTCGGCGCGCCAGCGCGCCGCTCTCGCCGCTGAGCTGGCCGCTCCACGACTCGCTGCCGGACAGCGGCGAACCGGTCTGCTGCAGCAGCGAAGTGGAGGCGCGCCCGAGGGTGAGGAATCCGTTCAGCTCGCGGCCGCGGATGGGGAACAGCGTCCCGCTCTCGAGGCCGATCGCCGGTCCGGTCGAGGTGCCCCCGGTCATCAGTTGCAGCGGGAACCAGCCGCGGTTGGGGATCCAGAGCAGGCGCTCGCCGACCTCCTGCACGATTCCGGCGGCTCCGGTGTGCGGGCCGAACGTCAGCGTCCCCCGCGCCGGCACGAATGGCCGCGTGCGGAAGTACGCGTCGCCGCCGCCGATGCGAACGAACCCGACGGCCCACTGGTCGCTGCTGCGCTGGTCCACGTGGACGCGCACCACCTCGTCAGGACCTGTGTAGAACTCGGTGTTCGCGTCCGGGCGGTTGCGATAATAGTTGCCGCGGTCGACGACGAGGCTCAGGTCGGCGATGATCGCCACCCGGCGGGGAAGGGCGCGCGCTCTCGCCACGCGCAGGCTGTCGTGGTCGTCGGCCGAGGTGTCGAACACCGCGAAGAACGAGAGCTCGCCGGGCGCCTTCACGCGGAGGAGGTCCTTGCGGAACTGTTTGAGGGCGAGGTAGCCGCCGTCGAGCCGTCCCGTCCCGGACACGCGCAGCGCGTCGAGCGGCCCCACGGCGATGATGTCGGCGTCGACGTCCATCACGCCGCGCGTCTGGTCCATCACGCGCAGATTGCTCGCGACCGCGCGCATGTTGACGAGCGGGTGCGCGCGGTTCGCGAGCTCCACGATGCCGGAGGCGCGCACCGGCCCGCCGGCGCGGGCCACGAGCGAGTCGAGACGAAGGGTGTCGCCGCTGAGGGTGAGATCGGCAACCGCATCCTCGACGCGCATCTCGGTGGCAACGAGGGTGAGCCCTCCGTCGCGCAGCGCCCCCCGTCCCGAGTAGACGGGCGTGGCCCACGTGCCACGCAGGTGCGCGTCGCCCACCACCCTTCCGCGCAGGTCGTCGATGGCACGCGTGCTCACCGGCAGCGTCGCGAGCGAGAGGCTGTCGAGCAGGAGGTTCGCGACGAGCGTCCCCGCGACTTTTCGTGATCCGCTCACGCCGCCGAGCGCGAGGTCGAGCGGCAGCGAGGCATCACCGGTGAGGACGCGGCGGCCCACCGAATCGGTGGCGAAGGCGAAGGCGTCGAGACGACGGTCGCGATAGTCGAAGCGGACGTCGGCATCCGGCGCGCGCGCGCCGCCGTACTGCGCGGCGCGCAGGGCGGCAGTGCCGCTGATCACGGGCATCGCACGCGTGCCGGTCAGATGCGCCCCCAGCGAAACGGCGCCGTCGCCGCTCGCCTGCCGCTGCAACGCTCGCAGGACGGTGCTCACGCGCACCTCCTCGGCCGCCACGTCGAGTCGGACAGGGCCATCGTGCTGCGCGGTCCCGTCGGCGAAAAGGCGACCGCCGGCCGAGCTGCGAATGTCTACAGAATCCACGGTCACGTCACCCTTGGCGAGCCGCACTCCACCGGGATGCGCCAGCCGCCACACGAGCGTGTCGAAGGTGGCACGGAGCGAATCGAGCTGCACCGCGTGCACGCCGGCCGAGGGATGTGCGTAGCTCCCCGTGGCCGCGTACGAGACGAGCGAGTCCTGACGGACGCGGAGATCCGCCGTGAGCCGCCGGTCGCGCCAGGTGCCATCCGCCTGCACCCGCTCGAAGGCGCGGCCGGTGGCCTGCACCGAGTCGGCGACGACTCCGAAGCGCAGCGGCGCGGCGCGATTCGTCACGTCGGCACTGGAAATGGTGCCGGCGAGTCGGCCGACGGTGTTGCCACGCACCACGAGCCGGGATCCGCGGACACTGGCGTCGATGCCCAGCTCCTTCACATTGCCGCGCAGTGTGCCGGCCGCCGCAAGCTCGCCGGCGAGCGAATCTCGGCGAAGGGAGGGGAGCGTGTCGAGCGCGATCGCGACGCCGGGCGGAAGTCCGAGCGCGAGCTGCTCGATGCGCACGGCGGCGCCGCGCCGCGCGGAGTCGGCGCGCGCCGCCACCACGAGCGCGTACTGTCGAGCGGACGCGGCCGCGACGGAGCCGCTGTCGGCAGTGCCGATCCAGCGACGCAGCGTCCCGAGCGAATCCACCGCCGCGTCGAAGCGCAGGCTGCCCGTGCGCGACGCGACGAGCCCGAGGCTGCCCGCGGCGCTCGCGCGCGCGCCGCTCGCGAGGAGCACGAGGGTGTCCACGCGCAGCAGGCCGGCCGATGCAGCGAGGCGGGCCCGCAGGCGGTCGACCGCGAAGGTGTCGTAACGCGAGCGCGCGAGATCGGCGCTCACGATGGCGTTGGCCGTCGCCGGCGACAGGCCGGTGCCCCGCGCCAGAAGATTGCCGGTGAGCCGAGTGCTCGGCCCGCGACGCGAGAAGGCGCTCGCGTCCAGCGCGTCGAGTGCGACGGCGACGTCGTAGCGGGAGCGCGCGCCGGCCAGCGCCACCGTCCCGCGTGCGTCGAACGACCCGCCGCCACGCGTGGAGCGCAGCGCACCGGCGAAACGAAGCGCCTTCGTGGTGCCCTCGGCATGAACTCTACCGGCGACCGCGCCACGGAGCTGCGCCGCAGGCGCGAAGCGACCCGCCGTCACGAGCGAGAGGGGTTGGAGCGAGGCGTCGGCGACGATGCGCTTCGAGCCCGGCTGATACGAGCCATTGCCGCTGACGTGCGACCGCTCACCGCGATCCAGGTGAGTGACGTCCCCGCGCACGCTCCATCCCGCGCGAGCGCCGCCGCTTACCGTCGCCGAACCGTCGAGGCTGCCACCGACCGGGAGCCGAACTCCGGCCGCTCCCAGCGTCGCCACCTGGAGCGGCCGCATCCGCACGTCGAGGTTGCGCGCCTGCACCCCGCCCTCGAACGCCAGTCCTCCGCGCGCCGTCACGTGGCTGCGTCCCGCCGCGACGTCGTCGAAGCGGATGTCGGCCGCGAGCTGGAGCGCGCGCCGGCTGCCGGAGAGGGCGACGTGACCATCGAGCGTGCCCGCGCGGCGCAGCGCCAGCGAGGGGACGAGCTCGTGAAGGATGTTCGTGGTGAGCCGGCTC
>JBBQJC010000047.1:0-27964 GCA_038325515.1 Gemmatimonadales bacterium | reverse complement strand
GTCCAGCTCGACCGCACGACCATCGACGTTCGCGACCAGGGGGTCGGTCTCGGCCTCGCGATCTGCCGCGAGTTCGCGCGCGGCATGCAGGGCGAGCTCGAGAGCGAGAGCGAGCCCGGCTCCGGAAGCACCTTCACCGTCGTTCTCCCCATCTCGCCGAACGCCCTCGGGTAGCTGGCGGCGGGCGCAGCCCCTCGTGCCCATTCCGCCCGTTATCTTCCGGGCATGTCGCAACTGCTCGTCGCCGACCTGGGAGTGATGCGGTACGCGGAGTCGCTGGAGCTCCAGCGCGCCGTCGCCCGCGCGCGCATCAGCGGCGAGATGGCCGAGGACGTCCTCCTCCTCGTGGAGCATCCGCCGGTCGTCACACTGGGTCGCGGGACGAAGGCGGGCAGCCTCACCGCGTCGCCGGAGCTGCTCGCGGCGCGCGGCGCCGAGCTGTTCGAGGTGGATCGCGGCGGCGACGTCACCTTCCACGGTCCGGGCCAGCTCGTCGGCTATCCGATCATGGACCTCAAGCGGCATCGGCAGGACCTCCACTGGTACCTGCGGCAGGTGGAGGAGGCACTCATTCGCGCTCTCGCGCCCTTCGGGATCGCCGGAGAGCGCAGCGCCGGCTACACCGGCGTGTGGACGGCGGGCCGGAAGCTCGCGTCGATCGGCGTGCATGCGCGCGACTGGGTGACCTGGCACGGATTCGCGCTCAATGTCAGTACCGACCTCGCCTGGTTCGACCTCATGATTCCTTGCGGGATCGGCGGAGTGGAGATGACCTCGGTGGCACGCGAGACCAGTGCGTCCGCTGATGAAGTGCCCGCGCTCGGGACATTGGCGCGCGAGCGCGTGGTGGCCGGATTTGCCGAGGTGTTCGAGTTGGAGCCGGTGCCCGTCGGTGTTGGAGCGCTCGGCATTGGATCCATCGCGTGCGATGCCCACTGAACAGCGGGAGAATCGAATCTTCCGAACAATTTTGCAAGAAGCCGAATGATGCATGGGTGCATCGGCTTCGCCTGTCCTGGAAATTGATTCGGCAGTTCTCGATAGGATTCGCAGGATTCGTCTTTCCGCTGTTGTCCAGGCCCACACATACCGTGATGACATGAGACATATGGCCCTTCTCGCCGCTCTGCTCTTCGCCCCGCTACCGTGCATGAACGCACAGGTCGTCACCCAACTTCCCACGGGCCACGGCGGCAGCGCTCACGTGCGGGCGAGCTGGGAGATCGGCGGCGCGCACATCTCCATCGAGTACGGCCGCCCCTCTCTCAAACGGCGTCCCGAGGCGAAGATGATGCCGATCGGCGCTCCCTGGCGCACCGGTGCGGACGCTGCCACGGTGCTCACCACCGACCGGACGCTGACCTTCGGCGAGGTGGTGCTGCCGCCGGGGAGCTACACGATCAACACGCAGCCCGCCGAGACGCGCTTCGAGATGATGTTCGGGACGCTCGAGAAGCCGGGCCAATGGGGGATCCCGTACCGCCCCGATCTGGAGCTCGGCCGCATCGTCATGATCAGGTCGCACACCGCCTTGCCCGTGGAGCAGGTCACCTTCTCCATCGATCGTTCGGCGGCCGGGGGAACGCTGCGCCTGGAGTGGGGGACTGTCCGGGTGAGCGCGCCCTTCACGATCGCGAAGTAGGGCGTTGGCGCTGGCCGTCGTCTCTTCGGCGGACGTTCGGGCCAGCCCCTATATTCCATTCATGGCCGACGGCCCCCGCATCTATCGTCCCCGCGAGCGGGACCTCCCACCTGCCGACGAGCGCCGGCTCACCGCCGGCCTGAACGACGACCAGGCGCGCGCCGCCACCTTCGGCGACGGTCCGCTGCTCGTGATCGCCGGCGCGGGCACGGGGAAGACGCGCACGCTGGTGCACCGCGTCGCCGCGCTGATCGAGCGCGGTGTGGCTCCCGAGCGGATCCTGCTGCTCACCTTCACCCGCCGCGCCGCGGGCGAGATGCTGGCGCGCGCCGAGCAGCTCGTCGGCTCGGCGGGGGCGCGGGTGCACGGCGGCACCTTCCACTCCGTCGGACACCGCCTGTTGCGGCAGTTCGGCACGGCCGCCGGCCTGCCGGCCGACTTCACCATCATGGACCAGGGCGATGCCGTCGATCTGATGCAGCTCGCGCGCGGCGCGCAGGGGGTGACGAAGGGGCAGAAGCGCTTCCCGAAGAAGGAGACGCTGCACTACCTCTACTCGCGGCACATCAACACCGAGCTCCCGCTCGACGAGCTGCTGCATCGCGAGTTCGCGCAGTTCCTCGAGTACGAGCAGCAGATCGGCTCCATCTTCGCCGACTACACGATGCGGAAGGGAGACCGCAATCTCGTCGACTACGACGACCTTCTCCTCTTCTGGGCGATCATGATGGAGGCGAGCCCGGAGCTGCAGTCGCGCATCGCCGGCATGTACGAGCACGTGCTCGTGGACGAGTACCAGGACACGAACCTGCTGCAGGCGCGCATCCTCCGCGGCATGTGCAGCGGCCATCGCAAGCTCACCGTGGTGGGCGACGACGCGCAGAGCATCTACGCCTTTCGCGGCGCCCACTTCCGCAACATCCTCGACTTCCCGCGCCAGTACCCGGGGACGACGATGGTGACGCTCGCCGAGAACTACCGCTCCACGTCGCCGATCCTCGACCTCTCCAACATCGTCATCTCGCGCGCCGAGGAGCGATTCACCAAGGAGCTCTACACCAGACGAGAGGGGGGCGAGAAGCCCTGGCTCGTGACGGCGCGCGACGAGGCGCAGCAGACGCGCTTCGTCTGCGACCGCGTCCTGCAGCTTCACGAGAGCGGGGTGCCGTTGCGCGAGATGGCGGTGCTCTTCCGCGCCGGCTACATGTCGGCCGACCTGGAGATCGAGCTGGCCAACCGCAAGATCCCCTTCGAGAAGTGGGGCGGGCTCAAGTTCCTCGAGGCGGCGCACGTGAAGGACGTCCTCGCATTCCTCCGCGTGAGCGAGAACCCGCGCGACGAGGTGAGCTGGTACCGCATCCTCATGCTGATGCCCGGCATCGGCGATGTGACGGCGCGTGCCATGATGACGACGATGCAGGAGCGCGCCTGGGACCCCGACGCGTTCACGCACCTGATCGCCTCCCCAAAGGCGCGAGACGCGCACCGCTCGCTGGCCGTCCTGCTGCGACAGCTTCGCGGCACCACCAACCGCGATGGTGAGGATGCGGGGGCGAAGGTGGCGAGCGACATCGCCGCGATACGCACCATCTACGACGCGATCCTCAAGGAGAAGTACGACCGGCCCGAGGCGCGCCTGGCCGACCTCGACCAGCTCCGCACGATCGCGGCGGGCTATCCGTCGCGCACCGCCTTCCTCGCCGCGCTCGCGCTCGACCCGCCCTCCAATACGCAGGACCTGGCGGGAGGGAGCGAGTCGGAGACCGACGCGCTCATCCTCAGCACGGTGCACAGCGCGAAGGGGAAGGAGTGGAAGGCGGTCTTCCTCATCTGGGCGGTGGACGGCTGGTTCCCGTCGTCGCGCGCGGTGGAGGATCCCGACGAGCTGGAGGAGGAGCGCCGGCTGATGTACGTCGCCCTCACCCGTGCGAAGGACGAGCTCGCGATCATCTACCCGATGCAGGTCTACGGGTCGCGGCGCGGCGCGGAGTACTCGTTCGATCAGCTCTCGCGCTTCCTCGACCGCGGCGTGCGCGCGACGATGCAGCGCGTCGTCGTGGAGGAGGCCGGGGACCTTCCTCCCGCCGACCCCGTCACGGCCCCCGTGATCGACCTCAGAGCGCTGATGCGGGGACGGTTCGGGAGGCAACCATAGCGACGCTGGCGCGCGTCCCGCGCTCGGTGCTAACGTGGAGCCGGGCCGGCGCCGGCAGGTTGGGTGCCACGCACGAACCTCCCCGAATGCCTGCTCTCTCGTCTCCCTTCGCCGTTGCCGCCTGCGCGGCTGTCCTCCTGGTCGCTGCCCCGGCCTGCGGCTCCACCGAGCCGGCCGCCGCGAAGCACGAGATGGTGGGGACCTGGGAGATCACGACGACGCTCACGGTGTACGACGGCCCCGACGCCGCCTTCGCCTGCACGGACACGAGCTGCCCGCACAGGATCTCGGTACCGCCGGCGGCGGCATCACTCGGCGGGACGCTGGTCATCGCCGACTCGGTCGTTCTGGTGGGCGACACGCTGCGCCTTCCCGTGACGACGCCCACAATGACGGAGGCGGACTGCGCGCTGGCACCGTCCTGCCCCAGCCGCGTGGTGAGCTACTTCGGCTCCGAGATGCTCTTCGTGAACGGCCGGCAGCCCAGGTGGGCACAGCACGCCACCAACAGCGCGGACATCCTGCAGGGCGAGGTGCTGCGGCTGGCGTATGCGCGCTTCGCCGGCGACAGCATCGCCGGTGACGTCGTCTGGTTCCCGTCGAACGGCGTGCGCTTCCGCAGCTACAGCGGCACCTTCGTGGCGCGGCGGCGACGCTGACGATCCCGCACGAACGGCGGGACTCGAGTCGCGGCTCTCGCGTGCAGGTGAGGAGTTCAGGTCTGAAGGTCAGGTGAGAGGTGGTGCCTCGGGATGCATCGGCTTACCGGGGCATGACCTCTCACTGCAAACCTCCGACCTCTCACCGCGTCCGCAAGTCCTACGGGGTGCTGTCGTTTGCCGCCGCCGGCAGCCCCGCCATCCGCCGTACCACGTCGAACGGCTTCTCCCCATTCTTGCGCCCCTCCTTCACCGCGGCCACGATCGCCTTCACGGTCGCGCGCAGGTCGCTCCCGTGCCGCGCGTACACGACCTCGAACGCATCGAGCTCGGTGAGATACACCCGCCGTGACATCAGCACCGCGTTGTCGAGCTTCACCCGCGCCACCGCCTTCGGGCTGATCGTGCGAAGCTGGGGGCCGACCTCCAGCACCAGCCGCTCCTTCTCGAGCGCGAAGATCGAGTCGCGGGCGGCGATCCGGCTTGCCACGTGCGCGCTATCATCCCCCGGCCGAGCGCGGAAGGCGGTATCGACCTTCGCGTACACACCGGCCCAGTAGCGGGCGAGGAGCCGTTCGTCCCCCCATCGCGCGACGATCTCCGCCGCAGCGCGCGGCTGCCCCCGGGCCAGGAAGAACCGCTCGGCGCCGCGCGTCCCGACGAAGTTCGCGAAGCTCTCGTTGAAGACCGCCCCACCCGGCGCGTAGTAGGTGTTGTGCGTCAGCTCGTGGATCACCGTGTTCACGAGGGTGAGCGAGTCGGCGCGCAGCGTTGTGGGCAGGAGAGGGTCGTTGAACCAGCCGAGCGTGCTGAACGCCGACGCGGCGCCGAGTCGCGCGTCGAAGCCGCGGCCCGTGAGGGAGCGCTCCTGCCGCTTCGCCTCGTCGAAGTCGAAGTATCCCTTGTACGGGACGCGCCCGACCACGGGAAACCACCAGGTGTACGACTTCAGCTTGTCGCGGTAGGCGCCGGAGAGCACCAGCACCAGGGTGTCGCGGTCCATCCGGCTGTACGTCGTGAAGCTGCTCCCCGTCTCCAGCCCGAGCGAATCGTGCGCGAACTCCCGCGCGGCGAGCACCAGGGCCAGCTTCGCGCGCACCGGGGGGAAGGTCCCCGCGTCGGCGACGAGCTGCGCGATCGACTCGCGGCGCGCCAGGATCTTCCCCTCCTCCCAACCGGCGCGGGCGAGATAGCGGCCGGTGGGAACGAGGGTGAGGAAAGCGAGCAGCAGGACGGCGACGACGGCGAGCGCGCGACGGGCGGTTCGTGCCCATCTAACTCTTTTATTATCAGTCACTTCCACGGTTCTTCGATCGTCCGTCGGCCTTTGACGCGCGGGGTCGCGGTCGCTATTCTCCTAAGATGGCCTTCGTCCACCTCCACTGCCACTCGGAGTACTCTCTCCTCGATGGCGCCAACCGCATCGACGACCTGATCCGTCGCGCGCTCGAGCTCGAGCAGCCGGCGCTCGCGATCACCGATCACGGGAATCTGCACGCGGCGTGGGAGTTCCAGGAAAAGGCCAAGAAGGCCAAGCTCAAGCCCATCATCGGCATGGAGGCGTACGTCGCCCCCGGCGACAGGCGGCAGCGCGGCCGTCCCGCCCCCGGAGTGAAGCCGTACTACCATCTGGTGCTGCTCGCCCGCGACATGGTGGGCTACAAGAATCTGGTGAAGCTCTCCTCGCTCGCCTACACCGAGGGGTTCTACTCCAAGCCCCGCGTCGACCGCGAGCTGCTGGCGAAGTACAGCGAGGGGATCATCGTCAGCTCGGCGTGCATGGCGGGCGAGGTGGCGCAGGGGTTCGAGCGGGGGGACGAGGCGGCGGCGCGCGAGGCGGCCACCTGGTACGCCGACGTCTTCAAGGACCGCTACTACCTCGAGGTCCAGGCGCACGACTCCCAGGGGCAGGCGAAGCTCAACGAGCAGATCTTCAGGCTCGGGAGCGAGCTGAATCTCCCCGTCGTGGCGACCAACGACGCCCACTTCCTCAAGGCGGGCGACCACGACGCGCACGACGTTCTCCTCTGCATCGGGCTCGGCAAGGACTTCGCCGACCAGAACCGGATGCACTACGACCGGGGGCTCTACTTCAAGAGCGCCCCCGAGATGCGCGAGCGCTTTCCCGGTCGCGCCGACGTGATGGAGAACACGCTGAAGATCGCCGACGAGGCGGGCTTCGCGTTCGAGAAGAAGTACTACGTCCCCTCGTTCCCCCTCCCCCCCGAGGTGGCCACGGAGAACGAGCTGCTCGTGAAGCTCGCCACGGCCGGCGCGCATGAGCGCTACGGGGCGGAGCTGAGCCAGGAGGTGAAGGACCGCCTGGAGTACGAGCTCGGCGTCATCACCAAGACGGGCTACGCCGGCTACTTCCTCATCGTCTGGGACTTCATCCGCGCGGCGCGCGAGCTCGACATCCCGGTGGGCCCGGGCCGCGGCTCGGCGGCGGGCTCGCTCGTGGCCTACGCGCTGCGCATCACCGACGTCTGCCCGCTCAAGTACGACCTGCTGTTCGAGCGCTTCCTGAATCCGGAGCGCGTCTCGATGCCCGACATCGACGTGGACTTCTGCTTCGAGCGGCGCGGCGAGGTGATCGAGTACGTGCGGCAGAAGTACGGCAAGGAGTCGGTCGGCCAGATCGTCACCTTCGGGACGATGAAGTCGCGCGCCGCGGTCAAGGACGTGGGCCGCACCCTCGGCTTCACCCCGGCCGAGACCGACGCGCTGGCCAAGCTGATCCCGAACGGCCCGGCGTTCTCGCTCACGGTGAAGGAAGCGATCAAGGAGGTCCCCGACGTCGCGAAGCTCTACAAGAGCGACGACCGCTACAAGACGCTGCTCGACTACGCGGTGGCGCTGGAGGGGCTCTCGCGCCACACCGGCGTGCACGCCGCCGGCGTCGTCATCGCGCCGGGCCCGCTCGACGACTACGTCCCGATCCTCACGGTCAACAGCAAGGGCGCCGGCGCGGGGAGCGAGGAGCAGGTCACCGTCACGCAGTACGACATGAACTGCCTCGAGAAGGCGGGCATGTTGAAGATGGACTTCCTCGGCCTCACCACGCTGACGGTCATCCGCGACGCGCTGGACAACATCCAGGCGCGCACCGGCACGCGGCCCGATCTCGACAGCGTCGACATGGCCGACCCGAAGACCTATCAGATGCTGCGCGCCGGCCGCACCGTGGGAGTCTTCCAGTTCGAGTCGGCGCTGGCGACGGACATGCTGCGCGCCATCCGCTGCGACAGCTTCGACGATCTCGTCGCCAGCAACGCCCTGCTGCGACCGGGCCCGCTCGACGCCGGGATGCACAAGGTCTATCAGCGCCGCAAGCGCGGCGAGGAGCCGGTGGCGTACGCGCTCCCCGAGCTGGAGCCCATCCTCAAGCCGACCTACGGCGTCATCACCTATCAGGAGCAGGTGATGCGGCTGGCGCAGACGATCGCCGGCATCTCGCTCGCCGAGGCCGACGTCCTGCGAAAGGCGGTGGGCAAGAAGGACGCGGAGCTGATCAAGGCGGAGCTGGGGAAGTTCGTCGAGAAGTCGATCGCCCGCGGCTTCGACCGCAAGATCGTCGAGGAGCTCTCCGGGCAGATCGAGACCTTCGGGCGCTACGGCTTCAACAAGTCGCACTCGGTGGCGTACTCGGTGGTCTCGTTCCACACCGCGTACCTCAAGGCGCACTTCCCCGCCGAGTTCATGGCGGCGATCCTGTCGTCGTCCATCGGCGACACCGACTCGGTGGTGAAGTTCATCAACGAGGCGCGCGAGATGGGGATCGAGGTGCTTCCCCCGGACGTGAACGAGTCGGGCTACAAGTTCACCGTGCTGGACGAGAGACGGATCCGCTTCGGGCTCGGTGCCATCCGCAACATCGGGAAGAACGCGATCGACTCGATCCTCGGCGCCAAGCGCGCGAAGGCGTTCGATACCTTCTTCGACTTCACCGAGCGGGTGGATCTGCGCGCCTGCAACAAGCGGGTGTTCGAGGCGCTCATCGCCTCGGGAGCGCTGGACGGGCTGGGCGGTCACCGCGCGCAGTTCTGGTCGGTGCTCGAGTCGGCGATGCAGGAGGCCTCGCTCAAGCAGCAGGAGCGCGAGATGGGCCAGGTGTCGATGTTCGGGGGGCCGTCCGACGGCGCGGGGCAGTCCGACCACGCGCCGCGCGTGCTCCCCAACGTGGCCCCGATGGCCGAGTCGGAGCGCCTGACGCGGGAGAAGGAGATCCTCGGCTTCTACATCAGCGGGCATCCGCTGGAGCCGTACCGCATGGAGTGCGAGCTCTTCGCGACCCACACGGTGAGCCAGCTCGGGAGGTGGACGCCGGAGCCCCTCACCATGGGCGTGGTGATCACGGCGATCAAGCGCCAGGTGAGCAAGCGGTCGGGCGCGGAGTTCGCCAGGTTGACAGTGGAGGATTTTTCGGGATCTTCCGAGGTCCTCGTCTTCCCCGAAAGCTGGGGCCTCCTTGCCGACCGCGTCCGGGCCGACGTGCCGGTGCTGATGAAGGGGGGCTACTCCAAGCGCGACCAGGACGCGGACAGTCCCACCTTCATCGTGGAGTCGGTGACCCCGTTCGCCGAGCTGCGGCTGAACGGCCAGGTCTCCATCTCCATCGAGCTGGCGATGGGCGAGGCGATCACCCCCGGGGCGATGCTCGACGTCCGGGCGGTGATCGACGCGCATTCGACGTCCCACTCCGGGGCGCCGCCGCTGGAGCTTCGCTGGAGTGATGGCAATGGCACACGGGCGCGGCTCCGGTCGCGCTCGCTCAGACTCGCGGCCACCCAGGCCGCACTGACCGATCTGCGGTCGCTGCTCGGCACCGAGCGCGTCCGACTCGTTCGCGGGAGCTGACACCGATGGCCAGTCCCACACTGGAGTTCGAGAAGCCGATCTTCGAGCTGGAGAAGCAGATCGACGAGCTGAAGAAGCTCGCCGGCGAGCGCCAGCTCGACGTCGGCACCGAGATCGCTTCGCTCGAGCAGAACCTGCTCGACCTGCGCACCGACATCTACAAGGGGCTCACCCCGCTGCAGCGGGTCCAGGTGGCGCGCAGCAACAAGCGCCCGCTCACCGACGACTACCTGCGGCTCTGCTTCACCGACTTCATCGAGCTGCACGGCGACCGCGCCTTTCGCGAGGACGCCGCGATAATCGGCGGCTGGGCGCGGCTAGACGGGGAAACGGTGATGGTGATCGGCCACCAGCGCGGCCGCGACACCAAGGAGAACCTCCGCCGCAACTTCGGCATGCCCCACCCCGAGGGATATCGCAAGGCGCTGCGGCTGATGAAGCTGGCCGAGAAGTTCCACGTCCCCGTCATCACCTTCATCGACACACCGGGCGCCTGGCCGGGACTCGGCGCCGAGGAGCGCGGGCAGAGCGAAGCGATCGCGCGCAACCTGTTCGAGATGAGCCGGCTCGAGACGCCGATCATCGCGACGGTCATCGGCGAGGGCGGGTCGGGCGGCGCGCTCGCCCTCGGCGTCGCGGACCGCGTGAACATGCTGGAGAACGCCGTCTACTCCGTGATCAGCGTCGAGGGCGCGGCGGCGATCCTCTGGAAGGACGGCAAGCTGGAGAACCGCGATCGCGCCGCGACGGCGCTCCGCATCACCGCCCCCGACCTGTTCGAGCTGCGCGTGATCGACGAGATCATCCCCGAGCCGTCGGGGGGTGCGCACTCCAACCACGAGGCGGCCGCCGCGGCGCTGCAGGAGACGCTCCTCAAGCAGCTCGACGACCTGCGCCGGCTCAAGCCGGACAAGCTGGTGCGGCGCCGCCGCGAGAAGTTCATGCGGATGGGGCAGTTCATCGAGTAGACGTGTCGCAACTGATCGAAGTCGCGTTCAAGGGAAACCGCCGCGAGTTCTTCCTCTGGGAAGCCGACGAGACGCCGCCGCTCAAGACGGCGGTGATCGTTGACGCCGACCGGGGCGAGGACCTCGGCCTCGTCCACTCCACGGGCGCCGCCGCCGAGCAGCGCTCGGCCAAGGTGCCGCACGGACTGTTCGGCGCCCCGCCGGCGCGCGCCGCGCGCCGCGTCGCCACCACTGACGACGTCGCGCAGCACGACGCGGCGCGCGCCGGCGACGACGAGGCGCGGCGCAAGGCGATGGAGCGCGTCAAGGCGAACGCGCTCGTCATGAAGATGACCGACGCCGAGTGGCAGTGGGACCGGAAGAAGCTGACCTTCTACTTCACCGCCGAGAAGCGCGTCGACTTCCGGACCCTCGTGCGTGAGCTCGCGTCGATGTTCCGCACGCGCATCGAGCTGAAGCAGATCGGCGTGCGCGACGAGGCCAAGCGTCTCGATGGCATCGGACGCTGTGGCCGCCAGTACTGTTCGGCCTCCTGGCTCCCCGAGCTGCGGCCGGTGAATCTCGGCGTCGCCAAGGATCAGCGTCTGTCGCTCAACCCCTCGCAGATCTCCGGCGCGTGCGGGCGGCTGATGTGCTGCCTGCGCTACGAGCACGACTTCTACGTGCAGAGCCGGCGGAAGTACCCCAAGGAAGGGAAGGTCGTGCGCACCGCGCGCACGGAGGAGAAGGTCGTGGCGAACGACATCTTCCGCGAGCGCGTGACCCTGCGCGGGATCGACGGCGAGATTCGCACGATTCCGCTGGCCGACCTGCGTGCCGAGATGAGCGTCGCCGGCGACCCGCTGGCGGCGCTCCTCGACTCGGCGGCGCGCTCGCAGTCCATCCCCCTCTCCGACGACGATCCGGAGAGCGAGAGCGGCGCGAGCGACGTCGAGCTCACCGCCGCCGACGAGCCGGTCACCGCGCCAGCTCGCGCGCCGCGCGCATCATCCGGCGCGCCGGTGCAGCTGGCGCGCGCGCCGAGCCCGGCGCCATCGCCAGCGGCCAGTGCCGGGCCGGCAGAGGGCGAGGAGGACGACGCCCCGGAGGACGAGGCCGAAGCGAGCGACGCCGGCGACGCGATTGACGCGAGCGCCGACGCATCTCGCCCCGAGGGAGAGCGCCGTCCGCCCCGCCGCCGCGGCCGCCGCGGAGGGCGGCGCAACAGGCCGAGCGGAGGCGCGCCGGCGGCCGCCGACGAGAGCACCGACATCGGGGGCGAGCCCCCCACTGGAGCGTAAGTGAGCAAGTACTTCCTGACGACGGCGATCGACTACGCCAACGGCGAGCCGCACCACGGCCACGCCTACGAGAAGATCGGCGCCGACGCCATCGCCCGGTACCGTCGCCTGCTCGGCGACGACGTCCACTTCCTCGTCGGGATGGACGAGCACGGCCAGAAGGTGGAGCAGACCGCCGCCGCCGAAGGGGTCGCCCCCCAGGCGCTCGTCGACGCGCTCGCCGAGCGCTTCCAGGCGATGTGGGCGCGCCTCGGCATCTCGTACGACCAGTTCATCCGCACCACCGACCCGATGCACCGCGCCGGAGTCACGGCGCTCATCCAGCGCATCTTCGAGCGCAACCCGGACGACATCTACGAGAAGGCGTACGAGGGCTGGTATTGCGTCGGCTGCGAGTCGTTCAAGCAGGACGCGGAGATCGTCGACGGCAAGTGCGTGCTGCATCCGACGCGCGAGCTGGAGTGGGTGGTGGAGCGGAACTGGTTCTTCCGCCTGAGCAGGTACAGCAACTTCCTGCGCGACCTGCTCACGACCCAGCCGCAGTTCCTCGAGCCCGCGAGCCGGCGGAACGAGATGCTCGCGCTGATCGATCGCGGCCTCGAGGACGTCTCGGCGAGCCGCTCGCGCCTGCAGTGGGGAATCCCCTTCCCGCGGCCCCTCAGCTCGGGCGAGGAGCAGACGACGTACGTCTGGTTCGACGCGCTGCCGAACTACCTCACCGCGACCGGCTTTCCCGATCCGAGATGGGAGGCGCGCTGGCCCGCGCAGCTGCACATCGTCGGCAAGGACATCACCCGCTTCCACACGATCATCTGGCCGGCGATGCTGCGGGCTGCCGAGCTCCCCCTCCCCGAGCGGGTGTGGGGACACGGCTTCGTCCTGCTGGGGGGCGAGCGCTTCAGCAAGTCGTCAGGCGTGCGGCTCGATCTCGGCGAGGTGGTCGACAGGTACGGCGCCGATGCATTCCGGTATTTCCTGCTGCGAGAGGTCCCCTTCGACGGCGACGGCAACTTCTCGTGGGAGCGGTTCGAGGATCGCTACAACGCGGATCTCGCCAACTCGTGGGGCAACCTGGCGAGCCGCGTCATCGCGATGGTGGAGAAGTACCGTGACGCCGTCGTCCCCTCCGGCGCCGCCGATTCGGCCGACCGTGCCGACGCCGAGGACCTGGCGGCCTACCACTCGGCGATGGACGGCACGCGCGGATTCCTGCTGCACGAGGCGCTGCAGCGCGCCATGGCGTGCGTGGCGCGCGGGAACGAGTACGTCCAGGCGACGCAGCCCTGGTCGCTCGCCAAGCGCGAGGCGGACGAGGGACGTCATGCGCTCGACGAGGTGCTGGCGTCGCTCGTGCGGCAGCTCGCCCGGCAGGCCGTGATGCTCGCGCCGTTCATGCCGGTCAAGGCGCAGGCGCTCTGGCTGCAGCTCGGCGCGCCGGGCACGGTGCAGGAGCAGCGCTTCGACGCGCTCGCGTCGCTGGACCCGAGCGGGTGGCGGGTGAAGAAGGGCGAAGCGCTCTTCCCGAAGGGCTAGCGTCGCCGTCATGACGGGAAAAGGGCACACCGGCGCGAGTCCGGTGTGCCCTTCGAGCGTTCAGCGAGCTGGATGCCTACGGCGTGGCGGGCGCCGGTGCCGCCGGAGCCGCCGGCGTCCCGAAGTTCACCGAGGGTGCCTCGCGCGCGCCCGCGTTCGTCGCGGTGAAGTACTTCCGCTCCTTCGCGCCGGTCATCTTGGCGGTGAGCACCGCGGGGAACTTGCGGATGAAGGTGTTGTACTCCTGCACCGCACCGTTGTAGTCGGTGCGGGCGACCGCCACACGGTTCTCGGTGCCCGCGAGCTCGTCCTGCAGCTTGAGGAAGCCCTGGTCGCTCTTGAGCTGCGGATACGCCTCGGAGACCGCGAGCAGGCGTCCCAGCGCGCCATTGAAGGTCGCGCTGGCGTTGGCCATCTGCTCGGGATCCTTGCTCTGCACGGCGCCCAGCAGGCCGCCGCGCGCCCGCGCGACCTCGCCGAAGACCGCGAGCTCCTGCTTGGCGAAGCCCTTCACGGTCTCCACGAGGTTCGGGATGAGATCGGCGCGCCGCTGCAGCTGCACCTCGATCTGTCCCTGCGCGCTGCTGGCGCGCTCGTCGAGCGACTGGATGGTGTTGTACCCGCATGCCGAAAGCATGGGAAGGAGAAGCACGAGCCAGCGACGTTTCATGATCCGATCCTGAGAGGGGCTTGTAAGGTATGGATGCCTCACGGCGTGAAGCACCCTACGGACGAACGCGGTGAAAAGAGTCAGCGTGACGGTCACGCGCCGGCATAGCTGTCCAGATACGATTCGAGGCGTGCCACCCCCGCCATGTAGCCGGCGAGCACCGGCGTCGCCGACTTCGGCTCGAGCTTCTGCTCGCCGCGCGCGTGGCGGATCGCCTTGCCGAACGGCTCCGCCTCGAAGCCGGCGAGCCGCGCCACCCGCTCCGCCACCGCCACGTTGTCCGTGGAGGGCAGCTCGCCGTGCAGCCGCAGCACGGCGCGGAAGATCACCAGGATCGTGCTCAGGCTCGCGCCCACCAGCTCGAGCTGCCGCTTGCCGTCGGTACCGGCCAGCAGCGCTCCCTGGCGGAGCTGCAGCAGCTTTCCCAGCGCCTGCTGCTCGAGCTGCAATCGCAGGTCGGCGGCGGCAACGGAGACGCCGTCGAAGGGCGGTGCGCCAAAGAGCAGCCGATGGCGCTCGAGGATATCGGCGTACTCCATCGGGAAGACGTCGGAGGAGCGCCGCCACTCGCCGACCGTCATCGTCATCGGTGGCGGGTTTCCCGCCTCGCGCCAGGCGTTCGCCGCCGCCGACGCCGCCGCGAGCGCTCCCTGGTCCACGCGCTCGAGCAGCACGAGGACATTGTAGTCGGACTTCGCCGGGATGTGCTCCCCCGCCGCCGCCGATCCGTACAGCACCACGGACACCAGTCCCGCGCCATACGCGGCCTGCAACTGGGTCACGAGCTCATCGAGTGTCATCGTCGCCATGTCGGTTACCAGTCGGAGCCGCCGCCACCACCACTGAACCCCCCTCCACCACCAAACCCGCCGAAGCCGCCCCCTCCTCCGCCTCCGAAGCCGCCGCCACCCCAGCCCCCCCCGCCGCCGCGTCCCCCGCCGCCGAAGCCGCCGAAGGGAAGGAAGATCGGCAGGCATCCCCCTCCTCCGCAGCCGCGCCGCCGCCCGCCGAACATCGACAGGAGGACGAAGAAGAGGATCATGATGAAGACGGGGTTGATTCCCCCGCTGCGGCGCCCGCGCGACGGCGCGCGCGGCGCGACGGCGGGCGCCGCCGCGATGCTCGTGTCGAGCGCGAAGTTGAACTCCTGCGCGAACCGCTGCGCCACGCGCAGCGTCGCCAGCGTCGTCCCACCGCTGTAGTCGCGCTGCTTGAAGTATTCGGTCGCCTCGCGGCAGATCTCACCCGTCGTGCCGTCGGTGAGGAAACCCTCCGCGCCACGTCCGACCTCGATGCGGCAGTGGCCCCCGTCCGACGAGGTCTCCTTCGGCACGATGAGGATCACCACCCCCGCGTTGCGCGACGCGTCGCCGATGTCGGCGAGATTCCCCACCTTCCACTCCCGACCGATCCGCAGCGCGATCTCCTCCTTCGGACGGCCCTGGAGGTCGGGCAGCGTCACGACGGCGATCTCGCCCTTGGACTTGTCGCGCACGTCCTGCGCGATACGCTCCATCCGGGCGGCAGCCTCCGGCGTGAAGACGTTCGCGAAGTCGTTGACGAGTCCGCGCGGTGCGGGAATCTGCGGACCACCCTGAAGCAGCAGCGCCAGGCCCAGGAGCGCCGAGCGTCCAGCGAAAGGAAGGAGCATGTGGGGTGTCGAGGGTCGGCGCGGCCACGATGGCCACGCTACGGTAGGTTAGGCCGCGTCCGATTCGTGCGACAGCCCCCTGCTTCAGTCTGCATCTTCCGCACGCACCGGGCCAGAGCCATCTCGCCCCGCTCCCCCTCGAGGGGTTAGTATTGTGGACGTCGGCTCCCTCCCCCTCACCGCCTCCGGCCCGCCATGCGCAGCTCCCTCGTCCGAATCGCCGGTGCCCTCGCCTTCGCCGCGACCCTCGCCGCGTGCGCCCGCACCGAACCCAAGCCCGCGGGCGAGAAGGTGACCGCCTCCGGTGGCGAGGTCGCGCCGCAGGGCGCCGGCGCGATGGGAACGGGCCTCACCGATTCCGTCAGCACGCAGGCCGATCGCGGCCGCATCCGCGGCAACGCGGCGGCGCCGATCTGGGTGATCGAGGTCAGCGACTTCCAGTGCCCCTACTGCAAGCAGTGGCACGATGCAGTCTTCCCCACTCTCGACCGCGACTACGTGCAGACGGGGAAGGTGCGTCTCGCCTACCTCAACTATCCGCTCTCGTCGATTCACCCGAACGCGCAGGCCGCCGCCGAGGCGGCGATGTGCTCGGCCGTGCAGGGGAAGTTCTGGGAGCTGCACGACTCGCTGTTCGGGACGCAGGCGCGCTGGGAGGCGCTTCCCTCCCCCGTCGCGATGTTCGACTCGCTCGCGGCCGACGCGGGGGTGGAGCCGACGGCGTGGCGGAACTGCATGAGCAGCCATGCCACCGCCGCCATCATCGCCGCCGACCACGACCGGACCAAGAGCGCGGGAGTGCAGTCCACCCCGACGTTCTTCATTGGTGGACGCAAGGTGGAGGGCGCGCTGCCGCTGGAGACCTTCCGCGCCGCGATCGACTCGGAGCTCGTGAAGGCGTCAGCGCGACGCTGACGCGCCCGCCGGCTCTGGCCATGAACGGAGCCGCTCGCATCGGATACGAGGGCGTCGCGCGGCTCGCGCGCGCCCTCGCGTCGATCGCCCCGCCATCGTCGAACAAGCTCCTCGCCACCTTCGCCGCGCGGCGCGGCGTGATGCGGCGCTTCGCCGGATTCCAGCGCGACGACGCCCGCCAGCTGCTCTGGATGCACGCGCCCTCGGTGGGCGAAGGGTTGCAGGCGCGGCCGGTGCTGCACCTCATACGGCAGCGCCGCCCCGACACGCAGCTCGCCTACACGTACTTCTCGCCGAGCGCCGAGCGCTTCGCCGCGGCGCTGCCGGTCGACTTCCGCGACGTCCTCCCCTTCGACGCGGGCGCCGACATGCGCGAAGCGCTCGACGCCCTCCGTCCGAGCGCGCTGGTCTTCGCCAAGCTCGACGTCTGGCCCACGCTGGCGCGAGAGGCGTCCGGCCGCGGCGTGCCGCTCGGCCTCGTGAGCGCCACCCTCGCCGCCCGCTCCTCGCGCCGGAGGGGCTTCGCCGGCTCGCTCCTGCGCGACGCATATGCGCGCCTCGACCGCGTGGGCGCCGTGAGCGCGGACGACGCAGACCGTCTGATCGCGCTGGGGGTGTCGCCCGCCCACATCACGGTCACCGGCGACACGCGCTACGACCAGGTGTGGGAGCGCGCCGCACAGGCCGACCTTGGCGGCGCGCTGCTGTCGCCCCTGCGGAGCGACAGGCTCACGCTCGTCGCCGGATCGACCTGGCCTTCCGACGAGGCGGTGCTCCTTCCCGCCTGGACGCGGTTCGCCGCGTCGCATCGCGGGGCGCGCCTCGTCGTCGCGCCGCACGAGCCGTCCGAAGCCCACCTCGTCCCGCTTCTGCGGTGGGGATCGAGCAGCGCGCTCCGCACGGCGCGATTCGGCACGCCGGGCGCCGCCGGCGCCGACGTCGTGGTCGTGGACCGCGTCGGCGTGCTCGGGGAGCTCTACGCGCTCGCCGACATCGCCTATGTCGGCGGCGCCTTCCACGCGGCGGGACTGCATTCGGTGCTGGAGCCGGCGGCCTTCGGCGCTCCCGTCATCTTCGGGCCGCGGCACGAGAGCGCGCGAGACGCCGCGCTGCTGCTGTCGGCCGGTGCCGCGGCGCGGGTGCGGGACACGGCCGAGATGGCCGCGGCGCTGTGCCGCTGGGCCGACGCGCCCGACGAGCGCCGCGCCTCGGGCACGGCCGCCCGCGCGCTCGTCGAACGAGGGCTGGGCGCCGCGGAACGGTCGTACGCGCTGGTCAGCGAGCTGCTCGGCCGCTGAGCGCGAAGGGTCCCGTCACCCGGTACGTGCCGCCGAGACGATCGGGGACGACGCCGACTGCGGACGGTGCAGGAAGAAGCCCTGCACGAGGTGCACGCCGAGATCCTGCACCATCCTGAACTCCTCGGCGCGCTCCACCCCTTCGGCGATCACCATCGCGCCGTGGTCGTTGGCGAAGCGCACCATCGTCTGCACGAGGTTCTGCTTGATGAAGTTCGTGTCGATCGCGTTGATCAGCGAGATGTCGAGCTTGATGAAGTCCGGCTCGAGGTTGGCGATGGAGCCCAGTCCCGCGTAACCGCTCCCCGCATCGTCCACGGCGAAGCGGTAGCCGATGGCGCGGAACGCCTTGAGCCGCTCGCGGAACTTCGGGTAGTCCTTGATCGCCGTGCGCTCGGTGATCTCGATGACCACCCGCGACGGATCCTCCACCTCGTTCTCGTTGAACGCGGGATCGGTGAAGTCGTGCGGGTCGACGTTGATGAACAGCAGCTCGCCCGCCTTGAGGCGGGTGTTCATTCCCTCGATCGCGCGCTCGCGGCAGAGTCGGCTCAGCTCCCAGATCAGGTCGGCCTCGGCGGCCACGTCGAACATCACCTCGGGACTGCGCAGCGTGCGCATCTTGCCGCGCGCGAGCGCTTCGTAGCCGAAGATCTCCTTGGTGGAGGCGACGACGATCGGGTGGTAGTCGACGTACACCGCGCGGTCGCGGATGCTGGCGCGCAGGTCGCTGACGCGACGGGCCCGCTCGCGCTGCTCGAGGGAGCGCGACGCGTTCTGCGCCTCGCGGATCCCGCGATAGATCAGGCGCTCGAGGCGGATCTTGGGGTTGTAGAACAGGTGCGCGCGCCCCACGTAGATGTCGAACAGCGCCGCGATGTCCTCGCCGTGCTGGATCTCGATCTCCGCGCCGACGTGCCGCTGCAGCCGCGTGACCATCTCCGTGATCTCGCCCTCGGTGGCCGCGGCCACCCCGCTCGCCGGCACGTGGAAGAAGATGAAGTCGTCGTCGTTGGTGAAGCTCACCATGACGCGCGAGGTGCGCAGATCGTCGTCGTCGAGGAAGTCGCGGACCGAGCTCGCCGTCGTCTCCAGCACGGCGTCGAGCTTCTCCCACCCGTAGATCTCCTCGATCTTGGTGTAGCGGACGAAGTTGAAGTACAGCACGACGAGCTCGCCGCGCTCCTTGAAGAGCTGGCGCGACCGCTCGATGGCCACGGGCAGGGTGGGAAGGCCGGTGAGCGAGTCGTGGAGCATGTGCTCGTATTCGGCGCTCTCCACGCGCCGCGCGTTCTCCTGACCGAGCCCGGACCCGCGCGCCACGGCCGACCAGGTGCGGGCGGAGATCTCCGCCGGCGACGCGGGAAGGATGAACCAGTCCTCGGCGCGCAGCTCCACGGCTCGGCGGCGCGCCGCCTCGTCGGTGCACCCCACCAGCACCGGCACCCCCCGGGCGTGCGCGAGCTCGATGCTGTCGCGCAGGAGCGAGGGATCCGCGGTCGTGAGCAGCAGCGCGCGCACCCCCGGCTCCGCCAGGCTGGCGCCCAGCTCCGGCAGCGCGCGCGCCTCGGCGCGCCATCCGTCGAGCATGGCAACCGCGCGCCGGATCGCGTCGTCGTCCGTATCGGTGAGGAGAACGGACTCGCTCACGCGCCTCGCCGGTGATCGGCTGGGCGCGCGGTCCGGCTAGGAGACGGCGCGCAACTGGGCGAGATTGCGCTGCACGGTGAGAGCGAGCGTCGGCAGGTCAAAAGGCTTCTCCACGTAATCGTCGGCGCCGAGCTGCAGCGCCTCACGTTTGTCGTCCCAGGCGTCGAGCGCCGTCACCATGATGATGCGCACCGTCCGTCCGAGGACGGGATGCTGCTTCATGATGCGGCACACTTCCCATCCATCGCGACCAGGCATCATCACATCGAGCAGCACGAGGGCGGGCTTCACCGTCTCGAACATGGCAAGCGCCTCGTCCCCGTTGTAGGCGACCGTGATCGGATACCCGCGAATCTCCAGGTATTGCCTGATGATCTCCGCGTTATCGTGATTGTCGTCCACCACCAGGATCGGCGGGAATTCCGCAATGCCAGTCTGCACCGAATACTCTCCTGCGTCCACTGCCATCGGCACCCCGGGCGGGTACGTCCTGCATTTTCAGGGCAAGTCGGGGGCCAGCCATTCCCGGCCCCCCACCCGGTCCGTATGTTAGCGCTGCCCCGGCAGCGCCCGGAAGGGACCGCCTCCGCCGTCTCGCCCCTCCCGCGCCGCCCCCGGCCGCGGCGCCCCTCCCACCCGTCTCCCGCCCGACTCGCCCGGTGACACGCTACGTCCTCGGACTCTCCGCGTTCTATCACGACAGCGCGGCCTGCCTGCTGGGAGACGGGACCCTGCTCGCCGCTGCCCAGGAAGAGCGCTTCACCCGGCTCAAGGGCGACGAGACCTTTCCCGCGAACGCGGTACGCTACTGCCTCGCATCCGCGGGGGTCACCCCCGCCGATCTGGAGGTCGTGGCCTTCTACGAGAAGCCCCTCCTCCGGATGGACCGCCTTCTGGAGACCTACCTCTTCCTGGCGCCGCGCGGGCTCCGCTCCTTTCTCCGGGCGGCCCCCCTGTGGCTTGGCGACCGCCTTCGCACCGAACGGACGATCCGCGCCGCCCTGGACGGGTTCGAGGGCCCCGTGCTGTACGCGGAGCACCACGAGTCGCACGCGGCGAGCGCGTTCTACCCCTCCCCCTTCGCCGACGCCGCGGTACTCACCATCGACGGCGTCGGCGAATGGGCCACGGCGACCATCGGAGCCGGCCGTGGCCAGCAGCTCACGCTCTCGCACGAGATGCACTTCCCGGACTCGCTCGGGTTGCTCTACTCCGCCTTCACCTACCATGCCGGCTTCCGCGTCAACTCCGGAGAGTACAAGCTGATGGGGCTCGCCCCGTACGGGGAGCCGCGCTACGCCGAGCGGATCCTCGGGGAGGTGATGTCGCTGCGGGCGGATGGCTCCTTCGCCCTCGACCAGCGCTTCTTCGACTACATGGGCGGTCTCACGATGACGAGCCAGCGCTTCGCGGACCGGTTCGACGGGCCGGCACGGGTGCCCGAGTCCCCGCTCACGCAGCGCGAGATGGACTATGCCAGCTCCGTCCAGACGGTCTGCGAGGAGGTGGTGCTCCGGATGGCGCGCACCGCGCACCGGGAAACCGGCGCGGACGCACTCGTCATGGCCGGAGGCGTGGCCCTGAACGCCGTCGCCAATGGCCGCCTGCTCCGAGAGGGGCCGTTCCGCCACCTCTGGATCCAGCCCGCCGCCGGTGACGCGGGCGGCGCGGTGGGTGCCGCGCTCCTCGCCTGGCATCGCTGGCTCGGGATGCCGCGCACGCCGGCGGAGGGGGGCACCGAAGACGGCATGCGCGGCGCGGGGCTGGGGCCCGCCTTCTCGCCGGACGAGGCGGAGGCGGAGCTGCGCTCCCTCAGCGCATCGTACGTGCGGCTGGACGAGGCGGCGCTTCTCGCGCGTACCGCGGAGCTGCTGGCGGATGGCCAGGTGGTGGGGTGGTTCGACGGCCGCATGGAGTTCGGGCCGCGCGCGCTGGGCAGTCGAAGCATCCTGGCCGATCCGCGCGATCCCGGGATGCAGAGCGTCCTGAACAGGAAGATCAAGTTCCGGGAGGGGTTCCGCCCATTCGCGCCGAGCGTCCTCGAGGAGCGCGCGGACGACTGGTTCGAGCTGGATGCGCCGTCGCCCTACATGCTCTTCGTCGCCCCCCTGCGCGCCAGCCACCGCCGTGCGCCGCAGGATGCGCCGCCGGATGGAGAAGCGCCGTGGGGGATCGATCGCATCAACCAGCCGCGCTCGGACGTGCCAGCGGTCACGCATCTCGACTACTCGGCGCGCGTGCAGACGGTGAGCGCGCGGCGATCGCCCCGATTCCACGCGCTGCTCGAGGCGTTCGAAGCGCGCACGGGCTGCCCGATGCTCGTGAACACCTCGTTCAACGTGCGCGGCGAGCCTATCGTGTGCACGCCTGGCGACGCGTACGCCTGCTTCATGCGCACGGCGATCGACGCGCTGGTCGTCTTTCCCTTTCTTCTCCTGCGCGACGATCAACCTCCAACCGCGGGAGGAGCGACATGGCGGCCCCTCGCGCTCGACTGACGACGCGGCAGGCTCGGCGGGTCGGGCTCGAGCTCGGCGGCCTGCTGCTCGTCGTCGCGGGAGTCCTGCTCCGCCGCGGCACCCGTCCGGCCCTCGCTCTCGCCGCGGGCGCGCTCGGCGCCGCCCTGTGCGCGCTCGCGGCGTTCCGTCCGGCCGCGCTCCAGCCCCTGGCGAGCCGCTGGATGGGGCTGGCGGCGCGCATCTCCCGCGTCACCTCGCCGATCGTCTTCGCGGTGATCTACCTGCTGGTGTTCACGCCGATGGCGTGGTTGCGCCGTACCGTCGGGCACAGCCCCATCGCCCGCGACCCCGCGGCGGAGACCTACTGGCACAGGCGCGACACGCCGCCGGACGACGCCGTCCGGCAAGGGATGGAGCACCAGTTCTGACACGATGTTCGGCACTTCTCCAGAGAACGGATTCAACATGGCCTCCTCATCGATCACCAGAGAGCTCTGGGCGTACCTGCGCGCGCGGAAGAAGCTCTGGCTCCTGCCCATCCTCCTCGTGCTCGCGGTCGTGAGCGCGCTCGTGATCGTCGCCCAGGGCTCCGCGCTGGCTCCCTTCATCTATTCGATCTTCTGATGACGGAATCCTCACGCGCGCGGCGCTTCCTCTTTCCCGCGGTCGCCCTCGCGCTTCCCGTGATCTTCTTCGCGGCGCTCGAAGGAGCTCTGCGCCTCGCGTGGCCGGCGGGGGCGATGCCCGCGTTCGAGCGGCTGCCAGTGGCGACGGGAGAAAGGCTGGTGCCGAGCCGGTTCGTCGCGCGGCGCTACTTCCCCAGCGAGTCGCTCCCCCCCGCCCCGCCGCGCGACGCCTTCGCCGCGGAGAAGGGCCAGCACACCTTCCGCCTGTTCGTGCTCGGCGAATCGGCGGCGGCCGGCTTTCCCTATCCGGCGAACGGCACCTTCTCGCGCGTCCTCCAGGATGCGCTGCGCGACGTGCTGCCCGACGAGACCGTCGAGGTCGTGAACGTCGCCATCGCGGCGACCAACAGCTACACCATGGTGGATCTGTCGCGCGACGTCCTCGCCCAGCATCCGGACGCCGTGCTCGTCTATGCCGGCCACAACGAGTACTACGGCGCGCTCGGAGTCGGATCGTCCATCCGCATGGGATCGTCGCCGGCGCTCGTCCGCGCCTATCTCGCCGCGCTGCACCTGCGGACGGTCGCGCTGGTGCGCCGCGCGATCGTCGGGATCGAGCGCGCATCGCACGGCGCGCCGCGCGACGATCCGGAGCGCGCGAGCTTCATGGAGTCCGTCGCGCGCGACCAGCAGATCGCGCTCGGGAGCGCCGCGTACGAGGCGGGGCTCGCGCAGTTCTCCAGCAACATGGGCGTGCTCCTCCGGCGCTTCCGCGGCGCCGGCGTGCCGGTGTTCGTCGCGAGCGTCGCCTCGAATGCGCGCGACCAGCACCCCTTCGCGGCGGAGGGGAACGGTCCCGCCGTCGCGGCGTTCGACTCGGCGCGTGCCGCCGCCGCGGCGGGCGACAGCGCGGGCGCGAGGCGGCTCTACCTGCGGGCCCGCGAGCTGGACGTGGTCCGGTTCCGCGCACCCGCGCCCCTGAACGACACGATCCGCGCGCTCGCCGCCGCCAATGGCGCGCACTATGTGCCGGTGGCCGAGCGCTTCGCATCGCTCTCACCATCGGGTGTCCCGGGCGGGGAGCTCTTTCTCGAGCACGTGCATCCCAATCGTCACGGCTATGCGTTGATCGGACGGGCCTTCTTCGACGCGTTGCGCGACGCGCGCTTCCTCGGACATCCCGCCCATCGGGAGCGGCTGGCGAGCTGGGACGAGTACGAGCGGCGCATGTCGATCACTCCCTTCGACGAGCGCATCGTCCAGCACACGGTCCGCACGCTCACCACCCGGTGGCCGTTCGTGCCGCGCGCCCAGTCGATCGACTATCGCGGCACCTACCGCCCCACCGACGTGGCGGACAGCCTGGCGCTGCTCGTCTCGCGCGGGGGGATCAGCTGGGCCGACGCGAAGTTGCGCGTGGCCGCGGCGGAGGAGCGCCAGCATCCCGATCAGGCGCTCGCCGAGTACCTGGGGCTCCTTCGCGACCTGCCTCTCGCGGAGCCACCCTGGCGCCTCGTTGGACGCACGCTGGTCGCGCTGGGGCGCGGCGCCGAGGCGAGACCCTACCTGGAGCAGGCCAACGCGCTCGCCACGAGCTGGGAATCCACCTTTCTGCTCGGCGACCTGGCGCTCGCCGCAAAGGACTACCCGCGCGCGATCGTCTTCCTCGACTCCGCCGTCACCCTCCTGCCCACCTCGGCTCGTACCGTGTTCAAGTTGTCAGTCGCCTTCGGACAATCGGGCAACGCGGCGGCCGCGCGAGCGGCAGCGGCGCGCACGGCGCAGCTCGATCCCGCACTGCCCGGCCTCGCGACGTGGATGGCGGCGCTCGGAATGCGCTCTTCGGCGCGATGATCCGATTTGACAGCCGCCGCGGGGAATGCTAGAACAGACTGCTCTCCCACCCTTACCCCTGACTTCGATGCGACTTCGCGATCTTCTCCTCACCGCCGGAGCTGTCGCCGGTGTCACGGGCTGTGCGTCGGGCGCGCGCCAGACCGTCACGTCCGACGAGCCGCCGCAGATCCAGTGGGTCGGCTCGCTTCAGCCCACGCAGCAGCGCACCGGCCAGCTCGCCGTCACCGGCCAGACGCGCGCCTTCGGCACCGTGACGATCGTTCCGGCACGGGGCGGCAACATGGAGCGGATGCATGTGACGTTGACCGTGTCGGTCCCGATCACCAACACCACCGGGCTCCGTTGGGCCATCATTCCGGAGCGGTGCGGGAGCGGTGAGCTGCCCCTGATCGGGGTGGACCAGTTTCCGCTCATCGAGATCAGCAGCAACGGCCGCGGCACCGTCCAGGCCGACCTCCCGCTCCCGCTCGTCCCGAACAACGCGTACCACGTGGACGTCTACAATGGCAACGCGCAGCCGGAGAACGTGATCACCTGCGGGAACCTCAAGTACGACAGCGGCAGGTAGCTCTCGCGCCGAGTCGGCGCCGGCCCCTCGCGCCGGCGGAGGGAATACGAGAATGGGGCGCGTCCTTGCGGACGCGCCCCATTCTCGTGTGCCGAAGCCCGCTAGTTGCGAGCGCTCACGCGCGAGCGCTGCGTCCGGTCGGGGTAGTGCAGCTGCATCGTCTGGCCGCTCGGCAGCTCGATGTCGGCGGTGAAGCCGCTGAGCACGTTGCTCTTGCCGGTGATGTTGCCGAAGCTGAGCGCCCCGGCGACGATCTGCTCCTTGCCGGGTCCGCCGAAGGTGTAGATCGGCAGGCCGAGCGTCTCGAGCTCCTTGGCCGGCACGGGGAGGTGGCGGGCAGTCCCCGCCTGCAGGCCGTCGACGTGACGGCGCTGGAAGAGGGTGAACCCGCTCGAGTTGAGCAGCTCGACGTCGCGCTCGTAATCGATGTAGCCGAGCAGCTTCGCCGCACCGTCGGCCGCGGTGGCCGGTGTGAGCTTGCCGCGTCCCACGCGCGTCGTGTTGATGAGCGAGGCGGCGAGCGCCAGGTCACCATTCGTCCGGACGATCGCCTCGGCGCGCACCAGGTCACTCTCGGCCGCGAGCAGGTACGGCTGGGGTCCTGTCTCCTCGGTTCCGGAATCGGTGGAATAGTCGGTATAGCGAGAGTGGAAGTACGGGCTGAGCATGTAGATGCCGCGGTTCGGATCTCCCGGGATCGGCGTCTTGTACTCGAAGTCGGTCGCGAAGCGGGCGTCGGCCGACGAGCCCTTCGGGGGCGGCGTGGTCGTCGTCATCTTCGTCGGCGTGTTCGGATCCATCCGGTTGATCACCCGGAGGTCCACGCGGCACCAGCTCTCCGCCGCGCCGGTGTCGACCATGTCGGCGTACCAGGTGTTGAAGTCGCCGATGACCGTGACGTCGAAGGGCGCGCCGGCGCTGCCGGTGCCGATGCCGTTGGCCGCGAAGGCCGCGACCTTGGCCCAGTCCACCTTGGCCGCGTCCGCCGCGTTGCGCGGGGTGTAGGCCATCGTGAGCGCGGCCATCGTGTTGGCGATGCGGGCGAGCCGGGACGAGGTGAGCGGTCCGACCGTCATCGGCAGCACCGTCGGGTCATATGAGTCGTTCTTGCCGGCTTCCGCCGCCGCGAGCGCCGCCCACTTCGTCACGGCGAAGGCGGAGACATCCGTGTACGGCTTCAGCGTGTTCGGCACCGCCGGATCGGTCGTCTCGTCCACGATGAACGACTTGTCGAAGATCAGGGCGAGGTTCGACAGCGTCGCCGCCTGCGTGAACTGGGCGAGGCGCGTGAACTTGTCGGTCTCGGCCTGGCCGGCGGCGAGCGTCACCCCCGACTTGAAGGCGCGGATCGCGTCGTTCGCCGCGCCGAGGGCGCTGTAGTTCCTGTTGTACGGCGTCTCGGTCACGCCGCGGTCGCCGCCGGCGGAGTTGTTCGCGTAGGCGATGCGTGGCTCGAGATTGTTGAAGCGCATGCCGAAGTTGCCGAAGTTCGCCGTGAGCGCGTCGGCGGTGACGAGGAGATAGTTGTACGGCTCGTACCCGGTGCTCGCGAGATACCACGAGTTCACCGACGAGACCGCGAGGCTCTTCACGTCCTCGGGGGACGCGAGGGCCCGCTTGATGTCGGGCGCATTGGGGTTGGTGACGTCCAGGCTCGGCTGGCATCCTGCGCTGAGCAGGATGCTGACCGAAGCGACGACGGCCCCGAGCGTTCGCTTGCTATTCATATGCTGGGATGCTCCGGAGTCGTTGAGTGATCAGAACGCGAAGGTGACTTGGCCGGTGACCGTGCGGAACTGCGGGTACCGGAAGCCATCGATGCGGAAGTTGAAGTCGCTGCCGGACGTGACGTCTGGGTCGAACCCCGTGTAGTTCGTCCAGGTGTAGAGGTTCCGTCCGATCAGGGCGACCTTCACGCTGTTGGCGTAGCGGTTCAGACCGACCTTGCTCAGCGCCTGCTGGCCCAGGTCATAGCTCACCGAGAGCTCGCGCAGCTTCACGTACGAGCCGTCCTCGACGAAGTAGTCGCTGGCGACCAGCCCGTTGTACAGCGAACCGGAGAAGAAGGGAAGCGCGATCCTCTGGTCGGCCGGCTTGTTCCCCTGATCCTCGTCGCCGTGACGGAAGTCCTGGAACATCCATTGCTTCGTGAAGTTGTAGATCTGTCCGCCGCGCTGGCCGTCGAACAGGGCGTAGATGCCGAACCCGAACAGGTTCAGGTTGTTGGAGAACCCGAAGCTGAGGTCGGGGTTCACGTCGCCGATCTTGAACTGGGTGGCGCCCGACGCATCGGTGAAGGCGATCGGCTTCTCCGACGCGGTGCCGCGCGACGCCTTGGTCACGAGGAAGCCGAGCGGGTTGATCACGTAGTCCGACTCCACGGCGTTCGCGAAGGACGGATTCTGCTTGAGGTCGGCGAAGCTGCGGACCCACTTGGCCCCGTAGATGATGCCGAGGTTCTCGCCTTCCTTGTAGTAGAACACGTCCTGGCCCTGGCCGCCGGCGTTCACGCGGTACGGCGCGCGCCCCATCTTGAGGATCTTCTGCGTCGTGTGGTCGCCCGTGATGCCGAACGAGTAGCTGAAGTTCGGGCGGTCGATCACGCGAGTCTGCAGGGAGAACTCGGTGGTCTTCGCGCTGATGTCGGCCGCGTTCTGCACCTGCGTCTGGAAGCCGCCGGACGCGGCGACCGAGAGGGGCACGCTGAGGAAGGCGCCGCGGGTGGTGCGGTTCGCCTGCACAAGCTCCAGGTCGAAGCGGTCGAGGAACGAGGTGTTGATGCCGAACTCGTCCTCCGTCGCGATGGCCGGCTTGAGCGACTTGTTGCCGAGCTGGAACTTCGTCGCCTGGCCACCGCTCACCGTGTAGGTCTCGTACTGGTCGGCGAAGTTCGGACGGAGACCGGCGGTGCCGCGCGCCGCGCGCAGCTTGAACTCCTGTACGCCGGGGATCTGGAAGTCCTCGCTGATCCGATAAGCGCCGGCGATGCGATAGAAGTTCTGGTAGCGCGACTCGGGACCGAAGAGCGACGAGCCGTCACGGCGCACCTGGGCGTCGATGATGTAGCGGTCCTTGACCGTGAAGTTCTGCGACGCCTGGTAGTTGATGGTGCGCGCCGACTCGTAGCCGGACGACGTCGCGAGCTGCGTCGGATCGAGCGCCTGCAGATCCTGCAC
>JBBQJC010000046.1:0-28284 GCA_038325515.1 Gemmatimonadales bacterium | reverse complement strand
GCCCGTTCCTTTTCGTTGAGCGGCTCGGGTCCAGGCGCCGCGCTCCCTTCGTGCTCTTCCGCGCGTTCCACGGCACTGCACTGAACCACGGAGGACGCGGAGGTCACGGAGGACTGCACTGTTCCTCCGTGTCCTTCGTGTCCTTTGTGTCCTCCGTGGTGAATTCGGTTTCGTCCGACCGTATCGTTGGACGACTCCGGCCAGGCTACCTCGCGCCCACCACCGGCAGCTCGACGTAGCTCGTGTGGTACACCCGCTGCGTCGCCTTGCGATAGTCGCCGGGCTTCGCCCAGAAGATGTTCGGGACGAAGGTCTGCGGGTTGCGATCGTACAGCGGGAACCAGCTCGACTGCACCTGCACCATGATCCGGTGCCCGGGCAGGAAGACGTGGCTCGCCGTCGGCAGCGCGAAGCGATAGGTCAGCGGCGCATTCGGCGCGAGCGCCTTTGGCGTCTCGAAGCTCTCGCGATAGCGTCCGCGGAAGATGTCGCCGGCCACCATGAGCTGGTAGCCACCCATCGCCGGCTGCTCGGCGACCTCGTCGGGGTAGACGTCGATCAGCTTCACCACCCAGTCGGCATCGGACCCGCTCGTCGACGCCACGAGGTTGGCGACGGGCTGCCCCCCGATCCGCACCGGCGACGTCAACACGTCAGTCGTGAAGGTGACGACGTCGGTGCGTCCTGACGCCTCGCGCTGGTCGTCCACGAGCCACTGCGGCCAGGTGAGCGGTGCATCGTAGCCGATCGGTCGTGTCGGTCGTGCGCGGAAGGGCACCGGCTTCGCCGGATCCGAGACGTACTCGTCGAATCCGCTCGTCGCGGACGCGGGGGGAGGCGAAAAGGCCAGCGACGAGCGCGCCCCGAGGTAGAGCGGCGTCGCCCGTGCGCCCGACGGCCACGCATCGAGCCGGCGCCATGCGTTGGTCCCCGTCTCGAACGCCGTCACCGGCGCGATGTTCGCCCTGGGCGCCCCGTCGCGCAGGTACTGGTTCAGGAAGGGCAACAGCACCTCGCGCTGGAAGGTGCGCGAAGTGTTCTGCTCGAAGCGCAGCGCGCCGAGCGTGCTGCCGTCCTCGATCTCCTGCCCGTGGTGCCATGGGCCCATCACCAGGAAGACCTTGTCGTTGCCCGTGTCCTTCGGCTCCAGCGCCCGGTAGACGGCCGGCGCACCGTAGATATCCTCCTGGTCCCAGAGGCTGTGCACCAGCATCACCGGCACCGTCAGCGGCAGGGCGCCGAGCACCTTGTCCATCGCCTGGTCGCGCCAGAAGGCGTCGTACGAGGGATGCGCGAGGATCTTCCGCCAGAACCCCACCTGCTCCAGCCCGCGCTGCCGCCCCAGCTCACCGGCCGATCCGGCCTGCATGAACATGTCGTAGTCGTCGAAGTGACTGGTGAGCCATTTGGCGCTGTTGTCCCGCATCGCCTCCTGCTCGTAGATGTACGACATGTTCTGCTGGCGGAACGCGCCATTGTGGAACCAGTCGTCGCCCATCCATCCGTCCACCATCGGGTTCATCGGCACCGCTACCTTCAGCGCCGGATGCGGATTCACGAGCGCCATCAGCGGCTCGAACCCGTCGTACGAGATGCCGAGCACGCCGACGCGCCGGTTCGACTCCGGCACGTTGTTGACGAGCCAGTCGATCGTGTCATACGTGTCGGTGGACTCATCCACCGCGGTGGGATTCTGCGGGCCGTGCAGCGGACGGTTCATCACGAAGTCCCCCTCCGACCCGTACTTGCCGCGCACGTCCTGCACGACGCGGATGAAGCCCCCGCCAATGACGACGTCGAGCGCGTTGTCATATCCCGCGAGCGCCGATGCCAGGTGGATGCTCGATGCATGCGTCGTGAGCGCGGTCGCGTCGTAGGGCGTGCGCGTCATCAGCATCGGCGTCGCGTGCGCGCCGCTCGGCACGAGGATCACCGTGTGCAGCCGGACGCCGTCGCGCATGGGGATCATCACGTCGCGGCGCACGTGATCGGAGCCCGGCGTGAGCGGCTGCACCTTCGCCGGCGTCTCGCTCGGCAGTGTCGTCACCTGCGCGGGAAGGCTGACCGCGAGCGTGGAGAGGGCGATCGCCACGCCGGTGAGGCGGAGCAGGCGCTTGAATGGTGCGGGCATGCGGAGTTCCGGTGAGAGAGCGTACTGGTCCGGCAAGCGTACCGCATAACGTGTGATCCGGTCGCGTGCATCGCAATCCGGACGGTCGGCCGGCCCGCGGCATCGCTCACTTCTCACCTCTCACCTCTCACTTCGAACGGTTCGGGGTTCGGGGTTCGGGGTTCGGGATTCGGAGTTCAGAGTTCAGAGTTCGGAGTTCGGACTTCGGAGTTCCGGGTCTATCGGTCACGGTTCAATCCAAACCCCGGACCCCAGACTCCCTACCGCTCCTTCACGCCCGCCGCCCGTCCAGCGCCTCCCGTACCTTGTGCGCGAGCTGGCTCGGGGTGAACGGCTTCGGCAGGAAGGGCGTGCTCGGGTCCAGCAGCCCGCCGCGCACTATCTCGTCGGCGTGCCCCGACATGAACAACGTCGGCAGGTTCGGCCGCAGCTCGCGCACCGCGGTGGCGAGCGCGGGGCCGAGCATGCCCGGCATCATCACGTCGGTGATCAGCACGTCCACGTCGTTCGTCTCCGCCAGCCTGAGCGCCTCGCTGCCATCGCGCGCCTCGAGCACGCGGAAGCCGTGCAGCTCGAGCGCTCGGCGCGCGACGCGTCGCACGGCGTCCTCGTCCTCGACCAGCAGCACGAGCTCGCTCCCGCGCGCCACGACCCGCACCCCCCGCTCCGGGGACCGCACCGCCGCGCGCGCCGTGGGGAGATAGACGCCGAAGGTGGAGCCCGCGCCCGGGCTGCTGTCCGCCCACACGTAGCCTCCGCTCTGCTTCACGATGCCGAACACCGTCGCGAGGCCGAGTCCCGTTCCGTGTCCCGGCTCCTTCGTCGTGAAGAAGGGGTCGAAGATCCGCGCCTGCGTCGTGCGGTCCATCCCGACGCCGTTGTCGCGCACCTGCAGGCGCACGTAGGGACCGGGCATCGGCTCCACTCCCCACCCGCTGAACTCGCCCGAGAGGTTCACGTTGCTCGTGACGATCGTGATGCGCCCGTCGGGGATCCCCTCGATCGCGTCGCGCGCGTTGACGGCGAGGTTCATTATCACCTGCTCCACCTGCCCCGGATCGGCGAGCACCTGCGACAGCGACTTGTCGAGCTCGAGGACGAGCTGTCCACCGTCGCGCACGAGCAGCCGGAGCATCCGCTCGAGGTCCTGGACGCGCGCGTTGAGATCGAGCGGCTCGGGACGCAGGAGCTGGCGCCGGCTGAAGGCGAGCAGCTGGGCGGTGAGCGCCGCGGCGCGGTCGGCGGCCTTGCTGATCTCTCCGATGAACTCCAGCGCCTGGTCGTCGGCGGTGATCGTCATCTGCAGCAGCGACGAGAACCCCTTGATGGCGGTGAGAAGGTTGTTGAAGTCGTGCGCCACCCCGCCGGCCAGCAGCCCTACCGCCTCCATCTTCTGCGCCATGCGGAGCTGCGCTTCCAGCTTCCGCTGCTCCGACACGTCGGCGACCATCCCGATCACCCCGACCACGCTGCCGGAGGCATCGCGCAGCGGCGCGGTGGACACCTGCACCTCCACGATCACGCCGTCCTTCCGCTGCCGGCGGGCCGACAGGCCGCGAATCGACTCCCCGGCCTTCTCGCGCTCGCGCAGCTTGTCGAACGACGCGCGCTCGTCCTCGGGGATGGTCGGCAGCTCGCGGCCGAGCACCTCCTCGGCGCCCCAGCCGAACAGGGCAGCCGCGGCGGGATTCCAGCGCAGCACCCGCAGGTCGTTGTCGTGGGCGATGATGGCGAGCGGCGCGCCGTCCACGAGCTCCTCGAGCCGCCGGCTCGTCGCCAGCAGCTCGGCACGCTCGGCGACGTCGGCGAGCTGCTCGCGCGATCGCTCGGTGATGTCGCGCCAGAAGATGCCGAGCCGCCCACCATGCCGGGCGGCGTCGATCTCGAGCCACCGCTGCGCCGCCGGATTGTAGTACTCGAAGAACTCCGGCCTCCCCTCGCTCGCCACCATGCGAAGCGCGCTCTCGACGTGCGTCCCCAGGCTCTGGGGAAAGACGTCCCAGACGCTGCGCCCCAGCGCTGCCGAGGGGGCGAACCCGCGCTCGCGCATGTAGTCCCGTCCTCGGGCGTTCACGTACGACACCCGCCACTCGGCATCGAGCAGGAGGAACGGGTCGCGCGAGCCCTCCATGAACGTGAGCTCGGCCGGCACGGGAACGGACGTCTTGCCCTCGGGATTACTCGTGGTCATCGATCCGTGGCGCAGGTACAGGTCACAGCATGGACGACTGTGGACGCCCCCTGGGCACGGACGCCGAGCGTAAACGTTCGCTTGCCTGCTCGGACGCGCGGATATAGCTTTCGTGGGCAGCACACATCCGTCCGTCCGTGGCGATTTCCAGCAAATTGCGGCCACGTTAATCCCCTGCTAAAGCGCGAGCCCTCACGCCAATCGCGTTTGGGCTCTTTTTCGTTCTGGTGCCTTCCAAATGACCGACACTTCCGCCTCCGCGCAGCACCCATATCTCAGCGCCCTCGGCCGCCGCGTCCTCGTGTTCGACGGGGCGATGGGCACCAACATCCAGAGACATAACCCGACACCGGACGATTTCGGCGGGAAGGCGCTGGAGGGCTGCAACGACAACCTCGTCCTCACGCGCCCCGACATCATCCAGTCGATCCACGAGTCGTTCCTCGCGGTGGGCTGCGACGTCGTGGAGACCTGCACCTTCCAGAGCACGCCCCACCGGTTGCGCGAGTGGGGGCTGGAGGACAAGACGCGCGAGCTGAACGTGGGGGCGGCGAGGCTTGCCCGGGCAGCATGTGACAAGTTCTCCACCCCCGAGCACCCCCGCTTCGTCGCCGGCTCCATCGGGCCCACCGGGATGCTCCCCTCCAGCAGCGATCCGGCGCTCTCGAACATCACCTTCGAGGAGCTCGCCGAGACGTACTATTGGCAGGCCAGGTATCTGGTGGAAGGTGGAGTGGACGTCCTCCTCGTGGAGACGGCGCAGGACATCCTCGAGGTGAAGGCGGCGATCACCGGCTTCGAGCGGCTGTTCGCCGAGCTGGGCCGCCGCGTGCCGGTGCAGGCGCAGATCACCCTCGACACGAGCGGCCGCATGCTGCTCGGCACCGACATCGCCAGCGCGATCACGACGCTGCAGGCGATGCGCGTGGATGTCATCGGCCTCAACTGCTCCACCGGCCCCGAGCACATGCGCGAGCCGGCCCGCTTCCTCTGCGAGCACAGCGCGGTGCCCATCTCGGTGATCCCCAACGCGGGGCTGCCGCTGAACACCGGCACCGGCGAGGCGATCTATCCCCTGGAGCCCGCGCCGATGGCGCAGATGCTGCGCGAGTTCGTCGAGCAATTCGGCGTGCGCATCGTGGGCGGCTGCTGCGGCACCACGCCGGAGCACCTCGCGGCGATCGTCACCGCAGTGCACGCCGCGACGCCGGCGGCGCTCCCCGCGCACCGGCAGGAGGCGCTCGTCTCCAGCGCGATGCGCGCCACGACGCTGCGCCAGGAGCCGGCCCCCCTGCTCGTCGGCGAGCGCGTCAACTCGCAGGGCTCGCGCAAGGTGAAGCGGCTGCTCCTCGCCGACGACTACGAGGGGATCCTCGAGGTCGCGCGCGAGCAGCAGGAGAGCGGCGCGCACGTCCTGGACGTCTGCGTGGCCCTCACCGAGCGCGGCGACGAGGCGGAGCAGATGAGCAAGCTCGTCAAGCTCATCTCGATGAGCGTGGAGACGCCGATCATGGTGGACTCCACCGAGGCCAACGTTATCGAGGCGGCGCTGCAGCACATCCCGGGGCGCGCGATCATCAACTCCATCAACATGGAGAATGGCCGCAAGCGCGTCGACTCCGTAGTCCCGATCGCGAAGAAGCACGGCGCGGCGATGGTCGCCCTGACGATCGACCCGGTGGGGATGGCGAAGACGCGCGAGCGGAAGCTCGAGGTGGCCCGTGCCATCTACGACATCGTCGTCGGTGAGTACGGGATGCGCGCCGAGGACCTCATCTACGATGCGCTCACCTTCACCCTCGCGACCGGCGATCCGGAGTGGATCGACAGCGCGCACGAGACGATCGAGGGCATTCGCCTGATCAAGAAGGAGCTTCCCGGGGTCTTCACGATCCTCGGCGTCTCGAATGTGAGCTTCGGGCTCGACCCCGCCGCGCGCCACGTGCTCAACTCCGTCTTCCTGCACCATTGTGTGGAGGCGGGGCTCGACGCGGCGATCGTCAACCCGGCGCACATCAAGCCGTACGCCGAGCTGACGACGGAGGAGCGCGCGCTGGCCGATGACCTGGTGTTCAACAAGCGCGAGGACGCCTTGCAGCGGTTCATCGACGGCTTCAGCACGTCGGCGGAGCTGGACACCAGGCAGGAAAAGGAGGACCCGACCGCTGCGATGAGCCCCGAGCAGAAGGTCCACTGGATGGTACTCCACAGGAAGAAGGAAGGGATCGAGGAGGCGCTCGACGCCGCCGGCGTGCGCGAGAACCCGGTGCGCGTGCTCAACGAGGTGCTCCTTCCCGCCATGAAGGAGGTGGGCGACAAGTTCGGCGCCGGCGAGCTGATCCTCCCCTTCGTGCTGCAGAGCGCCGAGGTGATGAAGAAGGCCGTGAAGCACCTCGAGACCTTCCTCGAGAAGGCAGAGGGCTATACGAAGGGGAAAGTGGTGCTGGCTACCGTGTATGGCGACGTGCACGACATCGGCAAGTCGCTCGTCAACACGATCCTCAGCAACAACGGCTACACGGTCTACGACCTGGGCAAGCAGGTGCCGGTCAACACGATCATCGAGAAGGCACTGGAAGTGGGGGCCGACGCCATCGGCCTGTCCGCGCTGCTCGTGAGCACCAGCAAGCAGATGCCGCTGTGCGTGCAGGAGCTCGACAAGCGGGGCATCAAGATCCCGGTGATGATCGGCGGCGCGGCGATCAACCGCCGCTTCGGCCGGCGCGCGATGTTCGTCGAGGGCGAGCGCGCGTACGAGTCCGGGGTGTTCTACTGCAAGGACGCCTTCGAGGGGCTGGAGACGATGGACGCCCTGCAGTCGTCGCCCGAGCAGCGGCTCGCCCTCACCGAGAAGCTCGTCGCCGACGCGCGGAAGGACGTGTTCCTCTCGTCCAACGTGGGCAAGGACACCAAGCGCGGCATCGACGACGGCGCGCGCAGCGATGTGTCGCAGGACCACGCGGTGCCCACCCCACCCTTCTGGGGAGCGAGGGTGCTGGACGCGATCCCTCTCGACGAGGTGCTCGACCTGCTCGATCTGGACGAGCTGTATCGCCTGCAGTGGGGGGGTCGCGGCTCGGGTCCCGAGTTCGAGAAGATGGTGAAGGAGGAATTCGAACCGACGCTCGCGCGCCTGAAGGCCGACGCACGCGACAACGGCTGGGTCGTGCCGCGCGCCGTGTACGGCTACTTCCCCGTGCAGAGCGTGGGGAACGACGTCGTCGTCTACGAGCCCGAGGCGTACGTGAAGGACGGCTCGCTCGTGGAGAAGGCGCGCTTCCACTTCCCGCGCCAGGACGGTCGCGAGCGGCTCTGTCTCGCGGACTACTTCCGCGACGCGAAGAGCGGCGACGTGGACGTCGCGGCGCTGCAGGTGGTCACCGTGGGCGACGCGGCAACGCGCAAGTTCGAGGAGCAGCAGGCGGCGGGGGAGTACAGCGAGGCCTACTACGCGCACGGCGTCGCCGTGGAAGCGGCGGAAGCCACCGCCGAGTGGGTGCACCGGCGCGTGAAGCGCGAGCTGGGGATGCCCGGCGGGCGTGGCAAGCGCTACTCGTGGGGCTTCGGCGCCTGTCCCGACCTGGAAGATCACGTGCAGCTGTTCAAGCTGCTTCCCGCCGAGGAGGCGCTCGGCATGGAGCTCACCTCGGCGCTGCAGTTCGTCCCCGAGCAGAGCACCGGCGCCATCGTCATTCACCACCCGCAGGCCAAGTACTACGCCGTGCGCACCGCGGGCGAGCCCGCGGCCGCCGGCGCGTGACGCCAGACATGTCCCGGAGCGCCCGATGACCTCTCCCGCACTCGCCCGCCTGCTCGATCCCGAATCGCTCGTCCTGTTCGACGGGGCGATGGGCACGATGCTGTACGCGAAGGGCGTGTTCATCAACCAGTGCTACGACGAGCTGAACCTCCGCTCGCCCGATCTCGTGCGCGACGTGCATCGCGCGTACGTGAAGGCGGGTGCCGAAGTGCTGGAGACGAACAGCTTCGGCGCCAACCGGCTCAAGCTCACGCCGTTCGGGCTCGCCGCGCAGGTGCACGAGCTCAACAAGCGCGCCGCCGAGCTGGCGCGCGAGGCCGCCGACGAGGGGCACGACGTCCTCGTCGCCGGCGCGGTCGGGCCGCTCGGGGTCAGGCTGGAGCCCTACGGCCCCACCTCGTCCGAGGAGGCGCGCGACATCTTCCGCGAGCAAATGGAGGGGCTCAAGGCGGGGGGCGCCGACCTGTTCATCCTCGAGACCTTCAGCGATCTCCACGAGATCGGCCAGGCCATCGCCGCGGCGCGCGAGGTGGATCCGGCGATGCCCGTCGTGGCGCAGATGACCGTCGGCGCCGACGGCCTCACGACCTACGGCTCCACGCCCGAGGACGTGGCGCGCGCGCTCGACCGGTTCGGCGCCGACGTGATCGGCCTGAACTGCTCCGTGGGTCCGCAGACGATCCTCGAGGCGATCGAGAAGATCGTTCCGGTCACGAGCAGGAAGATCTCCGCCCAGCCCAACGCCGGCATGCCGCGCGACGTGGGAGGGCGCAGCATGTACATGGCGAGCGCCGAGTACATGGCGAGCTACGCGCGCCACCTCGTGCAGGCGGGCGCCAAGGTCGTGGGCGGCTGCTGCGGCACGACCCCCGAGCACATCCGCGCGATGTGCGAGGGGATCCGGCCGCTCAGCCCGCGCTTCGCGCGCGCCGGTGGCGGGGGCAAGCACGCCGAGGGAGGCGCCGCCCCGGTGCTGCGCGACGTCGTGCACCGCACCCCCGACGTCGCGGCGGTTCCGCTGGCCGACCGCTCCAAGTGGGGGGCCAAGCTCGCCGCGGGGACGTTCGTGTCGAGCGTGGAGATCGTCCCCCCGCGCGGGGTCGACGCGACGCGCATGCTCGCCGACGTCGCGCTCCTCAAGCAGGCCGGCGTGGACGCCGTCAACGTCCCCGACGGCCCGCGCGCGCAGAGCCGGATGGGTGCCCTGCTCACCTCGCTGCTGATCGAGCAGCAGGTGGGGATCGAGGCGGTCACGCACTACGCCTGCCGCGACCGCAACCTGCTCGGCATGCTGAGCGACCTGTTGGGGGCGTCGGCCGTGGGGCTTCGCAATCTGCTGTTGATCACCGGCGATCCGCCGAAGATGGGGCCCTATCCCAGCGCGACGGCGGTGTTCGACATCGACGCGATCGGGCTGACGAACCTCGTGCGCAACCTGAACCACGGCCGCGATCCGGGGGACAACTCCATCGGCAAGCCGACGCAGTTCGTCATCGGGGTCGGGGTGAACCCCGCCCCGATCGATCTGGAGCACGAGCTGAAGCGCTTTGCCTGGAAGGTGGAGGCGGGGGCGGAGTTCGCCGTCACGCAGCCGGTGTTCGACGCGTCGCAGCTCGAGAACTTCCTGCGCCGCACCGAGGGGGCGCGCGTGCCGATCGTCGCCGGGATCTGGCCCCTGGTGAGCGTGCGCAATGCCGAGTTCCTCGCCAACGAGGTACCGGGGGTGAGCGTACCGGAGAGCGTGATCTCCCGCATGCGGAAGGCGAGCGACAGGTCGAAGGAGCACGCGGTGGCCGAGGGGATCGCGATCGCGCGCGAGATGCTGAAGCGGGTGCAGGATTCGGTGCAGGGAGTCCAGGTGTCGGCCCCTTTCGGCAAGGTGGAGCTGGCGCTGGAGGTTTTCGGCGATACGTTGGTCGCGCCGCCGCGAGATCAGGTCGCGTAGCGCGCGGGTTCCCTCGACGATGGGGGCAGGCGATGGAGAGCGGGCGCCTCTTCCGGGACGAGGCGGGAATCGAGTGGGAGGTCTACGACGAGAGCGCGTGGTCCGTCTCGCTCGCGATCGAATGGGACTACCTCCCGCAGCACGAGCATCCGGGACTGATCTTCGAATCGGCCGCGGGGGTGCGGCGTCTCTATCCCTGCCCGCCTGACTGGCGGTCGCTCGACGATGCGGGGATGGCAAGACTGTGCGAGTCCGCGGCGCGGTTGGGCTGAGCCTCTCGTCCGTGAATGCTCCCGCGTCGCGGCGTGTGACCGCGTTGACGGTCACGGCGTGATGGCGTGCCTCCCTCGCTTGCTCTCCTCGCTCGTCCGGCACGCCATCACACCGCCGGAAGGGCGGCGGGTTCCTGACCTGCGCCGCCGTCGTGGCGCCAGGAGGGCGCGCCGAGGACGCGGTGAGCGCGCGCCGAGGACGCGAGTCACGTCGGTTCGTGCCGCGTTTGGTACTGCCGTCGAGCCCGAGCTGCAGGCGCGGGGCCGAGGGCCTCGATGACGCGAGGAGAGCAAGCGGAAGCGAGGCCTTCGGCTCCGCGCCGCGCGACGGAGCCGGCTCCGGTTCGGTCCCGTCCCGTCCCGTCTGATCCGAGCGAGTCAGCCAAACGAAGCTGTCAGAACTGCGCAAATCCGACCGTGTTCCCCCCGGGCTCGCGCACGTAGATCTCCTCGCTGCCGTAGAAGGTCTTGTGCCGCGCCACGACGACCGGCGCGCCGGCGACCGCCCGCTCGACGTCGTCGAGATCGTCGGTCTGCAGGAAGAGCGTGATCGAGTGCCCGTCCAGCTCCGCGGCCGTCTCGGGGCGCTCCGCCACGACGCTCGCGCGCGTCTGGTACATCACCTCGATCCCGTCCTTCTTCGCGCTGGCGAACACCAGGTGGCCATCGTCGCCCGGCACGCTGTTCTCCGCCACGAAGCCGAACCGCTCGACCCAGAAGGCGAGGCACGGCTCTACGGCGTCGACGACCATGACGGGGGTGAGTTGAGTGAGCATGGACGAACGACTCCTGTCGTTGTATGTTGGGGAACGATGGGCGAATAAACACCGAAACGAATGTCGCGTCAAGCTGTCGAGCAGGGTGAGACATCCAGTGTCTCGCGCGATCCTCCGATCGACCCTACCTTGGGACCCCCATGACAGTCCCCGCCGATCTGTCCAAGCTGCGCATCGACCGCGCCCCTCCCCCCGGGCCGGTCCGCGGCGCCTTCGTCCGCAACCTCGCCCTGTTCGCCGGAGCGCTCGCGATCGTCGCGGCGGTGATCGTCTTCATGCGCTCCCGCTCCGTCCCCGCCGCGCAGGTGGTGACGGCGGCGTCAGGCGGTGGAACAGGCGGCGGCTCCGCCGCCGGTGGCGTCTCGGTCACCGCCAACGGCTACGTCGTCGCGCGCACCAAGGCGTCCGTCTCCGCCAAGACGGCGGGGCGGCTCGCCTTCCTTGGAGTGAGCGAAGGCTCGTACGTGCAGCGCGGCAACGTCATCGCGCGGCTCGACGACGCGGAGCTGCAGGCGGCCATCGCCCAGGCGCGCGCCAACGTCGCGTCAGCCGAGGCGGCGGTGGTGGAGGCGCGCGCGGATCGCGACCAGCTCGGGCGCGACTTCAAACGGTTGCGTGACATTCGCTCGGCAAACGCGGGACTCATCGCACCGCAGGAGCTGGAGGGGGCAGCGAGCCGGGTCGCGCAGGGGGAGGCTCGCCTCGACGCGGCGGTGGCGCGCACGCGAAGCGCCGAGGCGGCGCTGCGCCTCGCGGAGGCGAGCCACGAGAACACCATCATCCGCGCCCCCTTCACCGGCACCGTGCTGCGCAAGGATGCCGAGGTCGGCGAGGTCGTCGCTCCCTCGGTGGGGGGCGGGTTGACTCGTGGTGCCGTGGTGACGATGGCCGATCTCTCCACCCTGGAGGTGGAGGTGGACGTGAACGAGTCGTACATCGCGCGCATCGCCAGCGGCCGCCCCGCGCGCATCACGCTCGACGCGTATCCCGACACCTTCTTCCGCGGCGCGGTGCGGCAGGTGGTCCCCACGGCCGACCGACAGCGCGCGACGGTCCAGGTGAAGGTGAGCATCAACGACCACGACCCGCGCATCCTCCCCGAGATGGGGGCGAAGGTGGACTTCCTGGAAGCCGTACCCGGGGGCGCTGCTGCTGCGACGTCTGCAGCGCGGACATCGATCCGCATCCCCTCCGCCGCGGTGCGGGCCGAGGGGAGCACGAGCGTGGTATGGATCGTTCGCGACGGAAAGCTCGCGAAGCGCGTCGTGACCACCGGTCCGGTGAGCGGCGGCTTTCTCGAGGTGCGGTCGGGATTGAGCGGCGGGGAGCAGCTGCTGGTTGGCGGGGTGGAGGGGCCGGTGGAGGGGATGAGGGTTGCAGTGAAGGGACCGTGAAATGACATCCGGTTTTTCGGTGTACGGTTTCTCAGTTCTCGGCCGGCCTCGGGACGCATGGGCTGACCGGGGCCGGCCGTAAACTGACAAACCGTAAACCGATTAGCACTCTGCCGGCTGACGATCTTTCACCCTCTCCCCCGAGGCCCCCATGCCCCTCGTCGAGATCCGCGACGTCTACAAGTCGTTCAAGCGTGAAGCGCAGACGGTCGACGTGTACAACGGCCTCACTATCGATTTCGAAGAGGGGAGCTTCACCGCGCTGATGGGTCCGTCCGGCTCTGGCAAGTCAACCCTGCTCAACCTCGTCGCCGGCCTGGACAAGCCGACGAGCGGCACCGTGCGCGTGGCGGGGGCCGAGGTGAGCGCGATGTCGCCGGGCCAGCTCGCCGACTGGCGCGCGCGCACGATCGGCTTCGTCTTCCAGTCGTACAACCTGCTCCCCGTCCTCACCGCCGAGCAGAATGTGGAGCTGCCGTTGCTGCTGACCCACCTCGACAAGAAGGCGCGGCGCGAGCGCACAGCCATCGCGCTCAGCGTCGTCGGTCTTGCGGACCGGATGGACCACTTCCCGCGTCAGCTTTCCGGCGGGCAGGAGCAGCGCGTCGCGATCGCGCGCGCCATCGTCGCCGATCCCACCCTCATCCTGCTCGACGAGCCCACCGGCCAGCTCGACTCGAAGAGCTCGGACGAGGTGCTGGAGCTGCTGCGCCGCCTCAACGACGAGTTCCACAAGACGATCATGATCGTCACGCACGACGCCAAGGCGGCCGAGCGGGCGAAGAGCGTGCTGCATCTCGAGAAGGGGGTGCTGATCGAGAGCGGCGCGGTGAGGGCGCCGGCCGGGACGACCCTGCCGGGGAGCGCGGTGGAGCGCGCGGAGGTGGCGACATGAAGTTCCTCCCTCTGGTGCTCGCCAACCTGAAACGGCACAAGCTGCGCACGATCCTCACCACGCTCAGCGTGTCGCTCGCGCTCTTCCTCTTCGCGTCGCTGCGCACCGTGACCACGACGCTTTCCGCCAGCTCGGCGGTGAGCAGTGCGTCGCGCATGGTCGTGCAGAACGCGACGGCGTTCGTGATACCCCTGCCGATGAGCTACGCCGCGCGCCTCGCCGCCGTGCCGCACGTGCAGGCTGTCACCTGGGCGAACTGGTTCGGCGGGAAGTACGGCGACAACAAGAAGTTCTTCGCGCAGTTCGCGGTGGATCCGGAGTCGTACATGAAGATGTATCCCGAGATCCAGATCCCCGAGGACCAGAAGCAGGCCTTTCTCGAGGAGCGCTCGGCGGCGATCGTCGGCGAGGGGCTGGTGCGCGCCTTCGGATGGAAGGTGGGCGACAACGTCACGCTGCAGGGGACGATCTTCCCCGGAGACTGGACCTTCACCATCCGCGGCATCTACCATCCCACGCTCAAGGAGTACGGCGACGACTCCTTCATGTTCCGCTACGACTATCTGTACGAGCGCGAGCCGACACGCGTGACGCCGGGCTGGTTCATCATGCAGATCGACGATCCCGACGCCGCTCCGCTGGTGGCCAGAACCATCGACGACCAGTTCCGCAACTCGAACGCCCCCACCAAGACGGGGACCGAGAAGGCGTTCGCCGCGGGGTTCGCCAGCATGTGGGGGAACGTGAACCTCCTGATGAACACCATCGGGATGGCCGTGGTGTTCGCGATTCTTTTGGTGACCGCCAACGCGATGATGATGAACCAGCGGGAGCGGACGTCGGAGGTGGCGGTGATGAAGACGATAGGGTTCTCGGATCGCCGGGTCTTCGGGCTCGTGATCGTCGAGGCTGCAGTGATCTCGCTCACCGGCGCGGTGATAGGGCTCGGCGCGGCGACGCTGCTGCCCGTCGTCACCGGGTTCGGCGAGGGGGGCTTCCTCCCCGGCTTCCGCGTGACGCCCGGGACGCAGGCCGTCGGCGCGAGCGTCGCGCTGCTGCTCACGGTGGCCAGCGGCGTGGTGCCCGCGTGGCAGGCCGCGCGGCTTCCCGTCGTGCAGGCGCTGCGGAGGGTCGAATGAAGATCCCGTTCATCTACAACTTCCGCAGCGTCACCAACCGCCCGGTCTCGACGGCGCTCACCGCGCTCGGGATCGGGCTCGTCGTCGCGGTCTTCATCGCGATGCTCGCGCTTGCCAACGGCTTCATCGCGGCGCTCGTCACGACAGGCTCGGCCGACAACGTCCTCCTGTTGCGGCGTGGAGCGGACAGCGAGCTGTCGAGCGGGATCCCGCGCGAGGCGGCGAGCATCATCGCCGCGTCACCCCACATCGCCACCGGTGCCGACGGGGCCCCGATGGTGAGCCCCGAGACGTACATCGTCATCAACATCCCGCGCGCCGGCGGGGGCAAGTTCGACGTCGCCAACGTCGTGGCGCGCGGCGTGTCGAGCCGGGCGTTCGAGCTGCGGCACAACGTCAAGGTCGTCGAGGGGCGCCGCTTCGCCTCCGGACAGAGCGAGATCTGCGTCGGCGCCAAGCTGCGCGGGCGCTTCGCCGACGTGAACGTCGGCGACGTCCTCCGCTTCTCGAACCGCAACTGGAATGTCGTGTGCCGCTTCACCGCCGACGGCTCCAGCTTCGAGTCGGAGATCTGGGGAGAGAACGAGCAGTTCCAGAGCGTCTTCCGCGGCCAGGGGTTCCAGTCGGTGCTCCTGCGCCTGAAGGATCCGGCGGGCTTCGATGACGCCAAGCGTGCCTTCCTCGCCGACCAGCGCATCCAGGTGGACGCGCACCGCGAGAGCGAGTTCTACAAGAGCCAATCAGAGCTGCTCGGCAACATCCTCCGCTTCCTCGCGATAATGATCACGGCGATCATGGCGGTGGGGGCGGTGTTCGGTGCCGTGAACACGATGTACGCCGCGGTCAGCTCGCGCACTCCCGAGATCGCGGTGCTGCTCACGCTCGGCTTCCCACCGCGCAGCGTGCTGGCATCCTTTCTCGCCGAATCGGCGCTCATCGCGCTGCTCGGCGGGGTGATCGGCTGCCTGCTCGCGCTGCCGATCAACGGCGTGATCACGAGCACCACGAACTGGGCGAGCTTCAGCGAGATCGCCTTCGCCTTCCGGGTGACGCCGATGCTGATGCTGTCGGGGCTCGCGTTCGCTGTTGTGATGGGGCTGGTGGGGGGCTTCTTCCCGGCGCGGAGGGCCTCGAAGCTGCCGGTCATCCAGGCACTGCGATGAGCAAAGGCGACGACATGTCGGCCGATCGAATGGAGCTGCTGCGCGCCCATCTCGCGCGCATGCTCGCGTGGAAGGACGCACATGCGGGGTTCGACAGGGCGGTGGATGAAGTCCCTGACGGGCTGCAGGGGGTGCGGCCGCCGGGCTCCCCTCATTCCCCGTGGGAGCTCCTGGAACACATCCGGCTGGCGCAGTGCGACATCCTCTCGTTCTGCCGGGATGCCGAGTACCGTGAGCTCAAGTGGCCCGACGACTACTGGCCGCACTCGGCTGTGCCGCCCGGCGCCGAGTCGTGGGGGGAGAGTGTCGCGGCAATGCGGCGCGACCGGGCGGCGCTCCAGGCGCTCGCGCTCGATCCCGCGGTGGACCTCCTGACCCCGACGCCGCACGGCAAGGCCGATCAGACCTATCTGCGCGAGATCCTGCTCGTCGCCGATCACACGTCGCACCACGTCGGCCAGCTCGTGCTCGTGCGACGGCTGCTGGGGTGCTGGCCAACGGGGTGAAGAACGACTGATGCGCAATATTTTCCCGACGACCAGTTTCGCGCTGGCTCTCGGCAGCCTGTTCATCATCGCCTTCCGGCACCGCGTCGCGCGCTGGCAGTTCCGCGCCGCGGCGACCTTCCTCACGGCGTCCCGGCCGACGTCTGGAATCGTTGTGACGGCACGATCGTCTCTTCCTTCATCGGCTCGCGCAGCGTCGCCGGGAGCCGGGCCCACTGCGTCTCGGTGAGCGCGGCCCGCACGATCGCACTCCCGGTGTCCACCACCGACTTCGCCTCGCTCAATCCGTCGGCGAGTCGCGACCCGTGCTCCGCCGTTCGCCGCACCGAGTCGGGCGCGATGACGATCCGGGTGAGGGTCTCGATCACTTGCGCGACCATCGGCGCGAGTGAGTCGGCGGCCTGCTGCAGACGGATGACCTGCGCGGGCCGGAGCTCCAGCCGCGCCGGACCGTCGGCCGCCAGCACGCGTTCCGGCACGTTCACGATCCGCTCCGCCAGCGAGCGCCGGGCCATCTCCGCGGAGCTGCGCGCCGCGCTCGCGGCGCTCATCATGCCGGCGAGGGGGAGCACCGACGGATCCGCACCCAGCGTGAGCCGGGCCTGCAGCGTGAGCGCGAAGAGGGAGCGCGTCAGCCCGCGGGTGCTCGCCAGGCGGCCGAACTGAGGATTCACCGCATACCGGTACGCGGGCAGCGCCGGGTCGAAGCCGCGCACCGTCAGGAGCGTCCGGTCGGGAAGGGGCAGCTGTCCCCATCCCCTCAGGCCGTCCGGGCCGTGCAGCAGGTAGTCCAGCCCCGACGTGACGTTCGACGCGAGCACCGCGATCGTCATCGGCCACCTGCTGCCCATCCGGTCGAGCTGGCCGGTGAGCCGCAAGTCGAGCGACGGCGACCATGGCGTGTCGCACGCATTCCGCTCGGCGACCCTGCCGAGCTGCCGGCGGAGGCAGTCGCGGGCGTACCCCGGCGCCCCGTATAGCAGTGCGCTCATCGCCCGGGCGAAGACTGTATCGCGAGTCCGCGCGGGATCGAACACGAACGCGCGGTCGTTGGACAGCCCGTCGCCATTCACGTCGCCGCTCACCAGGGGCGTGAAGGGGGAGCCCGACGTGAGCCGGCCGAAGGCGCGGAGCGTGAAGGCGCGACCGACCGGGTGCGAGAGCGACAGCTGGAGCTGATGACGCACCTCCAGGTCGCTCCTCCCCCACTCCGGCGCCGAGGGATCACCCGCCGTGGTGGGCGCGCCGCCGCCGGGCGTCAAGACGCCGGTGGAGATGTCGCGGGAGCGCAGCGTTGTGTAGTACAGGCCGAACCCCGTGCGCGATCGCGTGAGCCCGGACATCCCGAGCGTGAGCTGGATGGCGCGCGAGCGTCCGCCGCCGGTGAGCTCGCGCACGGCGCCCAACGCCGGCGCCAGGCGCGACGCGGACGGCGACACCCCACCCGTCGCGCGATCCACCGCGCCGAGCGGAAGGTAGACCGGCCGGTCCCCCTCGTCGGCGAGCGCGAAGCCCGCGTCCGTCCGCAGATTGCGGTCGAGAGCGAGCGGCTGCCGCTCGCCGTCGATGACGGTGAGCCCCGCCTCCACCGAATACAGGTGCGGAAGCTGGATCGACGTCTCCAGGGAGGAGTGCCACACGCGCGGCGCGCCGAAGCCGTCGCCGAAGCCCGTCATCACCGGGGCGCGGGCAGCGAAGGCCGGGGCCCCTCCGCTGCAGGTCGATTGGATGCGCGAGGGGTCGGCAAGGTAGGCCACCCAGTCGGGACGTGGCGTGGCGGCACCCACGCATTCCAGGAGCTGCTGCGACCCCGGCGTTCCAGTCTCGTTCAGTGCGGAGGCCAGGGCGCCCACCGGCATCCTGCCGCGAAAGCGGCCCGTGCCGCCGCGGAGCAGAAATCCCGCCTCGCCGCCGAGCTTCGTCGGAATCTCGTAGCTGAAGCCCAATCGCGGGCTGACGACGAGCTCGGCTGGCGCGTCGCCGACACGCAGATGCAAGACGGAATCGACGACCGGAGCCGCGTCGCCGCCGCGCTGATAGCGTCCGTAGTCGATCCGCGCGCCGTACAGCAGCCGCAGCGCCGGCGACGCCTGCCATTCGTCGCCCGCATAGGCCGCGCGATAGTACGACGTCGCGCGCCGCGCCGCCGCGCCGAGCGCGCGCGTGAACGACGACGCGCTCCCGTCCTCCAGATCCCGCAGCGAGCCGAAGGTGAAGGTGCCGTACCCGTTGGGGGCCGCCTCCAGCGACGCCGACTCCACCGAATACAGCACGCCCGCCTTCACGCGGTGCGCGCCGTCCCAGAGGGGCGCGGCGATCTCGTCGGACAGCTCGAGCAGCGACGTCGCGTTCCGCTGCGAGAGCTGCGAGTTGCCGCCGAAGCTCAGGGTGCTGAGCGAGGCGCTCCCGTCGTCCGCGCGGGACACGATCTGCACCAGCCCGAGCGGCTCGGCGAGCGACGGCGCGCCGCTACGCAGGCCGCGCGTCGCGTAGCCGCGCAGCCGGTTGACGAACGGCTCGCGCCGCGACGTCAGCTCGGTCATCACGCCGGCGTCGCTGCTCCGCAGCGTGCCTCCGCTCGGCGGCGGCGCCCAGGGCGAGGTGGCGATGCGGACGGCATCCATGCCGCGCCAATCGAGGCGCGTCATCAGCGACTGTCCCTCCGCGGGGTGGAGGTCGAAGCGCAGCAGGGCGGATCCGTTGCCGAAACGCGCCGCGGTCGGCGTGGCGCCCGCCGTCGCACCCACGCGGCCGAGCACGTCGTAGAATCGCTCCACCGAATCGCGGCTCACCTTGAGGCGCGCGAGCAGGCCGGCGTCGTTCGCGTCGAGGTACGAGGTGGGTGAGACCCGCAGGCTTCCTTGCGCCGCGCCATACACGAACAGCTTGTCGGCCAGCAGCGGACCGCCGCCGCCGCCGTTGACGGCGGCAAGATCGTATGCCTGTCCCGAGCCCGCGCTCGGCGCCGCGCCGAACTGCAGCTTCCGGCTGCGGAAGGTGCCGTTCGCCGCGCCGGCCCAGACGCCAGTCCCGCCGCGCGTCGTCACGTCCACCTGCCCACCGGTGAACTGGCCGCGCGAGACGTCGTAGGTGGAGGTGATCACATTCGTCGAGCGGATCGCCTCCTGCGGCAGGGCGGCGCCGCCGTAGGTCGCGCCGTCGAGCGTCGTGCTCGTCTGCGACGTCGGCTGCCCGCCGATCGACAGGCCGAGCCCGGAGGAATCCCCGCCGACGTTGAGCACCCCGGGACGCGTGGCGGCGATGGCGGCCAGGTCGCTCGGGTCGAATGGCAGCTTTTCGCTGACGATGGATGGAAGCGCGGCGCTGCGATCGCCGGCGGATCGTCGCGGCAGGGGCGCGTCGGACTGACGCTCGCGCACGCGCACCGGCTCGAGCGCGATCGCCGCGGGAGCGAGCCGGAAATCGTGCTCGATCCGTTCGCCCGCGGCACCCCGCTGCACCACCGCGAGGGCGGGCGCGAAGCCGAGCCGGTTCGCCGAGAGCAGATAGCGTCCCGTGCCCCCGCGCACGCGCAGCACGAAGCGCCCCACGCTGTCCGACTCGGTCATCGCCGCGAGCGACGCATCGTCGGCACGCGCGCGCACCCGCGCCATCGGCACCGGCCGCCCGTCGGCGTCCGTCACGCGGCCGGCGATGACGTCCACCGGCGCGGCAGACTGCGCCGACGATGGTATGGCGAGCGATACTGAGAGAATTATCACCATGCGCGCGAGCGGCAGGATCACGGATCGTCCTGCGCGGCGCGTTCGGGCGTCGATCGAGATTCTCATCACTTTGACCGGCAGTGACGGCCCTCCGAGACGAACGCGCGTCGTCGCGCTGGTTGCGAGGGCGAATATAGTGACGGGGGCCACGCGAGGGCGAGGAAGATTCCATGTCGCGGTCTTGCGCGATTCCGGCGACGCTATTATCAAGGGGCGCGCGCCACTACGACCGCCGGCGCGCGCTCGCCGACGCGCCAGCCGACGCTGGTCGGAATGCAATGGCGTCCAATCCACTTGGAACCTCGCCGCATCGCACTTCCGCGATGGCGGTGAAACACGGTGCTGAGCTGCCCGATGCAGGGGGCGGCGCCGAGCAATCGTCGTTTCCAACGTCGGAGGACCCACCATGAAGCGCTTCCTCACCGCCGCGTCCGCAGCCGTCATCATGGGAGTGAGCGGCACCATGCTCGCCACACCCGCCCAGGCATCCACGCGCGCCTTCGCGTGCACCGATGAGCAGATCGAAGTCATCATCGCCGTCTCCGATTGGCTCTGCGGAGGCGGGGACTGGTATTCGTGGGGCACCTGCTACGGGGACGGCAGCATCAGCGGCAACACCATCTGCCTCTAGGGATGTTCGGGCAGGGGGATCGCCGCGCGCAGCGCGGCGGTCCTCGTGCCGGCCCCTCTGTCGCGACTTTCTCTCCGCCAGGTCCCGTTCATGAAGCTGAATCAACTGGCCAACGTCGCCACCGGCGTGCTCGTCGTCTGTGCGCTCGTGATGACCGGCCTGTTCGTCCGCCGCGAGCTGGCGCCGGCCGCGACGGCACCGCAAGCGCGCACGCTCGACGACTGGCAACGCTACGCCAGCGACGGCCACCGCATGGGACCGGCCGCCGCCGCCGTGACCATCACGGAGTTCTCCGACTTCGAGTGCCCCTACTGCCGCGTCGCCGCGCACGTGCTGGCGCAGGCGCGCGAACGCTATCCCACCCAGCTCGCCGTCGTCTTCCGGCACATGCCGCTGCACAGTCACAAGTTCGCCATTCCGGCGGCGCGCGCGAGTGAATGCGCCGCCGACCAACAGCGCTTTGAGGCGATGCACGACAGGCTGTTCGCGTGGCAGGACTCGTTGGGTCTCACGCCGTGGGCACGGTTCGCCTCCGCCGCCGGCGTCGCCGATTCCGCCGCCTTCGACCGGTGCATGGGGGAGAACCGGCCCGTCGCCGCGCTCGCGCGCGACACCGCCGCCGCCCGGCAGCTCGGAATACGGGCGACGCCGACGATGCTGATCAACGACCAGTTCATCGTCGGCACCCCCACGGCGAGCTCGCTGGACCAGCTCGTCCAACGCACCATCGCCGCCGGCTCGCGGTAGCGCGCCACCCACAGCCCCGGCGACGCCGCCCTCTTCCCCCCGGCTCGTCCGACTTCGGATCGTCACCAAACCGCAGAGGTTTTCATGGAGTACCGTCTCTTCCGTCTCGTCGCTGCGCTCGCCGTCGTGCTGCTCGCCATCGCGCCCGAGGCCTCCGCCCAGTTCACCCTCTCCAGCGGCCGCACCGGCGCCCCGCGCATCGGCTTCGCCTACTCGGCCTCACCGGAGATGGGGCCCGACGGCAAGCCGCGCCTGAAGGATTTCCCGGTGGTCGTCTCCGTCGACTCGGGATCGTCGGCCCAGAAGGCCGGCATCGCCGCCGGCGACGTGATCCTCGAGGTCAACGGGAAGAACGCGCGCGAGAACGGCGGCTTGTTCCGTGAACGCGCTCCGGGCACCAAGTACCAGGTGCGCGTCCGTCGCGGAACGGAGCTCCGCACGATCGACTTCGTCTTCCAGCCGATGGCGCCGCCGGCCGAGTCCGACCCCCGCCGGCCGTGACCCCGGGCTGAGCTACGAGTCGGGAGGATTCAGGGCCGGCGCGCGTGCGCCGGCCCTTTTGGCGCACTCCCCATCGGCGGGCCGGGCGACCGCCTGCCCCCTGCCAGCCGGCGCGTCTACCTCTGGAGCACGCGCCCATTAACTTTCCAGCTCCACTCATTCGGGGCATCAATGAAGGCGATTCTCCTGATCGACCACGGGTCGCGCCGCGACGCCGCCAACGAGATGATGGACTGCATGGCCAACCTCGTGCAGGCCATGGCCGGCGACGGCGTCGTCGTGCGCTACGCCCACATGGAGCTGGCCGAGCCCTCCATCGCGGCCGGCGTACGGGCCTGCGTCGAGGCGGGCGCGACGGAGCTCATCGTCTTTCCCTACATGCTCTCGCCCGGCAAGCATTCCACCGGCGACATCCCCCGCATGGTGGCCGAGGCGGCCGCCGGGCATCCGCAGCTCGACGTGCGCATCACGACCGCCTTCGGCGTGCACGAGAGGCTCGCCGAGCTGATCCTCGGCCGCGCGGGCCTTCCTGTAACGCATCAGCTCACCGCTGCTGATGCGACGCGCTGCTGGCACTCCTCGCAGAGCGGCACCGCGTGCGGCGACGCCTGCCGCTGCCGTCCAGTGGATGGCGCGGTCTCGGCCACCGCCGGCAGCTCAATCACCTCCTGACTCCCTCCATGTCGACGACCGATACCGCTGCCGCCCGCCCGCCGCTGACGATTCTCTCGGAAGACGAGCTGGCCTTCCGCGACGCCGTCGCCGGCTTCGCCGCCGACGAGGTGAAGCCACGCACCGCAGCGATGGAGAAGGCGGCGAAGCTCGACCCGAGCCTCGTCAAGCAGTACTTCGAGATGGGGCTGATGGGGATCGAGGTGCCGGAGCAGTACGGGGGTGCGGGCGGGTCGCTCATGATGGTGGCGCTCGCCGTCGAGGAGATCAGCAAGGTCGATCCCGCTGCGGCGATCATGGTGGACGTGCAGAACACCCTCGTGAACTACCCGATCAACCGGTACGGGAGCGAGGAGCTTAAGTCGAAGTACCTCACGCGGCTGACGAGCGACACCGTGGGCGCGTACGCGCTGAGCGAGCCTGGTTCCGGCTCCGACGCCTTCGGCATGGCGACGCGGGCCGAGCAGCATGGAGACATATGGCTGCTCACCGGGCGCAAGCTCTGGATCACCAACGGTGCCGAGGCGGGAATCTACGTCGTCTTCGCGAACACCGATCCGGGCAAGGGCTACAAGGGGATCACGGCGTTCATCGTCGAGCGCGAGTTCAAGGGCTTCTCGGTGGGGAAGAAGGAGGAGAAGCTCGGCATCCGCGCGTCGTCGACGACGGAGCTGATCCTCGACGGGGTCGAGGTGCCGGCGGCGAACGTGCTCGGCCCGGTGGGCCAGGGCTACAAGGTGGCGATCGAGACGCTGAACGAGGGGCGCATCGGGATCGGCGCGCAGATGATCGGCACGGCGCAGGGGGCGCTCGCGGTGGCGACGGCGTACGTGAAGGAGCGGCAGCAGTTCGGGAAGGCGCTGGCCGAGTTCCAGGGGATCCAGTTCCAGCTCGCCCAGGCGCGCACGGAGAGCGAGGCGGCGCGGCTGATGGTGTACAACGCGGCGCGGCTCAAGGATGCGGGGCACGACATCGCGATGGAGGGGGCGATGGCGAAGCTCTTCTCCAGCCAGGTCGCCGAGCGGGTGACGTCCATCTCGCTGGAGCTGTTCGGCGGGTATGGGTACACCACCGATTATCCGGCGGAGAAGTTCTATCGCGACGCGAAGATCGGGGCGATCTACGAGGGGACGAGCAACATGCAGCTGCAGACCATCGCGAAGACGATGCTGCGGTAGATGTCGCGCTCGCGCACCGGTGACGTGACGCGAGGGGCGCCGGAGACGGCGCCCTTTCGTGTGTCGCTCATCGGCGCGCCGCGGATCGAGACGCCAGCGGGGGAGCTGCCGTCGTCGAAGCCCGTGGTATTTGCGGCGGCGCTGTACCTGCTGCTGCAGCGGGGGCGGCGGGTGCGGCGCGCCGAGCTGGCGGCGCTGTTGTGGCCCGACGCGGACGACGCGGCGCGGGGCGAGCGGCTCCGCTGGCTCGTGGCGCAGCTCAAGGGGCACGGGATCGCGGTGCAGGCGCGGTCGCCGGAGATCGTGATCGACGCGGGGGAGGTGGCGGTGGATGTCGAGGAGCTGCTGGCGTCGGCGCCGGGCGCCGGTCTGGACGCGCAGGAGCTCGGCGATCTGTTGGCGGGGTACGAGCCGGACGTTTCGGACCGATTCACGCTGTGGCTGGAGGAGGTGCGCCAGGATCTCGGGTCGCGCACACGGCGATGGCTGCTGGCGAGGATGGCGGCGGCTCGCCGCGTGGGAAACTGGCTAGTCGTCGAGGAGATCGCGCGGCGCATCCTGCGTCCGGACCCGGAGAATCCCGACGCGGGTGCGGCACTGAAGGAAGCGGTCACGATGCAGTCCGGTCCACGGCGACCGTCAACGTCGGACCGGACGAGCGATGCCCTGAGCGCTCGCGCCACTCCGCTCGTTGGCCGCCAGGACATTCTGGGCCGGCTCCTGGACGCGACGGATGCCGCTAACGTATCTCGCCGCATGGCCGTGGCCGGCCCCGCCGGTATGGGCAAGAGCAGGCTCCTCCAGGAGTTCGTCTCGCTCGCCACCGTTCGCGGGACGCGCGTGGTGGTCATGCGTTGCACGAGAGCCGACGGCCTGCGGCCCCTCTCGCTCGTCATCGATCTCGCGAAGGAGTTGCTCGAGCTACCGGGGGCTCTGGGGGCCAGTCCGGAATCGCTCGACGTGATGCGCCGTTTCACTGGCGAGACGACGGCAGTGGACGAGTTGACGTCGAACGATGTGCGCCGGGCGGCGGTGTACGCCGCACTGAACGATCTGCTCTCGGCCGTGGCCGAGGAAACGCCGCTCGCCATCGTGATCGACGACGCGCAGTGGGCGGAGCGGGGATCCTGGCCCGTTTTGGCGCCCGTGCTCGCGAAGGCCGACGGATCGCGTGTCGCGAGTCTCGTGGCCATTCGGGCCAGCACTCCCAATGATGCCGAAGGCGTCTGCGCGGCCATCTACCCAGAGGATTCCGCGGCAGTCGAGCGCGAGCTGCTGTGGCTCGTCCCCCTGGACATCGGGAGCACCAGATCGCTAATGCGATCCCGCGCCGCGCCTCGGGAGATCCCCGAGAAGGTGCTCGGCATGCTCGTCGAGCGCGCGGTCGGTATTCCATTCGTCGCGGAAGCACTTGTCGATCAATGGCTGGAGACCGGTGATCCGGACTCACTTCCCTCATCGGTGGGACGACTCGTTCAGGCGCGAGTGAGCCGGCTGTCGGAGGAATCGGCGCGTGTCCTGACGGTCGTCGCCATACTCGGGCAGGACGCCGTTCTTCCCGCCGTCGAAGCCGCGGCGGCATTCGACCGATCGACGCTGCTGCGCGCGACGAACGAGCTCGCGCTCGCGGGCATCCTCCGGGTGAGCGACGGAACCTTCACCTCGCACGCGTTATGGACCGAGGCGATCCAGAGCCGCCTGTCCGAGAGTGCCGCGCAGCTCATCCATGCCTACGCGGCGGAGTGGCTCGAGCAGGAGCTCGCTCGGTCGGGGGCCGCGGATCCGAGGCGTTCGTGGGCGATCGCCGAGCACTGGCTGTCCGCCGGCCAGCCGGCGCGCGCGGAGCACGCGCTCGGCGAGGCAGCGCGACGGTTGTCCGGCAGCGGCTTCTCAGACGAAGCGGCCGACATGATGGAGCGGGCGGCGGAGATCGCGGGCGACTCCCAGGCTGCCCTCAACTACCTCAGGCGGGCCGCTGAATTCGCTCGATTCCTCGTCGGCAGGACGACCGAGAGGAGGATCTGGAACATCAACGCGCGGTACGACGACATGTGGCGGCGGCTCGAGCCGGAGCGATTCACACCGCATCACGACATCGAAGCAATCGCGTTGGATGGGGAACCCGATCCGTCCAATCCCGAGCATCAACGACGTCTGCATGATTGCGTACTTGCAGAGTCGGCGACATTGTCGCACAGAGTTCTCGCGGCTTACGGACTGCTGAAGTACCACCAGAAGCATTTCGTCGTAGCGCAGGCGGACGCGATATGGGACGTGGTCTCGCGCCTTGCACCGGCGACCGACGAGGAAAGCATCGCCCACGCGCTCACCGGGGCAGTGTATTTCCTGAAGTGCCGCGGGGATTCGTCCGAGGCGCAGAGATGCATCGAGCCCGCTCTTCGTCTCGTCCTCGGAACTCATGCACGTAGCTCGTTCTTCTTCGGAAGCGTGATGATAACGGCGTCAGAAGTCGCGGAGTGCCGTGGCGATCTGGACGGAGCGCAATCGTTGCTGCGCGCACTGCTCGAGCGGGGACGTTCGCAGCAGAGGCCGAGGTACACCGCCAATGCCGTCCATACACTGCTTCAGACTGCTCTCGAAGCCGGGCGCATCTCCGAGGCTCGCGAGCTGCTGCCCATGATCGGACCGATCGAGCGATTGACTGGGACGACCTTCCACCGCTCGGGAATGATCGCGCTCGCGGTCGCCGCACTGAACGACGGAGATCCCGCGAGGGCCCGGATGGTGTTCGAGGTGTCGCTGACGGATAGCGATGATATCGTGGCTCCGATGCCCCGCGCCCGGGTGCTCGCGATCTACGCGCACATCGCCCTCCTGGAGCAGGACGAGGTGTCCATCGCTGAACTGCTCCCACGCCTGCTGGCCTGCTTCTCCGGCCGGATGACCTTCATGGAGCATCCGGCCTACGTCGCTGCCATGTGCCTCGAACGCCTCGGCGGCATGGAGGCCGCCGAGGCGTTCGTGCGCCGCTACATCGACGAGATTCGATCAGAGCGATGGACCCCCCGACCCGAGATCCTCCGCTACCTCACTTCTTCGTCGTCACCTTGATGATCCCGCTCGCCGCGCGCGGATCCGACGACTCCGCCGCCGCCGCCCCCTTCACCACAGACACGCTCTCGATGCGGCTCGGGTCGAGCTTGTCCATGGCCGACTGTTCGGACACCACGCCGTCGATCATGATGAGCCCGGGAAAGACGCGCGTGCGCTGCATCCCGTAGCCTTGTCGCGCCGCGCCGGCTCTCTGCAGGGAGTCGCCGGCGCTCGCCTCAGAGTGGATCGAGTCCCCTGCGAGCGCGACGTGTCGGTCGCGCACGAGCGAATCGGGCCCGAGCGTCATGACGCTCACGAGTGATTCTCCACCGGGTCGCCTGCTCTTCATCACCGACACGCTTCCGATGCGCGACGTCGCCACGGCATGCGCCTCCTCCGCCGTCACCTTCCTTCCATCCACGGCATACCCCACCTTCTCGCCGAGCAGCCACTGCGACGCGGCGCTCTTCTCCGCCTTCGCGACGTCCATCTGCTCCACTTCCGCCGCCGTCGGGATCTTCGCCTCGCAGGCGACGAGGACCGCCAGGCCGGCGAGCGCGGCGAACAGACCTGCACGGAACGTCGAGTTCGAGCTGGTGCGTGGCGTCATGGCGATGAGTCTCCGCTTCAGGTGTGATCTGTTCTCCGCGAGCGCGGGCGCGCCGACGCGGAAGCCGGAGCACTGTCCGGCGAGGTCGATCAGCAGCGTTCCGTAGGGTCGAGGCGACACTCCGCGCCGCAGCACCCGCGCGTCGCAGTCCATCTCGATGGCGAGCCGCAACCGGGCCAGCATGAACCAGGCGGCGGGATGCCAGGGCACGACCGCCAGCGCCACGCATCCCGCCCCGAGCAGGAGCTGGTCGCGCGCGCGCAGGTGCTCCCCCTCGTGCGCGAGCACTAGACGCTGCTCGTCGTCGCTGCGGCCGAGCAGCCAGCGCGGCACGACGATCTCGGGACGCACGATCCCGATCACCGCGGGCCCGATGCTCGGCGCCAGCCGCACGCGCTCGCCATGCAGCTCCGTCACCGGCCATCGGCGGCGCGCCTGCATCAGACGCCGGCCGACGATCACCAGCACCGCCAGCGCCAGACCGCTCGCCGCGAGCCAGAGCAGCGCGAGTAGCTGGCCACTGTTCGCGGGAAGCCGCCGCGCGACGGCAGCCGCGACTTCGCGGACGGCAGCGTCGAGCGTCGCCGCGACGCGCCGAGCCGCTGCCCCAACCCCTTCATCGGTGCGCACCGTCACGGCCACGGCCGCGGCCGACGTCGCCGGCAGCGCGATGCCGCGCGGCGCCGGCACTTCCGCCCGCCATGTGGCGCCGTACAGCAGCAGCCCCAGCAGGCCGGCCATCGCGAACGACCAGCCGAGTCGCGTCGGCCACCCGCGCAGCGCACAGAAGCGCTCGAGCGTGAAGCCGACCACGCAGAGCAGCGCGCCCACGACGAGCGAGTACACGAGGAGTCCGGCGCTCATGGCTCCTCACCCAGCCGCTGGGCGAGAAGGATCCGCATCCGCTCCAGCTCCTCCCGTCCCAGCTCGCGGTCCGACACGAGCTGCGCGAACATCCGTTCGGCCGACCCGTGGAAGATGGCGTCCCTGATGC
>JBBQJC010000045.1:0-28287 GCA_038325515.1 Gemmatimonadales bacterium | reverse complement strand
GCTCCCCGACTCGTCGCGCAGCGCGTCACGATAGAAGGAGTCGTACTCCCCGACGAGCCGCACGAACACCGGCCGTGCGATCTGGTACTCCATCTTCAGCCGCGGAATCCGGTTGTTCCCCACGATGCTTCCGTCGGAGCGGCGGTTGAAGCTCTGCAAATTGTACGAGGCGTTCAGACGGAGCTTGTCGGTGGGAAGCACCGTGAGCCCGTACGAGGCGATGAGGATGTTCGACGACGCCCACTCGAAGAAGTTCTCGTCGCGCCCCCACAGGTAGAAGGCGTTCGCCGAGACCCTCGAGCCCGACGGCGTGTTGAGCGAGAGGAAGGCCTCGCTGTTCGGGATGCGCGGCCTTCCCACGAAGGGAAGGGTGTCCCCCTTCACGCCGAGCACCCGGTAGCTCCCGTACAGCTTGGGGTCGAAACCGAAGCTCTCGTTGAAGTAGCCCACCCCCGCGTTCCACCCGCCGCGCACCGTGGCGTTCACGGTGAAGTGCGCCTTCTTCTCGATCGCGTCGTCCTGGTGGACGAAGCTCTGGTAGCGCCAGGTGAGGTTGTACAGCGGATTGAAGGTCACCGCCGGCAGGAGCGCGCCGGGTCCGCCGAACCAGGTGTAGCGCTGGTCCCAGACCGCATTCACCACCCCGGGCCGGCTGATGAACCCACTCCCCGCCCGAAAGTCCTCGTGCACCCCATCGAGGGAGTAGCTGAACGCGAGGTTCTTCCCGTTGCGATTGAGGCCCGCGTGCCAGAGGGGCGCGTTCACCACCGCTCCCGCCTGCCGCGTGTAGCTCTGCGCGTACTGCCCCTGCAAGCTGTAGATCCCGCCGAAGAGGTAGCTCCCGTCCACGTCGGCAACGCGGTTGTAGTTGCCGGCGTCCACCCGGTCGGTGTACGCAGCGCCGATCTTCGACGAGGCGCCGACGTCGCGCTGCACGCGCAGGAGGTTGAACACGGGATGATCGTGCCGCGAGAGGGAGCCTGCCACGTCGTCCACCGCGCTGAGGAACGCCACGCTCGTTCCGCTCATCTTGCCCGCGAGCTTCACCGCCCCCACCGGCTGGATGATGCGGCGGGTGTAGATCAGCGAGTGCGGCGTCGCGAACTGCTCGATCCCGTCGAGGAAGAATGGGCGCTTCTCGGCGAAGAAGAGCGCCTGCCGCGGATCGAAGGCGAGTTGCCCGGCATCCGACTCGATCTGGGAGAAGTCGGGATTGACAGTGCCGTTGAGCGTGAGGTTGTTGGTGATCCCCCAGCGCGCGTTGCCTCCGAGCCCGGGCCGCGCCGCGTCGTAGCGCCAGTGGCCGATCCCGTCGGTGGGGCGCACCCCGCTCGTCCGCTGCGTCGCCTCGGGGTTGACGTCGAGCACGAGCCCGCGGCGCAGGCCGGTCAGCCCCTCGAGCTTCCCCGACTGGCCGAGGAAGGAGAGGCCGGCTCGGCGCGCCGGCGCCCAGCTGTCCTCGTGTCCGGAGTGCTGCACCTGCCGCACGACGTTGAGTCCCCACGACTGCACGTCGGCCGACTGGTACTTGAGGCTCTTGAAGGGGATTCGCACCTCGACGATGTAGCCGTCCGTCGTGACGTGCCCTTTCGACTGGAAGACGTAGTCCGAGCTCAGGTCCGCGGGATCGCGGGCGAGGGTGCTCCCCCCGAAGCCGCTCGACCGGCTCTGATTGGACTCGACGATCGTGCCGTCGGCCTGCACCCCGAGCGGATTCACGGCGAACACCGTGGCCTGCCGCCCGTCGTCGAAGGTGCCGAGCAGGATCTGCACGTTGTCGTCGGACCCGATCTTGTCGCGGTCGGCCAGCGTCGCGCGCGGCGAGCCATGGCGCTCGAATGCGCGGATGCCGAAGTGGATCGCCGTCGGCGAGTACCAGACGAGGACCTCGGTGGAGTCGTCGGCCGCGACGCCGTCGTTCGGCGAGAACTGCGAGAAGCCGGTGAGCCGCGCCGCCTGCGCCCACTGCGCCTCGTCGAGCACGCCATCCACCACCTCGCCGGCATCGGCGAGACGAGGCGGCTTGATCCGGAGCTGGTTCTGGCGGCCGTCGTACGTGCCCTGGGCCGCGCGCGGCGCGAGCGGCGGGCGGAGGGCCCGCCGCGCCGACGACGACGGCGCGGCGAGCGCTGGAACGAGCAGCAGGAGCGTGAGGGGAACGATCATCGGTCGCGACGCAGGGGTGAGTGACTGGCGGCGCACAATATTGTATACATATTGTCGGTTTCGCCAGTCCGTCCAGCGAATCGCTGCGCGCCCGCCGGCTAGCGCTTCACCGGCGCGACGGACAACGCCGAGACGTGCACGTCGAGATTGTGATTCACCCGCAGGCCGACCTGCCCGTCCATGCTCCCCAGATGCGAGCCCTCGATCGCCGCCACTTGCGTCCCGTTCACGAGCAGGCGCAGCGAGTCGGGACGCGAGGCGTCCACGGTCAGCGTATTCGTCGCCGACCCGCGTGCGTCCTCCTTGTGCACCGCCGCGCTCTCTGTCCACTCGATGATCTTGTGGACGTCGCTTCCGGCGCGATGGTTCACGAGGAACTTCCCGTCGCCCCGCACGAGGAAGTACGCGTAGCTCACGTCGGGTCCCGTCAGCCGCTTGCCCATGACGAACAGCCCGTAGCCTTCGGGATGCGAGGGCTTCGTCGTCTGCCGGAAGGTCGCCGTCGCCGTGTACGGCCCGGTCACCGCGTCCTTGTCGCTCCAGTAGATCGCGGCGGGGCCCGAGGTCACATGGTGACCCGATCCCATCGCGACGAACTTCGCATCCGACAGCTTGCTCTCCGCGCGGTCGGTCCGCCCACTCCACCCTGCGGGCAGCGCGCCGCCCCCCGCGCTGACGTCGGGATCGTGATGCGCACCGGGCTGTTGTGCCATGAGCGGGGCGGCGGCGAGGGCGAGCAGGGCGAGCGAGGCGAGCGGGCGCGTGAGCATGGCGGGATGGGAAGGGAGTGTCTCGATGAACGGCGCGGTCACGCGCCGGCGGCGAACTGCTGGACGATCTCGTCGAGCTGCGCCCGGTGCCGCGCCTCGTGCTGCGCCACGAACAGGATCCACTGATAGAGATCGATCTCGCCCAGCACGGGATGCGTGTGACGGATGGCACCGAGTGCCAGCCCGTCAGCAGACGAGATGGACTCGAGCAGCGCCGACCTCGACTCGGCGAGAATCCTCATGGCACCGTCGGCGTCGGGCGGATCGTCGGGGTTCACCAGCGCGGGCGCGACGAGGGCCGGCGTGCGGTCGGCGACGTGCCGGCCGTCGAGGGCGCCGAGCACCGAGCCTGTCTCGCGCTCGGGGGGGTGGCCGGCGGCGCGCGCCTGCGCGGCCCGCTTGGCGATCATCCGCGCGACCCCCTGCTCCACCCGGTACAGGTGCACAGCCACCTCGCACACCGACCACCGGTCGGCGGCGGGGCGCCGCGACCACTGCGCGCGAGGCAGCGATGCCGCCGACTCGAGCACGGCGGCGCGCTCGCGCTCCAGCACTTCGACGAGCTCCTGCAGTCGTGGTTGCATGTCCGGTATCGGGCGGGGGAGAGGAACGGGCAAGCTGGCGCGTGCGGGCACGTCTCGCAAGCGGTCAGTCGCGCCCGTCCGCCAGCGCGCGCAACGCCTCGGGAGTGTCGACGTCGGCGGGGGCGTCCCCCTCCACCTCCACGATCGCGAGCCTGTCGCCGAGGCTCTGCAGCAGCGTGCGCGCGCCGGCGTCTCCAGTCAGCGCGAGCAGCTCGCCGAAGAGCGCGCGGCCGAACAGCACGGGGTTGCCTCGTCCGTCGCGGTACCCCGGTGCGACGGCGACGGCCCCGCCCCCGCGCCAGCGCGCGACGAGCGCCGCGATCACGTCGGGCGGCACGAAGGGCTGGTCTCCGAGCGCGATGATCACGCACTCGCACACGGGCGGCAGCGATGCGACGCCATGGCGGATGGAGCTCGCCATCCCCTCGGCCGCATCCGGATTCTCGACGAGCCGCGCCGCGAGCCCGTGCAGCGCCGCGCCCACTTCGGAGGCAGCTCCTCGCACGACGACGTGAAGGACGTCCACAGCCGCGGCGAGCGGCTCGGCGCTCCGCCGCACCAGGGGCACCCCGCGCAGCGGCGCGACCAGCTTGTCAGCGCCGAATCGCGCGCTGCTTCCGGCAGCCAGCAGAAGTCCGGCGATCACATGTCGAGCGTCGCGCAGTCGAGCGCCTCGAGCCACACGCGCCGGAGCTCGCTGGCGCCCACGACATTCGGCTCGATCAGCGAGCGACGCCAGTACCAGCGCTCCTCCTCCGGCGCACTCGCGCCATGTCCGAGAAAGTGCGCGTACGCGTCGGCGAGCGCGGTGCCGCGCGTGCCGCTCGCCAGCGTTCTGATGTGCTCGTTCATCTCGTCGAGCACCTCGAGCGGCAGCTTGCCCGCCTCTTCCAGCACGCCGGGGATCCGGCCGAGCCGGTCGGACGGGTCGTAGATGGTCGTGAGGAGGACGAGCGACTGCGGCCGCACGCGGCGCACCGAGTCCACGAGGAACTCGTATGCCTCGCGCACGTCGCGCGCGATGCGCTCCAGCAGCGCGGCGCGCGGCCGGTTGGCGAAGGCGCTCAGCAGGTCGTTGCCGCCGACCGTCAGCGTGACGAGGGTGACCTCCTCGCTCTCCTCGAGCCGGGGAAGCTGCTCGCCGAACACGTCACCGATCGTTGCGCCGTCCGACGTGAGGTTGGTGAAGGTGATCCCCGGATAGTGCGACACCAGGTCGTTCCCCTGCTCCTCCGGCCACCGCGCATCGTCGTTCTGATAGAGCTGGGCGGCGGCCCCGAGCGGCGCGACGGCGCCCACGGTCGGATCCCGCTCCAGCGCGACGGCCACGTCCACCTCGCCCGCGTCGAGCGCGGGATAGAGGTCGATGGACATCGAATCGCCGAGTGCGACGTACGCGGTGGGGAAGAAGTGCATGACGCGCGTCAGGACGCCGGCAGCTCGAGCGCGCGCGTAGCGAGGATGCGGGCGACGGTCTGCCCGATCTTGTTGTTCGGCGTGCTGGCACCCGCCGTCACGCCGATGCGCACCGGCCCGTCCATCGGCATCCATCCGGTGCGCGTCTCCTCGACGTGCTTCACCCCCGCCTGGCGGAAGTGGACGCTCCCGGTCTCCGGGTCCAGCGCGTCGGCGTCCTGGATGTGGTACGTCGGCACCCGCTCCGCGCAGAGCGCCGCGAGCGAGATCGTGTTGCTGGAGTTGAACCCGCCGATGACGATCATCGCGTCGAGCGGCTCCTCGAGCAGCGCGATCACCGCATCCTGCCGCTCCTGCGTGGCGCTGCAGATCGTGTCGAAGGTCCGGAAATCGGCGGCGCGGGCCGCCTCGCCGCGCGTCCGGGCCATGGCCTTCCCCACCTCCTCGCCGATGGCCAGCGACTCCTTCGCCAGCATCGTCGTCTGGTTCGCCACCCCGATGCGGCGCAGCTGCACGTCGGGATCGAAGCCCGGCGAGACCGCCTTCGCGAATCTCGCGAGGAACTCCTCGCGGTCGCCGATGCCCTCGATGTAGTCGCAGACGATCCGCGCCTCCGGCATGTCGCGCACCACGAGGTAGCCCCCCCCTTCGTACTTCATCACCTGCGACGCCGTGGCGCGCGTCTCCTCGTGATAGTGCTTGCCGTGGATGAGCGCCGTGTAGCCGTCGCGCGCGTAGCTCTCCACGCGCTTCCACACGTTGAGCACCGACCCGCAGGTCGTGTCCACGAGCACGCAGCCGATCGCGCGCAGCGCCTCGAACGCGGCGATCGTCACGCCGAACGCGGGGAGGATCACCACGTCGTCGGGACGGATCGACAAGAAGTCGAACTCGCCGCTCTCGGCCGGCTGCAGGATCTCGATCCCCATCCCGCGCAGCTTGCTGTTGACGTGCGGGTTGTGGATGATCTCGCCGACCATCACCAGATGGCGGTCGGGGAACTTGCGATGGGTCTGGTACGCGTACTCCACCGCCCGCTCCACGCCGTAGCAGAAGCCGAACTCGCTGGCCAGCCTGATCGTGACATCGTCGACGACGAGGGTGTACTCGTGCTCGCGCAGCGCGTCCACGATCCGGCCGTCGTAGTCGGCCGAGAGCTCGCCCTGGACGTCGGCCTTGAGGCCGAAACCCTTGCGGAAATAGGTGGCTGGCTGGTCGGAGGGGGAGGAGGCCATGCCATCCAATCTAGCGTAGGGCGTGGAGCGGGAGAACGCGGGCACGGCGGACCTCGGCGAATTGTTCTCGCGATCAACGCTCCAGCGAGGGTGAAAAGGTTCCCGTCCCCCTCGCCGTGCTGGCGGCGGAGCCCCGGTCGGCCGTACGTTGGCCGCATGCCCACTCGTTCCGAATCCGACTTCATCGCCGTCCAGGCCGCGCTCGCGGGTGAGTATTCGCTGGACCGCGAGCTGGGCCGAGGGGGGATGGGGGTCGTCTATCTCGCCCGCGAGGTGCGGCTCGCGCGGCCGGTCGCCATCAAGGTGCTCCCCCCGGAGCTCGCCGGGCGCGCCGCGCTCCGCGACGCCTTCCTGCGCGAGGCGCAGACCGCGGCGCGGCTCAACCATCCGCACATCGTCCCCGTCTATGCGGCGGGGGAGCGCGCCGGCTTCGCCTACATCGTCATGGCGTTCGTGGAAGGGACGACGCTCGGCGACCGCATCCGCACGCGCGGGCCCCTTCTCCCGGGCCAGGCGGCGCGCCTGCTGCGCGAGGTCGCCTGGGCGCTGTCGTACGCCCACGCCGCGGGGATCGTTCACGGCGACGTCTCGGCGGAGAACATCCTGCTGGAGCGCGGAACGGACCGGGCGATCGTCATGGACTTCGGTCTCGCCAATGCGATGCAGACGCCGGCGCTCGGCGACGATGGCCGCGTGATGGGGAACGCGCACTACGTGAGCCCCGAGCAGGCGGTGGGCGACCCGCTCGACGCACGCAGCGACCTCTACTCGCTCGGCGTGTGCGGCTTCTTCGCGCTCACGGGAAGGCTGCCCTTCGATGCGGAGAGCGCGGGCGAGGTCGTGACCCAGCACCTCACCCTTGCCGCCGCGCCCATCGCCACCGTCGCCCCGGCGGTCCCGGCCCGCCTCGCGCAGGCGGTGGACAAGTGCCTCGCCAAGGAGCCGCTGCGCCGCTATCGCAATGCGGAGAGCTTCGCCGAGGCGATCGACCTGGCGTTCGAGCATGCGCGGGAGATCCCCGCGCCGCTGCGCGTGTGGATCAGCCAGGGGGAGAAGGAAGGCGCACCGCGCACGATCTTCATGATGATGGGGGCCGGGTTCGGTACCTCCCTCTCGATCGCGCTGGGCAGCGTGCTCGTGCTGCCACTCCCCTTCCTGGTCTTCGCGGGACTCAGCTATATCCCGATGCTCAGCAGGCTGCGCCGCGTGATCAAGGACGGATACGACGTGAACGATCTCGCGTCGGCGCTGCGCGAGAATGGCCTGCTGCGGAGCGAGGAGCTGGCCTACGAGCGCGCGTTGGTGGCGGTCGGTCACGCACGAGGAATGCGGATCATGTTCGGCGCTTCGGCGGGTGGCTTCGCGCTCTTCACCTACCTCGCGCTGCACGCACCGCTCGTGCCCGACGCGATGTCCGGCCTCCCCATGAACGACTTCTTCCTCGGCATGGGATCCTTTCTTTCCTCCATCGCGCTGACGCTCTCCGGCGTCTCGCTCGCCAAGGACTTCGTCCGCTTCCGCCTGTCGGCGTGGACCTCCTCGCTCGAGATCCGCTTCTGGAAGGGCGCGTGGGGGCGGCGTCTGGCGAAGCTCGCCGGCGTTGGCGTGGCCCCACCTGAGCGTCCGGCGATCGGCATGCCGATGCTGACGGAGGTCGCGCTCGGCCGTGCCACCGATCATCTCTTCCAGGCGCTCCCGCGCGCCGCGCGTCGCGAGCTGTCGGCGCTGCCCGCGACGGTCCGCCGCCTCGAGGATGATGCGACGAAGCTGCGCCAGACGATCGACGCGCTCGACGACCAGATCGCCGTCTTCGATCGAGAGGGCGCGGGAGAGAAGCGCAGCACCCTGAACGAAGCGCTCGCCGCCAGCACCGAATACGCGAGGCAACGCTCCCGGGTGGAGCGCGAGCTCGCGGAGGCGAGGACGCTCGCCGCTGGCCGTCTCGCCGCCACGGTTTCCGCGCTGGAGAGCATCCGGCTCGATCTCCTCCGGCTACGCATGGGCAACACCGGCATCGAGTCGGTGACGTCATCGCTGGAGGCCGCGCAGCGGCTCGGCGACGAGATCAGCGACGTGGTGGCGGCGCAGGACGAGGTGGAGCGGCTGCTCGAGCGTAGCAGCTCCGCGGACGCCAGTTACACCACAGCAGCCGACGACGACACTCCGGTGGGCGGCGTGCCTGCCGCCGGATCACGCGCGTGACTCCGTGACCGACGTCGAGCGCTTCGATCTCGTCGTCATCGGCGCCGGCCCCGCCGGTGAGAAGGGGGCGGCGCAGGCCGCCTACTTCGGCAAGCGCGTCTGCATCGTGGAGCGCGCGCCGAAGCCCGGCGGCGCCGCCGTCAATACCGGCACGATCCCATCCAAGACGCTGCGCGAGACGGCGCTCTGCTTCGCCGGCCTTCGGCAGCGCGGGCTGTATGGAGTCGACCTGCGCGTGAAGCACGACATCGCCATCGCCGACTTCATGCATCGCGAGCGCCCGGTCGTCGAGGCGGCCTGGTCGCTCATCGAGGAGAACATCGAGCGGCACGGGATCTCGATGATCCAGGGAACGGCGCGCTTCCTCGACGCACACACCGTGGAGGTCACGCGTTACGGGCTGGCGCCGCGGCACCTCTCCGCGCCCGTCTTCCTCGTCGCGACCGGCTCGTCAGCCGAGCCCTGCGCGAGCGTCGCCGTGGACGGCCGGGTGGTGGTGGACAGCGACTCCGTCCTCACGCTCGACCGGATCCCCGGCTCCATGGTGGTGGTGGGTGGAGGCGCGGTAGGCTGCGAGTATGCGTGCATCTTCGCCGCGCTCGGCGTGCGCGTCACGCTCGTCAATGGACGCGGGCGGCTCCTCTCCCATCTCGACGGCGACGCCAGCGACGCGCTGCGCCAGGCGATGACCGCCCGGCTCGGCGTGAGCGTGCTCGGCAACGTCGAGGTCGCGTCGCTCGTGGTGGAGGAATCACGCGCGCACCTCACCCTCTCCGACGGCCTCGTCCTGAGCGCCGACGCCGTGCTCGCCTGCTCGGGACGCATCGGCAACTCGGCGGGGCTGGGACTCGAGGCGATCGGCGTGCTCGCCGACGCGCACGGCTTCCTGCAGGTCGACGCGCACCTTCGCACCGCGGTGCCGCACATCTACGCCGCCGGCGACGTCATCGGCTTTCCCGCGCTCGCCTCGGCGGCGATGGAACAGGCGCGCGTGGCGGTCTGTCACGCCTTCGACCTGCAGTACAAGCGCCGTGTCTCGGAAGTGCTCCCGTACGCCGTCTGGACGATTCCCGAGCTCGCGACGGTCGGCGAGAGCGAGGAAGCGCTCATGTCGCGCGGGATGCCGTACGAGACCGGGCGCGCGGCGTTCCGCAACAACGCGCGCGGCCAGATCCTCGGCGAGATGGATGGTTTTCTCAAGCTGGTCTTCCATCCCGAGGACCAACGCCTGCTCGGCGTGACGATCGTCGGCGAGGGCGCGTGCGAGCTGATTCACATCGGGATGACCGTGCTCGCCTTCGGGGGTACGATCGACTACTTCATCCAGGCGGCGTTCAACTACCCGACGCTCTCCGAGGCTTACAAATACGCCGCGTACGACGGGCTGCAGCGGATGCAGCGGCGCCACGCGCGGGCGCCGGGCCTGCCCTCGGCTGCGCACGAGCTCGTGCGCGACCGATGAGCCGGCGCCGGCGCCCGCACCCCGGCGCTACTTGCTTGGGCGCTTCTGGTCGCCCTTGTCGCCCTGGCCCTTTGGCGCCACGGTGCTGGAGTGGCTGCGCTGGTCGGCGGCGAGCGAACGGCCCACGTCCACCTGATCCTCGGTGAACTTGCCCTCGTCGTCGCGCCGAATGTAGCGCTTGTCACCCTCGTTGGGCTCGATCAGCTCGCGCTTTCTGGTCATGGTCCGTGCTCCGCATTGGGGTTGCCCGGTACTTGGCAACGGACGTGCCCGCGGCGCACCGCTCGGCCCGCTCACCGCACTACTCTCCCGGGCATGACAGCCTCTCCGCCTCTCCCCGTACCGGCCCGCGCCCATCGCGACCTGCCGGCGCGTGTCGCCGTCGGCTCGCACAACCCGGTGAAGATCGGCGCGGTGCGCGCCACCTGGAGTCGTCTGCGGCCTGACGTCGAGGTGACCGGGGTGGCCGTATCGAGCACGGTGCGCGATCAACCCTTCGGCGATGCGGAGACGATGCGCGGAGCGGTGGCGCGCGCCGAGGCGGCGCTGGCGGCGAGCGGCCTCGACGCCGGCGTGGGGATCGAAGGAGGCGTGGTGGAGAGCGCGGATGGAGAGCTGCGCACCTGCGCGTGGGCGGCAATCGTCACGCGCGACGGGCGCCGCGGCATCGGCGGGTCGCTCGCGATGCAGCTACCACCGCGCATCGCCGAGCTGGTGCGCGGGGGGATGGAGCTCGGCCACGCAATGGACGCCGTCGCCGGAACGCGGGACGTGAAACGCGGCCAGGGCGCCGTGGGGATTCTCACGCACGGGCTCGTGACCCGCCAGCAGGCGTACGAGACCCTCGTCGCGTACGCCCTCGCCGGCCTGCTCTGACCCGTACCCGCGCTGGTTGCCCACGCGCGGGCCGGGGGATAACCTAGCCGCATGTCCCAACCGGTCGAGCTCTCCGCGCGGTTCGGTGTCTCCGATCATCGCGACCGCGCCTCCTTCCCGTTCGTCGCCGAGCGACTGTGGCTCGACTTCGTGAATACGGATACCGGCGTGCGCGGCAGCGACGCGCTGCACGACTTCGAGCGCCTGGTGCTCTGGCTCGAGGCGGCGCACGTGCTCGACGAGGAGCGCAGCGCCACGATGCGCCGCCGCGCGCAGCAGCAGCCGGCGGGGGCCCTGGCCGTCCTCGGCGACGCGCGCCGCGTGCGCGCCGTGCTCCGCGCGCTGGCCGAGCGGGGTGCCGGCTCGCCGGAGTCCCGCCTCGACGCGCTCGCCGAGATCAATCGCGTGCTCGGCCGCAGCGCGGGGACGCGCCGCGTCGAGATGCAGCGCGACGGCGGCTTCGCGCGCGCCTTCGTCCCCGTCGGCGACGCCTTTGCCGGCCTGCTCATCCCCATCGTGGAGAGCGCGGCCGACGCGCTGATCGCCCGCGAGCTGGAGCGCGTGCGCCGCTGCGCCGATCCGCGCTGCGGCCGAGTCTTCCAGGACGAGACGAAGAACGGCCGCCGTCGCTGGTGCGACATGGCGACCTGTGGCAACCGCGCGAAGGCCGCGCGGCACCGGATGAAGCTGCACGAGTGAACTGCGGAACCGTCAGCTCGCCATCGCCAGCCCGGCGGACCGGATGTAGCCCATGTCCTCGGCGTAGCCCCGCAGCTTGCGCTGCAGCAGCCGGCGCCCGCGAAAGAGCCGCGATTTGACGGTCCCCTCCGGGATGCCGAGGACCTGCGCGATCTCGGCGTAGGGCAGCTCCTGGATGTCGCTGAGCACGACCGCCGCGCGATACTCCTCGGGAAGCGCGTCGATCGCGCGCACGATCTCGTCGTCGAGGAACGAGTCGTAGAAGCGCCCCTCGGGATCGGCCTCGCCCACCGCGTCGCGCGCCGACCATCCCGTCTCGCCGTCACCCTCCGGCACCTCGCGCTTGTCGATCCGCCGCTTGCGGCTCACGAAGAGGTGATAGAGGATCGTGAACAGCCAGGCGCGGATGTTGGTGCCGAGCCGGTACTGCTCCCACCGCTCGAAAGCGCGCAGCATCGTGTCCGATACCAGGTCCTCCGCGTCGTCACTGACGCGGGCGAGCTTGAGCGCGAAGCTGTAGAGCGCGTCGAGGTGCACTAGCGCCTCCGCCTCGAAGCGCGCCCGCGGCGCCGCCCCTCTCGGGTCGATCGTCGTCATCTTCATCCTCCCCACCCCTCCCCTCCCCGCCGGCGCCGCCGGAGCCCCTGCTCCCTGCGTCCCGGATGTGGCCCCCTCAGGATGCCGAGTGCATCCCCTGGAGTTCCCGCTCGCCCGACTGCCGCAACAATTCCGCCCCGTCGCGCAGATGCGTCGCGACGAAGCGCTTGAGGTCCTCGCCGATCCCTTCCATCACCGTGGCGTCGCGCTTCACGCGCGTCATCAGCATCCCTCCTTCGAGGGCCGCGATGATGAACCGCGCCAGGCGCGCGGTATCCACCCCGTCGCAGAGCCGCTCGCGCAGCTCCCACAGCAACGACTGCAGCTGTCCCGCCCATTGCTCGAACACAACGTCGAGCCGCTTGCGGAACCCCTCATGCGCATCGGCCATCTCGCCGGCCAGATTCCCGAAGGGCGATCCATTCCGCGCTTCCCGCTCCTTCTGCGCCGCGACCAGCGTGTCGATGAACAGGATGAGCCGGTCGTGCGGCTCGATCATCGGCTCGCGCAGGATCGCCAGCCCGCGCTCCGTGAACCGGTTGAACTGCCGGTCGAGCACCTCGAAGCCCAGCGCTTCCTTGGACTTGAAGTAGTGGTAGAAGTGGCTCTTCCCACTCAATCCCGCCGCGGCGATGACGTCGTCCACCGAGGTGTGCGTGAAGCCGTGCTCCACGATCAGCCGCGCGGCGGCGTCCAGGATGGCGATGCGTCGTTTGCTCACGACTGCAAATTAGGACTGAGTGGTCCTAATGTCAACACTCACATGTAAGTGACATACAGGCAATGAGTTATACGAAACACGTGCCCGACTGCCGTACACCTGCTCGCCGGATTGGCCGTCGCGGTCCCGCCCCGGTCCTCGTAGCTTTCGGGCATGCCCACCCCATCACCCGCTTCGCCCGCCGGACGAGTCGAAGTCAGGCGTACCCACCTGCTGCTCACGGGGCCGGAGACCCTCCGCGCCGCTCCTTCGCCCCAGGTGCCCATGTGGTTGCGGCATCGCCGCCCGATCGGTCCTGACGAGTACCTGGCGCTCTATACGCTGGTGGGCGAGCGGTGGCACTGGCGCGACCGGCTCGCCTGGCGGGCCGACGAGCTGGAGGCACACCTCGCACAGCCCGGCGTGGAGATCTGGTCGGCGGACGCACGCGGGGAGACGGCGGGCTTCTTCGAGCTGCACCGGCGCCCGGACGACGAAGTGGAGCTCTCGTACTTCGGGCTCGCGCCGGCCTTCATCGGCCGCGGCATCGGCGGGTGGCTCCTCACCCGCGCCGCCGAGCGTGCCTTCGCCATGGGAGGACGACGCGTGGTGCTCAACACCTGCACCCTCGACGGGCCGCACGCGCTGCCCAACTATCTGGCGCGAGGGTTCACGATCGTGCGCGAGGAGCGTTACGACGTCATGCTGTAGCGCGCGGTGCATGGACGGCACGCCCGTGGTGATGCACTGTTGTCTCTCACTCGAGCACGGGAGCGGCGACATGTGGCGGGACTTCAAGGCCTTCGTGATGCGCGGCAACGTGCTGGATCTCGCCGTGGCGGTCATCATCGGCGCGGCGTTCGGTGCCGTGATCAAGTCGCTCGTGGACGACGTGATCATGCCGGTGATCGGCGTGGCGACGGGAGGGATGGACTTCAGCAACAAGTTCGCGCTGCTGAAGGCGGGCACCACCGCGCCTCCTCCGTACCCGACTCTCGCCGCCGCGAAGGCTGCCGGTGCAGTGACGCTCAACTACGGCGCGCTGGTGAACACCATCCTTACCTTTCTCATCGTCGCGCTGGCCGTCTTCCTGCTCGTGCGTGCGGTGAACCGGCTCCATCGCCGTCCCGCTCCCCCTACCCCCGACACGAAGCCCTGTCCGTTCTGCACCATGACCGTCGCCCTCGCGGCGACGCGCTGCCCGCACTGCACCTCGGCGCTCGCGTAGGGAGGACTCCTCCGCTGCTGGGCGAGGGCGTGTTCAGCCGCGCAGCAGCTTCTCCACCTCGGCGTTCGCCTCGAGCTCGCGCGTCAGCTGGGCGTGATGCGCTTCTACCTCGCGAAGCTCCGCCATGCGCTCGGCGAGAACCGATCCGTCGTCCAGCGCGAGTGCATCGACCGTGGCGGTCGCATCGTACTCGATGCCGATGATGTCCAGGCTGCGATCGTAGGCGCGCACGAGCCGCTCGTCCACCGCGCGCTGGTCGCCGAGCATGCGGAGGGCCCCGTCCACCGCCGCGATGCGGGCGGCATAGACCTCCCCGCCCACCGCGGCCATTCGGGTGCGCAGCGCGAGCAGGCGCTGCTGCGATTCGCCGCGTCGATCGATCGCCGCCACGACATCGGCACGACGGTCCAGCATCCGGCGCTTCTCGTCGAGCAGCCCCTGCCGCACCTCCAGCGCCTGCCGCTCCCCCGTGGCGAGCGCGTGCACCGGACGCAGCAGGTGCGCGAGGACCTTCCGCGCTCCAACGCCGACGAGCACCGCCGCGCCCGCCGCGAACCAGATGGGCATCGCGGCAGCCAGCGCCACGCCGCCGACCGCCAGCCCCGCCACCCCGCCCCCGACCAGCGCCCTGCCGCGCGCGCGCTGCCCCGGCTTCGCGATGACGAACCGCTCCCCGACGGTGCGATTGACGATGAACAGCAGCTCCTCGCGTGCCTCTCCGCGCAGACTGCACACGATCGCCGCGCGGTCACCGGGCCGTAGCGTGATCCACTCGTCGTCGCGCGATGTGGCGAAGGCGAACCGCTCGATCGTTCGCGCGTCGAGCCGGACGCGTAGCTCGAACTCCCGCGAGGTGATCGGCGCCTGGTTGGTGCGCGCTGGCGCATCCGTCACCAGGCGCGACGAGAAGCCCACCACCTCCCCACCAACCACCTCGTACTTGAAGCCGCACCGCGAACACACGACGGCGAGCCTCCCGTGCTCGGGATACTCGCCGACAGCGTGCGTGCAGTTGGGACAGGCGAACATCTAGCGGCCGCGCCCTCGTCCCTTGCCGCCGCCGCCGCCGCGACCACCCGCTCCCCCCCCGGGCCTGCTTCCAGGGCGGCCGCCTCCTGAGCCGCCGCCTCGTCGCGGGCCGTGCGCCCCGCCACCTCCTCGTTCGCCGGACGGCCGTGCCTCCTCACCCGGCAACGGGACGCCGATGTACGAGTCGCGCTCGGTGGGATTCCGGTTCCGGGTCCGGTTGCGCTCACCCTTGCCGGGCCGCGCCGGCGCGCCGCGCTCCCGCAGACCGCGCTTCGCCTCCGCCGCGCCGCGATGCCGCCCCTGCTGCCGGTTCGCCTCGCGCTGCTCGTCGCGCTTGCGATTGAAGCGGGCGACCTCCTCTTCCGACCAGGGCGCATCGAGCAAGGTGTGCAGCTCGTCGAGCGTGCGCGCCCGCACCGACCCGCGCTGTCCGCGGTACACCACGAAGCGCACGGGACGATCGAGCGCCGGCACCTCCCCCTCCGTGAGCGAGCGGGCGATCTTCTCCGGGAGCCGGAGGCGCGCGACGCCCATCGTCGCTCCGTTCGACTCCTCCACGTCGTAGTCGATCTCCACGTCGCGGTCGCGCACGCTCACCCGGCTCGGCAGGTCGTCGTACTTCCGTCGCTCGGCGCGCGGCGAGACCTGCTCCAGCTCCCCCGCGAGGTCGAGATCGGCCTGCTTGAACTGCGTGAGCGAGGTGATGCCGCCCATCCGCTTCTCGTACAGCGCCGCGAGCTCGGCCTGTCCCAGGCGCGGGAGGGCGCCGCCCGAGCGCCGGTACGCCTCTCGCACCGCGTCGATGATGCCGAGGTTGTTCTTGACGGCGAAGTGGCGCGCCTCGCCGCGGGCGAGCGCGTCGGCCAGCACCTTGCGCGCTTCCTCTTCCCGTTCCACGGGGAACTCCTCGACCGCTTCCACCTCGCGTTCGAGCTCGAAGCCGAAGTACTCCACGCGGCGGCGCAGCACGAGCGGCGCCTTGCGACGCTCCCCGTCGTACACGAGCGTCGCCTCATCGCCGGTGGCGTAGCGGCGGATGACGTCCATCGGGAGCTGCGTACCTTCGATGGACGCGCGCGGATTGCCGAACCGGTCGGCGAAGTAGCGCAGCTCGCCGGCGATCGCCCCCCAGCTCCCGCAGACGCTCGTCTTGCTGACCCGTGCCTCTTCCCCCCACGCGGTCGTCTCGTCGATCACGAGATCGAACGGCATGTACTGCGCGAGCAGCATCGCGAAGTCGCGGCGCGTCCCCTCGTGCGCCATCGGCATCTCGCTCGGCAACGGCATGTTCAGCCCGCGGTAGACGCTCGCCATCCCGAGCGCCGCGTCCTCGATCGACTTCACCAGCACGCCGCGCCGCTCCGCCCACTCCGTCATCTCCTCCTCGCGGAAGAGGTGGCGCGGCAGCCCGTAGACCTCGCCGACGTGGCCGGCCACACGGTACGCTTCCGCGTACACGTTATAGGCCGTGAGATGATCGCTTCCCGGCACGATGAGACCGCCCAGGTCGCGCTCCTCGCGCGTCATCCGGTGCAGGCTGTCCACCCCGCTCATCACCGACAGATAGGGGACGAGCGAGTCCTCGGCATTGACGAGGAGCTCCGCCCACTCGCGCTCCACCGGCATCATCTCCACGGCGCGGCCGTACTTCGTCAGCCGCCCGTTCTCGATGATGCCGCGCCCCTTCAGGAAGTCCATCGCGCGGCGGTAGGCGATGCGGTCGAGCGGCACCGGGAGCTCGAGGTCCTCGACGTCCACGCCGATGTCGGCGCAGGTGATCGCCACGCGCTCGGAGTCGCCGGCGAGCTGGAACTCGGGCGCCGTCGGCTGCAGCGCCGAGAACTCGATGTCGCGATCGCTGAGGATGAAGACGCGGCCGTCCTTCACGCGGCCGTGCACCCGTCCCGCCATCTGCAGGATCTCGTTGGCGCCGAGGTGCAGCTTGGTGAGCACGTTCTTCCCCTGCTCGACGATGGAGGTGAAGCGCGTGTCGTCGATGATCACCGTGTCGAGCCCCTGCACGTTGAGCGCGCTCTGTCCCGCGGCGGTCATCGCGAGGAAGTAGGGCTTCTTCTCCTCGCCCTCGAGGAAGGGGCGCAGAATCCGGATCGGCTCGCCGCCGTGGTAGTGCGCCGTGTTGATGCGCGGCGCGCGCACACGCACGTTCTCGGCCGCCTGTTCGACCCCCTTGCGCGTGGGGACGAAGATCGCGACGCCGCGCTTCTCCTTGTACACGCGCTGCAGGAACCTGTCGTCGAGGAACTCGCCGACGTCCTTGCGGACCACCTCCACCTTCGCCGCCTTGTCGGGGTCGAAGGCGAATACCTGCAGGACGTCCGCGCTGCTCAGGTACTCGCGGTAGAACGTCGGATCGACGGTGGCCGAGAGCCAGATGAACCGGCAGCCGACGCGCTTGCCGAGCGCGAGGCAGAGCTCGAGCTCAGCCGACGTCTGGTGGATCTCGTCGACGATGAGGGTGTCCTGCGGGAGGATGTCGCCATCCTGGAACCAGCGGCGCGCGATGCCGGTGGTGACGATGACGACGTTCCACGTCGGGGTGTCGGGGGTCGCCTCGCGCTCCCGGTTGATGACGCCGACGCGCAGCTCCGTCGTGCCGAGCAGCTCCTCGGCGATGGGGCGGATGGCGAGCGTCTTCCCGGAACCCGTGCCGGCGACGATGCCGAAGCCGCGCCGCGAGCGGGCGAGCTCGCGCACGCGGGCGCCGAAGTGCTTCTCGAGGTACGTCTCGATGTGTAATCCGACGGCGAGCTCGATCGTCTCGCAGGCCGCCCGCGTCGGCGCGATCACGATCACACGCCCGCTGGGCGGCTCGGCCCCGACGAATGCCTCGTGGTCGGGGGGGAGGTACTGGTCTCTTACGTCTCGCATGAGCGGCGCGTCAGGCGATTTTCGTGCGCGCCGCGCCCGTGGTCAGGGCTTCTTCCGGTCGTCCCCGAAATTCCGGACGAAGGGGAGCTCCTTCTTCTGTCCCTTCTCGCGCTTGTCGACGTAGTCGTCACCGAAGAGCACCCTGCCGTTTGACGGGCGATTGCGGACCGCGGTCGCGCAGTCCGTCGGCGCCGGCTGCTGCTTGGGCGGCACCTTGTCGAGCCAGATCCGGCACATTCCCGCTGGCGGCAGGTAGGCCTTGGGGACGTCGTCTTCGCCCTTCTGGGCGTGCGCGACGCCGGCGAGGCCGACCGAGCAAGCGAGCGTGAGGAGTGCGGTGCGAAGCTTCATGACAATCTCCAGTGTCGCGCGGACGTCGCCCGACACCGACTAGTAAGGCAGGGGCGGTGCCAACCGGCCTGGCAGCTCGCTTCCCGCTTCAAGTATAACTGACCGCAGCACTTATGCGGAGGAGCCCGGTCGAGTGCGCGAGTGTATACAAACAGATGTGTCCGATTTACGGGACAGGCGTGACGCGGAAACTGGCCGTTTTTCAGTTTTTCCGTTTTCGGTTCACGGCCGGCCTCGGGCGAGCCAATCCGTCCTGAGGTCCGCCGTACACCGAAAAACCGTAGACCGACAAACCGTCTACAACCTCTCCGTCAGCCGGCTGATCTCTCCTACCCCGCGATCCCCGAAGCTGATCCCGAGCGCGCGGGCCGTCTGTACCACGTCGTGTGTCGGATCCACCCGCTTCAGCTCCGCAAGCGCCTCCTCGATGGGGATCGTCACGATGTGCGGCGTCTGGAGCGCCACCATGTGTCCCCACTTCCCCTCGGCGATCGCCCGGACGGCGGCCCCGCCGAAGCGGGTCGCGAGGAGGCGGTCGTACCCCGTGGGCATCCCGCCGCGCTGAAGATGCCCCAGCACGAGGGAGCGGGTCTCCTTGCCGGTGATCTCGTGGATCTCGCGCGAGATCGCCTCGGCCACCCCGCCGATGCGGCGGGCTTCGCCCGGGAGTGACTCCCCCATGGTGTGCGACGAGCCGCCGGCGGGAAACGCGCCCTCCGCCACGACGACGATGCTGAAGTGCCGCCCCACGCGGTCGCGCGCCATGATCTTCTCGCACACCTTGTTGATGTCGTACGGGATCTCGGGGAGGAGGATGACGTCGGCCGTCCCCGCCACACCGGAGTGCAGCGCGATGAATCCCGCGTCGCGCCCCATCACCTCCATGATCATGACGCGATCATGGCTTTCGGCGGTGGTGTGCAGCTTGTCGATCGCCTCGATGGCGGTGTTGACCGCCGTGTCGAAGCCGAACGTCGTGACGGTGCCGCTCACGTCGTTGTCGATCGTCTTCGGCACGCCGACGATCTGCATCCCCTTGTCACACAGCCGCCGGGCGATCTCCAGTGAGCCGTCGCCGCCGATCGAGATGAGCGCGTCGATGCCGAGCTGTCGCGCGTTCTCGATCAGCTCGTCCGAGCGGTCCACCTCGAGGAAGGTGCCGTCGGGCTGCTTGCGGGGATAGTGGAACGGGTTGCCGCGGTTCGTCGACCGCAGGATCGTGCCGCCCAGATGCGCGATGCCGCGCACCGAATCCTTCGTGAGCGCGACGACTTCGTCCTCGCCCATCAGTCCGGCGAAGCCGCGCTTGATGCCGAGCACCTCCCAACCGCGGTTGATGGCCGAGAGGACCGCGGCCCGGATGACCGCGTTGAGTCCGGGAGCGTCGCCGCCGCCGGTGGAGATGGCAATGCGCATTTCTGGGGAGTGCCGTGAAGCGGAAGGGCGTGTGGCGACGTGGGCCGCGCGAGCGCCGCGCGGAGACGATTCGCTGCTAGGACAGGACGCACCGCGTCACGGTGTCGTCACCGCGCGGGTGCCTCAGGATGCCTCCGCGAGGAGGCGCACGATCTCACCCGGCTGTGGGTGGCGCCCAGTCCTGGACTTCTCGTAGACCGGGGCTCCGTCCTTCAGCACCTCGAAGCGCCCGCCGGAGCTGGGGAGCAGGGTGATGGAGGCGTCGGGAAATCGTGTGGTGAGCTCGGCTGCCAGACTGGCGGCCCGGGGCTCGTAGCTTCAGACGGTGCAGTATTCGATCGTGATCTTCATGTCGGCCTCGATGTGTTCATGGCGGAGCTGATGACGAATGATATCGCGCGCGCCGCCGAACGGCCCGCGAGTGGCGGGGAGAGGGATCACCCGCCATTCTTTCCGACCGTCGGCATCGGTCGCCACCACCCACCAGTGAAGGATTCATGCCCGCACCAGCCCCGCGCCGCGAGGGAGTGACGCGGTGTCGCGTGGCCACCGCGGTCGTCATGCTGGCCAGCACGGTCGCCATCGTCGGCACCTACCCGGTCTTCAGCCAGACCTGGGACGAGCCGGCGCATCTGGCGGCCGGGATGGAGTGGCTGAGCTCGGGCCGCTATACCTACGAGGCGGAGCACCCACCCCTGGCGCGCATCGCCGCCGCGGCCGGTCCCTGGCTCGCCGGATCCCGCTCCACGGGCCAGCGGACGCTCTACGACGAAGGACGCGCCCTGCTGGGCGAGGGGGCGCACTACCGGCGCACGCTCTTTCTCGCGCGCCTCGGAATGCTCCCCTTCTTCTGGACCCTCGTGGCGTCCTGTGCGCTCTGGGGCCGGACGTTCGACGGCCCGCGAGGGGGCGCCCTCGCCGCGCTGTTCGCCGCCGCCAACCCCAACCTGCTCGCGCACGCCGGGCTCGCCGGCACCGACCTCGCGCCAGCGGCATTGGTAGTAGCCGCGCTCTTCGCCTGGATGCGCTGGCGGGAGCGGCCGAGTGTTCGCCGCGGGCTGCTGCTCGGCGTGGCGCTCGGACTCGCGGCGCTCACCAAGTTCTCGGCGCTCGCCTTTCTCGGCATCGCGATCGGTATCGGCGAGCTGCTGCGCTGGCCGGCGCTGCGCGGCCGCGCAACACCCGCGCCCGCCATCGTGCGGTCGCTGCTTGCCGGCGCATTCGTCGCGCTCCTGGTCGTGTGGGGCGCCTACCGCTTTCGCGTCGCCCCCCTTCACGCGGGAGGACCGTGGCTCCCGGCACCCGAGCTCTTCCAGGGGCTGCGGGATTTTCTCGCGCATGGGAATGGAGGACATCCCGCCTTTCTGCTGGGCGAGGTGCGCATGACGGGGTGGTGGTACTACTACCTCGTGGCGCTCGCGGTGAAGACCCCTCTCCCGCTCCTCGCGCTGGCCGTGGCCGGGGCCGTGGATGCCTGGCGCGCGAGCCGCCGCGAGGAGAGCTGGCGCGCGCTGGTCCCGTTCGCGGGGCTCGCCGGCGTCCTGCTGCCGGCGCTCGCCTCGCACGTGGACCTCGGCATTCGCATCGTGCTGGCGGCCTATCCCTTCGCCGCCCTGCTGGCGGCGCGCGGGGTGGCGCTGGGCTGGCGAGCGGGCGGCGCGAAGGGCGCGGTGCTGGCGCGGCGGACGGTGGTCGTCGCGCTGGTCGCCGGGACCGTGGTGATCCCGGCGCGCGCCTGGCCCGACGAGCTGGCCTACTTCAATGCGCTCGCCGGGAAGCATCCGGAGCGCGTGCTCGTGGACAGCAACCTCGACTGGGGCCAGGACCTGTACCGACTGGCCGACACCGTGCGCGCACGGCACATCGATTCCCTGCGTGTGCACTACTTCGGCTCCGGCAGCCTTCGCGCGGTGGGGCTCGCGAACGCCCGGCGGCTCTCGCGCGACGAGCGTGTCACAGGGTACGTCGCCGCGAGCGAGACCTTCCTTGCCGGGGTCTGGAGCGACACCTCGCTTGCATGGCTGGCGCGGCGCGAGCCGGTGGCGCGCATCGGCCGGTCCATGCGGCTGTACTTCATCGCTCCGCCGCCGCCAGCTCCGGGCTCGCCGCGGTAGCAGGACACGCCAGGCGCGCGAATGATGATGCATCCCGTGCCGAGCCTGGTATCGTGGGCCCCATGGAACATACGGGCCGAGCGCGGCGCGCATTCACCCTCGTGGAGCTGCTGCTCTGGATCGTGCTCGCGGGCCTGACGACCGGGTTCGGGATCCACCAGCTCGGGAAGCGGCTCGACCGTCTGGCCACGCGCGCGGCGATCGCCGAAGCGGGAGCGCTCGTGGCGCAGGCGCGCGACGAGGCAGTGGCGCAGCACGCGCCGGTCAGCCTGCTGATCGATTCGGGTGCGGCGTCGATCGAGCTGCGGGCGAGGGGGAGGCGGCTCGCCCTCCACCGGCTCGGAGGCGCGGGGGGCCTCGTGCTATCGGCCTCCCGCGACTCCATCGCCTTCGACGTGCGCGGGCTCGGCTACGGCGCCGCCAATCTCACGCTGGTCGCGCGGCGGGGCGATGCCGCCGACACGCTCGTCGTCTCGCGGCTGGGACGGGTGCGCTATTGAGGGGGCGTGCGCGCGCCGTGCTCAATCCGCCGCGACGGTGCCGAAATCGTACCCCGGCACCGAGATTCGTGGAATCGGCTGGCCGATCACGCGCTCGATCGTGCGCACCATCACGATCTCGTCGGGCGCCATGAAGGTGTACGCATCACCCTCCTTGGCCGCGCGGCCCGTGCGGCCGATGCGGTGCACGTAGTCCTCGGCCTGCTGCGGCACGTCGTAGTTCACGACGTGCGTGATCCCCGAGATGTCGAGCCCGCGCTGCGCGATGTCCGTCGCGACGAGGACGGCGATCTTGCCTTCCTTGAAATCCTGGAGCGCCTTCGTGCGCTGCGACTGCGACTTGTCGGCGTGCATCGCGGTCGCCGTCACCCCCGCCTTCTCCAGGTCGCGCACGATGCGGTCGGCGCCGTGCTTCGTGCGAGAGAAGATCAGCACCGAATCGTGCACGGAGCTCGTGAGCAGGTGCACCAGCAGCGCGTTCTTCTTCTCGCGCGGCACCGGGTACACCGCGTGCGTCACGGTGCTGGCGGCAGCGGAGCGGACGCCGACCTGCACGACGACCGGCTTGCGCAGATACTTGCGCGCCAGCGCCTCGACCTCGGGAGGCATCGTCGCGCTGAACAGGAGCGTCTGCCGGTAGATCGGGATCTGCGAGACGACGTTGTTGATCTGCGGCGCGAATCCCATGTCGAGCATCCGGTCGGCCTCGTCGAGCACCAGCACCTCGAGGTCGTCGAACACCACGTTCTGTCGCTCGAGGTGGTCGATCAGCCGACCCGGCGTGGCGACGACGACGTCGACGCCGTCGCGCAGCTTGCGCTCCTGCGGCTCGAGCGGCACCCCGCCGTACACGGCAACCACGGAGATCGGGGCGTGCTTGGCGTATTTCTGGAAGCTCTCCTCCACCTGCACGCACAGCTCGCGCGTCGGGGTGAGGATGAGGGCGCGGGTGCGGCGCGGTCCGCCGATCAGCCGGTCGATGATCGGCAGGGTGAAGGCGGCGGTCTTGCCGGTGCCCGTCTGGGCGAGCCCCATGATGTCGCGGCCCTTTCGCGCCAGCGGGATCGCGTCGCGCTGGATCGGCGTTGGGACCGTGTAGCCCGCGTCGCGGATCGCCTCGAGGAGGCTCGGGTGCAGATCCAGCTCGGCGAAGGTCGTGATCGCGTCGGCGGGCGTGAGCTCGAGCGTCGCGGCGGTGCTGATGTCGTCGGTCATGCGTCCTGATGCTTGCGCCGGGGCCGCGATCCCGGGACGTCCCTGGGACCGGCGCATGTGCACGGGACTCGCGCGGCGGGTGCCACGCTCCACCAGTGCGGTGAGCCGAAGGTACGCCCGGAGTTCGGGCGCGACACGGAATGTGTCGTCCGGCCTGGTGCCGGATGTCGTGGAGGCGTCCGCGGCCTCACGCGCCTGGTGCGCGTGACCTCCACCGCCGGCCGGCGACCGGCGGTCCGCTCGAGAGCGGCCGCGTCCCCAACCTGGTCTTCATCGTCCTGTACCGTGAAAGATAACCCATCAGGACGCTGGCGTCCACGTGTCGCGGTAATGACGGCACCCGAGCGGTCGCGAGCGCTCAGCGCGCCGGCGGACCGAGATGCGCGAGGACGAGCGCCAGCACCTCGTCGGGGCGCTCCTCGTTCACGGCGTGTCCTCCTCCCGCGATCACACTCACCACGACCCTCGCGCCAGCGCTCGCCAGCGCCCGAGCGTACGGCAGCGCACCCCGCACCAGACGGTCGCGCGAGCCCAGCACGAGCAGCACGGGCGACGACAGCCCCATGAGGCGCGCCGCCATCACCGGCATCGGGAGACGCCGCCAGTCGAACCGGCTGACGAGCCGGCGCATCGCGCGGGCATACGCCGGGAACTGCGACGGTGCCCAATACTCGTCCACGTCGCGCTCGCTGATGCGGGACGGGTCGCCGTAGACCATGCGGTGCGTGCGCGCCACCATCCAGCGCGAGACCAGCCGAGGCAGCACGAGATCCGTGGCGCGCGTTCCGAGGACGCGCGCGAGCGGAATGATCCGCACCACGCCGAAGTTCGCCGGATTCACCAGGACGAGGGGCGTCGTGTCCCCCTTGCCGCCGTCGTGCAAGCGGGCCAGCGCGATCTCGAGCGCGAGGGTGCCACCCATGGATTGCGCCACGATCGGTGCGCGCTGCAGCCCCTCCTGCTCGAGCAGGCGGGCGAGCCGCTCGCGCATGACCGGCAGCGTGTACGCCGCATCGTCGTCGGGCTTGTCCGAGAGCCCGTGGCCCGGGAGGTCCATCGCGACCACGCGCCAGCCGGCGCGGGCCATCGGCTCGAACCAGGCCCGCCACATGTAGAGCGACGCCCCCCATCCATGAACGAGCACCACGGGCGGCGCGTCGGCCTCCCCCGCCTCGGCGATGCGAAAGCGGGTTCCGTCCGGGAGGGTGGCGCTCCGAACGCGAATGGACGCCTCGCCGGCGGGAAACATCTCTCCCGGCGCGAGCCGTCCATTCAGGCGCGGCTCGTCGCCGCTCCTCACTCCGAGTCCCCGGCCCGCCGCGTCGTCGTCAGACGATGTCGATCTGGCGGCCGCTGAGCCGCGCGATCAGACCGAGTCGGAAGGTCACGTCGGACCACTGCTCCTCGCCACCCTGCTTCTCCTCGAGCGGATACGTCGGCCACGCGTACATGTTGGTGGTCGTGGGACTCTCCATCCCCTTGTGCGGGTGCCAGACTCCGCCGCGGTCGCGATCCTCGAGGAAGCGCTCGAACAGCTTCGTCCAGTTCTCGTTGCGCCGCAGGAAGCCGAGGCGGGCCATGAGCTCCAGCCAGAACAGCGCAAAGGGGACGTCGGCGTCGGCCGCGTTACGGTGCGGCAGCAGGTCGCCCAGCACGAGGTGCGGGACGGGCAGCACCTGCTTGCCCACCGCCTGCACCGCCTCCTGCCGCGGGTGGGGCTGAGCCAGATGCGTGTAGACGGCGTCCATCTCGCGGTGGTGCTCTGCCCGGAACAGGGGCATGTACGCGAGCATCATCACGGTGTGGATCGAGGGCGGATGCGCGTCGGCGGCCAGCATGTGCTGGTTCCCCTGCCGGATGAAAGGCTTCTGCGCCAGCGGCGAGCGGAGGTAGTCGGCGACGCGGGTGAGGATGCGTCGCGCGGCGCCCCGCAGCCGTGGGTCGCCCTCGTAGCCCGCTTGCGCGAGGGTGGCGGCCGCCGCTTCGCGCAGCAGCGAGCGCCCGCGGCGCACCGCGTCCTCGTCGGGGGCGTGCTTCCCCCCCAGCTCGAACAGGTAGGCGGGATCCTCGTCCTCGGCAAGCAGGCGAAAGAGGATCCGGCGCGCGTGGAGCAGCGGCGGCGTATCCTTGTTCCATCCGTACTCGATCAATCGTCTGACGGCAGGAATGGTCCCGACCCCGTCGAAGTGCCGGGCTTCGGGCTTGGGGACCCCCAGCATTCCTCCCAGCCAGGTGCCGTCCATCCCCTGCTGCGTGGCCAACAGGAGCCCCGGTCGATGCGTAAAGGGGAGGTTGCTCACCTGCTCGGTCTCCTTCGGCGTGAGCCGGGCGACCTCGGTGAGCGCGCGGTACTGGATCGCCGGAGACGCGTGCTTCAGGAGCCAGTCCAGCGGGAACTTCACCGGGCTCGGCGGGGGAAGAGGTGCAGTCGGCGCCGGCGCGACTGGCGCGACGGCGGGCGTCTGAGGAGGCGTCGAGGACGCAGGAACGAGAGGTGTTGAAGGCGACGGCAGGGTCACTTGAGGCTCGCAGAGCTGACGGTCAGACCAGACGACGCAACGCCACGCAGACGGAACGGTCCGACGAGAGGCGGGTAAGCATAGCAGATTCACCCGCGCCCGCTAGAGGGGACGGTGTAAGTGGCGTGTATTCATGCGCTTAGATATATAACGGTTGGTCCAACTTTCATCGTGAGGGTACGGTCATGAAGGCAGTTCGCATCTTGGCGCTCGGTTTCGCCATCGTCGTCGCTGGCGCCGCGGTCGCCAGCGCGCAGGGCGCGCCCACGCAGCAAGGGCAGGGAGCGGGCCGTCGCCCGAACATGCAGCTCAACGGCATCGAGCTCACCGACGCGCAGAAGGTGAAGTTCGAGGAGATCCAGAAGAAGTACCAGCCCGAGATGCAGGCCATTCGCGAAAGCATGATGAATGGCGGCGACCGCGCTGACGCGATGAAGAAGATGACGGAGCTTCGCGACAAGTCGGGCGCCGAGCTGCGCGCGATCCTCACGACCGAGCAGCAGGCGGTGTTCGACAAGAACATGGCCGAGATGAAGGCGCAGATGGAAGCACGCCAGCGCCAGGCGCCGCCGGCTCGCTGATCGGCAGTAGCGCCGAACGCACACGACGGGCCGGCGACGCGACGTTGCCGGCCCGTCGTGCGTCGTGCATCTTGCTGCGCACGATGACTGCCGCCGACGACGCCGACCTCTTTCCAGCACTGGCACGTCGTGCGAGGTGAGTTCATCGACCTCGATGGCGCGCGGCTGTACTACTACGCCGCCGGTTCGCGCGGCGCGGGCGAGCCGGTCGTCTTCCTGCACGGCTTCCCCACCTCCGGCCATCTCTGGAGCGAGGTCGTCGCGCAGATGCCGGCGGGCTACCGTCTCGTCGTGGTGGATCTCCTCGGCTATGGCCGCAGCGACCCGCCGGCGGGACGATCGCTCACCCTCCGGGCGCATGGCGAGCGCGTCGTCGCGCTGCTCGACGCGCTCGGCATCGCCGAGGCGTGCATCGTCGGTCATCACCTCGGCGGTGGCGTCGCGCAGTGGCTCGCGCTGAACGCGCCGTCGCGCGTATCGCGACTCGCGCTGGTCGATAGCGTGGCCTTCGACCGCTGGCCATCGCGCGATCTCCGCCTGGCGCGCGCCCTCATGCCGCTCACGCGCCGTCTCGGCCCCGAGCTTCTGCTTCAGCTGTTGCGCGCCGACCTGGAGCGCGGCTACGCCGACCCGTCGCGCGCCGCGCACTCCGTCGACCGGTACTTGCGTCCCTTCCACGGGCGCGAGGGCAGCGAGGTCTTCACACGGCACCTGGCCGCGCTGGACGCGCGCGAGACCGTGCAGCTGGGTGAGCGCCTCGGCGCGCTGCGCCTCCCCGCCGCCGTGGTGTGGGGCGAGCACGACCCATTCCTTCCGGTCGCGCTCGGTCGCCGACTGGCGGGGGCGATCCCCCAGGCAACGCTGGACCTCGTCTCCGGAGCGCGGCACTTCACCCCCGAGGAAGATCCGCGCGCCGTGGCGGGCGTCCTCACGTCGCTGCTCGCGAGGCCGAGACCGCTCGTCGGGTAGCCGTTCGTCGCGATTCTGCACCCCGCTCATGCGAGACGCGACGGGAGCCGATACTCGGAGATGCCAGCCGGAAACGATGATGCTTCCGATGCGCTCCCCCCTTCGGACCCGACCCTCCCATGTTCCAGAATCTCGCGATCGGACGCCGCCTGCTCGGTGGCTTCCTCGCCGTCGCCGCGCTCGCCATCGGCATCGGCGCGATCGGCTATTATGCTGCCCTCGCGCTGCGCGATGCCAACGAGCATACCGCCACGCAGATCGTCCCCTCCATGACGGCGCTCGCCGCGATGCAGACGGCGCTCGCCGATGCGCGCCGCGCCGAGCTTCGCGTGAGCGGCGGCACGGCGACCATGCGCCCCGAGGAGGTCGCCAAGGGTCGCGAGAACGCCAAGCTGTCGCTCGACTCGCTCAGGTACTACACCGCGGCATACGCCGCCTTCCCGCGCGACGCGGCCACCGAGGCGAGCTTCGCCTCCGCGAAGACGGCGCTCGACGTCTTCCAGAAGCACATCGACACCGTGCTTCCACTCTATGCATCCGCCGACATGCTCGACGGCGCGAAGGCCGTGCAGTCCACGTACGTGGACGGTGACAGGACGTACCTCGCCGCGCGCGGCTCGGTGGACAAGCTGTACGACGTCAACAAGGGGCTGGCGAAGGCCGACGCCGAGGACGCGGCGTCGCTCTTCCGCACCGTCTGCTACGAGCTCCTGATCGGGTACGCGGTGGCCGCGCTGATCGCGATCGTCCTCGGCACGTCCATCACGCG
>JBBQJC010000044.1:0-28637 GCA_038325515.1 Gemmatimonadales bacterium | reverse complement strand
CAGCGTCGTGAGACGGCGGAACCGCCCGGTCGAGTCGCCCGCGCCGCGCCGCGGTCGGACGTCCGCCGCGGCGCGCGCTTCCCGGTCCACTACCAGTGTGCCGCTATCTAGTTCCACAGCGCTGAAACGTCCCGAGGATGGAGGAGCCGGCGCGGGCCGGCCCCTGCCGCGGGCCACCACGCTCGGCAACGAGTCATGGAAGTTAGCGACTGCGCGGAGCCAGCGCTCGCCGCCGAACCCTCAAACGGATGGCCGCGCGCGGAAGTTGTCGTAGGCCCTCGCCAGCCCCTCCTCCAGCCCCGTCGTGGGGTGCCACCCCAGCGACGTCAGGCGGCGCGAGTCCATCAGCTTCCGCGGCGTTCCGTCGGGCCGGCTCGCGTCGAACTCGATTCGTCCCCGGAACCCCGTCGTGCGCGCCACGAGCCGCGCGAGCTCGGCGATGGTGACGTCCGTCCCCACCCCGATGTTCACCACCGGCGGGACGCCGTCGTTCCGGTCCGCGGCCAGCAGCGGCACGTAGCGCTCGTCCGGGAGCGACATCACGTGCACGCACGCGTCCGCCATGTCGTCGGCGAACATGAACTCGCGCCGGGGCGTCCCCGTCCCCCAGATCGTGACGTTGTCGCGCCCTGCCGCCTGGGCCTCGTGGAAGCGGCGAAGCAGCGCCGGAATGACGTGGCTGTTCTCCGGGTGGTAGTTGTCGCCCGGCCCGTAGAGGTTCGTCGGCATCACCGAGAGGAAGCGTGATCCGAACTGCCGGTTGTAGCTCCAGCACATCTCGATGCCGGCGATCTTCGCCAGCGCGTAGGGGCGGTTCGTCGGCTCCAGCGGACCGGTGAGCAACGACTCTTCGGCGATTGGCTGCGGCGCGTGCTTCGGGTAGATGCAGCTCGATCCGAGGAAGAGCAGCCGGTCGACGCCGTGCACGTGCGCGGCGTGGATCACGTTCGTCTGCACGGCGAGGTTGTCGCGAATGAAGTCGGCCGGATAGCTGTTGTTCGCGTGGATTCCCCCGACGCGCGCCGCCGCGAGATAGACCTGCCTGGGGCGCTCGGCCTGCATCAGCGTGTCCACGACCGACGCATCGGTGAGGTCGGCCTCGGCGTGCGTCCGGAGGACGAGCTGGTCCGCGCGGACCCCGCGCGCCAGCAGGTTCCGCACGATCGCGCTTCCCACCATGCCGCGGTGCCCCGCCACGAAGATTCGCGGCGCTGTCATCGGGCCACCGCCGTCTGCCGAAGGCTCATGCGCCGAAGTACTCCCGGTACCAGGAGACGAAGTTGGCCACTCCTTCCTTCACCGAGGTCCGCGGCTGGTAGCCGACCTGCGCCTGGAGGGCGCTCACGTCGGCGAAGGTGTCAGGAACGTCGCCGGGCTGAAGCGGGAGCAGCTCGGTTTGCGCCTTCATACCGAGCGCCTCCTCGATGGCACCCACGTACTCCAGCAGCTTCACCGGGCTGTTGTTGCCGATGTTGAAGAGCCGGAAGGGGGCGTTGCTCGTGGCGGGATCGGGGTCGGCGCTGTCCCAGGCCGGGTTGGGCTCGGCGATCTGGTCGCTCGCCCGGATCACCCCCTCGACGATGTCCCCTACGTAGGTGAAGTCGCGGGTATGGTTCCCCTGGTTGAAGAGCTGGATCGGCTTGCCGGCGAGGATGTTCCTCGTGAAGAGGAAGAGCGCCATGTCGGGGCGCCCCCACGGACCGTACACCGTGAAGAAGCGGAGCCCCGTCGTCGGCAACCGGAAGAGATGGCTGTAGCTGTGAGCCATCAGTTCGTTGGCCCGCTTGGTCGCCGCGTAGAACTGCAGCGGGTGGTCCACCCCGCGGTGCTCGCTGAAGGGCATCGCCGTGTTCGCGCCGTACACGCTGCTCGTGCTGGCGTACGTCAGGTGCGGGACGCCCGCATGCCGGCAGGCCTCCAGCACGTTTGTGAAGGCGAGGATGTTGCTCTCCACGTAGGCGTACGGGTTGACCAGCGAGTAGCGCACACCGGCCTGGGCGGCCAGGTGGATCACCCGGTCGAACCCCCCACCGACGATGCACTCGGTGACCGCGGCGGGAGCGGCGAGGTTGGACCGGATGAACCGATAGATCGATCCGGTGCGCTCCGCGGTCTCCTCGAGGATGGCGAGGCGCGCCTCCTTGATGGCGGGGTCGTAGTAGTCGTTGACCGAATCGAACCCCACCACGGCGTCCCCCCGCTCGAGCAGCCGCTTCACGGTATGGAACCCGATGAATCCCGCATTGCCGGTCACAAGAACTTTCACTCGTGCATCTCCAGACGGTTCATGTAGGCGGCGACGGCGGAGCCCGCCTGGGACCCGGCTTTGCCGATCTGCGCAGGGTGGCGTATGCCGAACCCGGCCCCGGCCGTTCGCGACTAGCAGGGTATCCACTGCGAGGGAGCGGAGCAAGGTGAAGCGGCGGCTCCACGCCGGGCGCGGTGACAGGAATGTGATCCCCGTCACGGGCCTCCGGGGCGTACGGGCCCACCCTGGCCTTGCTCCTGCATCACACGCGGGATCCGCCGGAGAATTGCGCCTCACCACGCAGGGCAATACTTTGCGACACAAGTATTTAGGCATTCGCCGCATGGCACTCCCTCCACACACGGCGCCCGAGCGGTCGACGGGGGCAGTCGCGCATCCAGCCGCGCATCGCGGACGGTTGCGAGCCGACTCATTATTCTACACCCGTTCATGATCCTGTTGTCTCTGCTCAAGCGGGTTCGGAATCGACAACTGTTCGGAGCGGACCTGCTCCTGGCGCTCGCCGCGCCGCTGCTCGCGTACCTACTGCGCTTCGAGGGGCTGGCGTGGGGGGCCCAGGCGGGGCGCGACGCCCTCGTCGTCGCGCTGACGATCGCGCCGGTGCACCTGGCGATCTTCTACATGTTCGGGATCTACCGGTGCCTGTGGGCCCACGCGAGCGCCGTGGAGCTGGAGCGGCTCATCGCCGCCGCGGTGACCTCGGCCTTCACCAGCCTCTTCATCGGCATCTGGGTCCTTCCCTTCGTCGGGCTGCTCCCGCAGCGGGTGCCGCTGTCGGTGCTGGTGATGACGGTGTTCCTCACCGCCTTCGGCGCGGCGCTTCCCCGGCTCTTCCTCCGCATCAGCGTGTCGCGGCTGTACCGCCCCGCGCGCGGCTCGGGACGGCGCGTGATCATCGCCGGTGCGGGCACCGCTGGCAGGCTGATCCTCCGCGAGCTCGAGGCGAATCCCCGGCTCGGTCTCGAGCCGGTGGGCTTCGTCGACGACGACGCACGGCTCCACGGCCAGCTCCTCGCGGGTCTCCCGGTGCTCGGCGCCCTGAGCCGGGCAGGCGAGCTGGCGCAGATCCAGGAGGCCACCGAGATCATCATCGCCATGCCGAGCGCGCCCGGGCCGGTGATTCGCCAGGTGGTGGACGCGGCGCAGCGAGCGAACGTCGAGACCCGCATCATGCCGGAGCTCTCCGAGATCCTCTCGCGTACCTCGCGGGGACTCCAGCTCCGCCACGTCGAGATCCAGGATCTCCTCCGTCGCGAGCCGGTGTCGGTGAACGTCTCGCAGGTGCAGCTCCTCGTCAGCGGCGTCACCGTCCTCGTCACCGGCGCCGGGGGATCCATCGGCGGAGAGCTCTGCCGCCAGCTCGCGGGGCTCGAGGCCGGCCGCATGGTCCTCCTCGGACACGGCGAGAACTCCATCTTCGAGATCTTCCACGAGCTCCACGCCGCCTTCCCCGACGTCGACCTCATCCCGGTGATCGCCGACGTGCGCGACCGTGCGCGCATGCTCGAGGTGTTCGAGCGCTATCGCCCCGACGTCGTGTTCCACGCCGCGGCGCACAAGCACGTTCCGCTGATGGAGCAGAATCCCATCGAGGCGGTGACGAACAACGTCGTCGGAACGCTCAACGTCGTCGATGCCGCTGCTGCCACCGACGTTGCGCGCTTCGTCCTGATCTCCACCGACAAGGCGGTGCGCCCGACGAGTGTCATGGGCGCCTCCAAGCGGGTGGCCGAGCAGATCGTGCAGCGCGCGGCCCTGGACAGCGAGCGCAACTTCGTGTCGGTGCGCTTCGGCAATGTGCTCGGCAGCCGTGGCAGCGTCGTGCCGACCTTCATGCGGCAGATCCGCGCGGGCGGGCCGGTGACGATCACGCATCCCGACATGCGCCGCTTCTTCATGACGATTCCGGAAGCCGTGCAGCTGGTGATGCAGGCGGGAGCGCTCGGTCGCGGCGGCGACGTCTTCGTCCTCGACATGGGCGAGCCGCTCAAGATCGCCGATCTGGCGAACGACCTGATCCGGCTGTGCGGGCTCGAGGTCGGGCGCGACATCGAGGTGAAGTTCACCGGCATGCGGCCCGGCGAGAAGCTGTACGAGGAGACCTTCTTCGACGAGGAGAACGCCGTCCCTTCGCCGCACCCGAAGATCCTCTACTCGCGCACCGCCAGTCCCACGTCGCGCTTTGACCTCGGCCTGGCCGAGCTGATCGAGGCCGCGGACGAGGGCTCCGACGCCGGCAAGCTGCGCGCGCTCTTCCGCCGTCTGGTTCCCGACTTCTCGCACGAGTCGTTCGCCGACGTCACTCCGCTTCCCGACGAGGTGGAGGCGGATTCGCGCCCCTCGGTCCTCGTCTCGCCGCGCTGACCGATCACGTCTGCCGACGGGCCTCGTACTCCGCGAGCGCGACGTCGGCGTCCACCATCATGCGCACGAGCTCCTCGAAGCTGGTTGTCGCATGCCAGCCCAGCTTCGCCAGCGCCTTCGACGGATCGCCGAGGAGCAGGTCGACCTCGGTAGGCCGGTTGTAGCGCGGGTCGTACTCCACGTGCCGCTCCCACTCGAGCCCGGCATGCGCGAACGCGCGCTCCAGGAACTCGCGCACGGAGTGCGTCTCTCCCGTGGCCAGGACGAAGTCGTCGGGCTGCTCCGCCTGGAGCATGCGCCACATCCCTTCGACGTAGTCGCCGGCGAATCCCCAATCGCGCTGCGCATCGAGATTTCCGAGGAAGATCTCGTCCTGGAGACCCGCCTTGATGCGGCCCACCCCCCTCGAGATCTTGCGCGTGACGAACGTCTCGCCGCGCCGCGGACTCTCGTGGTTGAAGAGGATCCCGTTGCACGCGAAGAGGTTGTAGGCCTCGCGATAGTTCACGCAGTACCAGTGCGCCGCGACCTTGCTCACGGCATACGGGCTGCGCGGGTAGAACGTCGTCTCCTCCGACTGCGGCGCCGGCGCGGCGCCGAACATCTCGGAGCTCCCCGCCTGGTACACCCGGATCTGCCGGCCCCGGCTCTGCTCGAAGTCACGCACCGCCTCGAGGATGCGCAGCGTTCCGACGGCGACGATGTCCGCGGTGTACTCGGGCTCGTCGAACGAGACGCGCACGTGACTCTGCGCGCCGAGGTGATAGAGCTCCTCCGGCGCGATGGAGTGGATGAGCCGCCGGAGCCCGCCGCCGTCGGAGAGGTCGCCGTAGTGAAGGAAGAGCTTCACTCCGCGGTCGTGCGGGTCGTGATAGAGGTGATCCAGCCTCGCTGTATTGAAGCTGGAGGCACGGCGGATGATGCCGTGGACTTCGTATCCCTTCGCCAGCAGCAGCTCTGCGAGGTACGAGCCATCCTGCCCGGTGATGCCGGTGATCAGTGCGCGGCGCATGCGAGGGGGGAGGCCTGGAAGCGGACGGTGGTGAAGCGGTTTCGCTAATCTACGGATCGCCCCACGACGGGGCGAGCCCCGCCGTCGAGCAGCAGCGCCACTTCGGATGCGAGCTCCCGTCGAAATCGCGACGCGGAGAATCGCGCGCCGTTCTCCCGGATCTTCTGCCCGTCCCACTCGCGGCGCAGCGCGCGCTCGATGGCCCCCGCGAGCGACTCGGCGGTCTGCTCCTCGAAGAACTCCCCCGTGTCGGACGTCATCGTCTCCACGACGCCGCCGCGGCCGAAGGCGACGACGGGAAGCCCGTGAATGTTGGCCTCCACCGGCGCGATCCCGAAGTCCTCCTCCGCGCAGAACAGCATCAGCCGGCAGCGCTCCATCAGCGCGCCCGCCTCCTCCTCCGAGACCTCGCCGAGGAAGACGACCGTCGGGCCGGCCATCCGCTCGAGCCGTTCGCGCTCGGGGCCGTCCCCCGCCACGAGGAGCGGCAGTGACAGGGTGTTGGCGGCCTCGATCGCCAACTCGACGCGCTTGTAGGGCACCAGCCGGCCGAAGACGAGGAGCTCGTCCCCGCGGGGCTCGCCGGCGCCGGTCCGCGGCTTCGCCTCGACGGGGGGATATACGAGGGAGGCTCCGCGGTCATAGCTGCGGCGGATGCGCTCAGCGATGTAGCGCGAGTTCGCGACGAAGCGATCGACCCCACGCGCGCTCGCGCGATCGATCCGTCGCAGTACGGGGCTCGCCCATCCGAGGATGCGGCCGGCGAGCCCCGACGATGCCTGGTAGGTCGACTGGAGATCGTAGAGATACCTCGGCGGAGAGTGGCAATAGCAGAGATGCAGGCCCTCCGGCTGCCGGCGCACCGACTTCGCGAACGCGTGCGCGCTGCTGATGACGAGGTCGTAGCCGCGCGTATCGACGCTGGCGAAGGCGGCCGGATAGAGGGGGAGGAACCAGCGATGGTGGGTGCGGGCGAAGGGGAGCCGCGCGAGCCAGGTCTCGCGAGCGCGCCGCGTGACGGCGTTGAGGTCCGCCGTGCCGCGCCCCATCACGCCCACGACGAGGTCGGCCTGCGGAAACAGCTCGAGGATCTGCTCCAGGACGCGCTCGGCGCCGGCCCAGGCGATGATCCAGTCGTGGACCACCAGGACGCGCAGCTCGCGAAGTCGCACGTCCGGCACTGACGCGCTCATGCGGCGCTCTCGGCGCGCTTCAGCGCCGCGACGGTCTCGCTCGCGCTCACGTCCCAATCGAAGCGCCGCGCCCAGGCGCGGCGCGCCTCGCGCTGCCCGGGCGAGTCGGGAGGCCGGAGCGTGAGACGGAGCAGGCTGGCGACGATGCTGTCCACGTCCAGTGGCTCGAAGTAGTCGGCCATCGGACCGCACACCTCGGGCAACGAGGCGACTCGCGACACCGCCACGGCCCGTCCGCAGGCGAGCGCCTCGAGTGCGGGGAGTCCGAAGCCCTCGTACAGGGAGGGAATCACCATCGCGTCGCAGGAGGCGACGTAGCGCTCCAGCGTCCGTCGGTCGACGTGCCCCGTGAAGACGACCCTGTCCCCGAGCGACCGTGCCCGCGCCTCGGACGCTTCGTCCGCGGTGCGCAGACCCTCGCGGCGGCCGACGATCACGAGCCGGTGCGGGCACCGGTCGACGATGCGGGCGAAGGCCTGGACGAGGCGCGCGAGATTCTTGTGCGGCTTCACGTTGCCCACGTACAGCAGATAGGGGGCATCGAGCGGGGAGGGTCCGTCGGGTATCCTGAACCAGTCATCACCCACGCCGAGCTTGACGACGCTGAGCGCGCGTGGCGCGCCGACCCGGGCCCGAAGGTCCGCCGCACCGAACTCGGAGTCGCACAGCACCACGGCGGCACGGCGGCGCACCTCGGCGAACATGAGCCGGGCGTACAGTTGCTTCGCCAGCGATGCCTGCGGGAACACGAGGTGATTGACGTCGTGCACCGTCACCGCCAGGCGACCGCGATGGAGCACCGGGATGTTGTAGTGCGGTGACCACACGAGCGTGGTGTCGGCGGGAATGAGCCGCGACAGTGCGAACTGCTCGCCGACCGAGTAGATGGGGGAACGACAGGCGAGAAGCTCGGCGCGTCCGGCCGGCACGACGGCCCCCATCGCCTCGGGATCCCCGAGCAGGGTGAAGCGCGCCTCGGGCCAGCGCGCCATCACGCGAGGAAGGATCTCTTCGAGGTACGTGCCGATGCCCGACGACCCGAGCATCCGCGCATCCACAGTGACGTGCGACGTCACGGCTGCTCCCGCGCGGCAATCGTCCGCTCGAGCTCCGAACGCCAGTCGGGAAGCGAGAAGCCGAACGCGAGCGCGAACTTGCCATTGTCGAGCACGCCGTTGCGGGGACGCGTCGCGGGCAGCGGGTAGTCGCGCGCGGCGATTCCCTGCAACGATCGGCAGCGTTGGTCGCCACGTTCGGGGTCGAGGCGAAGCGCGAGCCGCGCGAAGTCGAACCACGACGCCGCGCCGGCGGTGGTGAGGTGGTAGATACCGAACGCGGCGCGATCCCACCCCGGCCGACGAAGACGCCCGACGACCTCGGCGACCGCCTCGGAGACCGCGGCGGCGGGGGTGGGCGCCATGATCTGGTCATCCACCACCTGAAGCTCCTCGCGCTCGTGTGCCAGGTCGAGGATGCGGCGGAGAAAGTTGCGCCCGGTCCATTCGTAGACGCCGTTCGTGCGGAAGATCAGATGGTGCGGGTTCACCGCGGCGATACGCGCTTCACCCATCGCCTTCGTCCGCCCGTACACGTTGAGGGGCGCGATAGCGTCCGCTTCCAGGTACGGGCGGTCGAGCGTGCCGTCGAACACGTAGTTGGTGGAGAAATCGACGTATGGGGCACCGAGACGCGCACTCTCCTCGGCGAGGATCGCGGGTGCATCGGCATTGACGCGCTCGCAGCGCGCGGCGTCGCTCTCCGCCGCGTCGACAGCCGTGTAGGCCGCCGCGTTCACCACGAGCCACGGCTCGTGCCGTCGCACGCAGTCGCGCACCGCGCGTGCGTCCTCCAGATCCAGCTGCTCGCGTCCCAACGCCACGACGGGGGCGATGCGCCGCAGCCTGGTGGCCAGTCGCCGGCCGAGCTGTCCCCCTGCCCCGATCAGGAGAATCGGGCGGGATGCCTCGACGGTCACGACTCGTACGCGATGCTCGGCAGCGCGTCCGGGCGGAGCTGGGCGAGGAGCTGTCCCGCGGCGTCCTTCTCGGAGAGCACCGGCGCCACGGCGGGCCACTCGATGCCGAGGACGGGATCGTTCCAGAGCAGGGTGCGCTCGCTCGCCGGATGGTACAGCTCCGTGCACTTGTAGTGCACGACCGCCTCGTCCGTCGTCACGAGAAACCCGTGCGCGAAGCCCGGCGGCACATAGATCTGCCGTCCGTTTTCGCGCGACAGGACCACGGAGAAGGGATGTCCGAAGGTGGGCGATGCCGGCCGGACATCGACCGCCACGTCGACCACCGCCCCCGCGAGCACCGTGACGAGCTTCCCCTGCGGCCGCACCGTCTGGTAGTGCAACCCGCGCAGCACGTGCCGGGCCGAGACCGAGACGTTGTCCTGCACCCAGGTGGTCGGCAGACCCGCCTCGGCGTAGCGCTCCTCCTGCCAGGTCTCGCGAAAGGTCCCGCGCGCATCGCGCCAGACCCTCATCTCGAGGACCATCAGGCCGGGAAGCGTCGCCTGGTCGACGTTCACCCGCGGACCGGCTCGCGACGCACCATGTCGCGAAGATAGTCGCCGTAGCCGCTCTTCTCGAGCGAGCTGGCGAGCCGCTCCAGCTGCTCGGTGTCGATGAATCCCATCCGCCACGCGATCTCCTCAGGGCAGGCGATCTTCAGACCCTGGCGCCGCTCGATGGTCTGCACGAAGGCCGACGCCTCGTGCAGCGAGTCGAAGGTGCCGGTGTCGAGCCACGCGGCACCTCGGCCGATCACCTTGAGGGAGAGCTGTCCCCGGCGGAGGTACTCCACGTTCACATCGGTGATCTCGAGCTCGCCCCGCGGCGACGGCCGCAGCTGCGCCGCGATGTCCAGCACCTGGTTGTCGTAGAAATAGAGTCCGGTGACCGCATAGTTCGAGCGGGGCGACGCCGGCTTCTCTTCGATGCCGAGCACCTCGCCGGCGGGTGACACCTCGACCACTCCGTAACGCGCCGGATCCTGCACGTAGTAGCCGAAGATCGTGGCCCCCACGCTGCGGCGGGCGATCAGCCGCAGCTCCTCGCCGAACTCCTGGCCGTAGAAGATGTTGTCGCCGAGCACGAGGGCCACGCTGTCGTCGCCCACGAACTCCCGGCCGATCGTGAAGGCCTGCGCGAGCCCCCGCGGCTCCGGCTGGATCGCGTACTGAAGGCTGATCCCCCAGGCCGAGCCGTCGCCCAGCAGATCGCGGAAGCGAGGCGCGTCCTGCGGCGTCGTGATCACCAGGATGTCGCGGATGTCCGCGAGCATGAGCGTGCTGAGCGGATAGTAGATCAGCGGCTTGTCGTAAACCGGAAGCAGCTGCTTGCTGGTGACGCGCGTGACCGGATGCAGTCGCGTGCCGCTGCCCCCGGCCAGGACGATCCCCTTCATGCGCCAGCTCCCTGACCGAGGCGCTCGCCGGCATAGCCGGCGTCCCCCGCGACGTTGCGGCTCCAGTCACGATTGGCCAGGTACCAGTCGACGGTGCGCGCGAGCCCGGAAACGAAGCTCTCGCGCGGCGACCACCCCAGCTCGCGCTCGATCTTCGACGTATCCATCGCATAACGGTGGTCGTGTCCCGGGCGATCGGTCACGAAGGTGATGAGCGATTCGCGCGGCCGGCCCGTGATGCTGGGCGCCGCCCGGTCCACTGCGCGGCAGATCTCGCGCACCACTTCCAGGTTCGTCCGCTCCGCCCGACCCCCGATGCCGTAGGCCGCTCCCGGCGCGCCAGCCCGGAGCACCGCGAGCAGCGCCTCGACGTGGTCCTCCACGTACAGCCAGTCGCGGACGTTCGCCCCCGTGCCGTACACCGGAAGCGGCTGGTCGCTCAGCGCGCGCGAGATGACGAGCGGGATGAGCTTCTCGGGGAACTGGAAGGGCCCGTAGTTGTTCGTGCAGTTGGTCGTGACGACCGGCAGCCCATAGGTATGGAACCAGGCGCGCGCGAGATGGTCGGCGGCGGCCTTCGACGCCGAGTAGGGCGAGTTGGGCCGGTAGGGCGAGCTCTCGTCGAACCGGCCCTCGTCGCCGAGGCTTCCGTACACCTCGTCGGTGGAGACGTGAAGAAACCGGAACCGGCTCGCCTCGCCGCCGCTCAGCGCCGACCAGTACGCCTGCGCCTCCGAGAGCATGGCGAAGGTACCGACGACGTTCGTCTCGATGAATGCCGCGGGCGCGTCGATCGACCGGTCCACGTGCGACTCGGCCGCGAGGTGCACCACGGCGGTGGGCGCGAAGCGGGCGAACAGATCGCGCACGAGCGCTCGGTCGCCGATGTCGCCCCGGACGAACTCATAGCGCGGATCGCGAGCGACCTCGAGGACGGCGCCGAGATTACCCGCGTACGTGAGCTTGTCGAGATTGAGCACGTGGTGCCCGTCGCGGACAGCGCGCCGCACGAAGGCGGAGCCGATGAAACCGGCGCCTCCAGTGACGAGAAAGCGCTCTTCGCTCACGATGTGAATGTCGCGTTCGTCATGAACTGGAATCAGGGCGACCCTGGCGAGTCGCGGGCGCGCTCGCCGGCCTCGCCGTCGAACTACAATCTTACCTGCTGGGGTGGGCCTCCGTCTACCTTCCCGAGAGAGCACGGCACTTCCTGCGGTGGCTGCCGGGCACGCCCGCTGATAAGTTGCGTCATGCCCGACCTCCCACTCCAGTGACTCGTTACTTTCCCGGCCCGGTGCCGCGCCAGGCGCCCTTCCTGTTCCTCGCGTTGGCGACGCTGCTACTGGGCGGCTGCGAGCGGCTGACGGGTGCCTCCCAGTATGGATCGGTGAGCGTGGCGACGGTCGACAAGGAGGGACAGCCGCTGCCCAAAGTGGCCCTGCTGCTCTACACGGGCCCCCGAGCGATGGTGTACGCGGAGAGCGACGCGCGGGGGCGCTTCGTGTTCGAGCAGGTTCCCCCCGGCAGCTATGGCGTGCAGGCGACCGCACCAGACGGCTACTACGACCCGGACGAGAAGCCATTCATCTTCCTTGACCGGCTCGAAGTGGAGCCCAACTCCATCGAGCCGGCGCGGTTCTCCATCGACCGCTGCATCGGCACCCTCGCCGTTCTGGTGACCGACGAGAACGCCACCACGGCGGGCGGCGTGTCGGTGAAGATCTACAACGGCGCCGGCGAGACGGTGCAGACCGTCAAGACGTCAGCGGACGGCTCGGTCAACGTGCCGCTCACCTGTCGGGTGTACGGAACGCAGATCGTGCCGGAGCCGGGGTTCACCTCGACGCCCGGCCGCGGCTCGTCATACACCGACGAGCTGCACGTCCACAGGGGCTCGGTCGTTCCCGTCGCCCTCAAGGTGAAGAGCTGCTTCGGGAGCATTCATCTCGTGACGCGAGAGGCCAGCGGCCAGCCGGTGCCCGCGGTTCCGTACGTGGTCTACGCACCGACGGGCAATCTCTCGCTCGGCAAGTCCGACGCGACGGGAGCGGTCACGGTGCCCCACATGCCGTGTGGCATCGAGCTCGGTGTCTCCATCGCGGCCCCTCAGGGCTACAGCGTGGCGACGGGGCGCGGGAGCAGCTTCTTCGACGGGATCAAGATCGCGAACGGAGTCACGACGGAGATCGCGTTCACGCTGGCGCGTCCATAGCCGTTCCCAACGCGTGCGACGGCAAGGGCGCGCGCCGCGGCATCGTCAGCCACGCCATCGCGAGAATGGTCCAGAAGGCCGGCTCCGTGGTCGACTGATAGAACACGTTGAAGACGGCGACGCCCACCACGAGTGCGCGGTACGGGCCGCCGCGGGCCATCGGTCCGGCGAGCAGCACGATCGTGAGCAGGAGCGCCAGCACCCCGGACTCGGCCCACATCGTCACGTAGAGCGAGTGAAAGTTGCCGTAGCGGCTCCCCGGGAAGACGTCCTGGAGCACGGTGTAGGCGCTTCCGTACCCGATCCCGAGCGCCACCCGCTCGGGCGCCTCCGTCGCGGCCGCCACGCCGCGGCCCAGCACCGTGAGGTGCACCTGCGAGGAGCCCTCGCCCATCGAGAACCGCTCGCCGAGGGGATCGAGCGCCCGGCTCGCGGCGTCCCGCGCCCGCGGTGACACGAGCAGCGTGGCGCTGGCGGCCGCCACGAGCAGGGCGGCGCCGAGCACCAACCCCGCCGGCACGCGCCGCACGCGTCGCTCCAGCACCAGCACCGTGAACGCGGCAAGCGCCGACACTCCCACGGAGCGGGAGATGGTGAGGAGCATGAGCAGCACCGTCAGCGCGAGGAAACCGGCACGCGGCCGGCGCCCGGGCCGCGCGCTCACGCACCAGCCGTACAACAGCAGCACAAGTCCCGCACGATTCTGGTCCGCCACCATGCCGGAGAGGCGTGGCACGAAGCTCCCGTACATGTACGCGACCAGATGCACCGTCGCCGGACCCGCGTGCCAGTATTCGGGCACCCGTTGCAGCAGCCAGGCCACCTGGAGCAGGTCGAACAACGCGAAGATCAGCAGACCGGCCACCGCGCCGCGCTCGAGGATCCGAGGCAAGTCCTCGCGATCGATGGCGACGAGCACGACGGCGAAGGAGCCCATCAACTGCAGCAGCAGCAGCGCCGCACGACCTGCGGACACGCTCGTCTCCGGACTGGCGAAGACCGAGGCGAACACGACGGCCAGCAAGGCGAACGACAACGACGCGTACGCGATCGCGTCCCGCGAGAGCACGATGGGCCGTCTCATCGTGTGGCGGCGCACCAGCTCGGAGATGAGCACGGCCGGCGTGAGCGCCAGGAAGGGAGTCAGGAGCAGCGCGCCGCCCCCTCCCAGGAGATCCACCCGGTCGGCGGCGATGAGCGCGACCCAACAGCTGAGCAGCACTCCGTGCACCGTCCCGCGTCGCGCGCGCTCCCCGCTCATGCGCGAAGCACCACGCCGAGATTCCTCCAGAAGCCGTCCTCGCGTCGCAGCCGCAGCCGAACCACGTCCACCTTGCGCCGGAGGAACGGACGCTCCGGAATGCGCGCGAACGCCGCGAGAAAGCGGCGGTCGCGCTCCGCCAGCAGCGTTCCGAAGCGCTCGAGGAACGCGCCCGCCTGCGCCGCCGTTCGCGCCAGTTGCTTGCGCATGTGTGCCGTCTGCCGGAATGCGCGCTGGGCGACGACGGGCAGCTCCCGCAGGGTGGGGCGCGCCGCGGGGCGTGCGCCCACGACGTTTGCCGTGTGCTGGCGGTAGAGGATCGTCGCCTCGCGCACGGCGACGATGCGCCCGAAGACCGCGGCGGCGCAGGCGAGCCACCAGTCATGGTAGAGCGCCCCGTCCGGAATCGGGCCGACCCGCTCGCGAAGCGAACGATTCACCATCGCCGTCGCGCCCGTGACGACGTTCTGCACGACGAGACGGCGCAGCGTGGCAGGCTCGGGGTCCACGTGAGAAAAGCGCCAGAACGACGGATGGATCTCGCGGAGCTCGTCATCCACTACCGCGAGATCCGTGTGGACCAGTACCGGTCCCGGCGCCGCGGCCTCCGCTGCCTGCATCGCCTCGAGCGTGCGCGCGATCTTGCCGGGCAGCCAGATGTCGTCCTGGTCCGCGAACATCACGTATGGCGCGGCGTCGGGAACCTGCTCGAGCAGCCACGCGAAGCCGCGCGTGGCGCCGAGGCGACCCCCATCGGCGGGATGCAGGCGAATGCGGGGATCCGTCGCGGCGACACCGGCGATTATCGCGACGCTGTCGTCGGTCGAGCCGTCGTCCCGGACCCAGAGCCGCCAGGCCTCGTGGGTCTGCGCCTGCAGGCTCGCGAGGAACTCCTCGAGGTAGGGCGCACCCTGGTAGACCGCGGCAACGATCTCCACCAGGTCACCACGGTTGCGTGACACTCCCCCACCGAGGCCGCTCACGAGCTCACCAGCACGCCACGCGCCGGCTGAAGGGGGCGATGCCGCACGTACACGATCGCGAGCGAGACGGTGACCACGAGCTCCGCCGCGATGACCGCGGCCGCCATCCCCACCGCGCCGAAGCGCGGCACCAGCAGCAGGGCGAGCAGGATGTTCGCACAGCCTCCCCAGAGCACGGCCGCGAGCAGGCTCCGGTCGTGGCCGAAGGGGACGGCCCAGTAGAAGCCGAGGACCGTATTGATCGCGACGAGCACGGGGAGTGGCGAGAGCGCACGGAGCACCCCCACCGCGGGCTCGTAGCCGGGCCCGAGGAGGATCCGCACGAGGAGCGGAGCGCCGACGAGGGCACAGCCGCCGAACAGAGCACCCAGCGCCCCGATCGCCACCAGGCAGCGCTCGATCGTGCGGCGGGCGGCAGCGGGATCCGCGACGCTGAGAAAGCTGAGCCGCGGCAGGAAGGCCTGCGTCAGCGGTTGCAGGAGGCTCACGCTGGCGCGGATGATCCGCTCGGCGCCCCCGAAAAAGGAGACCGTGGAGGCGCTGGCGAGCGCCGTCAGCACGAGGACGCTCGCCTGATTGTAGACGCCGCCCGCGGCCCGCATGCCGAAGATGCGCGACGTGCCGTGCAGCGCGGTGAGGCCGCCACGGAAAGCGGGCCGCCGCCAGGTCACGTGGTGCGTGAGCCACCAGGTGAGCACCGCCAGCGACACCGCCGCGAACCCCGCCTGCAGCTCGATCACGCGGTAGCCGTCGGCTGGGCCGCGCACCAGCACGAACACGCCGACCGCGGCGCCCGCCTTCGTCAGCGCGTCGACGATCACCGCCCGCTGCACGGTCTCGATGCCCTGGAAGAACCAGAAGGGATTCAGTCCGCGGCACACGGCGAAGGCCAGGGTCCACGAGAGCAGCCGCGTCTGCCCGCGCAAGCCCGGCATGGCGAGGAACACGCCCGCGATGATGAGGGCCGCCACCGGCACGAGGAGGAGCTTCGCCCCCTGCACCCCAGCCACCACGTCCGCCATCGTCTCCGGCCGCGTCCGCGCCTGCGACACCGCGCGCGTGCCCGACAGGTCGAACCCGTACTCCAGCAGGAGGACCAGCCAGTTGCCGAGCGCCTGCGCCGCCACGATCGGCGCCCACCCCTCCGGTCCGAGCGTTCGCGCGAGATAGGGCACCGTCAGCAGCGGCACCACCATCGACACCGCCTGCGCGCCGAAGAGGGCCGTAGTGTTGTGAATCAGGGCGCGACGGTTCGCATGGATCATCGCCCCGCTCCGGCCGGGGCGAGCTCGCCGCGGTGCATGAACGACATGAGGCTCAGACCACCGGCTCGGTCCAGAGCTCAGCGGCCAGCCCCACGGCGAACGCCAGCGCGGTGGCGAGGACGAGTCCGAGGATGAGCTGGACTCCCCGCTTGGGGAAGGACGGGTCGTCCTTGTTCGCGACGCGCGGCGGGTCCACGACCTTCACCTTGTCCTTCCGGAGCAGATCCTGGATCTCGGCAAGCTTCAGCTGCTTGGTGAGCTGCAGGTAGTACTCGTTCTGGATCATCTTGTCACGCACGAGCCGGGCATACTGCATCGCCGTCCCCGGCACCTGGCTGAGGGTGTCGGTGAGGCTCGTCACCGTTCGCGAGGTGGAGGCCAGCTGTTGATCGAGGCTCTCGAGGTACTGGCTGCCCAGGCGATAGAGCTGCGTGTCGAGCTCGTTGATGCGTGCGGTGAGCGAGCGCACGTCGGCGTTCTCCTCGGTCCGCGTCACCGCCAGCGTGGAGCGCTTCGTCTCGAGGTCGATCAGCGCCTGCAGCAGGTCCTGGATCGCGCGGTTGGTGATGAGCGACGGAAAGGTGGCGAGCTGCCGGAACGCGTGAGGGTCCCCGCCTCCATTCGAGCGTGACTTGATGAGCTCGAGCAGCTGCGCCAGCGCGTTCCGCTCGATGCGCGCCGCGTCCACCTTCGAGTCCAGCAGGGCGATGCGCTTGATCTGGCTCGACGCCTGCTCTTCCGGCTCGATCACGCGCGACCGCTGCTGGAACGTCTTCAACTGCTCCTCGGCGCGGGACAACGTGACAGCGGTCGCGGCCAGGGCACCCCGCAGCTCCGTGATCTGCGTGCTGTCCTCGCCCACGTCCGTGCGCAGCATGTACGACACGTACTCGCGCACGAGCCGGTCGATCACCTGCGCCGCGAGCCGGCGGTCCGGATCCTCGAACGACACCTCGACCAGCCGCGACCCGCCCTCCTGCCGGCGAATCGTCATCCGCTTCTCGAGCAGCTTGTGGACCTTGTAGCGCGGGAGCAGCCGCAGCTTGATCTCGCCCGGGCCGCCGCGGCGGAGGCTCTCCGGAAGCGCGAGCGTGACGCTTCCCACGCGCATCGAATCTCCGGGCACGAGGCGCGCGGGGAGCTTGCCGTAGTCGTCAAGTCCATCGCTCGAGACGGCGTAGGCGCCGTCCTTCTCGCGGGAGAAGGTGAGCGTCCCCTCCACGTCGCTCGAGTCGACGATGCGCGCGCGAATCACCGCCGCGCGGTCGTCCGCCGGCTTCACCACCTGCACCGAGAGCGCCAGCGCGTCGATCGTGGCGTCCACCATCCGCTCGCTCTTCAGCACCCCGATGTCCGTCTCCAGCTCGTCCTTTCCGAGGCTCGCCAGCCCGCCGCCCGCAGCCCCGGCCACGTCCTTCAACGCGTCCGGGAGGCTCGGTGTCGAGCTCTTCGACTCGATGCGCAGCAGCGCCGTGCTCTCGTAGCGCGGCGTGGCGAGGAAGGTCCACACCGCGACGAGCAGAAAGACGACCGCCCCGACAGCCGCCAGGAGCCGGCGTCGCCGAAGGACGCGGCGCAGCAGCTCGCGGAGTGACGGGTCGTGTTGCGTCGGTGATTCCATGAGTCAGCGCTTTCCGGGTGCGGTGGAGAAGATGAGCGAGAGGCTGCGATTCGCGACGTCCACTCCCTTGAAGCCTCCAAGGGCGGGATCACGGACGATGCCTGCCTGGAACAGGTAGTTGAGGCGCGCCGCATCGACGAGCTCGAGCGAGAGATGGCCACCGGGGACGTCGCGTCCGCCCCGGACGCCGCCATACACCGTGACATCCTGCGCGCGGAGCTCCGGCACGAGCGCGCTGAACAGGGTGCCATTGTCGTTCCGGATCCGGCCGACGAATGCGCCAAGCTTCCACGACGCGCCAAGCACGTCGCCCGCGAGCCACTGGCTGGAGGAACCGGGGCCGATCGCCGCACCGAGCACCTGCCCGCGCTCGGTGAATCCCTGCGGCACGGCGGCGCTCGTGTACGAGGTCGGGACCGGCCGCAGCCGGAACGAGGGACTCGGCTCGAGGTTCGTCAGCTCGGCCTGCAGCCGGAAGGTGCGGCGCGGCGCGAGCGGGCGCGCCCACTGCAGGCCGTAGGTGTAGCCCTGCGAATGGGTGGGAAACTCGAGCAGATCCCGGAGCCCGCGCGGATCCTGGAATCGTGCCCACTCCACGTAGGTCTCGAAGCCCGCCGTGGGAAAGACCCAGCGGCCGAAGGCCGACGAGATCTGATCGTGCCCGAAGTGCCCCACGATCCAGAGACGGGACACCCCGACGCGAAGACCGGAGCTGCTCGTGCGGCGCCAGGTGACGGCGCCTCCCGTCCCGAGGCGGCGTCCCGCGTTCCCGTTGCCGTCGAAGTACTCGGATTCGTCGAGCACCCCGGCGATCAGGTCGTACTCGAGGCGGCCGAGGCGCGTGGGGAGGGGCTCCGCGGAGCGGAGGAACGCGTGGGGAAATCCCGGCGCGTTGTTGCTCAGGATGATCGCGTTCCGGATCGCGGGGCCCCACCAGACGCTCTCGGTCGCCACGCCGGCCTCGGTCCGTCCCAGTCGCAGCGTCAGGCTGCTCTGGCCCGGGTCCACCTGCAGGCGCGACGCACCGCCGAACCGCAGCGGCAGGTCGATCGACTCCGGTGGCGGATGAAAGGGGTTCGCCCAGATGCTTCGGCTCGGGCGGGCTCCGGGTGGGTAGCTGATGACCTGGAAGAAGCGGTTCTGCTCGTACACGACCTGCGGCTCGATCACCAGCGTCAACGCGCCCCGGCGGAACTCGGCGCCCCCGGTCACGAGCAGATTGAGACCACGACCCGCTCGCAACGGCCCATCGTTCTGGGAGAACGGCAGGGCGGAGTTGTAGACGGTCCGCAGCTCCGGCAGCAGCACGCGAACTCGCCCCGAGGAGTCCTGCGCAAGTCGCTGCAGCCGTGAGCTGGACCGCAGCATGACCGCATCGCTCGAGGAAGCGCCGAGCAGCTCGGCGAGGCGCAGCCGCTCCTCCGTCTCGCCTCCAAGCGCCGCCACCGGCGCGTACCGAACGCCCTGCGCGGTGGCGCAGCGCGGCGCGGCGAGCGTCAGGACGAGAAGGCAGGAAGCGGCGTACGGAAGCGTGCAACGCGCTTGCAGGCGCACGTCGAGGGCGGACCGAGGGGGTAGCTGACACCGACGGCGCGATAGTACTGTGCGTCGCAGGTAGAGACCCACCAAGATAATGGCTGGCACACACATGCGAGAGCTGCCCCCAATGGGGAGATCCCTCTGCGCCGCGGCGACGCTGGCGCTCGGAATTGCGTTCCTCGTCCCGACCTCCGGTCGAGCGCAGGCAGCGCCGCGCCTCGACCTGGGCGCCGGGGTGATCGTCGGCGGCGAGGCCGAGCGCTACCTGCGGCTGCTGGAGCTCTCCGGCGAGATCGAGCGGACGGACTGGACGATGCAGCCGCTGCAGCCCACGGTCGCCCGCTCGCTGAGGCCCTCGGCACCCGGACCATGGAGCGGCCGCTTCGCCCGCTCCGACGTCTCGAACGGACTCCAGCTGCTGCGCCCGTCGGCGCGCCTGATCCTCAACTCGGCGTTCCCGGTGCAGGAGGCGCTGGGGCCGACCTGGTCGGGGCGCGGCGCCACGATCTCGCTGCAGGCCGGCGCCGCTGCGCGATGGGGACGCCTCTCGCTGCAGCTCGCCCCGGTGGTCTTCCTGGCGCAGAACGCGGACTTTCCGTTGGCTTCGAATGGCACGTCAGGCTCGCTGCGCTACGCCGACTCCCGCTTCCCCTTCCAGATCGACAACCCACAGCGGTTCGGCACCGGGACCTATGGACGCGTGGATCCGGGCACCTCGTCGCTGGACATGGAGCTGCCGGCGGGGCTCGCGATCGGACTGTCCAGTGCGCCGGTGCGGTGGGGGCCGGCCCTGGAGTATCCGCTGCTCCTGGGGCCGAACGCAGGGGGCTTTCCCCACTACTACGCCGGCACGGGCAGAGCGCTCGACCTCTGGGTCGTCCGCGTGAAGGCACAGTTGATCGGTGGGTGGCTTTCGCAGTCGGAGTTCTCCACGGCGAGCGCCGGCAAGTCGCGTCGCTTCGCCTCGGCCGTCGTGGCATCGGCGATTCCGCGAGGAGTGCCAGGACTGGAGCTCGGCGTCACGCGCATGTTCGAGTCCAACCAGCCGTTCAGCGCGCGCCGCGCACTTCAGCCAGTCGACCTCCGGGAGCTGCTGAACGGCGCGCCGGAGGAGAACTTCACGCCGGTGAATCAGCTCGCCAGCGCCTTCTTTCGCTGGGTCTTTCCCGACGCGGGCGCCGAGGTATACGGCGAATGGCTGCGCGACGACTTTCCCGGCAGCCTGCGCAAGCTCCTCCTGCAGCCGGACGACATCAGCACCTTCACCGTGGGGATGCAGCGCGTCCTGGCGTCGTCAGCGACCTCGCGACGGGTGATTCGCTTCGAGATCGTGAACGGCGAGCTCACTCACAACGAGCGCGGCGATCACGGCGCGCTCCAGCCGCTGCCGCCCTACGTGCATTACCTCGTGGTCCAGGGCCACACCCAGCACGGCCTCATCCTCGGCTCGCCCGAGGCCTACGGCGGCGCGGGGTGGCGGCTGTCGCTGGACCACTACTCCCCGCGCGGGCGAACGAGCTTCGGGCTCGAGCGCACCCTGCGCTTCGACTGGCTGCCGGGACAGTCGCCCACCGCCACGGACATCCATCCCGACGTCATGTACGCCCTGCGCGCCAACGTCCTTCGCTTCTCGGGTTCACGTGACTACGGCCTCACGCTGCTGCCCGCGATCGACCTGAACCGGAACCTCGAGCGAGGCGCCGACCGGCTCAACCTGCACGCGGTGCTGAGCGTGAGCGGCTGGTGACGCCTGCCGGCTTCGGATGCGCTACCGGCGAACGAAGGTGATGATGATCGACGCGAGCGAGATCGCGGCGGACGCGACGAAGGTGCTGTTGCGGTCGAACCATCCGCGCTGATCCACGAACACCTGGTCGCCCGACCGGACGGTGGTCTGGTCGCCGCCGAGCGAGCTCTCGTTCGCCACGACCTTGCCATCTCGCACCAGCCGCACCTTGCGGAGGTCCCCCTGCGGGTTGGCTCCCCCCGCGAGCGCCACGATGCCGGTGAGGCTCAGCGTGGGGTCGGCGAGATAGAGGCCCGGCTTGGTGACCTCGCCCAGGACGTAGACGCGCCGCAGCGGGATGAGGGTGACGGCGGGCGCCTTGAGCTCCTTCCGGTACGCGGCCAGCAGCGAGTCGTGCAGCTGCGCCCATGGAATCCCGGTGACTCGCTGGGTGCCGAGTAGCGGGAGCGTGAGCCGGCCGGTCTCGTCCACCTGGAACTCGCCGTCCAGGGCCTTCTCCCGCCAGATCTTCACCCGCACGACGTCGCCGGGACCGAGCGTGAATCCCTCGGAGGCGACCGTCGAATCCTGCGCGCGCGCGGCAGCGGGAAGGAGAGCGAGACAGAGCAGCACTGCGCGAAGGCAACGGAACATGGCGATCATGGGACGCGGGAGAGATTGAGGCCGGAACACGGTAGTACACTAATCGCGCTCGCTCGTGCCGGAACTGGCCGGCGCGTTCTTCGGCTCACGGTCGGCACATCCCCTCCAGGACGGCACGGGCGCGCCGGCGATCACCCGACAGACCGTATCGAAGCAGATGCAGAACGCGGGTGGGATAGAACCACAGGGCGAAGACGATCCGCCAACCGGGCGGATACTGCGACGCCACCATTCGCCGGCGGTTGCGGTCGCGCAAGGTGATCTGCAGCGGAGACGGAGCGGTGCCGAACGGTGGCACACGGTGGGACAGGCCGGCAGCCGCCACCCAGCCGATCTTCCATCCCCTGGCCGTGAGCCGCAGCGAGAGGTCGACGTCCTCCACGTACGCGAAGAAATCGGCGCGAAAGAGACCGACCTCCGCGAGGGCGCTCGCCCGAAGGAGCAGGCAGCAGCCGCAGAGAAAGGTGCACTCGCGGAAGCGCGTGTCGCGCGCGCTCGATTCCCCGTACGCCGCGGCGACCGTCTCGTTTTCGTGCTCGTGCACGCCGATCGCGCGCGCGCGGTCCATCCGGCCTCCCGCGAACCAGATGCGAGCCGGGTCGTCGAACCGCGTGATCAGCGGCGACACCGCCGCGATGCGCTCGTGGGTCGCTGCCGCACCGAGGAGCAGCCGCACGCAATCGGGATCGGCGACGGTGTCGTTGTTCACCACGAGAATCCACGAGGCTCCGCGCGCCAGCAGATGCTCGATCGCCCGGTCATTCCCCCCCGCGTATCCGAGGTTCGCCTCCGTCTGCAGATACTCGAGCGCCGGATATCGCGCGTGCAGCCGCTCGCCGCTGCCGTCGGGCGAGGCATTGTCGACGAGCAGGATCTCGAGCTGGACGTCTCGCTGCGCCAGGAGGGAGTCGAGACACGCCGCGGTGTCCGACTCGCCGTTCCAGTTCAGCACGATCGCGTGCACGGTCTCGCTCATGACGCGCTGCCCGTGGACGGTGCGCCGCGTTCGTACACCCGCCACCGCATCCGCTCCCGGGCCCCCATCGCCCGCATCGGCTTCACGATGAGATGGTTGTCCTCCAGCAGCCACGACGCCTCCGCCCCCGTCTTCCCGATGGCCAGCCCCCGTCGCATCACCTCGCGGGTGAACAGGGCAAGGATGCTGCGGGAGCGGAACTTCGCCTTGACGCCGAGCGCCATCACCCGCGCGGTCCTGATCGTCCGCTTCCCCCAGAGCAGCCGGGCCAGCCCCGTCGGAAAGAGCCGCCCGTTCCGGTTGCCCCGCAGCACCTCGTTGTAGTCGGGGACGGCGAGCATGAAGCCCGCCGGCTCGCCGTCCACGAGCGCCATGAAGGCGATCTCCGGCCAGATGAGCTGCTTGATGTCCTTGGCCATGTGGTGGAACTCGTCGCGCGAGAAGGGGACGAAGCCCCAGTTCCGCTCCCACGCGTCGTTGTAGATGTCCCAGCAGGCGGCCACCTCGTCCTCGAAGTGCTTCGGCTGCAGGCTCCGAAAGGTGATGCGCCCCTTCTCCAGCGCGCGCTCGGCCTGCCGCGTCACGAAGGCGGGCAGCTCGTAGCCCGGCTCCGCCGCGGGGAACCAGAAGGCGAGCAGGTCCGCCGCCTTGGCCAGCCCGGCTCCGGTGCACAACCGGTCGTAGTAGGGCGGGTTCCACGCGGTCATGAAGGTCGGACGGTTCTCGAACCCTTCAACCAGCAGCCCGCACTCGTAGTTCGTGCTGGGGTTCATCGGCCCGCGCATCCCTCCCAGGCCGCGGGCCGAGAGCCATCCGTCGGCGGCGGCGAACAGGGCATCGGCGACCGGCTGGTCGTCGATGCACTCGAAGAAGCCCCAGAAGCCCACCCGGTCGCCATGGAAGCGGTTGTGCGCGCGGTTTTCGATCGCCGCGATCCGCCCGACGACGACGCCATCGCGAATGGCGAGGAAGAGCTCGCGGTCGGCGTCGGCGTAGAAGGGATTCCGATCGCGGTCCAGGGCGTCGCGGACGGTCATCCGGAGCGGCGGGACCCACTGCGGGTACTCGCGCTCGTCGTACAGCTGCCAGGGAAAGCCCACGAACCGGCGAAGATCACGGCGGGTCGAGACGGTGACGACGTCGACGGTCACGGCGAGAGGGTCGGGTACACTTACGAATCGCGGGCGTGGTGGTGATACTGCGCTCCGATGAACATAGTCACCCCGCCCATCCCACAGGCGGCGAGCGCGCGGGCCGACCGTGCCATCCGCCTGGCCGCCACGCTCACGACGGCGTACCTCGCGCTCACCCTCTGGCCGATGGCCGGCTATTATCGCCACACGGGGTCGGCGGGGCCGATGGCGGCGCACCTGGCAGCGCTGGCCGTCGCAGCGCTGGCCGTGACGTGGGCCCGGCGGACCGCGCTGGCGGACTGGCTTCCCCTCCTCCTCGGGCCCCTGCTCTACATCGAGCTGCGCTGGCTCGTCGCCGGCGCGGGACGTCCGCACGCCGATGCCCTTGTGCTGCGCTGGGAGGCGGTCGTCTTTCCCTCCAACCCCTCCGCCACCTGGGCTCCCGCGCACGCAAACCTCGCGCTCAGCGAGCTGTTGCACGCCGCGTATGCCTCCTACTACCTGCTGGTGTACGTGCCCCCCGCCCTGCTCTACCTGCGGGGACGGCGCGAGGACTTCGCGCGGACGATGCTCGCGCTTGCGCTGGTGTACGGCGCCTGCTTCATCACATATGTGATCTTCCCGGTGGACGGGCCGCGGTTCCTCGTGGGCGCGGCGGCGGCGCCGGCGGGGCCGGTGCGGAGCTTCGTCCTCCAGCTCCTCCAGGTGGGCTCGTCGCGCGGGACGGCCTTTCCATCGTCGCACATCGCGGCCTCGGTGGTGGCCTCGCTGGCCGCGCTGCGCGCCGACCGGGGGGTGGGGGTGGTCGTCACGCTGCTGACGGTCGGCTTGACGCTAGGGACGGTCTACGGGGGCTTCCACTACGGGGTGGACGCGGTCGCCGGCCTGCTCACGGGGGTGAGCGCATGGGGAGTGGCGAGCTGGGTCTGGCACACGAGGCTCGCGCCGGGCGAGCAGAGCGCCACCGCGGCCCGGTAGCCGCCGGACATCCCCGCCAGATCGACGGGGAGGGGGAGCGCGTCGAGCGTCCGGACGTCCAGCCCCGTGGGACGCATTCCGGCGCGGTGCGCGTCGAGGCCGGCGATCCCGCTGCCGATCGCCTTGAGCTCGGCCTCCACCCGGCACCAATAGCCGAGGAAGGTGGCGCCGGCATCGGCCCCGGCCGCGATCTCGCGATCCAGCCGGACGCGCTCGTCGGGGTGCAGCACGCGGTCCGCCACACGCTCCCAGAGGTCGATGTCGCGCGTGCGCTCCACGTCCACGCCCACGTCGGCCCGGCGGCTGATGGCGACCAACCCCAGCTCCTCGCAGTGCGCCACGCTGAACCAGAGCGACGGAGCGCCGGCGGCGGGCGCGAGCGACGGCTTGCCGAACTTCCCCACGCGGAACGGAATGCCGGCGAGGCTGCGGCCGGAGGCCCGCTCGAGCAGCTCGCGCACCCGCGCGCGGCCGATGGCGAAGCGGCGCGCCACGACCTCGTTCGCGTACGCGGCGTAGCGGTCGAGCTCCGCCGCGTCGAGCGTGCCGAGCGCACACGCCAGCTCGGCGACGTCACCGCGCAGGCTCATCGTGCACACGAGCACGTCGCACTCGCGAAGTCGCTCGGCGAGGTCGGGAGACCGATGGCTGGCCAGCTCGATCCGCATCGCCGTCACCCCCGGGCGTCCGTACGGGCGAGCCGCGACTCGTCCGCCGCGGCGTCGATCTGCTCCATCGCGCCCGTCGCGTGCGCCAGCGCGTCCACCGCTGCGTCCAGATCGGCCGTCGTGTGCGTGCTCGCGATGAAGAAGCGCAGCCGCGCCGCGTCGTTCGGCACCGACGGCGCGACCATCGGCTGCACGTTGATCCCCATGCCGAACAGCATCTCGGACAGCCGCGCGGCGCGCAGCGAATCGCCGACGATCACCGGGATCACCGCGCTCCCGGCGCTCTCGCCGGTGTCGAAGCCGGCCGCCTTGCACGCCGCCAGGAAGTACGCGGAGTTGGCGCGGAGCTGCGCCACCCGCTCGGGCTGCGTCTCCAGCAGCCGCAGCGCGGCGAGCGCGGCGGCCGCGTTGCTCGGCGTGATGCCGACGCTGTAGACGAAGCCGGGCGAGGTGTACTTGAGATACTCCACGAGCGCCGCGCTTGCCGCGATGTATCCGCCGCAGCTCGCGAGCGACTTGCTGAGCGTCCCCATCCACAGCTCCACGCGGCGCGGGTCCACGCCGGCATGCTCGGCGATGCCCCGTCCCGTCTCGCCCAGCACGCCGAGCGAGTGCGCCTCGTCCACCATGAGCATCGCGTGGTGCCGGTCCTTCACCTCGACGAAGCGGCGCAGATCGGGCACGTCGCCGTCGGCGCTGTAGACGCCCTCGATGACGACGAGCGCGCGCCGGTGCTGCGAGCGCACGCGCCCGAGCATCGCGTCGAGCGCATTCCAGTCGTTGTGCGGGAAGGCGAGCCGCCGCGCGCCTGAGAACTCCGCCCCCTGCACCGCGCTGTTGTGCACGAGCGCGTCGCAGAGCACGACGTCTTCCGGTCCCATCAGGTGGGAGATCGTCGAGACGTTGGCCGGATGCCCGCCGATGTAGACGATGGCGTCGTCGACGCCGAGGAAGCGCGCGATCTCCTGCTCGAGGGCACGGTGCACCGGACGCTCGCCCGAGACGACGCGGCTCGCCGACACCGAGCTTCCCCATCGCTCCACGGCATCCTGCGCGGCGCGCGTCACCACGGGGTCGCCCGAAAGGCCGAGGTAGTTGTAGTTCGCGAAGTTGAGCAGGGTGCGTCCGCCGATCGTCGCGTGGCGGCCCGTCGTCCCCTCGTGGGTGTGGAAGAAGGGGTTCGCGATCCCCTCCTCATCCAGCGCGTCGAGGCGCTGCCGCAGCGAGAGATACTCGTCCCACTGCGCGATGTCGGTGCTGGCGCTCGTCGGCGCCCCGTAGTCGCGCCGGGTGCCGGGCAGCTGGTAGCCCGCCGGCAGCTCGGTGGACAGGGTGGCGAGATAGCGGCCCAGCGAGCCGACGTCGGGGTGCTGCCAGAGCAGTGCGGAATCGATGCGCCGCCCGAGCCGTCCCTCGAGCGCGACGAGAAGTCGCGTCGCGGCGACGGAGTCGAGCCCGAGCTCGCGCAGCGGCGTGCGCGGGTCGAGGCGCGCCGGGTCCACCTGCAGCTCCTCGCGCACCCAGTCGAGCATGAAGGCGACGATGGCGTGCTCCACCGGCGCGGACACGGCGCGCGGCGCCTTCCAGCGGCCGAGGATCTCGAGGGAGCCTTCGAGGAAGGCGGCGCGGCAGGCGCGCCGCTGGATCTTCCCGCTCGACGTCTTGGGAATGCTGTTCTGCCGGATGAGGACGATCTCGTCCGGCACGACCCCCACCGACGCGGCGAGCTCGGTGCGCACCGATTGGAACAGCGCGTCGTCGCCCTCCGGCTTGTGGTGGCGGATCACCTCGAGCACGAGGACGAGGCGCTCGCGCCCGTCCGTCGCCGCGCTGAACGCCGCGGAGAATCCGGCGCGCAGGCTCGGGTGGCTGCGCTCGGCGGCGAGCTCGATGTCGTGCGGATAGTAGTTCCGGCCGTCGAGGATGACGAGGTCCTTCAGGCGGCCGGTGACGACGAGCTGTCCGTCGACGAGGGCGCCGAGGTCGCCGGTGCGCAGGAAGGACTTCTTGAAGCCGTGCAGCCGCGCGTCGAAGGTGGCCGCCGTCTCGAGCGGGCGCTCCCAGTAGCCGCGGGCGACGCTGGCCCCCGACACCCAGATCTCGCCGATGTGGCCATCGGCGCAGCGCGCGCCCGAGTCGGGATCCACGAGCACGACCTGCTGCTCGGCCACGGGCTCGCCGCTCGCGACGAGCACCGTGGCGTCCGCCTGCTCCAGCGGGGGGCGGATCGCTCCCGCCTCGAGGCCGCGACGGTCGGCGGGGATCGTGCCCGGGAGCCGCTGCGGCGGTCCCCCCGACACCATCAGCGTCCCCTCGGCGAGGCCGTAGCAGGGCATGACGACGTCGGCGCGCAACCCCGCTCGCGCGAACGCCGCGGCGAAGCGGGCGAGGGTGTCGGCGCGGATCGGCTCCGCGCCGTTGAACGAGGTGCGCCACGCCGAGAGGTCGAGCGCCACGCGCTCCTCCTCGGGGATGCGCTCGACGCAGAGGTCGTAGGCGAAGTTCGGTGCGCCGCTCGTCGTGGCCCGGTAGCGCGACATCGCCTCGAGCCAGGTGGACGGGCGCTGGAGGAAGGTCGGCGGCGCCATGAGCGCGGCGGAGAGCCCGGCGTACATCGGCTGCAGGATCCCGCCGATGAGCCCCATGTCGTGGAAAGGGGGGAGCCAGAAGACGCCATTGTCGCCCGCGCGGTGCTCCGACACGCGGTGGATCACCGCGGAGTTGTGCAGCAGGTTCGCGTGCGAGAGCATCACCCCGCGCGGGTCGCCCGTGGAGCCCGACGTGTACTGGAGCATCGCCAGCACCTCGGCGTTGGCGCTGGGCGGGCGCCAGCCCGCCGCATCGTCCGCGGCGGCACGCGCCGCGTCCACCCAGACGAGCCCCGCGAGCTCCGGGGAGAGCGAGAGCCAGCTGTCGAGGCGCGACATCAGCGCATCGCTGGCGAGCGCGACGCGCGCACCGCAGTCGGTGACGATGCGGGAGACGCGCGGATCGGCGCGGCGCGGATTGGGGGGATACGCGGGGACCGCAATGGCGCCGGCGTAGAGACATCCGAAGAACGCGGCGACGTACTCCAGCCCGGCGGGCACGAGCAGCACCACGCGGTCGCCCGTCCGCACGTGGCGGGCGAGATGTGCCGCGGTCGCGCGGGCGCGGGTGCGCAGCTCGGCAAAGGTCAGCGTGCCGTCCTCGCGGCCGTCGCTGTTCACGAAGCGGAAGACGACGTCGTCCGGCTGCGCGGCCGCGCGATACTCCAGCAGCCCGACGAGGGTGCGCACCCCCTCCGCCCGCGCGTCGTCCTGCAACAGCTCCAGTTCGCTCACGTCTCCACTTCCTCCATCACGCGCGTCTGGCTCGCCGG
>JBBQJC010000043.1:0-29016 GCA_038325515.1 Gemmatimonadales bacterium | reverse complement strand
CGCGCCGCCCCCGGCCACGCCCCCGCCCCCGCCCCCGGCCGCGCCAGTCCCGGCCCTGCCGCCCACCACCGCGGGGGTGGACGAGGAAGCGCCGCGCCCCCGACGCGTCGTATCCGCGCCAGCGTTGGCCGGCAGTCCCGCCTCTGCCAACTCCTCGGCCGACGGCTTGAAGCGCAGCGCCGAGTTGGGCACCACCAGCACGTCGTTCGCCGCACCGGTGACGAATTCGACAGTCGCGGTCATCCCGGGAAGCAGCTTGCCATCCTCGTTGTTCAGCTTCACCACGACCGTGTAGTTCACGACGTTGTCGGTGAGCTTGGACTGCAGCCGCACCTGGTCCACGACGCCGGTGAAGGTGCGGCCCGGATAGGGCTGCACCGTGAAGTTCACCGTCTGTCCCTCCTTGATGCTGCTGATGTCGCTCTCGTCCACGGCCGCGAGGATCTGCATCTGCGCCAGATCCTGCGCGATGAGGAAGAGCTGCGGCGCCGAAAGGCTCGCGGCCACCGTCTGGCCGACGTCGACGTTGCGCTCGACGACCACCCCGTTGATCGCCGCGTTGATGTAGGTGTACGACAGGTTCTGCCGCGCGCGGTCGAGGGTGACCTGGGCCGACCTCACCGTGGCCTGCGCCACCGACCGGTTGACCTGGACGGTGCCGAACTCGCTCGCACTGATGAACTTCTGGTTGATGAGCGGAAGGTTGCGCTCGTACTCCTGCTGCGCCTGGTTGAGCTGCGCCCTGGCCTTGGCGAGCTGCGCGTCGGCGTCGCGGACGGTCTGCTCCTGCAGCGTGGGATCGATGCGGGCGAGTAGCTGGCCCTTGGTGACGTGGTCGTTGAAGTCGGCGTACTCGGCCGCGACTTGACCCGAGACCTGGGTGCCCACCTGGACCGTCTTCACCGCGCTGAGGGCCCCGGTGGCGGACACTGTCTGCTGGATGCTTCCGCGCTGCACGGCGGCCAGACGATAGGTCGGCGCCGCGCTGGCCCGCGAGTGCATGGTGAGCCAGAGGCCCAGCGTCAGCGCGGCGAGTACTGCAGCCGCGATCGCAATCCGCTTTCGGTTCATCTGTCCTGATCGTCGGGGATCGGTCGAAGGTCGAGCTCGCGCGGGAGCCCGCCAATCGGGGAAACGCGGGCATGGCGACGGTCGTGCCCGCCCGCTTCCGCAAGGGCTGACGCCCACGACCCTTCACCTGTTAACAAATGGTGCATCATGACGTCCCCTCTGGTGTAGAAGACGAGCACCACCGAACGCGCCATCGCCCGGCTGGCGGCGGCGGTCCGGGGTGCCCTCCCGAGGACGAGCTCACATGCGATACTCTCTTGGCGGCGCAATCGCTGCGACGCTGCTCATTCTTCCGGCTGGGATCGCCAGCGCGGCTGGCCTTCGCGGCTCGCCGGCGTCGATGGTCCACCAGCACGCCGTGGCGGTGGAGGAGGACTACTCCTTCCTCCGGACGCCGGACCAGGTCAGGCAGCTCGTCGGCGACGGCGCGCTCGTCGCGGTGACCGACGAGGCGGATTTCCGCGTGAGCGGGGTCTCCTTCCCCTACGCCCGCCCCGAGGTCCGCTCCTTCATCGAGCATCTCGCGGCACGGTCGGTGGCCGAGACGGGTGAGCGGCTGGTCGTCACCAGCCTAACGCGTCCCGAGGCGCTGCAGCCCGCCAACGCGCACGCGCTCTCCGTCCATCCCGCGGGGATGGCGGTGGACTTCCGGGTTCCCGCGAGCGCGACGCAGCGCGCATGGCTCGAGCGCACCCTGCTCTCGATGGAATCGGACGGCCTGCTGGACGTGACCCGGGAGCACTCGCCGCCGCACTATCACGTCGCGGTCTTCCCCGAGGCCTACCGCGCGTACGCGGCGCATCTCGATTCCGCCGCCGCGGCGCGTGTCGCTTCCCTGGCGATGGCGCCGGTGGCGCGAGCGACGATCGGCGCGGCGCTCCCGCCGGGCCCACCTGCCGACGACAGTGCGGGCGGTCTTCTCGCCCTCGTCGCCGCCGCGGGGGTGCTCGGCGTCGTCACCTCACGCTGGCTGACGAGCGAGACGCAGCCGGCGCGGCAGCGCTGACGTCTCCCTGGCCCGGGGAGTGGGGACGGTCGCCATCGGGGAGGCAGAGGATGGAGCGCGACCGCCGCGGGGGCTGTCAATCACGGGGCTGGCGCTATCTTTCGCCCTCCACTCCCCACATGCACTCATCAATGCGCCGTCTGCTGAGCGTTTCGCTGGTCTGTCTCGTCCTCTCGTCACGCGCCGGCGCGCAGCAGGCGGCCGACGTCCATGTCGGCTACACGACCACGACGCAGACCCACACGGTGTCGTACGGCATCGGCGGGGCGATCGAATCGATCGTCGACCTCGTTCCCCTGATCGACGTCGCGCTCACCGTGGGGGCGGACTATCAACGGGTGCGCGGCCTCGGTCCCGGACGAGGGAGCGTCTCGCTCGACGCCACGATCCAGCCTGAGCGTGAGACGACGGGGTTCGTGCCCTATCTCGGGGCGGGCGTGAGCGCGAACTGGAGCGGCGGGCAGCAGAGCGAGTGGGCCGGCTCCAAGCCGGGTCTCGACGCGATCGCCGGTCTGAAGTTCTCCTTCCTCGCCAGTGAGACCGTCGCGGCGCGCATCGAGCAGCGGTTCGGCTACGTGCAGGGCGTCGAGCATCACAGCACGACGCGCCTGGGACTCATCTTCGCGCTCTGACGGTCAGCGGCGCAGCCGCTGCGCCACCTGCTCGGCGATGCGCTGCTCGAGCAGCCCCTTGGAGGAGCAGTGGTTGTACGAGCCGCCGAGTGCCGCCGGCCGGCCGCGCACGTCCACCGATGTCAGTATCCTGGCCGCGGCAGCACCAGCCGGCTCCACGGTCGTGATGATCGCCACGTGCAGCTCCCACGTGCTCGCGTTCGGAGCGCCCTGCTGCATGCCGCAGTCGAAGAGACGCGCGGCCGACACCGCGCCCAAGCGGTTGCGCACCGCGAAGCCCTGATTTCCCAGTGTGCGCGTCTCCGGATCGCGCAGCGTCACGGGGATCGCCAGCGAGTCGAACACGAGCGGAAGGACGCGCCACGCGTCGGTGGCGTCGAACGGCACCGTGCCACCGACCTTCTCCACGCTGGACGATCCTCCGCCGATGAGGGTCGCCCCGCTGTTGACTCCCGTCGAGCCGCCGATGAGCACCGCGTCGGCGGGCGAGCCTCGCAACACCGGCGAGCCGGAGGCACCGGACGAGGCGCAGGCGGCGAGGGCGGACAGCGACGTGATCGCAACGAAGTGTGTGAGGCGCATGAATCTCCTGGTCGGCAGGCCGGCGGGCTCAGTCGTCGTCTTCCACCCGGCGGGCGCCGAGCTTCGTGGTCTTCTTCGCAACCTTCTTCGCGGCCGGGTCGAAGGCGCGCTTGCCGCCGCGCGGGGTGCCGCGCTTCGCGCTCTTGCCCGCGCTCGTGCGCTGTCCCGCGCCTCCCTTCTTGCGTCCCGCCTTGCCGCCTTTCATCGGCCTACTCCTGCCCGCCGGGCCGGCGCGCCTTCACGGGGAAGGCAGCGGGCGTCTTCGCCGCCTCCACCCCCTTGGTCGCGACGAGCGCGAGCGCCTCGCGCACGGCGCGCTCGAGCTGTGGATCGCCGCCCCGCGCGACGGCGCGAGCATCCTGCAGCACCTCGATGTCGGGCGGCACCCCCTCGCCCTCGACGATGTACTGGCCGTCGGGACCGAACACGCCGCTGCACGGCGAGGTGATGGTGCCCCCGTCCACGAGGGGATAGGGGACGCACGCGGCGATCAGCCCGCCCCAGGTGCGCGACCCGATCTCCGGACCGACGCCGAGATGCCGGAAGATCCAGGGGAAGTAGTCGCCCCCCGATCCGGCGAGCTCGTTGATCACGAGCACCTTGGGGCCGAGCAGCCCCGCCGCCGGCAGGCGCGTCGACGGCTGGTCCGCCGCGGTCGTCGAGACGCCGCCGACCGGCTTGCGGCTCATGATCCCGACCATGTAGTCGTCGAGCAGCCCGCCCCCGTTGAACCGCTCGTCGATCACCGCGCCCTTCCGGTCCTGCTGCGCGAAGTAGTAGCGGTCGAAGGCGGTGATGGCGGGCGCGCTCGTGTTGGGCACCCAGACGTAGGCCAGCTTGCCGCCGCTCAGCGAATCGACGCGGCGCCGGTTGTCCTCCACCCACGCACGCTGGCGTAGCTGCGTCTCGCTGCGCACGGGGAGGACCGTGACGTTCCACCCGCCCACCCCACCCGGCGTCTCGCTCAGGCGGAGCACCGTCTGCTTGTCCACGGCGCCCTCGAGCGCCATCCACGGCTCGTCACGCGTGGTGACGGGCACGCCGTTGATCTCGAGCAGATAGTTGCCGGCGCGCGCCTTCACGCCCGGCGCGTCGAGCGGGGCGCGAAGGCCCGGGTTCCAGCTCTCGCTCGTATAGATGCGGCCGATGCGCCAGTGCGCGCCGTCGGGCACGAGGTCGGCGCCCAGGAGGCCGACGCGCGCCGTGTCGGTGGCGGGGGTCTCGCCGCCGCGCACGAAGCTGTGCCCCACCGACAGCTCGCCCCCCACCATGTCGAGGATGTAGGTGAGGTCCTCTCGGTGGCGCACGAAGGGGACGAGGGGCTCGTAACGACGGCGCACCGCCATCCAGTCCGCACCGTGGAGCTTCGGATCGTAGAAGAAGTCCCGCTCGATGCGCCACGCCTCGTCGAAGATCTGCTTCCACTCCTGCGCGGGATCGATGCGCGCGGTGAGCGCCACCTGCACGCGTCCCTCGCCCGGCTTCGGCGCCGCGTCGGTGCCGCTCACCGACCATTGATTGTTCGCGGACCACATCAGCTTCTTGCCGTCGAGCGAGATGGAGGGGCGCGCGACGCCGGTGACGAACGGCTCGACCTTGCGCTTGGCCATGTCCCACCGCTGCAGCGTCATCCCGGTCTGGTTCGGCACGCGCTCGGCCACGAACAGCACCCCCGATGCGCCCGGGAGGAGCTGCGCGTAGTCGCGCAGCGGAAGCGGCAGGGCGACGATGCGGCGGTCGAAGCGGTCGAAGTCGATGCGCACGACGGGCGGGCGCGCCCGGGCGCTGTCGGCCGCCGGCTTGCGCGTCGTGTCGGCCGGAGCGGCGGGCGACGCGGCCGCGGCCGTCGCGGGGGTGGTCGCGGGTCGGCCGGGGATGCCGGGCCCGGTTCCGATGATGCGCGCCGCCGCCTCCTCGTCGCTCTCGGGAGTGAATGGGGTGGGCTCGTCGTCGCGCAGCAGGGCGACGTAGACCCCCTGTGTGGAGCTGCGCGTGAGGCTGCCGAGATCGGCCCAGCCGGACTTGAGCCCGAGATCGGTGCTCGCGAGGAAGTAGAGCCACTTTCCGTTGCGGTCCCACGCCGGCGCGCTCGCGCTCGCGAGTGGGTCGGTGAGGACGTGCGTGCTCCCGTCGGCCACGGACCAGACGACGATGCGCTGGAACTGGTTGGGGAAGGTCTTCGCGTACGCGAGCCACTTCGAGTCGGGGGACCAGGCAGGGCTCGTCGCGCCGCGATCACCGCCCACGTCGGCGGTCGTGATGTGGCCGTTCGCGACGTCGATCACGCGAAGGCGCGTCTTGTCGTCGACGAAGGCGATGCGGCTGCCGTCGGGGGACCAGGCGGGATCCCACGCCATCTTCGCGTCGCCGATCGCGATCGCGCGAGGAGCCGAGAGCCCGTCGGCGTCGCCGATCATCAGGCGATAGCCGGCGCCCGCGTCGGAGAACCAGGCGACGCGGCGGCCGTCGGCGGCCCACACGGGCGCGCGGTCGGCGGAACCGGAGGAGCGCGTGAGGTTGCGCGCGTCCCCCTTCTCCATCGGGGCGGTGAAGATCTCGCCGCGCGACTCGAACAGCGCCCGCTTGCCGGAGGGGCCGAGCGACGCGCTCGCGACGGCGCGCGTCACGTCGGTCCACTTGGGCGCGGCCCACGGGAAGTCGCCGTGCACGGTGATGGCGAGCTTTCGCGGCTGCGCGCCCGGCGCGGCGGCGTCGAGGGTCCAGAGCCAGCCGTCCTCCTCGAAGACGAGCGTGCTCCCCTGCCCGGCCAGCGTCTTGACGTCGGCGTCGGTGAAGTGCGTGAGCTGGCGCAGCGCCGTCGTGCGCGTGTCGTACGACCAGACGTTGGTGGCCCAGTCGCGATCCGAGAGGAAGTAGATGGTCTCGCCGAGCCAGACCGGGGCGATGTCCATCGTGCGCTCGTTCGGCAGCCGCGTTTCCGAGGTGTCGCGCAGATTCACGATGGTGAGCGGCGTGTTCTGCCCGCCGCGGTAGCTGCGGAACTCGACGTCCCACCGGTCGACCCGGTCGACGACGAGCTGGCTGCCGTCGGGGGAGTAGCTGCCGCGGAACCCCATCGGCGCGGGGAGCTGCCGCGCGATGCCGCCCTCGGCCGGGATCGTCCAGAGCTTCGCGTACGGAGTGGGTGCCGAGACGCGTCCCGAGGCGAAGAGCACGGATCTCCCGTCTGGTGTCCAGCCTCGCGCCTGATCGCCCGCCGGATGCCAGGTGAGTCGCCTGGGATCGCCCCCCGCAGCGGGCATGACGTAGACCGCGGGCGTCCCCGTGCGGGTGGAGGTGAAGGCGATCCACCGTCCGTCGGGGGAGAAATGCGGATCGCTCTCGAACGCGGGGGTGCTGGTGAGCCGCCGCGCGTCGCCGCCGTCTCGCGCGGCGATCCACAGGTCGCCGCCGTACTCGAAGGCGATCTGCGAGGCGCTCACGGTGGGCTGGCGCAGCAGGCGCGACGGCTCCTGCGCGAGTGACGGCAGGGGGCTGAACGCCAGAAGCGCGACCGAGAGACTGACGACGATGCGGATGGGGCGCATGCGTGCGGGCGAGAGTGGGCTGGGAAGCGGGCCGAGGGCTGGGCGCCGTCGGCCAGCGCAAGCTAGCCTCGCCCCGCCGCCGCGGTAATGAGCCGAAGCGACGGCTCCAGCCGGAAGCCGCCCCGCCCGCCCTTCTTGGCGACGTACATCGCGGTGTCGGCCGCCTTGATCATCTCCTCGGGCGCGGTCGGCGGCGTGATCCCCGTGCGCATGAAGGCGATGCCGACGCTCGCCGAGATCGAGAGCGGCTCGCCGTCCAGGTCGTACCGGCGGTTCGGCAGCCCGGTGAGCGCGTCGTGCGTGGCCGCGCGCTCGAGCTGCTCCCGGGTCTCGTGGAGGCGGGCCAGCAGCACGCCGGTGTAGATCGTCACGACGATGTGGCTCAGGAGCACGCCGATGCCGATCGTCGCCTGCGCGCGCCAGGAGGGCGCCGCGTACACCAGACATGCTATCCCCGCGGCGCCGAGCGCGCCGGAGATCGCCAGGTAGCGCACGCCGTAGCGAAACCCGTTGCCCACCGTCACGAACGGATAGACGAAGAGGGCGAGCGCGCCGGCGGGCCCCGCCAGCAGCAGCCACAGGGTGGCGAACAGGTTGTCGTGGATCGTTCCGACGATGCGTCGCCGCGGCGACGGCGCGACCTGGTAGAGGACGCGGGCGAGCAGCGACGTGGAGAAGGCGAAGGAGACGAGGTTCACCGCCCAGAGCGCCGTCGCACCGGTCGCGCTCTGCCGGGCGATCCAGGCGGTATCGGCCAGCAGCAGCGTGACGATGGTCACCCGGAGGAGCGCCTGATCGTGCTCGCTGTCCGTGCGCCTGCGAGTGCGGTCACGGTACAACGTGAGCGGTCCCATGAGGTTGGGTATCGGCATTCCGGCGGCCGGCCTGAAGCTGCGCCGCTGGGGTCTCGGGAGAGCTTCTTGCGTCACGGGCGCAGAGTTCGCTGGTCAACGGTGGATCCTCGATGCGCCGGACCCAACCCCACCGAGGACGCATGCCCTCTTCCGACGACCGCCGAACCGCTCCGGTGGAACCAAGCCCGGCGACGCGACACGCCCCGACGCTGCTCCAGACCGGCGCCCTCCAGAGCGCGATCTTCAACAGTGCCAACTTCTCGAGCATCGCCACCGATGCCGAGGGGGTCATCCAGATCTTCAACGTCGGCGCCGAGCGCATGCTCGGCTACGCGGCGGCCGACGTCGTGAACAAGATCACGCCGGCCGACATCTCGGATCCGCGCGAGCTGATCGCCCGTGGCGAGGCGCTCAGCCTGGAGCTCGGGACCCCGATCACCCCGGGCTTCGAAGCGCTCGTCTTCAAGGCCTCGCGCGGCATCGAGGACATCTACGAGCTGACGTACATCCGCAAGGACCGGAGCCGCTTTCCCGCCGTCGTCTCCGTGACCGCGCTGCGCGACGCCGAGGACGTGATCATCGGCTACCTGCTCATCGGCACCGACAACACGGCGCGCAAGCAGGCGGAGGACGCGCTGCTCAAGGCCGGCGCCCTGCAGAGCGCCATCTTCAACAGTGCGAACTTCTCCAGCATCGCGACCGACGCCAAGGGGGTCATCCAGATCTTCAACGTCGGCGCGGAGCGCATGCTCGGCTATGCGGCGACCGACGTGGTGGACAAGATCACGCCGGCCGACATCTCCGATCCGGAAGAGGTCATCGCCCGCGCCAAGGCGCTGAGCCTGGAGCTGGGGACGCCGATCACGCCGGGGTTCGAGGCCCTCGTGTTCAAGGCCTCGCGCGGCATCGAGGACATCTATGAATTGACGTACTTCCGCAAGGATGGATCACGCTTTCCCGCCGTGGTGTCGGTCACGGCGCTGCGCGACGCGCAGGACGTCATCATCGGCTACCTGCTCATCGGCACGGACAACACGGCGCGCAAGCGGGCGGAAGAAGCGCTGCTCAAGGCGGGGGCGCTCCAGAGCGCCATCTTCAACAGCGCCAACTTCTCCAGTATCGCGACCGACGCGCAGGGCGTCATCCAGATCTTCAACGTGGGCGCCGAGCGGATGCTCGGCTACGCGGCGGCCGACGTGATGAACAAGGTCACGCCCGCGGACATCTCCGATCCGGAAGAGGTCATCGCCCGGGCCCACGCGCTCAGCCTCGAGCTGGGCACGCCGATCACGCCGGGGTTCGAGGCGCTCGTGTTCAAGGCGTCCCGCGGGATCGAGGACATCTATGAGCTGACGTACTTCCGGAAGGACGGAAGCCGCTTCCCCGCCGTCGTGTCGGTCACGGCGCTGCGCGACGTGCACGATGCCATCATCGGCTACCTGCTCATCGGCACGGACAACACGGCGCGCAAGCAGGTGGAGGAAGAGCGGATGAAGCTCGACCAGCGCCTCCGCGACCAGCACTTCTACACCCGGTCGCTGATCGAGTCGAACATCGATGCGCTCATGACGACGGACCCGCGCGGCATCATCACCGACGTCAACAAGCAGACGGAGGCGCTCACCGGCTGCACGCGCGACGAGCTGATCGGCGCCCCGTTCAAGAACTACTTCACCGACTCGGCCCGCGCCGAGGCGGCCATCAACCGTGTGCTGAACGAGGGCAAGGTCACCAACTACGAGCTCACGGCGCGCGCGCGCGACGGCAAGCTGACGGTGGTGTCGTACAACGCCACCACCTTCCATGACCGCGACCGGCGCCTCCAGGGCGTGTTCGCCGCGGCGCGCGACATGACGGAGCTCAAGCAGTTCGAGCACACGCTGCAGCAGAAGAACGTGGAGCTCGAGGACGCGAGCCGCATGAAGTCGGAGTTCCTGGCCAACATGAGCCACGAGCTGCGCACGCCGCTCAACGCGATCATCGGCTTCTCCGAGGTGCTGAAGGACGGCATGCTCGGCGAGCTGACCGAGCAGCAGACGGGGTTCATCACCGACATCTTCAGCAGCGGATCGCACCTCCTGTCGCTCATCAACGACATCCTCGACCTGTCCAAGGTGGAGGCGGGCAAGATGGAGCTGGACCTGGAACCGGTTCAGGTCTCGGCGCTGCTCGCGAACAGCCTGTCCATCATCAGGGAGAAGGCGGCGACGCGGCACGTCCGGCTCGAGATGGACGCCACCGAGCAGGTGGGCTGGATGCAGGCGGACGCGCGCAAGCTGAAGCAGATCGTCTACAACCTGCTCTCCAACGCCGTGAAGTTCAGCAGCGAGCGGGGGCTGGTGACGCTGCGCGCGAGTCACGTGCCCTCCTCGCGCGTCGGCCGGCTGACGGGTGAGTGGGCGGGGCGCACCTTCCCCCTTCCCAGCCAGGAGTTCGACCAGTTCCTCGAGATCAGCGTGCACGACAGCGGGATCGGCATCTCGCCGGAGGGGCTCGAGCAGCTGTTCAAGCCCTTCAGCCAGATCGACAGCGGGCTCGCGCGAAAGTTCGAGGGGACGGGGCTGGGACTGGCGATGGTGAAGCTCCTCGCGGAGCTGCACGGCGGTGTCGTGGCGGTCGAGAGCAGCGTGGGCGAGGGATCGCGCTTCACGGTGTGGCTGCCCGTCCGGCCGTCGGAGCCGGCCGCGGCGACGCCGCTCGCGCTTCCCCCCACCGCCCTCGCCCCGGTCCCGGAAGCCGGCGGGCCACGCACCGCCCTGGTGGTAGAGGACGACTACAAGTCGGCGGAGCTGATCAGGGTGCAGCTCGAGTCGGAAGGGTTCAACGTGGTGCACGCCGCGACGGCCGAAGAGGCCCTCGTGCTGGCGACGCAGCAGCCCCTGGCGCTGATCACCCTGGACATCATGCTGCCCAGCATGGACGGCTGGGAGTTCCTCGCGCGGATCAAGCAGATGCCGGCCCTCGGGAACATCCCCGTGGTCATCATCTCCATCGTCGGCGACCGCTCGAAGGGGTTCGCGCTCGGTGCGGCGGCCGTGGTGCAGAAGCCCTTCTCCCGCGACGAGCTCTACTCGTCGCTCGTCGAGCTCCGGTTGTCGCCGCGCGCGCCGACCGAGGGGCTCACCGTGCTCATCGTGGACAACGACCCCGCCGCCGTGGATCTGATCGCCACGCGCATCGAGGGTCTGGTGACGACGATCCTCCGGGCACGGACCGGGCGAGAGGCAATCGACATGGCGCGGCGCGAGCTGCCCGACCTGATGATCCTCGACCTCATGATGCCCGGCATGAGCGGGTTCGACGTGGTGGAAGCGCTCATCGAGAGTCCCGACACCGCGCGCATCCCCATCCTTGTGGTCACGGCGGCGCAGATCTCTCCGGAGCAGCACAAGCGGCTGAAGGGCTCTGTGGCCGCCATCATGGAGAAGAGCGCCTTCGACGACGACCGGCTGGTGGCGGAAGTGCGGCGCGCCATGTCCGGCCGGCGGGCGGTGTCCTGAGATGTCCACCGTGCTGATCATCGAGGACAACCCCGCCAACATGACGCTCGCCGTCTTTCTGCTCACCTCCGCTGGCCACCACGTGCTCAGCGCCACCGACGCCGAGGCAGGGCTCGCCCTCGCGCGCACCGAGCAACCCGACCTGATCCTCATGGACATGCAACTGCCCGGCATGGACGGCCTCCAGGCGACGATGCACCTCAAGCGCGACGCCATCACGAGCCGCATCCCGGTCATCGCCCTGACGGCACTGGCGATGAAGGGGGACGAGGAGCGCATCCGCGCCGCCGGCTGCGACGGCTACATCGGCAAGCCGATGCGATACAGGGAATTCCTCGCGGCCGTTGCAACCCATCTCGCGACATGACCGAGCAGACCGGCGAGACCGAGAACACTCCCCTGGGTGCTGTCCCGCGCATCCTCATCGTGGACGACGAGCGGCGCAACCGCCAGCTGCTGGAGGTGATGCTGAGCCAGGAGGGGTACGAGCTGGTCACTGCCGACAGCGGGCGCGACGCGCTCGACTCGGTGGCCGCGCACCGGCCCGATCTCATCCTCCTCGACGTGATGATGCCGGGACTGAACGGCTACGAGGTGGCGGCGGCGCTCAAGGTGGACCCGGCGACGCGGCACATCCCCATCATCATCCTCACCGCGCTCGACGACCGCAACTCGAAGATTCACGGACTGACCGCCGGCGCCGAGGAGTTCCTGACGAAGCCGGTGAATCGTCACGAGCTGTGCCTTCGCGTGCGCAACCTGCTCCGCCTCATGGAGAGCGTGGCGTCCGCACCCGAGCCAGAGGCGGAGTGAGCCGCGCGCGCTCCGCCGACGGAGCGCGCGCCGGTCGATAGTAGGGTTCCTGAACGCGCAGTCAGGCGCTGGCGTCCCCTTCGCCTCCGCCATCTCATCCTCTCGCACCCGCGCTCACCGGTGGCATCTCGGAAATTCCTCGACTCGGACGGCGTCACGTGGGACGTGTTCGACGTCCACCCCGGCTCGCGCCGGCGGATCACGGTGTCGGAGGGGCTGGGCAAGGGCTGGCTCGCCTTCGTCAGCATGAAAGAGAAGCGCCGGCTCGTCGAGTACCCCGAGGACTGGTGGTTGATGTCCGTGACGGACCTCGGACGGCTGTGCGCCTCGGCACGAGTGGCGCCGGCCCCCCGCGTCCCCGTCCGCGGGTACACGGCGCCACTCCGCGACAGCGAAACGGCGGCGGACGAAGCGGCCAGCGAGGCGGAGGAAGTGCCGCCCGCGCCCTCCCCCGACGAACGCTCGCCGATGGAGGAGAGCGTGCGCGCCATGGCCCTCCGCGCGCGCGCGGAGGGGGTGCCGATCGTGGAGGCGGCGCTGCGGCTCCGGCAGCTCGCGCGCGATCGCGGCGAGCCGGCGACTCCCGCGCGCCTGCGGCAGATGCGGAGCTGGTTCGTGCAGGCGTACTATTTCGGGTGAGGGGCGCTTCGGCGGGGAATCCTCTACTGCCGTACCCGAGTACCAGAGCTACCGACGTACGCAGACTGGCATACTGCCCCCAGAAATTCGGGGCCGCGTCTCGGAGGGGGTAGTGCGCGAGGCGAGTCGCTCTACCGGGCGCGCGAGCGCTCCACGTCGATCGCTGCCACGCGACCGAGGCCGGCCGCCGCGTGCGGTGCCAGACTCGGAATCCGCGGACTGGCGTCGGCGCATTCGTGGAGCTCGTGCGGCAGGTCGCGGTACGTCGGTTGCTCGAGTACTCGCGTACGGCAGTCGATCCGGCGCGATGCCCCGTCCCCCCCCTCCCCCCGTCGCATCCAGCCGATGAACAACCACGCCGCCGCCCCCATGTACACCACGCTCGCCGGGATCCACATCAACAGCCCGGCGAGCTGCTGATCCGCCAGCGGCGTCATCCCCCAGGCGCGCGCGCCCCCGGCGTGCGCTGGATACCAGGGAGCTCTCGCGAACATCAGCACCGCCCCCAGCACGCCGCTCTGCATCAGCGTGCCGCCCACGAGCAGGATCGCTCCCCCCTCACCCACGCGCCGCCGTCCCGCGGGAGCGAGCACCGCCCACCAGAAGAGCAGCGCCGTGCCGAAGAACGACGCGTGCTCCGCCGCGTGCAGCGATGGGCTCGCGAGCGCCGCCTGATACGGCACGGGGAAGTGCCAGAACCAGAGCGCGAGCATGTGCGCGACGAACACCACTCCGGGCTCGGTCGCGAGATGCACGACTCGCCGGACGTTCGCGCGCCCGCGCCACCAGGCGCCGAGCGCGCGGCGGCCACCGCGCGGGACGGCCCACAGCATCGGCACCAGGGGCGCCCCCGCCACGCACAGCGGCGCGGCGACGGCGACGAGCAGCAGGTGCTGCACCATGTGCGCGCTGAACAGCGCCTCCGCCATCGCGTCGAGCGGCGAGGCGAGCGCGAGCGCCAGGACGAGCATCCCCGCCGAGAACGAGGCGGCGCGCGCGCCGGAGACCGCACGTCCCCGCCTCGCTCCGCCTCGAAGGCGCCGCAGGCCGGCCCAGTACCACAGCGCCGGCCCGAGCAGCAGGAGCAGCTCCGCCGGCGAGGCGCCCCACTGGCGCCAGATCGAATCCGGCCCCGCCACCGCGCCCGGATGCGCGAACGCCGCGCGCGGCGCGAGCAGGGCGAGCGCCGCTGCGGACGCCGGCCACCAGTGGCGCGTCCGCGCGGCGGTCACTGGCCGCAGAGTGCCGGCGACACGATGAACGGCGCGACGATCCGCAGCACGATCGCGAACGAGAAGAGCGCGCACGCGAGCAGCCCGGCGCGCGCCATGAAGCGCCGCCGGTCGAGATGCGTCTCCCCCTGCCCCGTGTCCGATCCGAGCGCCGCATGTGCGCGCCAGGCAGTCATCCCGCCGGACAGCGCGACCGCGAGCATCACGAGCCCGAGAACGGTCAGCACGATCCCGACGCCGCGCCAGGGACGGAAGCTCCGTCCCACGAGCGCGGCGCAGTAGTCGTGATGCACGGCGATGCTCGCGAGAGCATCCACCGCCCAGGCGGCGGGCGGGGCGAAGACCGCGAACCAGAGCGCCCCCCCTCCTCCCTCGCCACGCGCGTAGCCTCGAGGATCGGTCATCGGCTGCTCAGATCAGAAGAGACGGGGAGAGAGATAGAGCGCGGCGAGGATGAACAGCCACACCCCATCCACGAAATGCCAGTACAGCACCGCGTTCGACACCGCATCGTGCCGCTCGGCGTCGAAGTGCCCGAGCCAGGCGCGGAGCTGCACGTAGAGGTTCATCAGCAGCCCCCCGGCGACGTGCGCGCCGTGAAAGCCGGTGATGGTGATGAAGAGCGAGTCGTATGCGCTCGTGGTCCAGCTCGCGTCGCGGCTGGCGTATTCGTTCGCCTGGATGAGCAGGAAGGCCACGCCGAGCACGAAGGTCGCGGCGAGGCCGATCCGCAGCCGCCCGCCCTCCCCGCGCTCGATCCCCCGCTCTCCCCACCACGCGGTCACGCTGCTCGAGAGCAGCAGCGCGGTCATCACCAGCGGCCGCGCCAGCGGCACGTACCGGCCGCCCTCGGCGCCGAACGCCTCCACACTCCCGCGCAGGAAGAAATAGGCACCGAGGAAGCTGGCGAACAGCATCGCTTCGGTGGCGCAGAACCAGACGGTTCCCCACCAGGCGGGGGAACGCGAACCGGTGAGCCGGATCGGGAGGCCGCCGGTGCCCCGTTCGCCCGCATCGGCATACGATGCGCTGCTCATGCGGCCCTCCGCGGCGGGAAGGTGGCAGCCGTCGGCCAGAGCCAGCCGGCGATCGAGCCGAGCGTGGCCACACCGGCGAGGGCGGTCCACAGCGGGGACTTGAAGAGCAGCGCCGCGAAGAGGCCGGTGAGCGCGAGCGAGAGGACGAGCGGCCAGAGACTGTCTCCCGGCATGCGCAGCACGGCCTGCGGATCGGCGTCGAGCAGGGTGCTTTCCAGCGTCTCCTTTCCCTCGTCGAGCACGCGCCACTCCTGCAGCCGTACGACAGCTCCCTCGTGCCGCGGCGCGCCGTGCAGCGTCGCGTGTCCGACGGCGCGCGCCGGATCAGTGGCCTGCACATCCTCCTGGTCCGCGGGGCCCAGCAGCGCGTCGTGCGCCTCCCAGAGGGGCTCCCGCCCACTCACCGTGGGAATGACCGTGAAGTTGTACTCCGGCGGGGGAGAGCTGGTGGCCCACTCGAGCGTCGCAGCGCCCCACGGATTCGCCCGTGCCGGCACGCCGCGCTTCAGGCTCCACAGCACGTTGACGACGAACAGCGCGATGCCGACGACCGTGACCACCGCGCCGACGCTCTCGACCAGGTTCAGCCAGTCCCACCCCATTCCCGCCGGATAGGTGTAGACCCGCCGCGGCATCCCGCGCAGGCCGACGACGTGCATCGGGAAGAAGGTCAGGTTCACCCCGATGAACAGCACCCAGAAGTTCCACTTCCCGAGGCGCTCGCTCAGCATCCGGCCCGTCATCTTCGGCAGCCAGAAGTAGAAGCCGGCGAGGACCGGGAAGAGGTTGATGCCGATCAGCACGTAGTGGAGGTGCGCCACCACGAAGTAGGTGTCGGTCGCCTGCCAGTCGAAGGGGACGGAGGCGGTCATCACGCCGCTCACCCCCCCGATCACGAACAGGCAGATGAAGCCCAGCATGAAGAGCATCGGCGTCGCAAGGACGTGCCGGCGCGCCGCCCAGATCGTCGCGAGCCAGGCGAAGATCTGGATCCCGCTGGGGATCGACACCCCCATGCTCGCCGCGCTGAAGAAGGCCGTGGAGAGCGCCGGCATCCCCGTGGCGAACATGTGGTGCGCCCACACGCCGAAGCCGAAGATCCCCGTGCTCACCGTGGCCAGCGCGACGTACACGTGGCCGACGATCGGGCGCCGGCAGAAGGTGGGGATGATCATCGACGCCATCCCCGTCGCCGGCAGGATGACGATGTACACCCACGGATGCCCGAACACCCAGAAGAGATGCTGCCAGAGCAGCGGTGTCCCCCCGCGCACGGGATCGTAGAAGTGCGTGCCGAAGCGGCGGTCGAGCTCGAGGAAGATCAGCGCGGCGGTCAGCGCGGGCATCGCGAACACCATCGACACCGACGTCGTCAGCGTGCTCCACATGAAGAGGGGCATCCGGCTCACCGACATGCCGGGACAGCGCGTCTTGAAGATCGTGACGATGAAGTTGATCGCGCCGGCGGTGCTCGAGATGGTGAGGAAGAGCAGCGCCAGCGCGTAGAAGTCCATGTTGAGCTGCGGCGAGTACTGTGCGTTCGTGTACGGCACGTACGCGAACCATCCGCCGTGCGGCATCACGCCGCCAAGCGCGCTCGAGTAGATGAAGAGGCCGGACAGGAGAAAGGTCCAGTACGAGAAGGCGTTGAGCCGCGGGAACGCCATGTCGCGCGCGCCGAGCATCAGCGGCACGAGGTAGTTGCTGAAGCCGCTCAGCACCGGCGATGCATACCAGAAGATCATCGTCGTGCCGTGCATGCTGAAGAGCTGGTCGTACGCCTCGGGCGAGAGCAGGTGGCTCTCCGGCCGCGCGAGCTGCGCGCGCATCGCCCCCGCCTGCAGTCCGCCGAGCAGCAGGAAGACGAACGCCGTCGCCAGGTAGCGCATGCCGATCGTCTTGTGGTCCACCGTGGTGAGGCGGCCGTACAGCGTCTTCGGCGTGTGCCAGCTCTCCTCCAGCCGCGTCGCGAGCGCGGCGAGATCCACGCGCTCGACGGGGCCGGCCATCTCTCCTCCGCTCACTTGAGGCTCTCCAGGTAGTTGACGATCGCCACGAGCTGCGGCCCGCTCAGCGGCACGGCGGGCATCTTCGTGCCGGGCTTGAGGCGGTCGGGATTCACGATCCATCCCATCAGGTTGCCCCGGTTGTTCGCGAGCGTGCCGGACGCCAGCGTGAGCCGCGACGCGAGGTGCGTCAGATCGGGCCCGACGGTCCCCTGCGCGAGCGTGCCACGCACCGTGTGGCAGTACACGCACTGCGCCTGCAGGAAGGCCTGCTCGCCCTCGAGCGTGCCGGAGTCGGCCGGCGGCGCCGAGACCGCGCGCTCGCTGTCCGTCCAGCGCGCGAAGGCGGCGTCGTCCTGCGCCACGACGCTCAGCGCCATGTGCGCGTGCTGCATGCCGCAGTACTCGGCACAGGTGCCGCGCCAGACGCCCGGCCGGTCCGCCTCCAGCCAGGCGACGTTGGTCACCCCGGGAATGGCATCGGTCTTCCCCGCGAGGTTCGGCACCCAGAAGCTGTGGATCACGTCCTCCGAGCGGAGGAGCACCTTCACCGGCCGTCCCACCGGCAGGTGGATCTCGTTGGCGGTGAGGACGTGCTGGCCCGGATAGCGCACCTCCCACCACCACTGGTGCCCGATCACCTCGATCGTGACCGGCGGCCCGTTCGGCCGCGGGGCGGCGCTGTCGTAGGCGCCGAGGGTGACGATGAAGACGCCGGCCAGGATGAGCGCCGGAATGGCGGTGCCTCCGTAGAGGATCCACGCGCGCTCGCTCACCGGCTCCGCGGGGCCGTCCACGCGCGGCGCGTTGCGCCGCCGCCACACGGGCACGAGCAGGAGCGCCATCACCACCAGGAACACGACGGTCGCGATGGCGATCATCGTCCAGCCGAGGGTGGCGAGCCGCGCCGCCTGAGGGCCCGTGGCATCGAAGGCAGATGGCGCGCGATCGTACACGGCGCGGAGCTGCGCGAAGCTCATCGTCATGGGATGCTCGTCCTCGCCGAGGCGCGCCAGTCGTGCGACGCGTGCGACGTGTGTCCTCCTGGCCAGGGCTCGCCCCTGGTCTGGCTGATCGCCCAGACGTAGGCGGCGAGCGCCCGCGTCTCTCCGGCGTCGAGATCACCGTGCTGGCCGCGGGCCGGCATCGCGATGGGCGAGCGCGTCTGCCGGTCGGGCATCCCGACGGCGATGGTCGAGTCGAGCGCGTTCCAGTCGCCCGACGGCACGAACGCCAGCCCCGTGGTGAGCGCCTTGCCCCGCGCCGGCAGTCCCTGCGCCTCGGTGCCATGGCAGTTCACGCACCCGCCCTTGCCGTGGAAGAGGCCGTCGCCACGGCGGATCGCGTCGAGCGTCATGCCCGGCGCGAGCGCCGGCAGCGTGTCGGGCTGCGCCTCCTCGTCGGTGTCGAAGGTGCGGCTCGCGCTCACGAGCTTCCCCGAGTCGGGACGCGAGTCGAGGTCGGCGGGGAGGTATTTCTCCGGCGCGACCTCTTCCCGCGAGAGCTGCTGCGCGCGGTCCGGATTCGACGATGCCGGCGAGCAGGCCGCGACGATGCCGAGCAACGTCATGCCGCAACGGCGGAGAGTCGGACAGCGGACGATCGCCATGCTCACCTCCTCGATAGCGTTGCGGCGGTCGCCGAGCCGGGGCTCGACGGCACCGCGGCGCTCGCGTCGCCCGCTGCCGGCAGCGCGAACACCAGCACCTCGTCGCCGCGCGGGGCGTTGATCTGCAGGTTGCCCCCCGCCGCGACCGCGACGTACTGCCGGCCGTCGATCATGTAGCTGACCGGCGGCGCATTGACGCCGGCCGTCGCGGTGTAGGTCCAGAGGATCTTCCCGCTGCGCGCGTCGATCGCGAGGAAGCGGCGGTCCTTCGTGCCGACGAAGACGACTCCGCCCGCCGTCGCCATCGCCCCGCCGACCATGGGATGCGCGACGGTGTCCTGCCAGGCGATGTGCCCGGTGTTGAGGTCCACCGCCGTGAAGGAGCCGTAGTCCTTCTTCGGCTCGGCCGAGTACCAGACGCCGGTGAGGTAGCTCGCCGGTGCGGCATACTTCTCGGGGCGCAGCTTGTAGAGCTCGTGCTCGTTGAGGCCGAGCACGTACATGTAGCCCGTCTGCGGGCTGTACGCCGTCGGCGACCACTCGGTGCCCCCGTTGCCGCCTGGCATGATGCGCACGCCCTGCCGTGTCGCGCGCGTGAACATGTCCTTCTGCTCCACGAAGGCGTCGGAGCGGCGGATCGGCTTGCCCGTGTCGCGGTGCAGCACGTACACCCATCCCGTCTTCCCCGCCTCGGCCACCGCGGGGACGACGTGGCCGGTGCCGTCGTTCACGTCCACGAGCACGGGCGGGCTGATGGGGTCATAGTCCCAGGTGTCGTGCGGCACCTGCTGGAAGTACCACCGGAGCTTCCCGGTGGTGAGGTCGAGCGCGACGATGCAGTCGGTGTAGAGGTTGTCGCCCGGGCGCACGACGCCGTCGATGTCGGGGCTCGGGTTGTTCACGGTGAGGATGATGAGCCGGCGCGCGGTGTCGATCGCCGGCGCCTGCCACACCGAGCCGCCGCCGCGCTTCCAGGAGTCGGCATACTTCGCGCTGTCGCGCTTCTCCTGCGCGGTGTCGCGGTTCATCGGCGTGCCGAAGGGGTCGGTCGTGCCCCACCTTCCCCACCATCCTCCCTCCTCGGGGCTGGGGATGGTGTACCAGCGCCAGACGAGCGCGCCGTCGTTGGCGTCGAGCGCGGTGACGCGGCCGCGGATGCCGTACTCGGCGCCGCTCGCGCCGACGATGACCTTTCCGTCGGCGATGACCGGGGCCATGGTGAGGCTGTAGCCCTTCTTGTTGTCGACGACCTGCACCGTCCACGCGGGGTGACCGTCGGTGGTGTCGAGGGCGACGACCTGGCCGTCGAGGGTGGCCATGTAGACGCGGCCGCCGTAGTAGGCGGCGCCGCGGTTCACCGGGCCGCAGCAGGCGGTCGTGGTGCCCAGCGGGTGCGCGTACTCCCACCTCTTCGCGCCGGTGACCGCGTCGAGGGCGAAGAGATGGTTCATCGGCGTGGTGACGTACATCGTGCGTCCGACGACGAGCGGGCTGTTCTCGAACGACTCCGACTGCCCGGTCTTGAAGTGCCACGCGAGCGCGAGCTGCGATGCGTTGGCGGCGGTGACCTGCGTGAGGGGCGAAAAGCGCTGGTTGGTATAGTCGCGCCCGTAGCTCGCCCACTGTCCGGGATCGGCCATCCTCGACCGCAGCTCGGCATCGTGGCCGGGCCGGTGCGATTCGGGGACGGCGCTCTCGGTGCGCGTGCAGGCGGCCGCGGCGAGCGCGGCGGCGAGCAGGAGGGCCCGCCCGGCATGACGGGCCGCCGTCCACTTCCGCGCGGCGACGGGGCGCGACGGCGCGGCGGACGCGGCGGACGCGGCGGACGCCCGGATTATATGGGGGACCATATAACTGGGCGGAACCGTGCGCGTGGCAAGCCGTCGTGCGAAGACCATTGACCGGGGCGTTCTCGTCGGAGGGTGGGTCAGCGACTCGATTGGCCTCGACGCATACGCCGGGCCAGCCAAACCTCGTCGCGACCGCTCGACGGGCCGTCCAGCGCGCAACGCGCGCTAAGATTGCACAATGATCCGCGCGCCGGGCCGATGCTGCAGGCCCGGCGCGCCGAGAATCGCCCCGCCTCCCCCGCCCTACTCCCGTCGTCGCTCGCGCGACTCCTCGATCTTCACGGCATCCCCCGCCATCGCGCCTGGCCGCACCTCGGTATGCCGAACGCGCCCCCCGAGCAGGCCGGTGTACGCCATCAGCCCGCTCACCAGCACCGTCCCGGCGAGGAGCACGAGCGTCGCGCCGCCCGGCACGGGCGTCCGCCGGAAGCGCACGAGCGCGCCGAGGGCCAGCACGCCCACGATCCCGGCGGCGATGTACGCCTTCTCGGCGAGCTCCTCGTGCTCATGCACCACGTCTCGGCGCACGCCGGGGAAGTGCTCGATCGCGTCCGCGGCCGGGTCTCCGCTCAGGTCGGCCGCGGCGGCGGCAAGCGCGGTGCCGATGAGAAAGACGAAGGCGGTGCGGCGGAGGACGTCGCCCGCGAAACGGTACGAGGCGAGGAGCAGACCAAGCGCGAAGAACGCGCCGAGGATCGGGATGTGGTTGACGAGCAGGTGCAGGTGCGCGCCGGAAAAGAAGTCGGTCATTGGTCCGCGTCGTGTGAGGAGGCGCCGAGAGAGAAGCGTCGGCCGAGGCCGGCATTCACTCTCGTGCCCGGCACGTGCCCCGCGGTGTCAGGCGCGGGAGGACACGCCTCGCCGCCGCCCGGGGGGGGGAGGGGGGGAGGGGGACGAGGATCACAGTGGCGCCTGCCTGCGGACGTGCGCGCGGATTCCGGTGCCAGGTGCGCGACCACCCTCGGCGGATCTGCGCTAGAAGGCCATCCAGGTGTACAAGTAAAGGGTATTGTTGTCGGACGCACGCCGTCCGCCGACGACGTCGTACACGTCGCTCGATCCATTGAAGCGATTGTAGGCGATGTACTGCGCGCTCAAGCGGAGATTCTGCCACGGATTGACGCTGAGCTCCCCGATCATCCCCCGCGACTCGGGCGAGCCGGAAAGGCTTCCCGTCAGCTCGGCCGTGGGGAATCGAATCACGTCGGCGCTTCCGGCGGTGGAGAAGTAGCCGAGCGTGGCGCCGACGTAGGTGTTGGGGAGATACGAGACATTCGCGCGAAAGGTCTCGAGGTGCGCGGTCGGATGCTCCGCTTCCGCCGCCGCAAAGCTGGCGTCGAGCGTCTGCGCCTCGTGGATGAAGCTCGTTCGGCCGACGAGCATCGCTCCCCCCTCGTCGAGCTTGCGCTCGACCTGCGCGTCGAGCCCCAGCGTGGTGTAGTGATCGGTGACGCCGGAGACCCCAGCGGGAAACAGCTTCGCACCGAGCAGGCCGAAGCCACCCGCCATCACGTAGGTGGGACCGAAGGCGTGCTGCACCGCGATCCTGCCGTAGGGGATCGCACCGTCGATGACGCCGTGCGATCCCGAGTCGAGGGGCGCGGCCCCCCCCTGCTGCGCCGAGCGATACGCGGTGAGCTCCATGTACAGCAGATTGTCCCAGAGCGCGTAGCCGCCCAGTCCAAGCACCTGCTGGGAGAGGCCGCCCTCCAGCAGGGTGCTGGCGTTCGGCGTGGGCGCCACGGACGAGCTCATGAACGGGTAGGTCCACGCGGGCACGGTGTTCCAGGGATCCTGCACGGTCGGGTTGTTGTGCAGTGTGGCGCCGAAGAGCAGGTCCTTGTCCATCCAGGTGGTGTGGCTCGCGTAGCGGAGGTCGATGTTGTCAACGCCGAAGCTGCCGTCGATCGCGGCGTAGGTGAACTGGATGAACGCGCCGACGCTGGGCGTGACCTGCCCTCCCAGGAAGAGGCTCGCCTGGTCGGGCAGCATGGCGGAGTTGTTCTGCGCTGCGGGGAGCGCTTTGCCGGTTCGCGTGAGCGACGCGACCAGCATCGCGGACACGGGGGGAATGGGGGAGAGCTTGAGCGACGGTCGCAGGGTGTCGCCTCCCGCGATCGTGGCGAGACCGGTCATCGTGTAGCCGTTCAGCTTGAACAGCCGGCCGAAGGGGGTGAGCTGCGGGAACTGGTTGTGGCACATGCTGCACGCCATCCCCGTCTGCCGCGAGAAGCTCGGAATGGCGGTGGTCGCCGTGGCCAGCGCGGCGAGGAGCGCTCGCGACGGTACGCTGGTGCGCGCGTCGAGATACGCCCGCGCCGGCGCACGGTGCGTCCCGGGCGTGGTCGTGCTCGCGATCGCCGGCGCAGGCACGGCGACGCCGGCCAGCAGGAGCGCCAGCCAGACCCGGCGCGCCGTCCGACTCCCGGCATCATCGGTACGACGGCTTCTGATCATGGTTGACTCCCCGCTGTGAATGAGGGCCCGCCGGGCGCGGCGTGTGTCGCCGCGTCGCCCGGCAGCGCGTAGATCCACGCCACGACGATGCCGTAGGCGACGTGGCCGAGCAGGCTGCCGGCGAGCAACGCGCCGTCGCCGCGAGAGAAGACGCCTCCCCCGACGAGTGGCATGAAGACGAGCTGCGCCGCGAGGAAGATCAGCACGCCGTAGACGGCACCGCGCCACACGGGCGCCAGATCCAGCCGCTGGACGAAGAAGCGGGCATACAGGAGCGCGAAGCAGATGCCGAACAGCAGGTGCATGAGCCAGCCGCCGGTGACGCCGACCTGGAGTCGCGCCACGGACACTGACATGAAGCTGCTGAGGATGTGGCCGACCGCGATCCTGGGCAGGCCGATCGACGGCTCCACCTGCCAGAGCGCGGTGATGACCGCCGTCCCAACGGCGCCGGCGGCGGCGGCGCGGACCGCGTGAAAGCTCATGGCTTCGCTCCCCGGTGGCTCACCGCCCACACGTAGACGGCGACACGCACTGCATCGGCGTCACTGATGCCGCCGGGATGGGAGACCATGGCCGTCCCCTTGACCCCATGCGTGACGACGAAATGGATGGCGCCGAGCTCACCCCTCGCCGCGTCCTTCCACTGGTGCGGCCTGAGAGTGGGGGCGATGGGGCCGCCCTCGAGGCTCGGACCGTGGCAGGCGAAGCAGGTTCCCTGACCGTGGAACACGCGTCGCCCCGCGTCGACGACCTCCGGTGGGATGGCGTTCGTATCGGGGAGGACCAGCTGCTGCGACTCGCCGCGAGCATGATCGCGGCCGTCACGGAACGCCGCAAGACCGAGCGCGACAGCCACCATCGCCACGAGGCGAACCACGACGAGCGTACGCCGCGTCATGTGGGGCGTGCGTCCGGGAGGCGCCGTCATGGCGCATTCGACCGGGTGAGGCGCGTGCCCTTCACTGACATGGGGCTCTCCACGGAGGAGACTTCAACGGAACGTTGCGGGGTGGGCGCGGCGGCGTGACCCACACTCGCTCGCTCGACTGTCTGCACCCGCTGCTACAATGGGGCGCCCCGGCGGAGAACACCAACAAAGTTTCCTTTACGTCGCGCACTCACCCCGCGTCTCTCACGGCGACGCGGCCTCGAACCCGGCAATTCGCGTCTTCCTCGTTGGCTCGTCGCGTGAGGCGGAAGCCGGTGTGATGGTCAGCCGGTATCCGAGGAAGATCAGCGCGAGACCCACGAACTCCGTCACGTAGAGCACCTCGGTGTATCCGAAGCGCGTGAACGTCCCTCCGATGCCCGGAAGCAGCGCCCCGACCGCGATCAGCACGTTCCCCACGAAGCGGTTGCGAGTCTCCAGCGACCGGGCGAAGCGCCGCGCCGAGAGCGCCGCCCCCCCGACGAGGAAGACGAAGGCGTACGTGTTGATGAAGGGGCTGAAGCCACGCACCCAGCTCCAGGCGAGCACCTTGCCCGTGAGCCGGTGCGGCTCGACCAGCTCGTAGCGCAGCGGGCTGGCGATCACGCACACGCTCGCCACCACGACGGCGATGACGAGCGCTCTCGCCAACCGGTCCGCGGTCTGGCGCTTGAGGTGGAGGTAGACCGATCCCTGCGCCAGCGGTGCGCCGCCGAGCAGGGCGCCGGTGATGTACCAGGCGCGGAACACGACCGGATTCCACCCGAACAGCGTGGTCCACGATTCCGTGATGGTGCCCGCGGCATACGTGAGCGCGCCGATCGCGAACCAGAGCAGATGCTGCCCGCCACGCACCCTCCACCTCCGGAACAGCACGACCGAGAACGCCAGCGCGAGCATCGTCGTGGCGATCGGGATGAACTGGACGGCGTGCCGCATCAGAACGAGGTCGCGACGGCGACCACCACGTTGCGGCCGGGCTCCGGACGGAAGAACGACGCGTTCGCCGCCTCGGTGTAGAGCACGTTGCCGATGTTGTTCACGCCGAGCGTGAGATCCTGCTTCACCCCGCCCTTGCCGAGGCTCCAGCCGCGGATCCCCGCGCGCACGGACTGCACGGTGAACGCCGGCAGCACCGGGCCCACCGGGCTCGCGTTGACGGCGATGTCGCGCTGCTCGCCGTTGCTGCGCACCGCGTACTCGGTCCAGAGGCGGCCGCCCGCGCTTGCCCACCCGAGGGTGCCATTCAGCTTGCTCGCATACGTATCGCCCACGGGCACGTTCGACTGCGCAACGTTGGTGGACTTCACCCGCGAGTAGTTCGCGCCGAGGGTGAAGCCCGCGCCGACGGGCGCCGACGCGGAGAGCTCGCCCCCGCGAGTGCGCAGCCGGCCGACGTTCACGTTCTGATATACGGGCAGCGGTCCCTGCTTCGTCCCGGTCGCCGCGGCGACGATCGCGTCGCGGACGTCGTTCTGGAAGAGCGAGATCTCGCCAGCGAACCGGTCGCTCCGGTACTTGAAGCCGCCGTCCACGTTGAGGCTCGTCTCGGGGCGAAGGTCGGGCGTGGCCTTCTGGTAGGCCGAGCCCTCCGGCGTGGGACCGTCGAAGTAGCGCTCGACGAGGTTCGGCGCGCGGAAGCCACGCCCCACCGAGCCCACGAGCGACGCGGTCGGCGTCACGCGCCATACCGCGCTCGTCGCGAACACCCCCGTGCCATTGCTGTGGCTCCCCAGCGAGTCGGTGCGGCCCGGCGTGAGCGCCGGTGCGCTTTCCGTGCGCTGCGCCCGGCCGCCGACGATGAGCGACAGCCGCTCGTGCAGCATCACGTCCGCCTGGGCGAAGGCGCCGTAGCTCGAGAGCGCCGCGTTGGGGATCTGCGCCCGGTTGCTGTACTGCGACTGTGGCGGCCCGAAGCCGACGACGGTCGTCTTGCTCGAGTCGGTGTTGGCGGAGTTGTCATGGAACCAGTCGACGCCGTACGTGAAGATCGCGCGGCTCGCCACCTTCGTCGCCTCGGCACGCAGCCCCGCCGACGTGATGTCCGTGTAGTTCAGCGCGACGATGTCCACCCCCGCGCCCGGCGGGGTGCCCGGCCCGAAGAAGGCGAAGATGTGCTGCGCGAGGTCCCGGGTGTTCCGCTGGCGGTATGCCGTCAGGTCGAACCGGTCGGCGAGCGCGGTGCCGAGCGAGCGCGCGTGCAGTCCCGCGCTCGTCTTGCCGAAGTGCTGGTTCGGGTAGAGGATCTCGATCTGCGTGGGATCGCTGCCGACCAGCGCCGGCGTCACGTAGCCGAAGCCGGCGTCGCTCGCCGCGTACCGCTCGTACTTCGCGAACAGGTCGAGCGACTGCGACGCGCGCCACGAGAGCGCGCCCGCCGCGTTCTGGTCGCGCACGCCGCTGTGCTGCAGCGGCGTCTCGGCCGCGAGGGCGACCTTGCCATAGGAGCCCGCGGGAGCGTTGTAATCGCCGGCGACGCGCGCCGAGCCGCTGAGCAGGAAGCCGAAGTTGCCCGCGCTGCCCGAGAGGGTGCCGGTCGTCTTGCTCAGCTCACCCGCCCCGCCGTACTGGTAGCCGAGCCGGCCCGAGGCCCGCGCGGGGCCGCCCAGCTCCGGGCCACGCGTGATCAGGTTCACGACGCCACCGATGGCGTCGGTCCCGTAGAGCACCGAGGCGGGCCCGCGCACCACTTCCACGCGCGCAAGCTGGTCGGCGTCCACGAGCGAGGTGATCTCGCCGAAGTCCTGCTGGCGCCGGCTGTTGTTGAGGCGCATCCCGTCCTCGAGAAGGAGGATGCGCTGGCCCCGCTGCCCCCGGATCGCCGGCCGCACCTGGTTCACCCCGGTGCCGACGACGTCCACGCCGGGCTCGGCACGCAGGAGGTCGGCGACCCCGTTGGCGAGCTGCGACCGGATGCGCAGCGAGTCGATGACCAGCACGGGCGCGGCGACGTTGCGCACATCGGTCGGCGTGCGCGTGGCGGTGACGACGACGCGTTGCAGCAGCGCGGTCCTGGCCGAGTCGGACGTGGCGCGGGGGGCGGCCTGGGCGGCCTGGGCGGCCTGGGCGGCCATCGCCGCGGGGAAGACGAGAAGCGCCGAGAGGGCGCGGAGCAGCGGCGTAAGGGAGGGCAAGGGCGGTTCCTGTGGAGGATCCGTCACGATAGGAGCATCGCGGCGACCGATCCATTCGGAACTCTACGCATCCTGCTCGGGCCGGCGTCGGGTCCGTACGTAGTTCTACGGAGGGCGGACTCCTGACGGCGCCCTGCCCCGACCGCGGTTCACAAGCGCTCGCGTCGCCCTCTAGTCGGCGTCCCGAACACACCGTGCGGATACTCGTCATCTGGGGGAGGCTGCTGGAGGGCGCATTTTCAGCGCTGGCCGGCGAGGAAGACCTGTCCGGGTGAAGCGCCAGTCGACGCTGAGGGGTGGTGCGAGGAGTTACATGAGAGAATGACAGGCTTGCACGGTCGCGACTGGCAGGCTCCTGCCGACCGGCTCGAGCACGAACGGCAGGTACTCACCGAGAAACAGGGCGCCGGCAAGAAGGGCCGTCACGATGCGGCCATCATTTCTCGCGGCCACCCCTTGCCATGCCACAGCGCACGGTTTAAATACTGCACCATATGGTTCAGTATATGACGACCCGGCTTGATATTTCGTTCGCCGCGCTCTCGGACGCCACGCGGCGTGGCGTTATGGAGCAGCTCGGACGAGCCGACGCCTCGATCACGGAGCTTGCCGAGAAGTTCCAGATGACGCTCACGGGGATGAGGAAGCACGTCGGCGTCCTGGAGCAGGCTGGGCTCGTCACCACGAAGAAGGTCGGGCGCGTGCGGACGTGCCAGCTGGGCCCGCGCCGATTGGAGGAAGAGTCGGCCTGGCTCGCGAGGTACCGCCAGCGCTGGGACGAACGCTTCGACGAGTTGGACAAGGTTGTCGAGGAACTCACCCGAAAGGAGAAGAGCGGTGAACGCAAGACTCGAAAGTGAGGCCGGCCCCGTGAAGAACCGCACTACTGTACAACGGCCGTCGGAGCGCGAGGTGCTCGTCACGCGGACCATCAACGGCCCGGCGCGCATCGTGTTCGAGGCGTTCACGAAGGCCGAGCTGTTCACGCGTTGGTGGGTGCCCCAGTCGATGGGAATGACCCTGCTGTCCTGCGAGATGGATGCTCGTGTCGGAGGCGGGTACCGATTGGAGTTCGACGTCGGCAGCCCCGAGCCTGCCGCCTTCTTCGGCTCGTATGTCGAAGTGACGCCGCACTCGCGCCTCGCGTGGACCAATGAAGAAGGGGGCGAGGGAGGGCCTGTCACCACGGTGACCTTCGAGGAAGAAGGCGGCAAGACGCTGGTGGTCCTGCACGAGAGCTATCCGTCGAAGGAAGCGCTCGACGCTGCCGGCGCCGGCGCAGCCGATGCAATGGTCGAGACGTTCGACCAGCTGGACGAGCTTCTCGTCGCGCTGGGTGAGAGCTCGGGACAGTAGCAGAAGCCTGGATCTCGCGGTCGGTCGTCCGATCGTCCCGGCTCACTCGGGCCGGGGCTGTCGGGCGGAGTCGCGAACATTCGATCGTCGACTGCCGGCGTTCGGAGCGCCCCGCGCAGCTCGCGTGCTATCCCGGGCTCGTCTCGCCCGAGGACTCGGAGCGGCGACCGACAGCGGCTCGGCTCGCTCACCAAGGCGGGGAACAGCCACTGTCGGCAGCCGGCGCTGCTGCTTGAACCACGCGACCCACTTCAACGTCGCGTACTCCACGTCGTCGAACCCCCGCCACGGGCCCACGTAGTGGATCACCTCCGACTGGTACAGCCCGATCATGCGCGCAGCGAGCGCGTTGTCATAAGGGTCGCCCACGCTGCCGACCGATGGTGGCTCCAATCTCTCATCGGAGGGAAGCTCGGCAATCGCCGCTGGGTTGCGGTCGACAGTGTCGGTGGAGGCCCAACGCCCCAGCTCACCTGCGGGCGAGTTCATCGAATGCCAGCGAAGTGAGCCTCCTTCTATCGACCGTCTGGTGCAGCGCACCATCTGTGACCGCTACGTGATCCGTTACGTTCAGCCCGCGCGCGGGAGGGGCGACAGTTTTGCGATCGCGCGGGCCTCGCTTGACCGGAGCGCATGCCACAGATCCCAATCGAGCTGGAGGCCGAGCCAGAACTCGGCGCTCATCCCGGTAACGCGCGCGAGCCGGAGCGCGGTATCGGACGTGACCGAACGCTTGCCACGGACGATCTCATTCAACCG
>JBBQJC010000042.1:0-30183 GCA_038325515.1 Gemmatimonadales bacterium | reverse complement strand
TTTTTAGCATGATTTTTTATACCGTGTGCGGGGTTCCTGTTTTTTATGTTCTATGTCTTGGGCATGCCCGGGGGGGGCCACGGGCAACCCGTGGCATCCACAACCCACTTCTCAGCTCTCACTTCGAACCACGTTCGAGGTGCCTAGAAGAAGTCCTGCAGCCAGAACTTGATCCGCTCCCCGAGCTTGTCCATCCCGCCGCCCGTGGGAAGCTTGATGCGCTTCGCCGAGGCGGTCGCGCCGCCGAGCGCCATCCGGTTGGCCCCGTACTGCGCCAGTCCCACCACCGTCGCGAACTGCGGCGCGTCCACGGAATCGCTCAGCCCCCCGATGTGCTCCGAGGGCGTGCCGACGCGCACCCCCGTGCCGAACACGTCGCTCGCGAGCTCCGCGCTCCCCTCCATCGCCGCCGCGCCGCCGGTGATGACCACCCCCGCCGCCAGCTTGCCGGCGAAGCCGGCCGAGGCCACGTCGCGCTGCACGAGGTCGAACACCTCGTCCATGCGCTGGTGGATGATGTGCGCGAGCAGCTCGCGCGGGATCTGGCGGTCGCCCTGCGCCACGGTGCTCGGGAGCTGGATGATCTCGCTCGGATCGACGAGCGACTCGTAGGCGCAGCCGTGACGCTCCTTGAGCCGCTCGGCGTCGGCCTGCGTGACCCCCAGCCCGTGCACGATGTCGCTCGTGACGTTGTTGCCGCCGAAGGCGATCGTGCCGAGGTGCCGGATCTTCCCCTCGTGGAAGACGGCGAGATCGGTGGTCCCCGCTCCCATCTCCACGAGCGCGACGCCCAGCTCCTTCTCGTCCTCGGTCAGGACGGCGAGCGCGCTGGCGAGCGGCTCCAGCACGAGCTCGCGCACCTTGTAGCCGGCTCGCTCCACGCTCTTGCGCAGGTTGATCGCCGGCGAGGAGCCGATCGTGACGAGGTACATCTCCGTCTCGAGTCGCGTGCCGCTCATTCCGATGGGATCGCGGATGCCGGTGTCCTTGTCGACCGTGTACTCCTGCGGGATCGCGTGGAGCAGCTCGCGGTCCTGCGGGATGGCCTGCGCGCGGGCGACCTCGTTGGCGCGGTCGACGTCCGACTTGTTGATCTCGTCGTTGCTCACGGCGACGATCCCCTTCGACGTCATCGCCTGCACGTGCTCGCCGGCGATGCCGACGTAGACGTCGGTGATCTGCGCGCCGGCCATACGCTCGGCGTCCTGCAGCGCCTTGCGGATGGAGCGCGTCGTCTCCTCGATGTCGGAGACCACACCGCGCCGCATCCCCGTGGTGCGGGCCTGGCCGACCCCGAGCACCTTGATCGACGGGTGCTTCGAAGGATCACCGACGAACTCGGCGATGATGGCGGTGGTCTTGGCCGAGCCGATGTCCAGTCCAGCGACGAGGCGGTCCGAGTTCATGGCAATCTGGCGATCACTTGGTCGCGGTAGCGGAGGTCGAGCTCGACGGCGCGGAGCTGGCGTCGGGCCAGGTCGCGCTCGACGGGGGCGATGTCGGATAGACGCGCGAGCGTGACAGTGGTCATCGTGCGCACGGGAAGGTCGGCGAAGTGGAAGAGCAGCTCATCGGCTCCGACGGTGCGCACGGAGGAGACGCGAGCGAAGAGGCGGGGCCTGTCCCGCTGCATCGCCCCCAACAAATGATACACCGCGGTATCGCGCGGCGTAGCCGCCACCAGGGGGGCATCCACCGGAGTGCGGCTGGGATCGAGGGGGAGGCGCACGCCGCGCTCGTCGACGGCCCGCAGGCCGTCGGGGGTGGAGACGAGCGCCACGGGACGGCGCTCCACGACCTCCACCACGATCGTCCCGGGGAGATGCCGCGTCACCGAGACGCTCGCGATCTGCGGATGGCCCTGCACGCGCTGTACGAGGGGGCCGAGGGGATCCCACACGCTGCGCGTGGTGTCCACGGCGAGCCGCTCGAGAATCTCCTCCGCCGGGGTGTAGCGCGCGCCGAGCACCTCGACCTTGCGCACCCGGAAGAAGGCCAACCGCCGCAGTACGTGCGGACCCCAGAGGGGACTTGCCAGCAGGACGACGAGCAGGAGGGCGCCCAGCGCGAGCTGCCAGCGCGCGAGCCGCGACGGCGCGGGGCCGGCGGCGTCGGCGGAATCGCCGTGCGGCGCGTCGCTCACGCGGTGGCGGGACACGAGGGGCCGGCGAGCAGCTCGTGTCCCACTCGCGTCACGTCCCCGGCGCCCATCGTGACGACGAGATCGCCCGGGCGCACGAGCTCCCGCAGCGCGGCCACGAGGCTCGCGCGCGGCCCCTGCCATGCGGGGGCACGGTCGAGCGCCGCGAGCTCGCGGGCGATCAGTGCGCTCGTCACGCCGGCGATGGGCTGCTCGCGCGCCGGATAGATGTCGGCGAGGCAGACGACGTCCGCGCCCGCGAGCGCCTCGGCGAACTCGCGCGCGAAGTCGCGCGTGCGGGAAAAGAGGTGCGGCTGGAAGGCGACGACGAGGCGCCGCTCGGGGGCGGCGGCGCGCGCGGCCTGGATCGACGCGCGCACCTCGGTGGGATGGTGCGCGTAGTCGTCGACGATCATCGCGCCGGCGCACTCGCCGAGGAGCTGGAAGCGGCGCTCCACGCCGCGGAAGGCGGCGAGGCCGGGCGCCATCTGCTCGACGGTCACGCCGAGGGCGATTCCGACGGCCAGCGCGGCGAGGGCGTTCAGCACGTTGTGCTCGCCGGGAACGGCGAGGGACACCTCGCCGATGCGCGCGCCGTCGTACTCCACGGTGAAGCGGGTGCCGAGCCCCACGCGCCGCTCGTCGATGGCGCGGAGCCGCGCATCGGGGGAGTGGATCCCGTAACGGATCACCTCCGCCGTGGGCGGCGTGGCGATGCGGTTGGCCTCCGCGTCGTCGGCGCAGAGGACGATGTAGCGCGCGCCGCGCACGTAGGCCGCGAAGGTGCGGCGCAGGTCGTCGAGGTCGGCGTAGATGTCGAGGTGGTCGGCCTCGAGGTTCGTGACGACGGCGGCCGTCGGCGCGAGGGCGAGGAAGGAGCGGTCGAACTCGTCGGCCTCGACGACGACGACGTCGCCGGTGCCGGCGAGGAGATTCCCACCCCACGCGGTGACGCGCGCGCCGACGTATCCGGTGGGCGCAAGGCCCGCGGAGGCGAGGGCGTCGGCGGTCATCACCGTCGTCGTGGACTTGCCGTGCGTGCCGGCGACGCCGACGAGCGTCATGCCGAGGGTGGCCTCGCCGAGCGCTTCGGCGCGGCGCACCACCGGGATGCCGAGCTCGCGGGCCCGCAGCAGCTCCGGGTGGTTCTTCGGCATGGCGGAGGTGACGACGAGGGCGCGCGCGCCGTCGACGTGCCCGGGGGAATGGCCCGCGTGCACCGGGATGCCGCGCGCCAGGAGATCCGTGGGATCCCCCGGATTCGCGTCGCAGCCGGTGACGACGACCCCGCGCAGGGTGAACAGCTCGGCGAGGGCACTCATCCCCGCGCCGGCGATGCCGACGAAGTGGATTGGGCGCGGGTCGGCGGGATCGATGAGGTTGGGCATGGGCGCGCGGAAATATACGGGCGGGGGAAAGAAACTGTCAGCGGGCATGACGCGAGCCCGCCGGACAACAGCGTGAAGCGAATCTCACGAATGAATCGAAGACTGCCGAATGGCGAGGGAGAACGGCGCGAGCATTCTCGATCGCGCCTGATTCGGCACCTTTGGTGGCATTCGAATGATTCGCTCCCCGCTGTTCGCGTAACGCGGCGCGACCTATTCGGAACGAGTCGCGAGCAGCGCGAGGATCCGCCTGGCGATGGTCTCCGCCGCGTCGGGGCGCGCGCGGGCGGCGGCGCCCGCGACGAGGCGGCGCATCGCGGCGGGGTCGTGCAGGAGCCCGCCGATCACCTGCTCCAGCCGCTCGCCGGTGAGGCCGGCCTGCGGCAGGTCGATCGCCGCACCGGACGCCGCGAGGGTGCGGGCATTCACGCTCTGGTGATCGGCCGCCGCGGTCGGCAGGGGGATGAGGACGGCGGGGATGTGCCACGCGAACAGCTCGGCGGTGGTCATCGCGCCGGCGCGGGCGAGCGCGAGGTCGACGGCGGCGTAGGCATCGGCGATGGGAGCGAGGTACTCGCGCACGCGCACGCGCCCGCCGTCGAGACCGGCGAACTCCGCGTGGCTCGCCTTGCCGGTCATCCAGATGAGATGGAGGTCGTCGGGCAGCCCGCGCTTCACCCACTCCGCCACGGCGAGGTTCATCGCGCGCGAGCCCTGGCTGCCCCCGTACACGAGCAGCACCTGTCCCCCCTGCTCCGGGAATCCCCACGCGCGGCGCGCCGCGGCGCGATCGGGACGAGGCGAGGGGGGCGGCTCGATCGGGGCGCCGGTGTCGACGTGCTGCGACGGCGCGCCGCCGAGGACGCGCGCCGCCTCGGGAAAGGCGAGGTAGTACTCGCGCGTGAACCGGCGGAAGGCGCGCGCCGTGAGCCCCGGATAGCTGTCGCCCGCCTGCTGCACGATGGGAATCCCGTGCACGACGGCGTACGCCAGCGCGATCCCCGCCGCGTAGCCCCCGGTGCCGACCACGAGGCGCGGACGCTCGCGCCGCGCGAGGGCGCCGAGCTCGCGCCACGCGCTCACCGCACCGCGCAGCGTCCGCCAGTTCTCCCACGGCTTCGTGCGGTAGAGCGGATGGAGGTCGAGCAGGAGGTGGGGAAACTCGGTCGCCGGCAGCACGGTGCGCTCGATCCCCCGCCGCGCGCCGATGAACACCGGCTGGATGCCGGGGTCGAGCCGCACGAGGGTGCGCGCGATGGCGAGGCCGGGATAGAGATGGCCCCCCGTGCCGCCGCCGGCGAAGAGGACGGTGGTCTTGCGGTCGGAGTGAGTCATCGGTCGGCCACGATGCCGGGATGGTGGATCCCGACGCTCGCTGCGCTCGCGCGGGATGACAGGTGCCCGCTCATGCCGACAGCGGGTCGGTCGCGCCCGAGCCGATCACGCGCTCCTTGGTGCTGCCGATGTTCACGAGGATCCCCGTGAGGAACATCGTCAGCACGATGTTGGAGCGGCCGTACGACACGAACGGCAGCGTGAGACCTGTGGTGGGCAGCAGCCCGACGACCACGCCGATGTGCAGGTACGCCGTGAGCACGGTCACGAAGGTCAGCCCCACGGCGACGAGCTGCAGGAAGGGGGAGCGGGCGCGGCGCGCGATGCGGAAGCCGAGCAGCCCGTACGCCGCGAAGGCGATCGTCACGGCGGCGAGCCCCACGAAGCCCCACTCCTCGCCGATGTTGCTGGCGATGAAGTCGCTGTACGGGAAGGGGAGAAAGCCGTACTGCTGCCGCCCCTGGCCGAAGCCGACGCCGAACGCCCCGCCCGACCCCACGGCGATGAGCGACTGCTTGAGCTGGTAGTTCACCTGGGACGCTGCCTGGCTCGCGTCGAAGAAGCCGGTGAGGCGCAGCACGGCGTACTGCACCTTCTCGATCTTCGTCCAGAGCGCGGGGATGGCGAGCGCCACGAGCACCACGAAGTGGGCGATCCGCACGCCGCCCACGAAGAGCAGCACGGCGAGCATCAGGGTGTAGAGCATCGCCACCGAGAGATCGGGCTCCAGCGCCGCGAGCACGTCGAGCACGCCGATGATCAGGAAGAAGGGCAGCACGCCCTTCGTCAGCCGGCGGAGCTGATCCCCCTTCTTCACGATGAGCATCGAGGTCCACACGACGACCGCGAGCTTGCCGAACTCCGACGGCTGCAGCGAGGTGCCGAGGAGGAAGCGCTTCGAGCCGTTGACGCGCGGCGCGATGCTCTCCGGCAGCACGAGACAGAGAAAGAGACCGAGGATCGTCATCCACATCAGGGGCCAGGCCCACGCGTGCCACCGCTCGGCCGGCAGCTTGGCGGCCACGGCGAAGGCGACGATGCCGGCCAGCACTCCGGTGATCTGGTTGGCGACGTAGAACCAGGAGTTGCGGTTCTTCGACACCGCCTCGATGGCGCTCGCGCTGTACAGCACCGCGAGCCCGAACACGAGCAGCACGACCATCACCAGCACCAGCCCGCGCGCCTCGGGGCCCATGCGCCACCGCTCGCGCACCTGCGCCGACGCCAGAGGACGCTCGCGTCCGCCGCCCTTCCGGTCCACCGAGGCGGTGAGCGCGGGCGCGGTCATCTCCCCGCGGACTCGGTGGCGGCGGCGAGCTGCTTGAAGCTCCTGCCCCGCTGCTCGTAGTTGTCGAACATGTCGTAGCTGGAACAGGCGGGCGACAGCAGCACGGCGTCGCCGGCCACCGCCGCTTCGCGCGCGGCGCGCACCACCTCGTCGAAGGGCCCCTCGATCCGCCGCACCGGCACCACGCCGTCGAGATCCGTCTCGACGATGGGAGCCGACTCGCCGTACGCGATCACGAGCTTGACGGTGCGCTTCATCGCGTCGGCGAGCGCGGTGTAGGGCTCCCCCTTGTGCCGCCCGCCCAGCAGCAGGACGGTCGGCCGGCGCATCCCGGCGAGCGCGACCAGCGTGGAGGCGACGTTCGTCGACTTCGAGTCGTTGATCCACTGCACGCCGCCATACTCCCCGGCGGGCTCGATGCGGTGCTCGAGCGCGTGGAACCGTCGCAGCGCCTCGGCGATGCGTGCACGTGCCCCGGGCGTCGCGTGCGCTTCGTCCGCACCGAGGACGGCGAGCGTCGCGGCGAGCGCGTTCGCGACGTTGTGGTCGCCGAGGAGGGTGAGCTCCCCTCGCGCGACGAGCGGCTCGCCGAGCACCACCAGCCGGTCGGTCGCACGGTCGTAGTAGCCGTCCGCTGCACCCTGCCCCGTCGTGAAACGGAGATGGCGGCCGCGGACGCCACGGGTCATCGCCTGCACGTCGTCGTCGTCGGCGTTGCTCACCCACACCGAATGCTCGCTCGCGTTGCGGAAGAGCAGCGCCTTGTCGGCGTAGTACGCCTGCACGCTGGCGTAGCGGTCCAGGTGGTTGGCGCTGAGGTTGGTGAGGATGCCGACGGCGGGCGCAATGCTCGGCGTGTCGTGGAGCTGGAACGACGAGGTCTCCAGCGCGATCCACGCGGGCTGCCGGCTGCGCAGCGCCACCTCGGCGAGCGGCGTGCCGATGTTCCCCGCGGCGACGGTATCGTGGCCCAGCCCCTCGAGCAGCGCGGCGGTGAGCGCCGTCGTCGTGGTCTTGCCGTTCGTGCCGGTGACGGCGACGTAGCGCTGGCCGGGCAGAAAGAGCAGCCCGATCTCGAGCTCCGACACGATGGGCACACCGGCCTCGCGCGCGGTGGCGAGCACCTCCGCGTCGGGGGGCACGCCAGGGCTCGCGACAACGAGCGCGCTGCGCGCCACGCGGCCGAGGTCGTGTCCCCCAGTCTGCACCATCACGCCGAGCGCCTCGAGCGCGCGCTCGGCATGGGCGACCGCGTCGCCCGAGCCGGCGTCGGTGGCGTAGACCTCGGCGCCAGCCTTGCGCAGCAGCTCGGCGGCGGCGCGGCCGCTGCGGGCCAGACCCACGACGCTGATCTCCCCGCGCGTCCAGGCGGCGGGCAGCGCTTCGGTGAGGGAGCGGACCGGCATGTCAGCGAAGCTTGAGCGTGGTGATCGCCAGGAAGGCGCCGATGATCCCGATGATCCAGAAGCGCACGACGACCTGCTGCTCGCTCCACCCCTTCATCTCGAAGTGATGATGGAGTGGCGCCCGGAGGAAGACTCGGTGCTTCTGCGCGTACTCCAGCCCGCGCCGGCGGCGGTGGTACTTGAACACGAAGCGTTGAAGCACCACCGACATCATCTCGGCCAGGAAGACCATCCCCACGAGGACGAGGAGAAACTCGGACTTGAGGGCGATGGCGACCGCGCCGAGGGCGCCGCCCAGGGCCAGGGAGCCGGTGTCGCCCATGAAGATCTGGGCGGGATAGGTGTTGAACCAGAGGAACCCGATGAGCGCCCCCACCATCGCCATGCAGTAGATCGTCAGCTCCCCCGAGTGCTGCAGGTAGAAGATGCCGAGGTACTTGCTCGTGTCCGTGCGGCCGATCACGTAGGCGAACACCCCCATCACGGCGAAGGCGATGGCGCTCAGCCCGGCCGCGAGCCCGTCGAGCCCGTCGGTGATGTTCACCGCGTTGCTCACTCCCGTCAGGATGAAGGTGACGAAGAGGACGTACAGCGCGGGGATGGTGAAGATGACGAGGAAGTACTTGTAGAACGGCAGCGTGATGGACGCGCCCGGCAGCGTGGGCGAGAGGGGGGAGAGCCAGAGGTAGGTGCCGAGCGCGAGGCCGATCCCCACCTGGCCGGCGAGCTTGTAGCGCTCGACGAGCCCCTCGTTCTTCTGGCCGAGCCGCTTCTGGCGCAGCTTGAGGAAGTCGTCGAGGAAGCCGATGCCCCCCATCCACGCGGTGACGACGAGGGCGACGACGACGTAGTGGCTGAAGATGCGCGCCCACAGGATCGTCGCGACGAGCGCGCTGAAGAGGAAGATCAACCCGCCCATCGTCGGGGTCTGCGCCTTGGCCGCGTGCGAGTCGGGGGTGCCTTCGCGCACCACCTGGTAGTTCGACGCCACGTCGAGCCGCCGGAGGATGATCGGGCCGACGAGGAAGCTCAGCGCGATCGCGGTCACCGCGGCGCCGGCGGCGCGGAAGGTGATGTACGTGAAGACGTTGAGCGCGTGGAAGCGCGGGATGAGCGGAGCGAGGAGGTAGTAGAGCAAGTGATCCGGGAGCGAGCGTGGTGGGAGAGCGATGGAGGCGGCGTCAGCGCGACGCGGCCCACTCCGAGATCATCGGGACGAGACGCTCGAGTCGGACCCCGCGCGACCCCTTGAGCAGAATAACCGCGTCGGGGGCGAGGCGCGAACGCGTGGCGTCCCAGGCCGCCTCCGGGGTCTCCCCGCTCGCGACGCGCGGGTCCCCGGGAGCCACCCGGCTCAACGCATCGGCAAAGGCGCCCACCCCGACGACGAGCTCCGAGCCGCCCGCCAGGGCGGCACGAGCCACCTCGTCGTGCAGGCGATCGGCGTGCGTGCCGAGCTCGAGCATCGTGCCGAGCACCGCCACGCGCTGGCGGCCCGCGCCGGCGTGCTCCAGCAGCTCGAGCGCGACGCGCGCCGAGCCGGGGTTCGAGTTGTAGGCGTCGTTGATGATTGTGACGTTGCCGTGCGACTCGAAGTGCACACGCATCGGCGGCGAGGGCATGCTGGCCAGCGAGCGGGCGGCCGCCTCGACGCTCACTCCGCACTCCCGCGCGACCGCGAGGGCGAGCATCGCGTTGCGCAGGTTGTGCACGCCGCGAAGCGGGATCGTCACGCGGACGCCCTCGAGCTCCACCCACCCCTGGCCGTCGGGCTCGGTGCCCCACGCCGTCGGGCGGAGGTCGCCGTCGTCGAGGCCGGCGCTGACCGTGCGCTGCGCCAGCGGAACGGCGGCCTCGCCGATCTCGGGCTGCGAGGCTGGAACGATGACGAGCGGAACTCCGGCGCATCCCGAGACCTCCTCGCGCAGCACGCCGGCGAGGTCGCCCAGTCCCTCGAGGTGCTCCTCGGCGATCGACGTCACGACGACGACGTCGGGCTCGACGATCGCGCGCAGGGTGGCGACCTCGCCCGGCTGGTTGGTCCCCATCTCGATGACGGCGACGTCGGCGTCGTCGGGAAGGGCGAACAGGGTGAGCGGGACGCCGACGAGGTTGTTGTAGTTGCCGGTGGTGGCGTGCACCTGCAGCGCGCCGCCGAGGGCCGCCTTGAGCAGCTCCTTCGTACTCGTCTTGCCATTGGTGCCCACCACGCCGACGACGAGGCGCCCCCCGCCCCAGGCGCGGCGGCGATAGCGCGCCAGGAGGCCGAGCGCCGCGAGCGTGTCCGGCACCTCGTACACGGGGACGCCGAGGTTCGCCGCGCGCCGCGCGTCGGACACGACGAGCGCCGCGGCGCCCTGCTCCACTGCCGTCGCGAGGAAGTCGTGCGCGTCGAAGGACTCGCCCTTCAGGGCGACGAAGCAGTCGCCGCGTGCGACGTGGCGCGTGTCGGTCGCGATGCGCGTGAGCGCGGTGGCGCCGCGCGGACCGCTGCCGAGCGCACTGGCTACCCGGTCGAGCGTCCAGAACTGCGGCTGGGCGAGTGCGCTCGCCTGCGGCGTGTCGGCCCCGGCCATCAGCGCGCTCCTGCCTTGATGATCTCGTTCACGATCTCCTGCTCGTCGAAGGGAAGCCGCTCGGTGCCGCGGATCTGGTAGGTCTCGTGTCCCTTGCCCGCGAGCAGGACCACGTCGCGGTCGCCGGCGAGGGCGATCGCGCGCTCGATGGCGGCGCGCCGGTCCTCGACGCGCTCGTGCGCGCCTGGCGTCATCCCCGCCTCGATGTCGTCGAGGATGCGCTCCGGGTCTTCGGTGCGCGGGTTGTCGCTCGTGACGATGGCGACGTCGGCCAGCGCCTGGGCGATGCGCCCCATCTCGGGGCGCTTGCCGCGGTCGCGGTCGCCGCCGCAGCCGAAGACGACGAGCAGCCTGCCGCGCGTGAAGGGTCGCACCGCGTGCAGCGCGCGCTCGAGCGCGTCGGGCGTGTGCGCGTAGTCGCGGAGGATCAGTGGACGGTCGTAGAGCATCTCCAGCCGTCCCGGCACCTGCGGCAGCGTGGACAGGGCGGCGGCGACCGCGCCGGCGGGCATGCCCAGCGCCACGGCGGCCCCCGCGGCGGCGAGCGCGTTGGCGACGTTGAAGTCGCCGATGAGGGGGAGGCTCACGGCGTGCGTCTCGCCGTGCGCGGCGAGCGTCCACTCGCTCCCGCGCGGCGAGTAGCGCACCGCGATGGCGCGAACGTCGGCGTCCGCCTCCACGCTGAAGGTGACGGTGCGCGGCGCCTCGGGCAGGGCGCGCCAGGCCGGTTCGTCGGCGTTGACGACTGCCACCCCGCGCTCGCCGAGCTGGCCGACGAGGAGGGCCTTCGCGGCGAAGTACTCTTCCATCGTCACATGATAATCCAGGTGGTCGCGCGTGAGGTTCGTGAACACGCCCGCGTCGAAGCGCAGCCCCTCCGTGCGTCGCTGATGCAGCGCGTGCGACGAGGTCTCCATCACCACCGTCCGCACGCCGGCGTCGTGCAGGGCGCGAAGCACCCGCTGCAGCTCGACCGGCCCGGGGGTCGTCAGCCCGCTGCCCCCGGCGAGGGGCTCGCCCGCGCTGCCCACGAGGACGCCCAGCGTGCCGATCGACGCGCACCGCCCCGCCGGCGCGTCGAGCAGATGGCGCAGCATCCCCACTGTCGTCGTCTTGCCATTCGTCCCGGTGACGGCGACGAGGCGCAGCGCGCGCGCCGGAGCGCCGTAGAACGCCGACGCGGCCACCGCCGCGGCACGGCGCGTGTCGCGGACGACGATGGCCGGGAGCGCGGTGCGCGCGGGATCCTCGACCATCGCCGCGACGGCGCCGCGCGTCGCGGCGTCGCCCAGGTAGTCGTGGCCGTCGCGCTCCGCCCCGCGCACCGCGAGGAACAGCGCGCCCTCGGCGATCGTCCGCGTGTCGTCGGTGACGGCGCGCACCCGCGCGGGCAGGGCGTCGCTCGCGGCGACGAGGAGACTCGCGTCGCGCAGCGCGTTCACCACGACGTCGGTGGAGACCGTCGTTCCCCCGTTCACGGCGCTCCTGCCAGGTGTACGAGGCTCCCCGCCGGCGCGACGGTGCCCGCGGCGGGGAAGGTCTCGCCAGCGGCGCCCGCCGCGAGCTGGACGCGGAATCCGGCGACGTGCAGGACGTGCGCCGCCTGTCGCGCCGTGAGCCCGCGCACGTCGGGCACGGCGCGCGGAGGGAGGGGAAGCACACGCGGCGCGGGCGGCGCGGGGAGCGTGGCGACGAACGGGGTCGTCCCCGCGCTGTCGTCGTCGGCCACGCCCGCGGCGTGCACGCTGTCGCGCCGCACGCTGCTCACGCTGTCGCTCGCGACCTGGACGGCGGCGGCCAGCTTCAAGGCGGTGCGCGCCGAGTCGAGCGGCTGCTCCTGCCGGCTGGCCGCGAGGGTGCGCCGGTCGAGCGCTGCGTTGCGCGAGGCGAGCGCAGCCTCCAGCACCGCCTTCGTCACCGGCGCGGCGGTGAGCCCGCCGTAGTAGGCGCCCTTGGGATTGTCGATCTTCACCAGGATGACGAACTGGGGATTATCGCCGGGAAAGAGCCCGACGAAGGTGGGGATGTACTGCGACGCCGCGTAGCGCCCGTTCACGGTGCGGCGGGCCGTCCCGGTCTTCCCGGCCAGCGAGAAGGAGCCGAGCTCCGCCAGCTTCGCGGTGCCGCCTTCCTCGACGACGCCGAGCAGCATCTGACGCACACGGCGCGCCACCGCGGGCGAGAGCACCCGCCGCAGCACCCGCCGCTCGTGCTCGTAGAGGACCGTGCCGTCGGGCGCGCGCACCTCCTTCACGAGCGCGGGCTGCAGGAGCTCTCCCCCGTTGGCGATGGCCGTGTAGGCCGACGCGAGCTGCAAGGGGGTGACCGCCACCTCGTAGCCCATCGCCATCGAGTTGGCCGACTGCTTCGACCAGCGTGCCGGCTCGCGCAGCGTTCCCGCCGCCTCCACCGGATACGGCACGCCGGTCGGGGTGCCGAAGCCGAAGTCGCGCAGCGCCTCGAACTGCTCGCGCGGCGTGAGCCGCTGCGCGAACTGGACGATCCCCACGTTGCTGGAGTAGCGGATCACATCGGTGAGGTTGAACGAGGCGGCGAGGTGCTCGTCGTGAATGGTGCGGCCGTTGATCGTCAGCTCGCCGCCGTACGTGGGCACCACGTCCGACTCCTTCGCCTTGCCGTGCTCCATGAGAATGGCGGCGACGAACGGCTTGAGGGTGGAGCCGGGCTCGTAGGGCTCGGTCAGCGCGGTAGAGGCGGTGGCCCGCGGATCCTGGCGCATGCTGGCCATCGCGAGCACCGAGCCGTCCGCCGGATCCATCACCACGACGTCGCCCCCCTCGGCCCCCATGCTCGACACCGCGTCGCCGAGGGCGCGCTCGGCAATCTGCTGGAGCTGGTGGTTGATGGTGAGGACCACCGTGTTGCCGGTGACCGGTGGGGTGCCGGGGGCCGCGGGCGACTCGAAGCGGCGGCCGCGCGAGTCGCGCATGACCGTCGCGGCACCGGGCGTCCCCTTGAGCAGCGCGTCGAGCGCGAGCTCGACGCCGTCCACGGCCTTGCCGTCGGCGTCGACGCGGCCGATGATGCGGCGCGTCCCCTCGGAGAAGGCGTAGGCGCGCTCGATGATCGCGGTGGTGTAGACGCCGCGCATCGCGCTCGCCGCGGCGACGTCGATCGCGAGGTAACGGCCGGGGATCGTCACCCACTTCCGGCGGGGATCGCTGGCGCGTCTGGCGAACTCCGCGGGGACCCCCGCCTTGAGGAGGATCGCGCGCAGCTTGCGCAGGTCGCGCACTTCGGGGGGAGCGATGTCGAGCCTCACCGTCTCGCGGCTCTGCGCCAGCGTCTCGCCCGTGGCGTCGAGGATCTCGCCGCGCGGTGCGGGGACCACCCGCTCGGTGCTCTGCTGCCGCTGCGCACTCGCCGCCCAGGTGCGCCCCTGGAGCAGCTGCACCTTGGCCGTGCGGACGAGCAGCGCCACCACGAACAGCGCGAGCGCGAGGTGCACCACGCCGACGCGGCTAGGGCGTGTCATGCGCGTCGCGGGGAAGGATTATCACCTGGCTGTCGTTGGGGACGTGCATGTCGAGGCGCTGCTCGGCGATGGGCTGAAGGCGGGCGCGCCCCGAGGCGGACCGGATCTGTCCCTCGAGCCTGAGCCGTTCGGCGACGAGGGCGGCGCGGCGCGCGTCGAGCTCCTGGAGCTCGCGCGCCGCGGCGATCCCGTACACGCGCCGCAGGATGACGCCCGACGTGATGACGAGGAAACAGAGCAGCACGAGGGCGAGCCGGAGCCGGCCGCTCCCTCCCCCGCCTACCTTGCGCGTCGCCATGCGCGGAGCTTCGCGCTGCGGGCGCGTGGGTTGCGCGCCGTCTCGGCCGGCGTGGCCACGATGGTGCGGCGCGTGAGCACCTCGCCGAGCGAGCGCCCCCCGCCGCAGGTGCACATGGGGTGCTTCGGCGGGCAGAGGCAGTCCTCGCTCCACTCGCGGAAGGCGTGCTTGACGAGCCGGTCCTCCCCCGAGTGATAGGACATCACCGCGAGGATCCCGCCCGGGGCGAGACGGTCGCGCAGGTCGGGGAGCGCGCGCGCGAGACCGGCCAGCTCGTCGTTGACGGCGATGCGCACTGCCTGGAAGAGGCGGGCGAACTCGGGCGCGCCGCTGCGGGAGCCGAGCGTGGCGCGGATGGCGCCGACGAGGTCGTCGCTCGTGTCGAAGGGGCGCGTGTCGCGGCGGCGCACGATCTCGCGCGCGAGGCGCGCGGCCCGGGGCTCGTCGCCGAACTCGCGGAAGATGCGCACGAGCTCCGCCTCGTCGCTCTCGTTCAGGACGTCGGCCGCGGTGGGGCCGTCGGGGCCCATGCGCATATCCAGCGGCGCCCCCTCGCGAAAGGAGAAGCCGCGTGACGCGTCGTCGATCTGGTGGGAGGAGATGCCGAGGTCGAGCAAGATGCCGTCGAAGCGTACGTTGTGCAGCGCCGCGATGGCGCCGAGGTTGGCGTAGTTGCCCTGGTGGGCGATGAAGCGGCCGTCGCGCCCCGCCTCGGCGAGCCGCGCGCGCGCCGAGGCGAGCGCTTCCGGATCGCGGTCGATGCCGACGACGTGCGCCACGCCGGCGTGCAGCAGGGCGGCGCTGTGCCCCCCGCCCCCCAGCGTGCCGTCGAGCACGAGAGAGGCGCCCCCGAGCAGCTCGAGGGTGGGCTCGACGAGCGCCGGGGCATGGTAGCCCGACGCCCACGCATGGTCATTCGGAGTCGCAGCAGACATACTACAGCATCACGGCGCGCCGTCGCAACGACGCGCGTCCCTCGACCCGCGTCCAACGTGCATGCCCGTTCGAAAGCATCTGACCTACATCGTCCATGGCGCCCGCGCCGACCGCACCGAGCTGCGCCAGATGGTCGCCTGGGTGCGGCAGCGCGGCCACGCGACGGACGTGCGCATCACCTGGAACGCGGGCGACGCGGAGGCGCTCGCGGCCGAGGCGGCCGACCGGGGAACCGACGTGGTGATCGCCTGCGGGGGTGACGGCACCCTGAACGAGGTCGTCAACGGCCTGGACGGGCGGGGCGTGCCGCTGGGGGTGATCCCCCTCGGCACCGCCAACGACTTCGCCCGCCAGACCGGGATTCCGGAAGATGCAGATCATGCCATGGATGTTATCCTGCGGCGCAAGCCCGTGCTCATCGACACCGCGTCGATGAACGGAAGGCGCTTTCTGAACGTGTCGACGGGGGGCGTTGGGGCCGAGGCCACGGCGGAGACGCCGGCCGACGCGAAGGCCTCGCTGGGGCCGCTGGCCTACGCGATCACGGCGCTGCGGAAGTGGGCGGGGAACGAGCAGCGGCACGCCCTCTTCCAGAGCGCCGGCTTCAGGCTCGACACCGACTTTCTCGCCTTCGCCGTGGGGAGCGCGCGCGTGACCGGCGGGGGGACGACGATGACCCCCGACGCGAGCGTGACCGACGGGCTCGTGGATCTCTGCGTGATCGAGGCGATGTCGCGCCGCGACTTCGCCCTGCTCTCCCTCAAGGTGAAGAGCGGCGAGCACCTGGGGCTGCCGGGGGTGCACTACGCGCAGCTTCCGTGGCTCAAGGTGACGAGCGACACCCCGCTGAGCGTGAACCTGGATGGCGAGGGATCGCTGGCCACGGTGTGCGACTACCGCGCGCGGCGAGCGGACCTGCTGGTGCACGTGCAGCATCTCCCGGGGGAGAATCTGTAACGACGGGTGAGAGGTTCGAGGTGAGAGGTTCGAGGTCACGGCAAAGGCACACCGGACATGATCCGGTGTGCCTTTGCCGTGACTTCAGACTTCAAACCTCGAACTTCGAACCTTTCGTCACTTGCAGTAGCGCTTCGCCGAGGCGTCGAAGAAGGCCTGATACTGGCCTGCGGCGCCGAGGATCTGCTTGGCGGTGTTCGCGTCGACGGCGCCGGCGGCCGGCATGTTGACGTTCACCGTGAGCAGCGCGTCCTGACCGGCCTTGGCGTCGGCGCAGGTCTTGGAGGCCTGCAGCGCGGTGGCGTAGTGCTGCACGAGGCCGAATGCCGACACACCCTGCAGGTACTTGGCGTTGACGTCCGGCTTGATCTCGTCCGACGCCTTGAGGAGCGTCAGCGCCTTCGTGAAGTCTTCCGGCTTCTTGGACGCGGCCGCCGCCTTGTAGGCCGCGCCGCCCGAGATGAGCAGGAACTGCGCGTCGCGATCCTTGTTGGTGGGATCCGCGGCGATGTCGGCCTTGACGTACTTGATCATCTCGTCAGTGTTGCCGGCGTCGCTGGCGAGCTGGGCGAGCACCATGTTGGCGCCGACCGCCTTCGGATCGATCTGCAGTGCGCGCTCCAGCGACGCCTTGGCGGCGGGGAGCTGGCCGGCGCGGCGCTCGTTGCTCGCCTTCTGGATGAGCAGCGAGGTGTTGCGCGGGAACTTCGCGGATCCTGCGGCGGCGAACTCGGCGGCCTTCGCGTAGGCACTGTCGGCCTGCAGCGCGGAGATCTGGCGGAAGAAGTAGTTCGTGTCGGCCGCTGAGGAATCGAGCGCGACGTAGGCCTGGCCGGCCGCCACCGCGTCCTTGTAGCTGTGCGCGGCGTTGAGCACGAGCCAGAAAGTGCGCGCGTACTGCGGATCGCCCGGGTTGTCGGCGACGAGCTGCTTCGCCGTCGGAATGGCGATCTCGGGCCTGCCCGAGGTGACCAGCTCGGCGATGACCTGCTCGCGCAGCGTCGAGTTGGTGGGATCGGCGCTCATCAGGCCGACGAGCGCCTTGAGGGCGTTCGTCGTGTCCGCCTTGGCCTTGTAGGCGTCGTACTGCAGCTGGTAGGCGATCTTGCTCTGGTTGTCGAGGCTCGTGATGGCGCGCGTGACGGCGATCACGGAGTCCTTCCACGGGCCGGTGGAGTCCGCGGTGGTCTTGTACACCTGATAGGCGCTGGCGAGGCAGAGCCGGGACAGCGTCGCCTTCGGATAGTCGGCGATGCCTCGGCGCGCGGCGGCGATGGCGTCGGCAGGCTTGCCGGCGCGGATCGCGTTCTCGCAGTCCTGGTTCGCCTTGAGCTGCTTGCGCGCGTTGTCGTACTCGCTCACCACCTGCTTCGCCACGTCGCCCAGGTTGGACGACTCCACGGTGACGAGGGGCTGGGCGAGGGCGGCGTCGCGCGGCAGGAACATGCGCGCATTCACGCGGTAGCCGCTCGCCGTCTTCGTCACGGTGCCGTCGATCACCTCGTCGGCGCGGACGAGCTTGGCGAGCTCCTTGATGTCGTTGGGATTCAGCGCGGAGTCCGCGCGGTACCCGGACTGGGTGAGATTGGCCTCGATCTCCTTCTTCGAGGTAGCCATCAGCTGCTTGACGTTGAACGAGCTGGCGACGCGGTTGCGGATCTCGTCCGCGAGCTTCACCCCTCCTTCGACATCACCGCGGAACGCCGTCACGAGCACGCGCTTCGTGTCGGGGCCGGGAACCTGCTGACGCTGGGCGCTGGCGACCGAGGGAGCGAGCGACACGGCGAGTGCCGCGGCAAGCGCGATGGCCGGGAGTGCGGAGCGATGCGGAGCCTTCACAGTCGTAACCCTCCAAAACGTTAAACAAACGTACACCGCCTGGCGTCGCAGGGTCCGGGCAGGTCACTCGGAAGATGCGCGCTTCTGAACCATGGGCGAAGAGGGACTCGAACCCCCGACATCCTGCGTGTAAGGCAGGCGCTCTAACCAACTGAGCTATTCGCCCGAAACGAACGCACGAGCGAGGCCAACGCCGGCCGCACCCCTCTCTCTCGAACATTAAGTTTTCGTGACTATTCGCGGCTGAGCAGCTACTTGACGATCGCGACCGGCACCAGCACACAGTAGCCCAGCACCAGGAGGATCGGCGCGATGGTCGTGCCGCCGCGCGCGAGGTCGGCATATCCCACCAGGATCGTGCCGAGTGCGATCCCCCACCAGAGCCAGGGGCGCGGCTGCGCCGTCGTGTCGATTTGTGCCATGACTGAGCAGTGTAGGCGGGGCCTTCTGGCGTGTCAAGCGAGCCTCGCCCCCCTCACGACTCCCCGATGTCCCGCAGCAGCAACGCGAGCATCGACTCCTGCTCCGCACGCTCCGCCGCCGCCTCGGCCGCGATCAGCGCCGCGAGCCGCTTCCTGTCCCGCGACCGCCGCGCCACGAAGAAGGGGAGGATCAGCAGCGACACCACCAGGCCGGCCGTCGATAGATCGGCCACGAGCGCGAGCGCCCCGTAGCGCAGCCTGGTGCGCGCCCGGAACCGCTCCTCGAAGCCGGCCAGGGTGATCCCGTAGGCCTGCCGCACGGCGCCATCCAGCGACTCCCCCTTCCGCCAGTAGTCGAAGAAGAGCGCGAGCCCCCTCGAGGTATCCATGGCCGCGAGCTCCGCCACGGCGCGATAGCTCAGCGCGTAGGCGGCCTGCGCCTCGAGCGAGCCGCCGGAGAACTCTCCTTCGAGCTGGTCGAGCGTCGGTGCCCCGTGGATCGCCAGCCCCACGTTGGCGGCCAGCATGTCCTCTCGCCCCCACTCCCGAGCCGCGAAGCTGGCGTACCCCTCGTCGAACCAGCGCGGCGGGAGCTCACCGAGCCGCTCGTGCAGTGCAAGGTGCGCCAGCTCGTGACGGAGCACCTCCGTCGGATCCCCCGCGTCGGAGCTGGCCGAGCGCCCCTGCATCACGATGCGGCGCAGATCGGGGAAGGCGACCGCCGCCCCCCACTCGGGCGCGCTCGAGCCCGCCCAGCTCCTGAAGCGCGACGCGTCTGGAGCGAGGGCGACGAGCACGCGCTGGGTCGGGCGGGGAAGCCAGGGGAAGCTGTCGTTGGCCGCCGCGGAGCGGACGAGGGCCCGCGCCAGCGCCTCGTCGCGCGGAAAGTACACGAAAGTGAAGCGCCCGCTGTCGAGCCGGCGCGGGGCGTCGTCCTGCGCCGCGGCGAACGCGGGCCGACCGAGCGCGCCCGCGACCACGAGCAGGGACGCGCCGAGGCGGCGACGCCAGCGCGCCGCGGTTACGGCTCCCCGCCCTGCTCCACGGTCCCCAGCACCTCGGCGCACTTCTTCCCCCACGGATTGAACTGGTTGGCCGCGTGCCCATCCCGCCACGTCCGCACTGCCTCGTCACGCCGGCCGTTGAACCAGAGCGCGCGTCCCAGCTCGTAATATGCCTCGATGAGATTCGGGCCGAGGGCGATCGTCTTCTCGAAGAAGGTCTGCGCGTCCTCGAACATGTCCCGCTCGAGATACACGAGCCCGAGGTAGAAGTGCGCGTAGAGGGTCGCCTTCTTGTCGCTGTCCAGGCGGATGGCGCGAGAGAGGTGCTCGATGGCCTCGCCGAAGATCCCCTTCTTGAGGCAGATGTAGCCGACGTTGATGCGGGCGAGCGCGTTGGCCGGATCGCGCATCAGCACCTTCTGGAACTGCATCAGGGCGTCGTCGTACTTCTCCTGGAGCATCTGCGCCCAGCCGAGCAGCGACTCGGCCTGCGCATCGCCGGGGGCCAGCTGCAGCGCCTTGTCGAGCGTCTCCTCGGCGCCGACGTAGTCGCCGAGCGAGATGCGGGTCCACCCCTTCTCGATGAAGGTGGAGGCGCCGATGTGGTCGGCCACCACCGGGCGCGCCGCATCGAACGCGGGCGCGAGGCTCGACTGCAGCGCCTTCCACCGCTCGACGACCGCCTTCGCTTCCTCCTTGACGGCGGCGAGCTCGGCGAGGTCCGACTCGAGCGACTTGCCGAGCGACACGAGCTCGGCGCGGATCGCGTTGCGGTCGGCCGCGGCGCCGGCCGGGGCGCCGGCCGCATCGATGCGCGCGGCGAGCGCGGCGAGCCGCGCGCGATAAGCGTCCGCGCACTCAGCCATGCGCCAGCTCCCGCGCCCCCGCCTCCTGCAGGGCGATGCGCTCGGTGGAGGAGATGAGGTGGTCGACGTCGAGGAAGATGACGAGCTTGTCGCCCTGCCGCACGATACCGCGGATGTACTCTCCCGCGAGGCCGCGGAAGAGCTTGGGCGGGGGGGCCACCGCGGCGCGGTCGAAGGTGGCGACCTGGCTCACCGCGTCCACGACGAGCCCGACCCACTCGCCGTCGACGTTGAGGACGAGGATGCGCGTCTCGTTCCGGACGGGGGCGTCGGGGAGCTCGAAGCGCCGCCGCAGGTTGACCACCGGCACGACGGCGTTCCGGTAGTCCATCACCCCCTCGATGTACGCGGGCATGTCGGGGACGGGCGTGGGCGCGACGTAGCGCAGCACGCGCTCGACGGAGAAGATGTCGGCGGCGAAGTGATCGTCGCCCAGCCGGAAGGTGACGAGCTTGTCGGCCTCGATGCTCATGCGGACTCCAGTACGGGTACGGCCTGACAGCAGGCGATGAGCGCGTCGGCATCCAGCACTGCGATGAGCGCGTCGCCCTGGCGCACGACGCCGAGCACCACGCCGTCGCCATCGTCGGCGAGGGGGGCGTCACGAAGGAGCGCGAGATCCAGTGTGAAGACGTCGTCCACGTCGTCGATCGCGAGGGCGATGCGCGCGCGGCCGCGGCGGAAGATGAGCGCCGAGGTGCCGGTGGCGAGCGCGATCCCCAGCGCCGCGGCCGGCGCGTACACCGGCGTGAGGGCGCCGCGCACGGTCACGACGCCGACCATGGCGCTCGGCATCTCGGGGACGTGGTGCACCGTCGCGAGGTCCACCACCTCCTCCACGGCGCCGAGCGCCACGGCGAACTGCTCGGAGCCGATGCGGAAGACGAGGAGGTCGGCCGAGCCGCTCCGCGCGCGGGCGCGTTTGCGCAGGGGGAGCGATGCCTGCTCGCGCACCACGAGTGCGCTTCCGGAGGGTCGCGCCTCGCGCGGGCTCGCCGGACCGTGCAGCACCGCGCCGGGAATCGCCGCGATCCCCAGCGCGGGGGTGGGGCGCATCGCGGGGACGGGGAAATGGGAGATCGCCGGCGTGAGGCGCGACGGGACGGCGCGCGAGGAACGCGCCGGCGTGGGGCGCGACGGCGCGACGGGGGACGCTCGCGTGGGCACGTACGCCGGCGCGACCGGAGTCTCGGGCGCAGGCGGCGTGGGCGGCGCGACGAACTCGCTGTAGCGGATCCGGCGCTTCATGTCTGGTCGTCCGCCACGTCGTGCACGAGCGCCGCGTCGATGCAGGCGAGGTGGCGCATCGCGGCGACGAACATCGCCTGCGTGGCGAGCGTGTTGACGCGGCGCGGGATCCCCGCGCTGCGCTCGGCGAGCGCCCCTTCCGCCGGCTCGTCGAAGATGCGGCGCTCCCCTGCCCCCGCCACCTGGAGCCGGTGGCGCACGTAGCCGCGCACGTCGTCGCCGTCCATCGGCTCCACGTGGAAGCGCAGGCTGACGCGCTGGTCGATCTGGGGACGTTGGCGCACGCGGTCTCTGAGCTCCGGCTGTCCGAGGAGGACGACGTGCAGGTGCTTGTCCTGCCGGTCCTCGTAGTTGGTGAGCAGGCGGATCTCCTCGAGCAGCGACGGGCTCGCGAGCTGCGCCTCGTCAAGGACGAGCACCGCACGCCGTCCGTTACGGTGCCGGTCCGCCAGAGTGGCCCCGAGCGCCTCGATCACCGCCAGCTTCCCCCGCGGGACGCGCTCCACCCCCGCGCCGCGCGCGACTGTCGCGAGGAGCTGCGACGGGGTGATCTTCGGATAGGGGAGGGAGATCAGGTCGCACCGCGTGCCGGCGAGGCGGTCGGCGAGGACACCGGCGAGCATCGTCTTGCCGCATCCGATCTCGCCGGACACCAGGGAGAGGCCGCCGCGCAGCTCGGTGGCGTCGTAGAGCAGTCGCGCGAGCCCCTCGGCGAACACCGGCGACCGGTAGACGAAGGCCGGGTCGGGGGTGTTGGCGAAGGGGCGCCGCGTGAGCGACCAGTACTCCTCGATCATCGGTGCGCCGCGCGGTGGGTGCCGAGAAGCTCCACGATCGCCTCGGCGACGCGGGGGAGCGGGCTCTCGCGGTCGGCGCCGGCGCGCTGCAGCGCGGCGAAGGGCATGCCGTAGATGATCGACGATGCCCGGTCCTGCACGACGGCTCCGCCGCCCCCGCCGCGGATCGCCGCGAGCCCCTCCGCTCCGTCGCGGCCCATCCCGGTGAGCACCACGCCGACGCAGCCGGCACCGTAGTGCGACGCTACCGAGCGAAAGAGCGGATCGGCCGACGGCCGCACCCCCCACACTGGGGGGGTATCGTCGAGGACGATGCGGCGCACGCCGCCGACGTCGGTCGTGACCCGCATGTGCAGCCCGCCGGGCGCGAGGTAGACGTGGTTCGTGACCACCATCTCGCCCTCGACCGCCTCCGTCACGGGGAGGCGGCTGAGCGACGCGAGGCGCGCGGCGAGGCTGCGCGTGAATCCGCGCGGCATGTGCTGCACCACGAGCACCGCCGCGTCGAGCCGCGCGGGGAGTGCGGGAATCACCTCGGCGAGGGCGCGCGGTCCGCCCGTGGAGCAGGCGATGGCAACCGCCTCGCGCGCCGCTTCGGCCGGTGGGAGGACAGACGGCAGGGAGGAGCGGGCCGGCCGCGGCAGGCTGCGCATCCCCGCCAGGTTGACCTGCACGGCGGCCCGCAGCGCCTGCATCAGGGTGCCGGTGACGGACGGCATGTCGAGGCTGATCGGCCCCGACGGCTTCCTCACGAAGTCCACGGCGCCCAGCTCGAGGCAGCGCAGGGTGAGGTCGACGCTTCCCTGCGTGCCCGCCGCGCTGAGCATGACGACGGCGCGCGGGGTCTCGCTCATGATATAGCCGAGCGTCTGCAGCCCGTCGAGCTCCGGCATCTCGACGTCCAGGGTGACGATCTGCGGATCGAGGGCGTGGATCTGGCGCAGCGCGTCCACCCCGTTGCGCGCGGTGCCGACGACCCGGAACTCCGGCGCTCCGTCGATGATCTGCGCGATCATGCGGCGCATGAAGGCGCTGTCGTCGACGACGAGCACCGTCGCGGCGGCGGCTTCAGATGACACGGTCCCCCTTCTTGAGCGAGCGCACTTCCACCCGGCCATCCTGGAGGTGGAAGTAGACGCTGCGGCCATAGTCGAGCCCCGTGTCCTCGGCGACGAGGGGGATCCCCGCGGCGGCGAGCACCTCGCGCGTGGCGAGGACGTTGCGCTCGCCGACGTTGATGCCCGTGCCGCTGACGAGCATGCCGAACATGCTCGCGCCGCCGACGATCTTGGCGTTGACGCGGCCGGGCCCCTTCATGCCGAGCGCGCGCATCTCGTCGAGCATGATCGGCACGATCGTCTCGGGGAACTTCGCCGGGTTGGAGGTCTCGCGCGACATCGCCTGGCTGGGCAGCAGGATGTGGGCGAGGCCGCCGATGCGCGTCGACTGGTCGTAGAGCGCGATGGCGACGCACGAGCCGAGACCGATCGTGGCGATGGTGGTCTCGCCACGGGCCACGGCATAGTCGGCCACCTTGACGCGCAGGTCTCCGCGGGCGCGCGTCACAGGGGACGGAAGATCCGTTCGCGGCTGTCTACCGCGGCGAAGCGCGTGCGCGCCGCGCCGAGGAGCGTCTCCACCTTGCCGAGCACGAGGAACCCGTCGGGCGCGAGGGCCCGGTGGAACTTGTCGAAGAGCCGCTCCTGCGTCTCACGGTCGAAGTAGATGAGGACGTTGCGGCAGCAGACGAGCTGGTGGACGCCGGGTGGCGGCTCCTCCGCCAGGAGGTCGCGCCGCTCGAACCGCACGAGGCGCTTCACCTCGGGGACGATGGTGAAGGGCGCCTCCGCCGCGAAGTAGCGGGCGCGCAGGTCGGCGGGCGTGTCGGCGAAGTCGCCCTCCTCGAAGGCGCCGGCCTCCGCCGCGGCGAGCGACCGCGCGTCGATGTCGCTGCCGAGCACGCGGACGCGGCGCTCGAGGTCGGCGAGGCCGCCCGACCGCTCCGCCTCGCAGTGCAGCAGCGCGGCCAGCGAGTAGGGTTCCTCACCGGAGGAGCAGCCCGCGCTCCAGACGTGCACCGGCGCGCCGGCGCGGCCCCAGAGCGGAGCGATCACCTTCTCGGCGATGGCCTGATACGTGTCCCAGTTGCGAAAGAGCTTGGTGACGTTGATGGTGAGGGCATCGAGCAGCTTGTCGTACTCGGCCGCATCGCTGTCGAGGACGCGGGCGTAGTCGCCGTAGGTGTGCACGCCGCGCGCGCGCATGCGCACCGCGATGCGCCGGCGCAGGCACTTGTCCTTGTAGCTCGCGCACCCGAAGCCGCGGTCCTTGGCGATCTTGGTGGTGAGCGCGACGAACTCGGTCTCCGACAGGTCGGCGGCCGTCACAGGACCTGCCGGACCGCGGTCAGGTTCGTGCGCACGATCGCGTTGGTCGGATCGAGCTCGAGGGCCTGCTCCCAGCAGCGCACCGCCTCGTCGCGCTCCTGCCGCTTGAAGCGGATGTTGCCGAGCTTGAGATAGACATCGTCGCCGAGACGCGCGTTGAGCTTCACGGCGCGGAGGTAGCACTCGAGCGCATTGTCGTAGCGCGCGGCGCGGTAGTGGGCGTCGCCGAGGTTCTTGTGGAGCTGTGCCACGCCCGGGTCCTCGTGCGCCCCGCGCTCCGCCGCCTGCAGGGCGTCGGGGTAGCGGCCGCGCCGCTCGAGCACCGCCGAGAGGTTGTTGTGCAGCGCCGCGGCGTGCGGGTGCACCGTCACCCCCTCCTGCAGCAGGGTGGTGGCGCGCTCGAGGTCGCCGAGCAGCGCGGCGGTGAGCGCGGAATAGTGGAACCAGGCGGCGGTCGGCGCGCGCGTGCCGAAAAGGGGACGCGCCACCGTGAGTGCGCCGTCGGCGGCGATCACGTCGCCGGTGCGCAGCGCGACGACGCCGACGGAGGTCTGGATGCGCGGGTCCTTCGCGCCGCCGCGGCGGATCGCCTCGTCGAGGGCGGCGCCCGCCTCCGGGTAGCGGCCGAGCCGCTCGAGCGCGTAGGCGAGGTTGTGCAGCGCCGCCGCGCGGGCGCCCGGCTGCGCGACGCACTCCTCGAACGCCTCCACGGCGTCGGTCCAGCGCCCCTGCCGCATCAGACAGAGCCCGACGTAGAAGCGCGCCTGCGCATCCCCCTCGCGCAGCTCCGAGACGCGGCGGAACTCGCGCATCGCCTCGTCGAGCATCCCCGTCTTGTAGAAGGCGATGCCGAGGTTGCGGTGCTCGTCAACGCGCGAGTCGCTGACGGAGGGCTCCGCCGCCTTCGTCTTGCCCACGCGCTGCGCGAAGCCGGCGCTGACCAGGCCGTAGATCGCCTTGCCGATCTCGAACTCGCCGAGCCCGGAGTCGTCGATCACCGTGGCCACGTCGCGACGTCCGTCGAGCAGGCCGAGGACTGCCTCCTGCTCGCGCGTCAGGACGACGCCGCTCTCCTCGAGCTTGCGGCGGTCGACGTCGAAGACGAGGTCGAAGCTGGGGATCTTCTTCTCGATCAGGCTCCACTCGTCGACGCGCCGCGCCCCCTCGAGCAGCAGCGACTCGGGGTTGATGCTGACCAGGAAGTCCTGCTCGTCGGCGCGCACGTCGGCCTCGAAGTTGAACGTCCCCTGCGTCCAGGTGAAGAGGAAGTAGACCGCCTCCTCGATCTGGAGCCGGATCTGCTCGTGCAGCCCGTCCCGCGAGATCGCGCCCTGCGCCACCAGCAGCTCGCCGAGCCGCTTGTCGCGGTGCAGCGCCTGCGCGCCGATGGCCGCGTCGAGCTGCGCCTGCGTGACGGAGCCGCTCTTCACGAGGATGTCGCCGAGGCGGTCGCGCCGGTTGACGATCGAGGCGTAGCAGATCTTGCCGCGGTCGAAGTAGATGTAGCCGAAGTTGTTGCGATGCGTGACGGCGAGGCAGCCGGTCTTCTTCCCCATCGCCAGGAGCTGCAGCACGTCGGGGAGGCTGGCCTCCTTGAGGCTTCCCTTGATGGCCATCAGCGCAGCTCCTCCACCAGGCGGCTGCCGACGTCGGGCCACTCCCAGACGATCTTCTCGTCGTCCAGGAAGAAGACGTCGGCTGCCTGGCGCACCACGGTGGGCGGCGCGCTCGGCGTGCGCCCCGAGGGCTCGAGCTCGCGGCGCGCGAGGAGGAGCGACAGTGGCGCCCCGCTCTGATCGGAGGCGGCGGCGAGGCGGTGCGCCACCCCGATCAGCTCGCGCACGCTCGAGGCAGGACGCTCGGCGAGGTACGCGAGCAGGTCGGGCGCCGCCGCGCCACGCTCGGCGAGGAATCGCGCGAACAGCCGCTGCCGCAGCGGACGGTCGGGGATCCCGAGCTCTGCCGACAGCCCCCCCTCGAAGCGCGAGCGCAGCCGCTCCTCGAGCCCCTCGATCTGCCGCGGCGGGACGTCGCTCGCGAACACGAGCTGCTTGCCCGCGGAGTGGAACTGGTTGAAGACGTGGAACAGCTCCTCCTGCGTGCGCGCCTTCCCCGAGACGAACTGCACGTCGTCCACGAGCAGCGCGTCGGCCGAGCGGTAGCGCGCGCGGAAGCGCTCGACGGAGCCCTCCTGCAGCGCGACGATCAGCTCGTCGATGAAGAGCTGCGCGCCCACGCAGGCGACCCGCGCGCCGCGCGCGGCGAGGCCGTTGCCGATCGCGTTCAGCAGGTGAGTCTTCCCCACACCGCTCGGCCCCGAGAGGAAGAGTGGGTTGTAGCGATGGCCCGGCTCGGCGATCACCGCGTCGGCGGCGCGCGCCGCCATCTGGTTGGAGGCGCTCTCCTCGAAGGTCGCGCGAGTGAACGCCGGCTGCGGGCCGGCCGGCGGGACGTCGCCCGCCAGCGCCTGCTCCACGAAGTGCGTGGCCTCGGTGAGCCGCTCCGGATCGCGGAAGCGCTCGTCGCCGCCGAGCGCGGGGTCGACGGAGGTGATCTGCCGCTCCAGCTCCCGGAGCTGCTCCACCGCCTGCCCGAAACCGCGCAGCAGCGCCTCGTAGTTGGGAGGCGCGGTGCGCTCGGTCATCAGCCGCTCGAGCGCCGCGGTGCGGTAGCCCTCCCCCTCCCAGTAGGCGATCGCCTCGCCGACGCGCACCTTCCACGGCTCGATCTGCGCCGCGACGGCGCTGGCGATGTCGGTGAGGAAGCTGAAGAACTCGTCGCGCGAGCCGGCGTCCGCCGCGGCCGGCGCCGGGGGGGGGGCGGCGGGCCCCTCGGTCACGCCGATGATGCCGCGCACCTGGGCCGGCGTGAGCGTGCCGTCCAGCGACTGGTGCGCGCTGAGGCGGTTCATCGCCCCCTGCAGCTCGCGCACGTTGGCGAACTCGCCGCGTGCCAGCTCCTCGATCACTCCAGGCGCGAACGAGATGCGCCGCTCCTCGCACTTCTCGCGGAGGATGGCGACGCGGGTCTCGAAGTCGGGGACGCCGATGTCGACGACGAGCCCGCCGCTCAGGCGGCTGATGAGCCGCTCGTCCACGTCGGCGATCTCCGAGGGGGGGCGATCGCTGGTCATCACGATCTGCCGGCCGCTCCCCTGCAGCGCGTTGAGCAGCCGCAGCAGCTCGCTCTGCGTCTCGCGATGGCCCGTGAGGAACTGCATGTCGTCCACGAGCAGCACGTCGACGCGGCCGTAGCGCTGCTTGAACCGCTCCAGCTCGGCCGTGGCGACCGCGGCGTGGAGCTGCTGCACGAAGTCCTCGAGCGCGACGTACTCGACGGAGAGATCGGGGGCGCGCTGCAGCGCGTGGTTGCCGATGGCCCCGATAAGATGGGTCTTGCCGAGCCCCGAGCCGCTGTAGATGAACAGCGGATTGTAGACCGCGCCCGGCGATTCGGCGACGGCGCGCGCCGCGGCGACGGCGAGCCGGTTGGCCGAGCCGACGACGTAGTTGTCGAATCGCGCGCGCGGATCGACCTGCATGGCTACTTCGGCGAGCCGGCGGTGGCGGCGGCGCCGGAGCCGGAGGTGCTCAGCCGGCGCAGCACGAGCTCGGAGATCCCCCGCAACGTCTCGAAGACGCCCGGCCCGTGGAGGGCATCGGCGGGAAACTCCGGCGCGTTGCGGAAGTTGATCGCGTCCGAGAGCTCCGCGACCGGCACGATCAGGTCGCCAGGCAGGTCCTGCTTGTTGTACTGGATGACGAGGGGCATCGACCGGGGATCGACCCCCTGCTCCGACAGATTCGCGTGCAGGTCCTGAAAGCTCTCGATGTTCTCCCCGAGCTGGCGCGCCTGGCTGTCGGCGACGAACACGACACCGTCGGCGCCCTGGAGCACCAGCTTCCGCGTCGTCTGGTAGTAGACCTGGCCGGGTACCGTATAAAGCTGGAACTTCGTCGTGAAGCCCGAGATGGAGCCGAGGTCGAGCGGGAGGAAGTCGAAGAAGAGCGTGCGGTCGGTCTGCGTGGCGAGCGAGACCATCTTCCCCTTCCTGTCATCCGGCACCTGGCTGTAGATGTAGTGCAGATTGGTCGTCTTCCCCGAGCGGCCAGGCCCGTAGTAGACGATCTTGCAGGTGATCTCGCGTGTGGCGTAGTTGACGAGCGACACGAAGCAGGGGTGGGACGCGGGGAGGAGCTAGGCTCGGCCGAAGAGGACGGCGAGATTGCGGTTCAGGTCGCGCTCGAAGTTGCCCTCGAGCGCCGGCGCGGCGCTGGGCAGCTCGGCCGGCGCGGCGGCCACGAGCCCCGCGGCGAGCTCGTCGAAGTACAGGCGCACCAGCCCCAGGGAGCTGTCGGGGCCGAACACCGTGAGAAAAATGTAGGTACCGCGCGGCCAGGCCGCCTCTGCTAAGAATACCTGACGCGTACGTCCGGCGTGGTGCAACCCGCGAAAGGGGCGGCCGTTCAGCATCCGGCCGAGCTCCCCTGCCGTGGCGTGAATTCCGGCGGCGAGCGCGCACGCCGACATGACGTCGACCGCGCGCGCGAAGCCGTGCTGCGCCAGCACCTGGCCGCTGGGATGCAGCAGCAGCGCCAGCTCGACGCCCGCGTCCCGCACGAAGCGCTCGAGGGGCTTCTCGATCCACGATTCGACGACGGTCATGGTCATTCGGCTGCCCCTCCGGCGGCGGTGAGCGCGCCCGCCGCTCGCAGGAGCTCCACCCGCACGAGCCCCACGTTGACTGACGACTCAGCCACCACGATCAGCACGAGCTCGCCCCCCCCGACCGCGCAGATGCGACCATGCGGCGCCTCGAGCTGCATGAACGACACGGCCCCCATCCCCGCCGCGCCCGCCGAGAGCCGCGCCTTGCGGTAGAGCGCCGCCGCGAGCGCCGCCACCCGATCCCCCGACTGGCCGATCTGGAGGATGGCGTCCACCACGATGCCGTCGCGCTCGCTGGCGACGATCGCCGCGCGCACGCCGCGCACCCGAATCACGGAATCCAGCACGGCGCCGAACGGGCTCGCCATCAGAACCGCCCGCCGAGCCACCGGCGCGCCCGGTCGGCGCACCGATCCAGCAGCCGCCGCACCAGGCCCAGCGGAGTCGCGCGCGAGGTCGCGAGCACGAGCAACCCGTCGCCGCCGGCGGGAGCCATCGCGACGACGGCGACCTGGGTCTCGAAGACGATCGAGCTCCATTCGCCGAGGGCGAGGTGGCGCGTGGCGCGGCTGGCCGCGTCGCTCACCCCGCTCAGCTCCGCTCCGACCTCCTGCGCCACGTCGCGCCCCTCCCACGAGACGTAGGCCCCGGCGAGCACGAGCCCCTCCCCGTCGAGGAGGAGCGCGGTCTGCTCGGCGCCGCTCAGCAGGTCGGCGAAGAGGAAGCGCGGGTCGTGCGCGGTGCCGGGGGGGAGCCGCTCGCCGGCCCGCGGCAGCATCGCGCGCGCTGTCTGCGCGGCCCGCACCTGCGCCAGCGCGCCGGCGACCCGCGCGTCGCTCTCGCCGGCCAGCAGCGCGCCCTCGAGGAAGTGCTCGGCTTCGGGCAGGCGTCCCTGCTGGAAGCAGACGAAGCCCATCCCCTTGAGGGCGCCGAGGTGGCCGGGCGCGAGACGCAGCACCATGTCCCACTCGTCGAAGGCCTGCGCGAGATCGCCCTCGTCGATGCAGATGCGCGCGAGGAGGTCATGTCCCTCGGCGTCGTGTGGATGCCGCTCGAGGCCGCGCAGGGCGACGCGCCGCGCGAGGGCGACCTGTCCCTGCCGCCGCAGCGCCTCGCCGAGCGGGACGAAGAC